>JAZSRT010000109.1:0-135093 GCA_045538645.1 Acutalibacteraceae bacterium | reverse complement strand
GTACATCGGACTCACTCTCTCATAATTTTTTTGCAAAGTTCCGACCTATAAAGAATGTCAAATTTTTGTCATCTAAATCTGTGATCTTCTGATTTGCCAATCTTTCCTTGATCGGAGAAGCTTTTTCTGAACTTTTAAGTTTGAGCTTTAGTTGTACATCGGACTCACTCTCTCTTTTAGTCTTTTCAGAAAACCTCTTGTTCTCTGCACCCTCATAGTAGCACAGGTCAATACTTTTTGTCAACGGTTTTTGAACACTTTTTTAATATTTGTATAATTTTAACAAATGACGATAAAACGATAAATTTTTGTCATTGTAGTTATTTTTTTTGATTGTGCAAAATGACCAAAAAAACACTTCATTACCCGACAAAGAGGCTGTGAAGTGTTTTTTATCGTAATATTATCAATTTTGTGTATTGTAAGTCGTTATATTATTGCCCGAAAAGTCCTTCCAGGTGAATACATCGTTTTCGTATATCATATAACCGTGGTGGCTTTCTTCTTTGGGAATTGAAACAGAACCGGGGTTCATATAAATAAAATTATCGTATTCAGTGCATTTGGGGACGTGTGTGTGACCGCAAAGAAGAATACTGCCCTTGGGCATGGGAGGAGGATCGGTTTCGGAGTATTTGTGACCGTGGGTTGCAAATAAGGTTTTACTTCCGCATTGAAGAATGCAGTAATCAGCAAGAATAGGGAAATTGAGCACCATCTGATCCACCTCGGTGTCGCAATTACCTCTTACACAAAGGAGCCTTTCTTTTATATTGTTGAGAACTTCAATTACTTTTTTCGGAGCGTATTCTTCGGGAAGGTCGTTTCTCGGGCCGTGGTAAAGTATATCACCCAGAAGAAGAAGTCTGTCGGCATTTTCTGTACCGAATGCTTCAATAAGCTTGTTACAGTGATAATAAGAACCGTGAATGTCCGATGCTATCATAATTTTCATAAGATCACCTTTATACAAAAATAAAATTTATCAGAATTATATAGACTACAGTACCTGCGATAATGCTTAAAAGCGTATTTCTTTTCCATATATGAAGACCTGCCACAACGGCTACGGATATAAGCTCGGGGATACCGTGGGGATAGGTTATAACAGATGTGTTTTTAAGGCAGAATACCACAAGCATACCCATTATAGCAAATGGAAGAACCTTTCCGAGATAGGTTATAAAAGCAGGTGTTTTCCGTTTACCCGAAAAAACAAAAAAGGGAATAAAGCGCAGTGCCGCAGTAACTATGGCACATACTGCAATAAGAATTGCCGAATGAGTATCAGGCATCTTCTTTTGCCCCCTTTCTTTTTCTTATAAATCTTAAAAAAGTGAGGGATGCAGTTATAAGAAGCATTGCGGGGATAAGAAAACTGTCTGCCGAGAATATAAAAAGACAAATAACGGAAGCCGCAACACCGATAATGGCGGCAGCGTGGTCTTTACTTGAAAGCCATTGTTCAACAAACACCGTAACAAAAAGTGCAGTAAGGGCAAAGTCTATACCCTTGGGCGCAAAATCAAAGGCAGAGCCTACTGCCGCCCCGATTACCGAACCTGATACCCAGTAGATGTGATTAAACAGTGATATTAGAAAATGATATCTGTGGGTGTTTTCTTCTTCCTCTGTGCACACGAGTGAGTATGTTTCATCTGTGAGGGCAAAAATAAGATAGGGCTTAAGTTTGCCTGTTCCTTTATATTTATCTATCATTGATATGCCGTAAAACAAATGCCGTGCATTTACGAGGACTGTGGTTACAGCCATGGTTATTACCGATGCCCCGCCCGACAAAAGGTCTATTGCAACATACTGCATTGAGCCTGCATATATAAATAAACTCATACAAAATGCCCACAGTACCCCGAAGCCTTTGGAGTGAAGAACAATACCAAAGCCAAAGCCGAGGACTATATATCCGGAAAATACGGGAAAGGTAGCTTTTAATGCTTTTTTTAATTCATAACTGAAATTTTTCATCATATCAATCGGGCAGCTTTTTTCCGCACTTATTGCAGAATTCAAAATCTCTTTCGGCTTTTGTTCCGCAATAAGGACAATATTCACTGTTGTTGCCGGGAATATTTGTTTCGGCGTAAGGATTGCCGAAACGCTCGTTGAGCGGGTCGGGTTCTTCAGAAGAATCTGTTATATCATACTCGGAATATCTGTTTTTGCCGGTTGCATTTCTGAAGTTTATAACTGCATTGCTGATACCTATTGCAACAAAAACAAGACCGAATAATCCGAAAAGTCCGCCTCCGTTTGAAATAACAAGTATGGTCCATATCAAGCCGAAGATAGCGGCGCCGATACTTGCAATACCTGCTGAAAATGAAGGCGCTCTGCCTCTTTTAATGCTTTTCATTTTATCACCTTCGTACAGATTGAATTGAGGTTTAACCTACAGACACAAGAGCGGCGTGTCTTTCTTTTTTGAACTCCAATATGCGGTGTACACTTTCATTTATGCGTTCTTCGCTGATTTCACCGTTTTCAACCGCTTTTACCACAGCTTCAAATGCATCGGTAAAGCTTGCGGGTTCAAGCAGGATATCGCATCCCGCGTTTATAGCCTGTATGCATACCTCGGCAGATGTATAAGAGTTTGTAATTGCACCCATAAGAAGTGAATCTGTCATAATAAGTCCTTCAAAACCGAGATAACGTCTTAAATAATCGGTAATAAGCTGATAAGATACAGTTGCGGGAGTGTTGTTGCCGGTTAAATTGGGAGTTGCAATGTGACCTACCATAACGCAATCATCTTTTGTAAGATTTTTGTATGCCAGCCACTCGCAGGATTCCATTTCTTCAAGGGTTTTGCTGTTTACCGCAAGAAGGGAATGGCTGTCTTCGTTTGTATCTCCGTGTCCGGGGAAGTGCTTGAACACAGGAATTATCTGATTGTTTTTAAGCCCCTGTGCCATAGATAGTGCCATATCTGAGGCTATAGCAGGGTCGGATGAAAATGCACGGTTGCCTATAACGGTGTTGTTGGGATTTGTATTTACATCCGCAACAGGTGCAAAGTTCATATTGAAACCAAAGCTTCTTAGGTATGAGCCTATGGTGTTGCCCATTTCAAGACCGTCTGCAGGATTGCCGGATTTGCCCACAGCTGCAGCGCTTTCATATTTTTTAAGTCCTAATACGGATTTATTTGCAAGACGGGCAACATTTCCCCCTTCCTCATCAACGGCAATAAACAAGGGGATTTTGCTTGTTGCCTGAAGGTCTGTATTGAAGGTTGTTATCTGTGAAGCTCCTGTGATGTTAATTGCAAACATTGCAACACCGCCAACGGGATATTTTTCCATAAACTGCTTCATATTTTCGGTAACTGCCGTAGCCTCGGAAAGTGTACTGTCAAGCACTTCGGGACGGACAATAAACATCTGTCCCACCTTTTCGCGCAGTGTCAGATTATCGATATTATAAATATCGTCAGAAATAGCTTCCTGAGTTGCATCTTCTGCATCCGGAAGGGTAATAAGCTCATTTGTCTGAGGTTCCTGCGGATTGTTCACTTCTTTATCATTGAACTTATCAAGCAACACCGACATATTGCAGGATGACAGAATAAGTGTCAGTGAAAGCAGAATAAGTAAACCTTCTAATGTTCTTTTTTTCATAAAATATTACTTCCTTTATTAAGGTTTTGACTGAACAATTATGTAAGATATTTATATCGGTTATCTATATTAGCATAAAGTTATCAGGATTTCAATATTTGTTATTTGTTACAGGAAAAACATAATTTGAGAATAGTTTAACAGAATATCGCATTTTTGTTTTATGAAAAAATCCCTTAAAACAGGCTTGAAATTTCGGTTACTTCAAGTGTCTGTTTTAATGGGATTCTGTCAGGTTATATAAGACTTTTTGCAATTATACGCTTTTTGATTTGAAAGCATTTTTTTTGTTTTATCATTTGATTATTTCTTCAGTCCGTTAAAAATAAGATTGAAGAATCTTGTGAACATTTCTATAAAGTGATTTATCAGCGCTTTGTACCAGGCAAGTGTGTCGGTGTTGCCGTCTATGTCGAAGGCTTTGAACTGTGAAAAATCGTCTGTCCAGTTAATTGCACCTATGGAATCCGCATTTTCGTAATGAATATCGCTGAAATCGGGTTCTATTATGAATCTTGTTGAATAGTCACCTTCATAATAGTTCATAGGATAATTGCAGTCGTAGGCAATAAGCACGTGGTTGCCGTTTTCATCGGTATATGCGCCTGTGAAAAGTACGGTGTGACCGAATGTGGTGAATGCGGGGCCTTCGTAGAAGGTGAAAATTACTATATTGCCGTCTTTTACGGAATTGAACATATTATAAAGACATCTTGTGTATGCAAAGTTGTTTGTAATAAATGCCTTGTCTTCAATAAGGAATGAACCTGCAACCGCTGCCTGATAGTAGTTTATGTAGCTTAAAAGCTCTTTGTCAAGCTCCATATCAATAAGATTTTCGGCATTCTGTGTGGCTTTTACATCTATTATTCCGTAGTGGTCAAGGGCGGTTACTGCGGCTATTCCGTAGCACGAACCCTGCCAGGGCCACTGAGGATAGGTTGCAAGAACAATTGAAAGTGCAGGATTGGGAAGGGGACCGGGGCCGAAGGTTTTGTAAAGATTTATCTGAAGCATCCTGAAATCATCTTCATTCATAAAATAACGGTCTTCGTCGTCAATGACAAAATAAGAGGAGCTGTTTCTGAAGGGGAACACTTCTTCGGGTGCTAAAGCTACTTTTGTCCATACGGCATAGAGGGTGAGTGTATCAAAATTTGCTGTTACGGGAGTTTTTGTGCCGCATACGATGCTTCCGTTTTCTTCCGTTGCCCAGCCTGCGAGTGCGTGAAGTTCGGGATTGAGTGAGCCGTTATTGTTTTCAAATTTTTTTATGGTTTCAATTTCGGTATTTCTCTGATAGCATCTTGTTACATTGCCTGTTTCGCTGAAGCCTGAAACGTAGGTAATTTCCGATACATCTTCACTGTAGCAGGGGGTAACATTTGTTACCTTAAAACCGTAGTAGTTGTATTCTTCATCTGAGGACAGAACAATTGTGAAGCTGTTACCGCCTGCAAATACGGTTTTACCTGCAAGGTCATAGCCATCGTATGTATCAATAAGTTCACCGTAACCGTCGTAAATACCTATAAAGTCACCTCTTTTGCTCCAGTAAGAGCTGTTTACAAGGTCACCCACGGTTATATTTCCGCCTTGATATGCCGGGAAAATAACATCCGTTGTAAATGAAAATTCAACATATGTGTCGTAAGAGAAGGTTATAAGAAGCCCTTTTGCATTTTTATCTCCCTGATAGGTCCATTCTCCGTAAAAATTATTCTGATAATTGTGTTCGCTTTCGGGGAGTGCATCTTCTGCAAAAGATGTGATAATGAAACAAGAAAACATAAGTGATATGCACATTAAAACTGCAAGAAACTTTTTCATAGCTGTTCCTCCTTTGGGTTTATATTTTCAGTATATCAAATTATCAATACTTTAACAATTATGTTTTTTTACAAAATACTTCACAGGTAATTAGTAAAAATATCTTGTTTATTTCTGTGTTTTAAGTATAATTAATACGATTACCGAAAGA
The DNA here is from genome assembly GCA_045538645.1 of Acutalibacteraceae bacterium. GTDB lineage: Bacteria > Bacillota > Clostridia > Oscillospirales > Acutalibacteraceae > RUG806. The sequence goes on along the minus strand of JAZSRT010000109.1, from coordinate 129,471 downwards.
GAGGTATAATTTATGGATAAAAATACGGCTAAGTTAAGAGCAAAAGAGCTTGTGGCAAAAATGACAGTGGAAGAGAGAATGACACAGCTTCTGTATAATTCTCCCGCCATTGAAAGACTTGGAATAAAAGAATATAACTGGTGGAACGAGGCAGCCCACGGTGTTGCAAGGGCAGGTACAGCAACGGTATTTCCCCACGCAATTGCAATGGCAGCAACCTTTAATCCCGAAACAGTAAATAAGATCGGTGATGTTATTTCTACCGAAGGCAGAGCAAAGTATAATAAGAGCATAGAATTCGGTGATTATGATATTTTTAAGGGCCTTACTTACTGGACTCCCAATATAAACATTTTCCGTGATCCCCGTTGGGGCAGAGGTCAGGAAACCTACGGTGAAGATCCCTTCCTTACCGCAACACTCGGTTCTGCACTTATAAAGGGTATTCAGGGCGAAGGCGAATTCCTTAAGGCATCTGCCTGCTCAAAGCATTTTGCAGGTCATTCGGGCCCCGAAGGACTTCGTCACGGCTTTGATGCAAAAATATCTATGAAGGATATGCACGAAACCTATCTTCCCGCATTTGAACACACTGTTAAAAACGGTGTATCGGGTGTTATGGGTGCATATAACAGAACAAACGGCGAAGCCTGCTGTGCACATTCTTATCTTTTAAGCAAGGTTCTCAGAAAAGACTGGAGCTTTGACGGTTATGTGGTTTCGGACTGTTGGGCAATTGCCGATATCTGCGGTGACCATCATATCGTTGAAACAAAAGCTGAAGCTGCTGCGCTGGCACTTAAGAGCACCTGTGACCTTAACTGCGGCGAAACCTACGAAGCACTTGTTGATGCATACGAACAGGATCTTGTTACCGAAGCAGAAATCACCGAATGCTGTGAAAGACTTTATACAATACGTCATCTTTTGGGTGAATTTGAAGAAGTGCGTCCCTACAGTGATATTCCGTATACGGTAGTTGACTGCAAGGAGCACAGAGCTTTTAATCTTAAAGCTGCAGAAGAATGCGTTGTAATGCTCAAGAACGAAAACGGCTTCCTGCCTATTGATAAAAATACGGATAAAAGAATTGCTGTAGTTGGACCCAATGCGCTTTCCGTAACTGCACTTGAGGGAAATTATAACGGTCTTGCCTCCGAATACGTAACCGTTGCCGACGGTATCAGAAGAGTATTCCCCGAAGCCGATATTGCTGTTACAAAGGGTTCTAACTACTGTGTTGAAAAGCTTCTTTACCACGACGGACACGGTTATCTTTTAAGTGACGGTCTTGCTGCTGCAAGTACTGCCGATATCACTGTTCTTGCCTTGGGTCTTGACTGTCACGTTGAAGGTGAAGATATGACATATCAGGACGATTTCATTATGAAAGGCGACAGAAGATATGTTGACCTTCCCAAAACTCAGATAAAGCTTGCCGAAGCAGTATGCGATGTATGTGAAAATGTCATCGTTGTAATTATGTGCGGCAGTGCAGTTGACCTTGGTGAAAAAGTGAATAAACACGCAAAGGCAATTCTTCATGCATGGTATCCCGGTTCTCAGGGCGGTCTTGCAGTTGCAAATATTCTTTCGGGTAAGGTATCTCCCTCGGGCAGACTTCCCGTAACAGTATTCAGCACAAAACACGATATCCCTGCATTTGAAGATTATTCTATGAAGGGCAGAACATACAGATTTATTGAAGGTGAAGCTCTGTTCCCCTTCGGCTTCGGTCTTTCATACACTTCTTTTGCTTACAATAATATAAAGGTGCTTGAAAACACCGATGATTTGCTTAAGATGAGTGTTGAAGTTACAAACACAGGCAAAATAAATGCTGCTGAACGAGCACAGCTTTATGCTCAGTTTAGTGATTCAAGAACAACTACTCCCCACTATCAGCTTTGCGGAATTTCTGCAATTACACTTGAAGCAGGCGAAACAAAGACAGTTACATTTGATGTTGATAAATACTGGATAAAGGCAGTACTTGAAAACGGTGAAAGGGTAGCTCCCGACGGAAAAGTAACTCTCTATGCCGGCGGCCACCAGCCCGACAGCAGAAGTAATGAGCTTTCAGGTTATGAATGCCTGAAAACAGAAATATAAATCATAATTCGTAGGGCTTACAGCCCTGCAAATTATGATTTCAGGCTTAAGTTTACTTTTTCAGTAGACTTAAGCCTGTTTTTGTTTATGAGAACATTGATTCTATTTTTGAAATTTGTCCGTCGCCTATGGTGGTGATGAGGACGGTGCAGAAATAGTTTCCTACGGGTCTTACATAATATGTCTGATTTACGCTGTAGCCGCTGGTGGTGTTTGTGGATTCAAGCTTTTTATATGTGAAGCCGTTAAGGTTTTCTGTTTTGATTTTTTCTTCAAAGGTAATTTCCATTACTGTTGATTCAAGCTGTTTTTTAAGCCCTTCAAAATATTCTTCTTCGGTTATATCTTTACCGTAAGTAAGGGCAATATTTTCGTATGCCACAACTACTGTTGCATTGGTATCGGGGTCTGTAGCCATCATATCGTATATTATTGACATCTCGGCAACGGTGTTTTCAAAAACATTTCTGTCAAGCTGAGATGCACTTATATCAAACTTATTGGCAATTGCTTCATCTGTTGCAAATACCCAGGATGCAGGTTTTTTGAATCTTACGCCTGTGGAGGTGTTTTTGAAAACATTCTCTTCTATGGAGCCTCTGATTATTTTTCCGTCGGTAAGTACTGTTGCGGGAGCGGTGGTTTCTTCTCCCGATGCACCCTCATCAGCAGAAACAGAAGTTCCGTCTTCTCCTGATTTATCTGTACTTTCCGTTGCAGGGTTTTCCCCGCAGGCGCCAAGAGACAATATGAAGAGTGCACTTAAAAGAATGGCTGCAAATTTTTTCATTGTAAAACCTCCGTAAAAATAAGCAATATATATATTATACTTATAAATTGTTTTTAATCAATACTATAAATGTACCATTCAGCACTTTTTTGAGGTTTTTTTATCAGCTTTTGTGCTTTACAGGTTTATTTACGGTGTTGCTTTTTCTTTATTAAGGTGGTATTATTTAGATATAATATATAAGAAGGTGACTTGATAATATGGCAAAAGAAAAAAAGCCTGAAGAGATAAATACTCATCCTAACAGGATAGGCATAAAAGAAGCTGCAGGTTATACCATTGCCGAAGCAGGTAATATGTTTAATCTTACGTACATTTCGGGATATCTCAAGCTTTTTATGACAGATGTTCTGAAGATTCCCGCAGCAGCTGCAGGGGTTATGCTTATTATTACGCGTTTGTGGGACTGTATAAATGACCCAATATGGGGTGCTATGGTAGCTAAAAGACCTCCCACGAAGGACGGAAAATTCCGTCCCTATCTTAAGTGGGTCGCAGTACCTCTCGGTGTGTCTACCGTGCTTTGCTTTTTACCGTATAATCTGCTTACATCAAATACGGTTATACTGTTTATAATTTCACTTGTGGCATATACTGCATACGGAATGATGTACACGGGCATGAATATTCCCTTCGGCTCACTTGCATCTGTTATCACTGATGACCCAAAGGGCAGAACCCTTCTTTCCACCTTCCGTTCCATTGGTTCGGGCATAGGCGGTGCCGTGGTTTCACTTCTTGCTCCCATGCTTATTTACTCCGTAAGGCTTGATGCAAACGGAGAACCTATGAAGGACGTTACGGGTAAGGTGCTTCAGGATGCAGACGGAAACAAGATGTTTGTTTTCGGTCTTGTTATGGGTATACTTTCAATCGTTTTCTACCTGTGGGGATTCAAAACCACAAAGGAAAGAGTACCCTCGGCTCCCGAACCCAAAATTGATTTCAAGGGTACATATCTCGGACTTCTTAAGTCCCGTCCCTTTGTAACCGTGGCACTCGCAGGTGTGCTTATAAGCGGTCAGCTTCAGTTTAATTCTTTTAATGCATATCTTTATAAAAACTATTTCCTTAACACGGGACTTGGTACAGTAGGAACAATCTGCAACTATCTTCCCATGGTTATTTTTGTTCTTCTTACCCCGAAGCTTGTTGAGAAATTCGGCAAAAAAGAACTTTGTGGAAACTTCTCCGTTATTGCCGCTGCAGCTTCCGTATTGGTTGCCGTGCTTGCAAATAATCAGAGCTTTTTGAATTTTATCGACCCCGTTAACGGAAGACTTCCTGCATGGATATTTATGTCAAGCCTTCTTCTTATAGGTTTCGGCTATACATTTGTAAGCCTTACCTGCTGGGCTGTTGTTATGGACGTTATAGATTATCAGGAATATAAAACAGGCATACGTAACGAAAGTGCTGTTTATGCTGTTTATACCTTCTCAAGAAAGCTCGGTCAGACCATAGCCGACGGCAGCGGACTTTTCCTTTTGCAGTGGGCAAACTACAACGGCGATATGTCAGGCTTTATTGACGGTACAAGCCAGAAAATTATGTTCATTTGTACAGTTATTCCCGCTGTTGTTTATACCGGTGTATGGCTTCTTATGAAATTCGGTTATCCCCTTGATAAAAAGAGACTTGAACCCATTTATGCTTTTGTAAGAAGTAAGCGTGCCGCAGAAGAAGCTGAGCTTACAGACGCAAACGGCGCAGAGTCATAATTTTATTGTTCCTAAAAAGTAAATATAATAAGGCTTAGGTTTACTGAAAACAAAGTAAACCTAAGCCTGTTTTAATTTAAAAGTTTATCAGATTTTTTTTGATAATTTTCAAAAATGCACAAATCTGTATACAGAACTTCTCAGAATTCCGAAATCCGGATTCCTGATTTTTATTGAGGGTAGAGCTCACGGATAATTTCAAGGCATATACTGTAAATATCCGTTGCAGTGTCTTTTGTGCCGGGTGCGCCCGATGTAAGAACTGCAACACCGTTACCTGTTACAGGGTCTATAACAAAAGCAGAGAACATACCGAAATTACTTCCCGTATGTGTACATACTTCGGTGCCTTCTATAACATTTGTCTGCTTAAGAAGACCGAAGCAGGACTTGAAGGAGCCGCTGTCATAACGGACCTTAAGAAGCTCGGCTGCACTTTCTTCGCTTAATATTCTTGTGCCGTCTGCACTCACGCCGCCGTTTGAAAGAACTGCGGCTATATTCATATAATCCTTTGCGCTTATTGTAAGATTGCCCTGCACAAGGTGATGGGTCTGACCGAGAGTTTCGTGCCAACCGAGAGCTAACTGCTGTTCAACACTGTAACCGCCGTTACCGTAGAGAGTTGCAATAAGCTCCTGCCCGTTTATTGCTGTCCCCGTAAAGCCCGCATCAATGCCCAGAGGTGAAAATACATATTTCTTTGCAAGTTCTTCAAAGGGAGTGTTTGTAACAAGCTCTGCAATGCATCCTATGAGTGCTACCGAGAAATTACTGTAGGTATAGCTTTCTCCGGGCCTTGAATATGAAAAGCTGTCAGACGAAAGCAGAGTTTTTATTGGAGTTGAAGAACCCGAAAGACGGGAATCAAGAAAAGCTGATGTGTCAATAATACTTCCCGTGTGTGACATAAGCATTGCGGGCGTTATAACACTGTCGGGGAAGTAGGGATTTCTGACAGTAAATCCGAGATAATCGCTTATATCCGCATCAAGTGAAACCTTACCTTCATCTGCGAGTGCCATAAAAATTATATCGGTAACAAGCTTTGACAGGGATGCTATACGGAATTTTGTGTCGGGAGTGACCGCCTTATCCTGTTCGGTATTTGCCTTGCCGTATTCATAGGTGTAATAAAGCTTTCCGCCTTTTATTACAGCAGCCTGAACACCCACGGCACCGTAGGAAGAAGCAATGCCGTCTGCCGCCTGTTTTATCTCAGTAAAATCTTCCGTATCGGTAAAGGGAATTTCGCTTTCTTCTCCAAATGTTACGGATTCGTTTTCTTCGGTTTCCCCGGGCAAGGTATTATGTTCTTTGGTTGTCTCTTCTTCAGAAGAACCGCATGAAGCAAGGGAAAAAATAAGACTTAATATAACAAGAATTGAAATTATCTTTTTCATAACTTTATTAATATACGGCAAATTCACCGAGACAAACGTTTGTTGTGTATTTAACACCCGGATAACCTGAATTTACGGTAAGCTTTATGTATTCAGTAGCAACAGGGGCATCAAATGCAAAATCCTGATAGGAGCTGCTTGCAGTACCGTTGTAGTTCGCAGTTAAAGTTTTGGTTGTTCCGTCACTGAAGGTAAGTGTGAAGCTCTTTACCTGACCGTTACTGCGGTAAATATCTTCTGAGGGGTGGAAGTTGTTTCCGTTTATTATTCTTATGCCGTGAACATAGCTTTTTTCTGTAAGGGTAAAGCGTATGGATGCACCTGCACCGCCTGTGGAGGATGTGTTTACACACCAGCAGGAATCGTAGCTTCCGTCAATTGCTTTTTCCGCACCGAAAGAACGGCGGGAATCTTCGTTTGAAGCGGGTAATACGGTACCTGTTAATGTTGTTGCATAAGAAATAACAGGAGTCTGTGAAATGGTCTGTTCGGGAAGCTTTTCAGCGGGAAGGTTAGTGGGTTCCGGTGTAAAGGGAATGTATGTAGTTTCTTCCGATGATGAATCTGAAGAAGAACCCGAATTATTGTCAATATTCAGTTTTTCAATGTATTCTCTTGTTTTTTCAATATCTTCTTCAAGAGCTTCAATATCCATTTTTTCTATGGTATCTACCTCTTCAAGTGCTTTTTTCTTTGTTATGTCGCCTTCTGCATATTCATCTTCAAGATCACAAAGGCGGTTATAAAGTGCATCTTCGAGCTTGTCATCGCTTTTTCCGTCGCCGTATTTTTTTTCATAAAGGTCATATGCTTCGTTGTATTTACGGTCTTCTAAAAGCTCTACGATCTTTCCCGAAGAGTCCTGCGCGGTAAAAATGAGAATCCCCGCAACAACACCTATTGCACAGATAAGGAAGGCGAATACAGCCACAAGTATAATAACAACAGGCTTTTTGCTCTGATTATTGCCCTGCGGTGCTCCCTGCATTGATGAATATGGAGCTGTGTTGTTATAATAGTTTGAGTTTTGTTGATTGTTCATTTTTCTTATCTCCGTTTCATTATATAAATCGCCCGAAAAGTCGGTATTATATGATAAAAATTATATCACAGCAAAAAATTACAGTCAATTGATATCCGTTTGTATACAGTATAAACACGTATGAACGGTAGTTGTAATACGTTTTTTACCGGACAGATTAAAAGAAGTTTTCGGGAACCTGTGTCAATGAGCTTTCACAAGGTGTTTTAGAGAGAGAAAGAGTGAACTTTCCTCCCGAGGCGATTTCGTCATATGTTAGAAAGGCATTTTTGATTTCTTTTCCGTTGAGAACTGCCTTTTCTATATAAGGATATGTGAGAGGATCTTTGTCGCATTCTACGGTAAAGGTATCCGATACACTGCAGGAATGATAGGTTTTATCAAGCTTTACCGATGCCTTTCTGAAAAGAGGTGTGTTTATAAAATATGCGGGATATCCGGGGCACAACTGTGCAAAGCCCAGTGCAGAAAGTACATACCAGGCTGAAAGCTGTCCTACGTCTTCATTGCCGCAGAAGCCGAATGCACCTAAGCGGTAGGCTTCTTTCTGAACCCGCCTTGTCCAGTACTGTGTACGGTGGGGAAGCCCCAGCATACTGAAATAGTGGGTGATATTGTGACAGGGCTCGTTTGAATGGTTATAATCTTCACTCCACAGCGCGCCGAGATTTGCCTTGCGGAAGAATGTTTCAAGAAGCTTTACCGTTCTTTTTTCTCCGAAAAGTCGGGAAAGTCCCTTTATGTCATAGGGAACAAACCAGGATTGCTGGAAAATATTGCTTTCAACACAGCAATTATCGTCATATTTTCCCCATATCCACATAAACTTTCCGTTTTCCTTTCTCGGTGCCATAAATCCGAGTAAGGGATTGAAATTCTCTTTATATTTCTTTGCTCTGTCTTCAAAATAGCGGGCATCCTCTTTTTTCCCTTTTTCAGAGGCAAAACGGGATAATGTGTAACAGGCAAGTAAAAATTCAAGTGTGTCGCTGAGTTTTTTCGGCACAAAGGCATCCTTGGTATATTGTGTGCTGTGGGGATGCACTGAGTGAAATTCTTTTCCGAAAAGCTCTTTTGCTGACAGTGCCGAAGCCTTTGCAATTTTATAAGCTTTGTCTGTATCATAATTTCTGATACCCTTTACATATGCATCAGAAACAACAATAAGTCCGGGGTCGCCTACCATACAGCCGGCATTGATACTCATAAGCTCCCACTGGGGGAAGGAAGAGTTTTTCATTTGGGCTATTTTAAGAAGAGAATTGACCTCATCATTTACCATATCGGGACGTATAAGTGAGAGGAGAGGGAATTCACTTCTGTAAACATCCCATCCGCTGAATACTGTTCTGTGGGTGTATGAGTCGTCCTTCAGAATTTCGCCCTCAATCGCAAATCTTCCGTCAATATCAGCGGATATACGCGGGTCTAAAAGAGTGTGATAAAGGCAGGTATAGAATATCTTAAGGTCGGTTTCATCATTTCCTTCCACGTCAACACAGGAGAAAACATTTTCCCATTGCTGCTCGGCTTCTGATTTCATTTTTTCAAAATCGAAGCCTTTTGTTTCCGTAAAATTTTTTCTTGCTCCTTCAATATCCGTATATGAAATTGAACATTTAATAAGAATCGGCTCGGTAAGATTATCACCGAAATGGACAAGTAAGCCAGTGTCTTCATTGCTGAAGGAAGTAAGTCCGTCTTTTTGGAATTCTTCATTTGAAAAGAACTGCAGCTTTTTTGCGGGAATTGAAAACTCGCAGACAAAATGCAGGTTATAGGAAATGTTTCCTCCGCCTCTGCCGAAGCCGCCGCCTTTGGGAGTGCAGATAACGGTGCCTTCAATTTTGCGGTCGCTCAGTATTTTTATTTCTTCAAAGTCTGCTTTGCCGCCTATTCTTCTTGAAAAATTAAAAATTACCCTTGCATCCGATTTTTCGGGATAAGTAAAACGAAGCATTCCCGTGTGGGGTGCTACTGTGCATTCGGCTTTTATGTTATATCGGTCAAGCATAACGGAATAATATCCCGCCGTGGCTTTTTCTCTGTCGTGTGAAAAAGCTGATTTCCAGCCCCGGGTTCCTTTGTTGAAGGGAATTTCACGGTTAGAGCCTGAACGAAGATCAGTTTCTCCGGTTACGGGCATAATCTGAATATTACCTAAGTCCCCGTACCAGCCGATACCACTCATATGATTAAAGCTGAAGCCCTCGATTGTATCGTAACAGTAGTTATACCCGGTGCCGTTGTCACCGCCGGTAACAGTATCGGGAGACAGCTGTACCATTCCCCCGGGAGTGCAGGCCCCGGGATGAGTTTTTCCGCCTCCGTGAGGACTTTCACTCTGATCATCCCCCACAGTGCCTATCATAGGATCGACATATTTATACTTTTCCATAAAAAATCACCGCCTTTATTTCTGCCAACTATTCTAACAGAAATAAAGGCTTATTGCAATGATTAAATGGAGAGTATCTTGGTATCAGTTCGGGATAATTATCCTTCTTTTTTATTCTGTAAAAACGGATAATTTAAGAATACAGAGTTTCAAACAGCAGATATAAAACGAATATATGAGATTTAAAAATCATTGTAAATAATATAATTCTATGATACTATAAAAATATTAAATGTAATTACAGGTGTTATAACGAACAGATTGAAAATAAGAATACGAGGTAATGACATGCGAGTTGCAATTATCGGTTGCGGAGTCACCGGAATGAGCGCAGGAATAATCTTGCAAAAAGCCGGTATAGATACCGTTATTTTTGAAAAAACGGATAAACCGGGGGGAGTTATAGCCGTATATAAAAAAAACATACTCATTAACAATGCTTTAGAATTTGTTTATGGTACCGCTCAAAGTACTTTTGCTAATGATATGTGGCAAAGTTTAGGTATGTTCAAAAAGCCACCGGAAGTTAAAAATTGTTTTAATTCATTCTCGTGGAACAATCATTCTGTTGGTATTTATAAGGATTTTGATAAAACTGTTAATGAGTTGATTTTAATCAGTCCACAGGATAAAAAAAGAATTTTAAGACTGGGTAAATCGGTCAAAAAATTTCAAAAAATCGAGTTGCCGTTGATTACCAAAACAAGCGGTGATGTATTCAACCGACTGTTTCGTTTGTTTTTAAACTGTTTTACTGTGATTCCCGATGTTATGTATTACGGAATAATGAATTGTAAGCAATACAGCAAGAAAATCAAAGGGCAAGAGTTAAGAACATTTTTTTCTGATGTGTTGAATAGCGACAGAAGTGTTCTGCAATATATTGTTTTATGGTCATTTATGTCATCCGGTAATTTTGGTGTTCCGGATAATAATCAACAAGAAATGACAGAAACTCTGTATAATAATTATATCAAATTCGGTGGTGAAGTAAGTTTTAATAGCAACCTGATTGATGTGATTATTAAAAACAGAAATATTTGTGCATTGAAATTTGATGATAATACCGTGAGCAACTTTGACTATGTGATTTTTTCTAACGATATTTCATCGATTAACACAATTATGAATAATTCAAACAAAAAGCTTCCTACATTAGAAAAAGTAATGAAAAAAGAACATATTACGAGCTCATGTATGTTATATTTCAGCTTGAATTGTGCAGATGCTTACAATATAGCAGATAATATATCAATACCATGCACACCTTTTAAAGTCGGCAGCAGATATTTGAATAAATTTTCTGTTCGTATTCAACGAAACACAGGTACTGACAATCCGGCAATTTCAGTAACACTTTATCAGAATGAGAAAGATTTTTTGGAATGGAAAAAGATTAGCGATGTCAGTCGAGAGCAATACAAGCAAGAAAAATGCAGAGTAGCTGAAATCGTTGCTGCTTCCATTGAAGAACGTTTTCCTGATATGCGCGGAAAATTACAGCTTTGTGATATGGTTACACCGTTAACTTATTATCGCTATACCGGTGTAAACTACGGAGGTTGGATGCCGGAAAGCTGGAATCCACTTATATATTTGCGCTTTGGCAGGGGGCATATGCCGGGGATAAAGAACGCCTCAATAGCAGGGCAAAAAGTATTTCCCATAGGCGGAACAATTATGGGTGCTTTTTCCGGGGTTAAATTAGCCGAAAAACTTATTAAACTTGCAAATAAGAATCAAACCCAACGATAAGTTATTAACAGGTTCTTTACAAGGCAAAAAATCAGCAGGATAATTTTTCGGTTTTTGAATTTCAATTTTTAATCGCACTTTTTCTCATTATAGAACGGTATTCTGCTGATGAGAAAATGTGCGATTTTTACCTTTTTGAGCTTGATTTATAGAAAAGAAAAAGCCGAAAAAAACGGTACAAACAAGGCGAAGCCTTGTTTGTATCCGTCGCAAGGCGGAATGTAATCACAACGAAGTTGTGCATGGAATCAGTTGTTTTTCAACTGTATGTAATCAATCCGAAGAAGGAAAGTACTAAGGTGATGACATACGCCTACGGCGATTACTAACGCTATGCGTGATTACACGCCAATCCTTCGGATTGGATAAAAAATTCGACAAGTTAAAACTTGTCGAATTTTTTGGCACCCCCTGCGAGAATCGAACTCACATCTAATCCTTAGGAGTAAAAAAGTGTAGATATTATGTATTCTTTGCTGATATTATAAATTCTCCCACAATCCCTTATTTATCAATGGTTTTGCGTGTTTAACTACCCTTTTTATCTTATGCAGTTTTATGTGTTATTACACCATTTTAACTTAGAATGTTTGCAAAATGTTTGCAACTTTAAGCAATTTTTTATTTAACTCGAAGTATAAAATTCTACATTTATTGTCAAATTTTCTTCATTTGTGCTATTGTTATTGAATTTTAGTTGTTACTGTATACACTAATATCATAGATTAAAAAAATATGATTATGCTGAATTAAATAAAAATTTTTACAAGAGGAAAACACGATGGGTGAAAAAATATTTGATTTAATTAAAAATTTAGCCACTGGAAAACACAGCAAAATCTTTTGGGGAATATTAATTATAGTAATTGTTATTGCAATAATAGTATTTCCTTATGTTGACGCCAATTTCTTATATTATAGTAGAATAGAAAAAAGAATTGACAATTTAGTAAATTTGGTATCATTGAGTGGAAAAGAAATAGAGGAATCAGCTGTACTGCTCGATGAGTATAACAACATCATTGAAGAAATTAAAGTAGCTCAAGATAAAAATATGTCAACCTTCTTTGAAAACAAAGAAGACAGTGCTTTTGAATATTGGGCAAAATTTTTAAGCGGAGCTTCTCTATTTTTCTTGGTAGGTGTTGTTATACTCTTTCAAAAAGATAAGGAACACAAATTAACTTTTTCCTATTTTATAAAAAACAATTTGTTGATTTTTATTTTTTGCATAATTATTGGATCTTTATTCGGTTTTATTTTTTCTAAACTTCCAACCTTGGGAACAATATGGGTAAATATTATAGGTGTTCCTATTTTACAGGTAATAGTGTTTTGTTTTTTATTTACAAAACCAGAAAATAAAAATGAAACCAAGTAGTTTTTTGTAATAAGAAGTATAAAATTATTACATATCAAGAAAAACAGTAAAAATTGCATGGAGTTGATTTAATGCTTAAAGTAGATGCAGCTATATTGGATACAAATAGAGTAATATGTAGAAATATTTCGGTTTTTGACACCTCAGAACGAGGACTGTTATCACAAAATATTTTGTCTCAACTTAGAAACTTTGTTGAATACATTGCTCAAAAAGTATATTCAAACGGTGTTGATACAGACCCTAACGATTACAAAGATAAAAAAGAGGCATGGGAGTTCATAACAACAAAAGGTCAGCTTAGATTCTTGAGTAAATTTCACGGATTACTTCAAAAATCTGTTTCACATTATACCTTTGATGAGGGCGGTTCTGAAAGATTAATGCTCAAATATTATGAGTATTTGCTAAAAATTAAGGAGTATCTTAAGAACAATTATAATATAATATGGATGTTCTTGAAAACATTAATGAATTTCCTCTGAATTTGGATACAAATCTAATTGAATATTATAAAAAAATAGCAATTAGAATTGTTAAGCCCAGTGAACATGCCACTCCTAACTCATACAATGAACGTGCCTATGTGCAAAAGGTAAAACCATTTTTTGTAAACAATCGTATATTCTATGAAGTAACATTTACGGTTGCTAATGATTATGCGAGTAAATTTGAAAGAGTTATTGCTTTTACAAATATTGAAATATCAGATAACTATGCAGTAAAATTAACCATGCATAATGATTATATCAAAGTGCTAGGAAAAATAATGCCCATTCAGATTATAGATAAATGGGAGGTTTCAATCCGTCCTTGTGAAATTAATCGTTTTGCAAATATTCTTGGTAACCGTCAGTCTGCAATAAGCACTGGAAATAAAGAATTTCGTAATTTAATGCAGATCTTAACAGAAAGTGGTATAAGTTTGGTTGATTTGGTAACATCATCAGATCATTATTATTTGCGAGCAAAGGCACTGTGTGCTAAAGATGCAAAAGTAATGCATGTTTTTGAGTTGCTCGACAAATCCAGACAACTAATTCAAAATAAAGAGCCTGGTCATATTGTTATTAGATATCTTCTTCACAAAATGAATAACAAAATTATGAAAAAACAATATAGTCGAGAAACTTGTGAAAAATTATCTAATTTGAATTTGCAATGGGGATGTATACCTTTTGATCAAATGCCTTTTGCGAGTTCTTTGATTGAACACAATCCCCGAATATATGATCTTTTCGATTGTATAAATCACAGTGGACGGGGACATGAGTTTTTATCGAGGTTGATAAAGAATAATACAGAACAAAATGATATTTTGTTTACACCTATTAACGAATTAGTCAACTTTAAAAACATAGAGAATTTAATACAAAAGTATAATGGTTACGTTTATTATAAGCATACCGAACGTTACCTTAAACTATATAAAAATCATTTGTATATGAAAGGTTTTGTTGACGACACTTCTGAAATAATTAAAAAATTGAAAGAACTTTCTTCTAATGGAATTAATGGATATACGAATTTTGTAGATTCATGGTTAACTAAAAATCCTTCATATAGAATAGATAGCATTGAAAAATTACAAGCATTAAGGGATGTTTTTTCTAATTCGCAAGTAGCAGTAATATATGGTTCTGCCGGGACAGGGAAATCTACATTAATAAACCATATTTCAAACTTATACAATGACAGAAATAAATTATATTTAGCAAATACAAACCCGGCAGTTGACAATATGCGAAGAAAAGTTAATGCTGATAATCGTTCATTTAAAACAATAACCAGCTTCCTATCTAAATATAATAGAAAAACTGAGTTTGACATTGTTTTTATAGATGAGTGTAGTACTGTAAGCAATAAAGATATGCGAGCTATTTTAGATAAAGCATCATTTAAACTTCTTGTTTTGGTTGGTGATGTATTTCAGATTGAATCTATACTATTTGGAAATTGGTTTAGCATAGCTAGGCAATTCATCCCCGAAACATCTGTCTTTGAGTTAACAAATCCATACAGAACTACCAATGAAAGATTACTTACAATTTGGAATAGAGTTCGAATATTAGATGATTCGATTTTAGAGCCATTGGTAAAAGGAGGATATACTGTAAATCTTGATGAGTCTATATTTGAACATGCAGAAGATGATGAAATTATCTTATGTTTAAATTATGATGGGCTTTATGGAATTAATAATATAAATAGATTTTTGCAAAGTAGCAACCCAAATAAAGCATTTTATTGGGGGATAAACAGTTATAAAATAGGTGATCCTATTCTTTTTAACGAATCAGACCGATTTGCACCTTTAATTTATAATAATATGAAAGGGCGACTAACCGATATAGAGATTTGTGGTGATAAAATAAGATTTGACATAGAGCTAGATATTGCAATTACGGAGTGGGAAGCAGAAGAATATGATTTTACCTTAGTTGGTACATCTGATAAAGGAAATTCTATTATTAGTTTTTTTGTGGACAAATATCTTAGTACTGATGATGATTCTGATTCTTCAGATGCTATTGTGCCTTTCCAAGTTGCATATGCTGTTTCTATTCAAAAGCTCAGGGTTTAGAGTATAAGTCCGTTAAAATTGTTGTAACAAATGAGGTAGAAGAACTTATTACTCACAACATATTTTATACTGCTATAACAAGAGCAAAAGAGAATCTTAAAATTTACTGGTCACCAGAAACAGAGAAAAAAGTATTAGAAGGGCTTAGTGTAAGAAACTACAATAAAGATGCAGCACTTTTTGCAGCATTATTAAAAGGAAATGCAGATAAATGAATTGCTCATTTTATAAAATAATATTTCAGATATTTGTTGGTTTTTTGAAATTATTATAACAAATTGTAACTGGCAAACAGTTTATACGAAAAGCAAATAAAAAATAACCTTAAGCAGAACAAATTTTATAAAATGTTTTATTGAAATTACCTTTGTAAATAATGATAGCCACCATTAATTTTACAGCTTAATTGTACAAATTAATAGTGACTTTGTCGAATGTGTGTATTGATTGTTTATTTGTATTTATGTATGTTATAATGCTGTATTATGAGGTAATATAATGAATGATGATTTTATTAAAGTTATAAATTTAGGTGCTTTTACTGATGAAGAGAAAGAGTTAATTAACAGTGATTTTACTTACAAAAAGAAAATGAGTAAAATAATGAAAGATGCTAGAAAAGCAGCCAAAAGAGATACTTGTTATTTTTGTGGCAAGCCAGTTTCAAGCTTTTGCAACTCGCACTCTGTACCTAGATTCTGTTTAAAGAATATAGCCTTAGATGGTGAAGTGTTAACTCTAAATACCTTAGTTGATAATCCTTTTTTAGATAGTGAAAAAGGTGTAGAAAACGCAGGTGTATTTCATTTGATTTGTAATGACTGTGATAGCAAAATTTTCTCGGATTATGAAAATCCTGATAATTACAACAATAAACCAACACCCAAAATGATTAACCAAATAGCTCTAAAAAACAGTTTAAAATCTATCAACAAGCGCAATTTAGAAATTGAACAGTTTAATATATTAGAAAAAAATTCACCCAAAGCAAAAATAATCAGTCAAGCTAAAAACATTGCAAACAAAATGGATTTAAACGAATATAAAAATAGCTATATAAAAGCAAAACGAGCATTAGAGAAAAACAGCGAAACAGACTATTATGTTTGTTACTACGAAAAACTTAATTATGTAGTGCCTATCGTTTTTCAAGCTTCTATAGCATTAGTTGTAGATTTCGAAGGCAATATTATTAATAATATATATAATCCAAATCCTGAATACAAAATACAAAATATACATATAAGCATTTTTCCATTGAAACAAGAATCCGTTATTATCATGTTCATTGAAAACGGAGACAAACGATATAGACCTTTTTACAAACAATTTAATAAACTTGAATTAGAGGATAAACTTGCGGCTTTGACACTGATTATGTTTATGTACTCAGAAGATATGTACTTCTCAAAATCAATAAAAGATGTTATATGTAACAACAAAACATTGCAAGATGTTGGCAAAACAGGTCAAGATCTAATAGCGTCTACTCCGTTTTTTAATCCACTTGAAATTCTGAAAAAGACTCACGATTTAGATAAAAGATACGATATCCCAAATATACTCTCCGAAAAATATAAAGTTTTGTAAACCATCGTTAGTTTAGGAGAAAAAAGTATGAAAAATATTGAAAATAATAAAACATGGGATTTGATTGTTTCTATAATTGACAAAGTTGTTAGTCAGAACATTGAAACAAAAGAAGATGAAAATATAATTAAAGAAAAATGTGCTAAACTTGCATTATATTCATACGAAACTGATATTGAAACTGCTAAAATAACAGAACACGAATTATTAAAAATGGAGTGTGAAGGTCAAATTATTGGTAGTAATATTTTAGTCAGAATAAAAAGATATTACTATATACTTTCTAAAATGCAGAATTTGGATTATAGTAAACAATTACAGCTATTGACAAACTTAAGTACATATTTAGGCAATCAATTTTATTATAAAGTTGAAGAGAGTACAATAGAACAATTGTTTATTTATGGATTAAAGTTGCCGGATTTTTCAATAGATATACCTCAAATTCAACTTGACAGAATGATAGAATCTGCGAAATTTTTAGAAAACTATGGTATCACTCCAGAGATTGACTATTCTGGTTTTGCTTGCAATGAGGAGACATCACAAAAAATATTTAATTTAGTTGAAGGAAAAATTAAGTCTGTCAGTGGAAATTATGTTTTAGGTAAGATATTTAGTGATTTTTTTGCTGAATATATACCTATGTTCGACTTGTATAATATATCGAGAAATGTAAAAGATGAACGAAATGAACCTATAAATATTTTACTTAATTTATCTGTAAAGCATCTTCGTGCTAATATTATAAGTAATGATGTGAGTATAATAGAAAGCAAAGTAAATGAAATCTTTCAAATTACAAGAGCTTGGCTTGATGTGTTTGATATACAGAGTGAATCCGGTATGGAATACCCAATGATGAGAGTAGAAAATTTTCCTTTGTATTTTTATAATGAGATTATTTATGATAAAATGTGTACTCCTAAGCAGTATAGTAAAAAATATATATTGCTGTTATTAGATTTTTTAATTAAACCGTTTTTTGATAAGGCTGAAAAAAGATATAACTTTAAGGAATATTGTTGTTTAGCAGAATATCTAATGATGTTGGATCAACCTTATGCATTTTTGAACTTAAATAATATTCACAAGAAAACAAAGATTGCTTACTATAAAATAAATCTCATACTAGAAGATATGTCTAGACCGATAAAAGAGGTAAACAGTAAATTTAAATCATTAGAGGGAGAAACAGATTTTTACACAAGACCTATCATTAGGTTCCCATTTGAAAAGTATTTGTATATTGATTATCATTTTACAGGTTTTGGTTTTTATCTTGTTGCTTATGATATGATAAAGGCAAAATTCGACTTATTGGATCGAGAACTTGGCCCTTTGGTGGAAGATATGTTGCGTGCAGAAATGTCTAAAAAAGGATATTCTTTATATAATGGTAAATACACTACACAAGATGATGAATCTGATTGTGATTTGGTAATAAAAAGTTCTAATAGAATTTGTTTTATTGAAGTAAAAAAGACCAATATTGAAGATGAATTTAATAAATTGGATGATGTAGCAGCATTGCAACAATTATCTAAAGGTATGATCAAAGCACAGAAACAAGCTTTTAGACACAAAAAGAATTTGCTTAAGAACAGAACTTTGACTTTAAAAAATAAACAGAACGAAGTTGAAATATCGTACTTAGGTACTGAACAAATTTATTTGTTCAGTATATGTCTATCTGAATATTCATTTTTAACAAGTAAAAGTTTTAGTTCAAAATTACTTCAGGTCATTTTGCTTGGCGGGTTTTCAACTGTAGATCCCAACAGACAGTGTGAGGTTGAAGAATTAAATAAATTAGGCAAAACAATACTTCAATATGCAGACGAAATTAATGATAAATCTCCTGCTGATGTTCATTCACTTTCTTTTTACTCGTCATTTGCAAGTGCACAACAATTATTGACAGCACTTTGGTGTAGTAACAGCCAAGAAGAATTTATTGAAATGATTAAGAATTGGATTTACGGAACAGACGGAAGCTTAAATTTATATCATTCTATTCTTTTTGATCTTTACGAAAGAGATAGACCGAAAAGCATTAGAAAAAGTACAATAGATATGCTTGAAACTGCAAAAAGAGAAACAGTTTTTGTGGTATGGAATGTTTGAAATATATTCATATTACAACAAAAAAGGAGATAAAACCGACTAAGGTATTATCTCCTTTTTTTAGCTTACCATTAAAATTTGGATAATGGAATAAGAGACAAATATTCTGCTACAATTTTTGATCCGTATTATGATAAAAAACATGGAAGAGAATATTTTACTGTTGATTGGAGAATGCCATAATGGATATACACAGCAAAAAAGTTAACTCCTGCCGTTGTTTTTTTGTTATCATCTGTTTTTTCAATAATTGTTTTGTTTAGTACAATGTTAATTGTATTAACTGGTCAAAAAAGCATAATTGAAAAAACTTCTGTTGATTTTCATATTGCATTGGATTGTGAAGAAGGAGAAGGCGGTCAATTTATCTATAACGGGACAAAATATGTCCGTTTATGGGATTATGAAAAGTTGTCCGGGTGGATACATAAGAATGCAGATACAACAAAAGGAATAAAGACAGAAACAATAACTGCATATGCGCTTGAAGATGATATTAATTTTTATGTTTTTGAAGTTCAAGTGATGTTTTTTGATAATTATTATTGTTATAGTGAGAAAATGAAATTTCCAGCAGAGGATGAGTTGCCCGAAAGTATTATTGCTTGCTTGCTTCGATGATAATGAAATCCGTATTGAAGATGCTTCTATTGTTTCCTTGCTGGTAAATAAGTCTAAAAATCCTGAAGAACTTTTAAAAGCTTTTTTTTCTGAAAACTTCAATCAGACTGAATTGATTCTTTATGCTATTTGGAACGATTTTCCGTTAATGAAGTGTTTGTGAAAATCATGAAACGCTTCTTTGATTGAATCTGCTTCTATGTAATTTTAAATATGATATCCCTATACAGAGAGAACACTTATATTTCTTGCGGTATCTAAAACAAAACTATTACATATAATAATTCTGTTTTAGACAACTGACTGATACTCTATAACGAATAAACTGTATCTTTCAAATATTATTGTGCAAATGATACCAATAAGGTAATTTTGCTTTATAACAAAAAAACGCTGTTATTCCACGGAATAATGGCGTTTTAATTTTATGAATATTTTTGCAAAAATATAAAATCAAGGTGTGCAAAATGATTTTCTTGGTGGTAATAGGTGAGGCATTTGTAAAACCTCACTTATTACTGCACCTTGAAAATTAAATACACATTTCATTTGACACATTACTTGTATTGGCGAATATTCGTCAAGCCGTGATTGTAGGTGCGCCATGACCTTCTTGTGAAGAGAGCGATAAAACCTATACAGCAAAAGCCGAGTTGCTCTCGATGGTGGCGATGACAGATACAAGGGATAATGATACTTCCGCAAGCGGCTGACGGAGAACCCGTCAGAGGTGAAATTCCTATGGATTCAGTAAGCAGCTGAACGTCAAATGATTTCCCATGGACAAATTACCATATACAGGGGATGTTCAGAACAAATACTGTAAGAAATAATTTGATTAAAAATAATAATGATTTGTCTTTTTGAAATTACAGACATAATCATTTAGGAGGAATGAATGGATAACAGAAATAAAAATCAGGATGATATTCAAGAAATATCATTAGTGCAAATAAAAAATTTTCCTGACCACCCATATAAGGTTAAAGACGATGAAAATATGCTTGAACTTGTTGAAAGTATAAAAACAAGAGGTTTAATTCAGCCCGTATTAGTAAGATCCCTTGATGATGGAACATACGAAATGGTATCCGGACACAGACGAAAGAGAGCTTTTGAACTTGCAGGAATCGAAAAGATACCTGCAAGAGTTAAAGAACTGACGAGAGACGAAGCGATACTCTCAATGGTTGACAGCAATCTGCAACGAGATGAAATCTTACCTTCCGAAAAAGCTTTTGCATATAAGATGCGACTTGAAGCAATGAAAAGGCAAGGTGAACGTACAGATTTAACTTCTGTGCCATCGGCACAGAAGTCTAAAACATCTCGTGAGTTGCTTGGTGAGCAAGTTGGTGAAAGCCAAGACCAAGTTCGCAGATATATCAGGCTTACAAATCTAATCCCTGAACTGCTTAATCTTGTTGATGAAAAGCTCATCGCTATGCGACCTGCTGTGGAGATATCATATTTTGCACCTGAAGCACAAAAGTGGCTTTATGATGCTATTGGTGCAGCGGATGCAACCCCTTCTCATGCACAAACTCTGCGAATGAGAAAATATGCAGAACAGGGCACATTAACGAAAGAAAAAATTGATACGATTATGGATGAAGAGAAACCAAATCAGAAAGAAAAATCTCCGTTCAGAGATAATCGCATATCAAAAGCAATTCCGTCGTCCGTTCCCAAGGATAAACAGTGCGAATATGTAATTAAAGCTATCGAGTATTACACAAGAGCTTTGCAAAGAAGCAAAGACCGAGGTGCTCGATAGCTTTTCATTTCCCCCTCTCCCACTCTCCCCTTTATTAAATACTAACTGTACTAACCGAGAATAAGAAATATTAACTCTGTTAGTAAATACAAGAAAGGAAAATTCAAAATGAATATCAAAGTTGAAATCAAGAAAATTCTCAAAGGTGATAAGCCTACTAAGGCTTATGCAAACATCATTATCGATGATGCAGTCGTAATTCACGGCGTTGGTGTTGTTGAAAACGAAAAAGGCAGATATATGTCAATGCCTATGACAAGTTGGAAGACAGCCAAGGGTGAAGAAGTTACAAGACCCGTATGTCATCCCATTTCTTCTTCGGCTCGTAAAGAACTTGAAGAAGCTCTCTTCTCTGCTTATGAGCAGAAACTCAACGAAAACAACTAAATTTTAAGAAAGAACGAGGTAAAAAAATTATGTTTAACAAAGCAAAGTCATTCATTCAGACAAAGGTTCAGGCAGTAAAGGATTTCTGTGCAGAAAAGGTTTCTCAGAAGGCACACGAAGTTCTTGACGGTACAATCGCAGAAGCATATGTGGACACAGGTGTGAAGATTCTCATCGCCGTAGTTATCGGTGCTCTTCTTCTCGGCGGTCTCTATGCACTTTTCAACACAACTATTATGCCCACTGTCACAACAAAGATTCAGGGGCTCTTCAACTACGCAGGTTAAGCGAAAACAACAAAATAATTTTAAGAAAGAACGAGGTAAAAAATTATGTTTAACAAGATTAAGTCAATGGCTACAGGTGTAGCAAACAAGGTAAAGGGTTTCGTTGCAGCTAAGGAAACCGAAATGATGGCAAAGGCTCACGCAGTTCTCGACGGCACTGTTGCTGAAGCGTATGTGGACACAGGTGTTAAGATTCTCATCGCCGTAGTAATCGGTGCTCTTCTTCTCACTCTTCTCTATGCACTCTTCAACACAACCATCATGCCTACCGTAACCGAAAAGGTCGAAGGTCTTTTTAACTACGCAGGTTAAATAAATTAAACGGGCGGAGCAGAAAAACTGCATCGCCCACTTTTTTGAGGACTGATAACTATGACAAGATTTATACAACCAATAGGACCAATAAGACCTATATCACCTGAAAGGCTTATGGAGTTTAATTCAGAAGATTTTGTAACAACTCTTTTGAGGTTAATCTGCATTTTTCTCTTTTATCTTGCTATGCACAAGATAACAAAGCTCATCGTGAGCAAAACACCGGGATTTCAAAAAGAAAGCAAAAAAATCCCAATATATCATTGCATCAGTATTATTCTTGTGTCAAGTTTGCTAATTGCTTTTGGTTGGTCAACAGAACTAATTAAAGGCATAATCTTTATGCAAATTCTTCTTTATGCTTCGGTATCTGACATACAGACACATGAAGTAAAAGATTTTGTTTCGGTTTTGATATTCATTACAGGCTTCATAGGTGTAACACTTACGAATATTCCAATGATGCTTTTAAGCGGTTTTATTATCGGCGGAATGTTGTTAATCTGTGCTATGGTAAGCGGAAATAGACTTGGCGGTGCTGATGTTAAATTATCTGCTGCTTGTGCCTTTTTGCTTGGTTTCTCCAAAAGTGTAGCAGGTCTTATTATCGGTCTGATTGTTTCGGTGATAGCAAATCTAATCATTCAGAAACAAAAGAAAACAAAAAACCAACCTTTCCCACTCGTTCCGTATTTAAGCATTGGCTTTATGCTGATGTATTTCTGCTAAAGGAGGTATAGCAATGAAAAAGGAACCTGATTTTCTCACCGATTGGAAAATAATCGATGAAAGCAAAGTACGACTCATTTACTCAAACGGTAAAGAACTTACGGTGTCAAAGAAAGATTTTGATAGAACATTTATTACTTTTGTTACTTCACCTCCCGAAGTAATAGAGCGAGATTTTTGTAATGAAGGAGTTGAAAAGAAATGAAAAACAGAACAGTGATAGGTATTGTCTGTATTGTACTTGCGGTGGCAGTAACCTTTGTTGTATCACCCCTTGTAAATAACATCTCTGATAAGAAAACTGAGGTAATCCGTTTCGTAACTGATGTATCTCATGGAACAGAGATTAAAGACACGGATGTTGAGCTTGTTAAAATCTCAAATTCTGCATTGCCCGAAAAGGTAATCAAAGACAAGAAAACGGTTGTCGGTAAATTTGCAACAGCAGATATATTCAAAGGCGACTTCGCAACCGAAAGTAAGGTAACTGATAATGCAAACACAGCTAACGATGTTATGGCTTCCCTTAAAGGTGATAAGGTTGCAATGAGTATCACTATAAACTCATTTGCGGGCGGTCTTTCAGGTAAGCTTGAAAACGGTGACATTGTAAGTATTTGTGTAACCGATAAGGATGACCATACAGAAATTCCTGCAGGTCTTAAATATGTGAAAGTAATAACAACAACCACATCAGGCGGTATAGATGAGAACGATGTAATTGAAAATGAGGACGGCAGCTTTGAGCTTCCTACAACAATTACAGTTCTTGTGTCTGTTGAACAGGCAAAAATCCTTGCAAACTACGAGGAAAGTGCAGTAATGCACGTTGCTCTTGTTTACAGAGGTGACGATGCTACGGCAAATAAGTTCCTTAAAGCACAGGATGACTATTTCGCAAAAAAGAGTGTAAGTGAGGCTGATAAGAATGGCTAAAATTATTGCTGTAATCGGTTCACCCGGTAGCGGTAAAACAACTGTTACCCTTAAAATCGCTCAGGAACTCTACTGTGCCACTACAAGCGGAGCAGTAATCTATCTTTCACCATCCCTGAAAATCCCTGCTTTGGGTGTTTTATTCCCAAATTATACGCCTGACAGTATATTCTCTCTCGGTAAGATGCTCGATAAGACAGATATTTATGAAGAAGATGTTCTTAACCACCTTGTAACGGTTAAGGCAATGAAAAACTTCGGTTGTCTTGGTTACAAGGCTGGAGAAAACAAATACTCATATCCTGACCTTACGGATGATAAGGTAAAAGCACTCTTTGATGTGCTTCATACGATGGCAGGTTATGTGTTTGTCGATTGTACAGATGAAGAAAATGACCTCATTTCACAATATGCCTTGGGTATGGCTGATGAAGTAATTATGGTTATTTCACCTGACCTTAAAAGTATGGTATATCTTGCATCCAATGAGGAGCTTTTCGGAAACAATGCGGAAAGAGCAATAAGAATTCTTAATGTGAATGAAAATGAGCTTTATTCACCCGTTGATGATGTGAGAACCAATGTGAAGAACATTTCATATATCTTGCCTTACAGTAAGCAGATAAGAGGTCAGCATCTTGATGGTCTGCTTTATGAAAGAGCAAAAGATAAGAAGTATCGTACAGAGATTTCAAAGATAATAAACCGAATTATGTAAGAGAAAGGAATTAAAAATATGAAAAAGATTTTTAGCATTCTTGCTACAATAGCTGTTATTGCAACTGCAGGTTCAGTAGTAGCTTGTGCCACATCTGAAACAGAACCCGTAATTCCTGATACAGGAACAACCGAAAAAGAGAAAACATCACCTGAAGTAACAACAGCTGAGGAAGTGATTGATAATGCCGAAACTGCAACAACTGATGTGGAAACATCTACCGAAGCAGACGAAACAACAATGCCTGAATCTTCCGAAGGAGTTGAAAGTTCAGACAATACAGATAGCGAAATCACAGAGGAAGTTGAAAGTGCTACTGTTGAAGTTCTTGAGGACGGCGAAACCGTGGAAGATGATAGTGAATCGGTGAACGAAGAGGTTCCCGAAATTCCGCAGACAGGTGATAAAAGAAAGTTTTTCCCTGCTATTGCTACTTTCATTGTTTCCGGAATCGCTCTTGCTTATTGTGTTGTAAGGGGTAAAAAGAACAAAAAATCAAAGTGAACGGAGATTAAGTAATGCAGAAAATCATTGATTTTGTGCCGCTGTTATCGATGATTCAGGAGCATATCTCCTCTCGTTATGCGGCGGCACTTTCTGATTCAAGTAAATTGCCACAGCTCCGAGCATATATTGAAAAATATCTCCGTGACAGTGGTTATGTTGTTGATGGCTTGACACAGACAGAACTCGTCAACAAGCTTTATTCTGAAATGGCTGAATACTCCATTCTTACCAAGTATCTGGGCAGAGATAATATTGAAGAAATCAACATCAATGCTTGGAATGATATTGCAATAACTTACACATCAGGCAGAACGATAAAAGCAAAGGAGCATTTCTATTCTCCTTCACACGCTGTTGATATTGTAAAGCGTTTGCTTCATCATTCAGGTATGATAATCGATAACTCCACTCCCATGTCACAAGGTCATTTGCCTAATAATACCCGTATTACGGCTCTGAAAGAACCTCTTGTTGACGATGAAGTGGGTGTCAGTGTTTCTATCCGTCTTTTGCATCCATCAAGAATTAACAGAAAACAGATTATTTCTTCCGGTAATGCAACTGAAAAGATGATTGATTTCCTTTGTATGTGTATGCGTTACGGTGTTTCAATGGTTGTAGCAGGTGCTACCTCCTCCGGTAAAACAACACTTCTTAATGCACTACTCACAACAATTCCCGATGGTAAGCGAGTATTCACTATTGAAACAGGTTCGAGAGAACTTTCCTTTGTCCGAAAAAAGAAAGGCAAGGTAGTAAACAATGTTGTCCATACCCTTTCCCGTCCGTCTGATAACCCTGCATTTGATATAACTCAGGAAGACCTTGTTGTGGCTTCGCTTCGATTTAATCCCGATATTGTTTGTGTCGGTGAGATGCGAGATGTTGAATGTTATTCAGCAGTTGAAGCAAGTCTTACAGGTCATACGGTTGTATCGACAGTTCACGCATTTGCTGCTGATTCAGCACATATGCGAATCGCTCTTCTTTGTCAGAAGCGTTTCCCTATCGATTTCAAAACTTCTCTTATGCAGGCAGGTCAGGCTTTTCCCATTGTTGTTTACTCTCATAAGTTAGAGAACAACGAAAGAAAGATTATGGATATTTCCGAGTGTGAGATACTTCCCAATGGTGATAGAGTTTATCACACACTATTCAGATTTAATATCACCAAAAACGAAATTGTAAACGGCAAATATGTTACTGAAGGCTATTTTGAACAGCCTGAAATAATGTCGGACAATCTCAAAAGAAAACTCCTGCAGTTTGGTGTACCACAGGAGGAACTCAACAAATTCTTAAAGAAGGGAGCTGATTATGAATGATACTCCCAATGATTGCGTCTATATTTCTTATTATAGCAATCGTTTGTTTTCTTAATCTGACACCACAGCAGATTTCTCAGGACATCAATTCTGTTATTTCAAAGAAACCTAATCTTCGTGACAGAGCAAGAGCACTCAGAGCCGGAAAAAACAAAAAAGGTTTGGGTGCAAAACTTGAATATCTGCAATCAGCTTTGGCATCTTGCGGTAAAGAGGGAAAATTTGCATTAGTATGTTCTTCTGCATTAGTCCTATTTGCAATAGGTGCCGTTGTTGCTGTCTTGATTGATAACGTATTCCTTATACCTGCTCTTTCGGTAGCATTTGCAATGATACCGTTCATCTATGTTCGTAATATTATCTCAATTTACGAAAAACAGACAAAGGAAGAGCTTGAAACAACACTTTCAATCATAACCACATCTTATACGAGAGATGGTAACATCATTTCCGCAGTTCAGGAAAATCTACCGTATATCAAGCCACCACTTAAAGAAAGTTTTACGGCTTTTGTAGGTGATGCTATGGCGGTATCTTCAAGTGTTAAACAGGCACTATATAACCTTAAAGGTAAGGTAGATGATGAAATCTTCCGTGAATGGGTTGATACCCTGATACAGTGCCAGGATAACCAAGAAATGAAAGATACCTTGCAGCCTATTGTTTCAAAGCTTACCGATGTTCGTATTGTAAACAATGAACTCAATACAATGATGTCAGCAGTAAGAACTGAATACTACACTATGGTTGGTCTTGTAGTCGGCAATATTCCTCTCTTGTATGTTCTTAATAAGGATTGGTTTCATACACTCATATTTGAAACACCCGGTAAAATCGTACTCGGTGTATGCGGTATTGTGATAGTGGTAACATACTTCTTTATGTTAAAGTTCACAAAACCCGTAGAATACAAAAGATAAGGAGGCGGTCTGATGATAATGAAAATTTGTATCGGTGTTCTTTGCGGAATCGGCTTATTTATGATACTTGCAGACCACTTCCGTATTCCTTATATGAGAACATCAAAGGCGGTTAATAACCTTGCAAAACAGCAGAAAGAGAATACAAGCAGTCTTGATGTTTGGCTTTCTTCCTTTGCTTCATTTATTGCAAATAAACTGAAACTCAATGAATTAAAAAAAGGTCAGTTAGAATCTGATTTGAGAACTGCACAGATGGATATTACACCTGAAATGTTTATGGCAAATGCTATTGTAAAATCTCTCATTATAGGTGTGTTTGCAATCCCTGTTTTATTCATATTCCCGATACTCTCACCAATTATTCTTTTCCTTGCGTTCATTCTGTACCGAATGAATATGAAAGGTATTTCCAACCGAATAAAGAAAAAGAGAGCAAAGATTGAATATGAACTTCCGAGATTTGTGTTTAAGATTGAAAAATCTCTTATGCACAGTAAGGATGTTCTTGAAATGATTGAGTCTTTTGCCCGTAATGCGGGACCTGAACTCAAGCACGAACTTGACATTACTGCTGCAGATATTCATTCCGGTAATACGGAAGTTGCTATCACAAGACTTGAAGCACGAGTAGGTTCACCTCTTATGAGTGACGTTTGCCGAGGTCTTATATCTGTTGACCGAGGTGATGTCAACACGGTTTATTGGAATTCTCTTTCAATGAAATTTGCGGATATTCAAAGACAGCAGTTAAGACTTGAGGCTGAGAAAATACCGAAGAAAGTCAAGAAACTTTCTATGTGTCTTCTCTTCTGTTTTATGCTCATCTATATCGTAGTTATTCTCGCTCAGATTGTTTCTTCTGTCGGCGTTCTTTTTGGCTAACGGAGGTGGAAAGATGAAAAAGATAATTACTTCAAAAAAAGCAGAAGGTTATATGGATGTTGTAATCGGCATTTTTGCTATGATGATGGTAGTTGTTGTAGTTCTCAATATCTTTCAGTTTATGACTCTTAAACAAGACCTTGATGAAATATCAGGTCAGCTCATTGAAACAGCAACCTTTAACGGATGCTTTGACAGTGAGTTTGATGAAAGAGTTGAAAGTTTACAAAATCAGTTCTTTGATTTTAATGTTAATACTGATGCAGAGAGCTATTTTAATGCTACCTACGAGAGAGTTCAGCTCGGTGACCAAATGGATGTTTATGTGTCCGTACAGACTTATGTTCAGGGACTCGGTATGTTCAGGATCCCTGTAACTGTTACAAGTCACAGGTCAGGTATTTCGGAAAAGTATTGGAAGTAGGTGTAAGTAAATGAAATTATTGAAATCAAAGAAAGCAGAAGGATACATCACTCCCTGTGTCCTTATTATTGTTTTTGTAGCAATCTTTTCTATAATCTTCACTTACTCTGCTTCTATTTCCAAAGTGAAACTTATGAGAGAAAACACAAAGGTTGTACTTGATAGTTTTGTAACTCAAAACTCAACTGAAATATATAACAGTATCAAGCAAGGTAACGACTACACCGAAGTAATTGATGCAGAGGAATTTCGCACATCGTTAATCTCATTTTGCACATTGGAAATAGATGACGGAATGCTATATAGTATAGATGCAGACGGACAAGAGTTGTTTCGCATATCAGAACCCGTGCTCAGCTTCCGAGAAGCAAACGAACTTGAACTTGTTGTAAATTACACCATTATAATCCCGATGTGGTTTGCAGGAAATGAGTTCCCGGCTGTGAGCATCCCAATAGAGGTAACATCTATATTAACCGAGAAATTCTAAATCATAGGAGGAAACAAAAATGATGATTTTAACAAGTAACCCCAACAAAAAGGGAAACAAAAACAACAGAATTATTGCGGCTCTCATTGTCGGCATAATCGCAGTATCAATTCTTATTGCTGTGATGATTGGTAACTTTGTAAAGAATGACACAGAGGAACCCACAACTGTACCGACAACAGAAATTGAAGAAACAATCAGTGATGTGGTAATTGATGACGACATTACAGAAAACACCGAAAGTTCGGAAACTACAACCGAAAAAGGTGTTGAGATTATCAAACTTGAAGAGCCTGAAACAACAAAGCCTACCACACAGAAACCTACACAGCAGACAACTGTTAAACCTGCGGAACCCGTAACACAGGGAAATCCTGCAGGAGTATCACAGGGCAATAATCACGAAATCATTGATAGCGGTAGCGATAGTGTAAAAGAATACAGTTGCGGAAAGAAAGGACATCATTGTGACAGTAAGGAAACTCACGATTTCATTGTGAGTCTTGAAAGCAAAGGCTGTCCCCACTGCGGTTCACACTCTTGTAAGAGCTTCTACACTTATGACGAATGGGGAAATGCTTGTTATGCCCCCACTAAATGTGAAAGTTACAATGCAAAGAGTGACCCTTGTGAATACTGTCAGGAATGTGGTAAAAAGGTAGGAACAGGTTCAGGAAGCACTTGCGTAAGATTTACAGTAGATACAAAGTGTCCTGAATGTGGTAAGTCAGTAAAAGGAAAAACTTGTCATTCACATTAATGAATAATCTACCAAAGGCTCGGCTTAAAAGTCGAGCTTTTATTTTTTTATGAAAGGAAGATGATTATTATTAAAAAGATAATTTCAATTCTTCTTGTTCTTTGTACTTTACTGTCGGCAATACCGTATTCCGCATTTGCCCTTTCATGGGATGGTAGTTCCGCAGGTGGAAGTACCAATGCGGTTAATGGTAGTTCAACGGGTTATGTTATCCGTTCAACAAGCGACTCGGCTTGCGTTGTCGGTTATCGTTTCTCGGCGGTTAATTCATCGGGTGGGATGAAAGTTACAAAAGTTATTGATGTTTACAGAAATACATCAAACGGTGACAATGCCTATTCGACTTCCGCAAAGTTTTCAACAAAGTACAACAAGAAACAGATAATAACAAATAAAAATGCGAAATTAACTACAACTTATAATCAGACAAACTGTTATAAAGAAAGTTCGATGGGATTCACTACCACTCTTCCTAATCCCAGTGGAGTAGAAACTTGGCAGAGCTACGAAGCTAATATCAACAAAGTGCTTTCTAAACTCGGTGTAGGTAGTGTGTCTAACATGGTCTATGGCGATAAAGTTGTTATTGAACCTCTGTTTGATGTTTGTCTTGCCGGCGAATATCAGGCTTTAACGGTTTCAGAAATAGCCTATTGCGGACGAAGTGTATTGGGCGGTTCAAGTACAGGTGGCACAAGTGACGGAACCTCAAGAACGTGGGGATTTATTTCTTCTTATACAAATCGTATTTGGCCCAATAAACTTTATACCCCTGATGGTCAGGGTTTATGGACGGCTGCAAGTGCAATCGGCAGTTCTTCCAAAGCAACCTTTGAGAATATTCTTACCAAAGGTTATGGTGCAGGAATTGCATACAACGAAACTACAAACAAGACTTATACCATTAAGTTTAATGGTAACGGTAATACGGGCGGTTCAACTGCTTCTATGATAATGACTTATGGCGTAGCAAAGAACCTGACCGCAAATGGATTCACAAAGACCGGTAATGTTTTTTCAGGTTGGAATACAAAATCTGACGGAAGTGGCACAAGTTATTCAAATAAGCAGTCGGTTAAAAATCTAACCTCAACACAAGGAGCAACCGTAACTCTTTATGCACAGTGGGAACCGCATATTCTTACAGTCCATTATCACGCAAATGGTGGCAGCACCACATCTACGATGTTCAAACTCGTTGATGGTTATGTATATTGGAACTCTCTTAATATGAAGGTTTCACAGAACACCGAATATAATAATACGGTCGGAATATTTAAGGCATCTAATTATGATTTATATAAAACGGGATATACAACATCCTCCTGGACAACACAGGCAAGTGGAGGAACTGAAGTTCCTTATGATTCAACAAAAAAGACATCTGATTTTGCATCCAATATAACAACAGGTGACAGAAGTATAACATTGTATGCAAAATGGGTTCCCAACATCTACACAATTAAATTCGATGGCAACGGGAACACAGGTGGTTCTACTGCCAATATGACAATGACCTACGATGTTGCGAAGAACCTTACTGCAAATGGCTTTACAAAGTCAGGTTATCACTTTTCCGGTTGGAATACAAAGGCAGATGGTAGCGGTACAAGTTATTACAATAAGCAGTCAGTTAAGAATTTGACAGCAACTCACGGAGCGACAATAACACTTTATGCTCAGTGGGATACAAACTCATATACTATTGCATTTAACGGTAATGGTAACACAGGCGGTACAACTTCAAGTATGACTATGAAATTTGATGTTGCAAAGAACCTCAATAAGAATGGTTATACAAGAACGGGTTATACCTTCTCCAAGTGGAATACGAAATCTGATGGTAGCGGTACTAACTACACAAATCAGCAGTCGGTTAAGAACCTCACAACTGTAAATGGTGGTATCTTCTATTTATATGCACAGTGGACTCCGAACACCTATACTATCAAGTTCAACGGAAACGGTGCGACAAGCGGTTCTACTGCTTCAATGAGTATGACCTACGATGTTGCAAAGAATTTGACAGCCAACGGCTTTAAGAAAACAGGATATATCTTTGACGGTTGGAATACAAATTCAAGCGGTACGGGAACAAACTATACCGATAAGCAAAGTGTAAAGAACCTCACATCAACAAATGGCGGTACTGTAACTCTCTATGCAAAGTGGAAGCCTATAACTTACACTATTAAGTTTGACGAAAACGGAGCTACAGGCGGTTCAACTGCATCTATGAGTATGACTTATGATGTCGCAAAGAACCTTACTGCTAACGGATTTAAGAGAACCTCATATAACTTTAAGGGTTGGAATACAAAGGCTGACGGTTCAGGTACAAACTATACCGACAAGCAGAGTGTGAAAAACCTCACTACAACAAATGGTGCGACTATTACCCTTTATGCAAAGTGGGAATATGACCCTGTACTTGTTGTAGAACAGTGCAGTGTTTATGAAGGTACAAAGAGCGATAAAACAACACTCTTCGGTTATACACGAGGTAATGTCTTTGACGATTATGTTTATAAGACAGACTATCCGACAATCGGTGACACAGTATGGTATAACATTCATTTTCCGGCAGAAGCTGAAAACTTTACTGCAAGACAGTATGTAAGATACAAGGGTGGCTCTTGGACCACAAGAGATGTTACACTCAGTAGTTCAAACACAACATCACAGTATTTCCCGATTCAGTTTACAGGTAACTATAAGAAAATTACTGCAGGTCAGCAGTATTTTGAAATTGAAGCTAAAACTGATTGGATTGATTCATCAGGTAATGTCAAGAAAAGCGGTGCTGTTAAGACCTTCTATATTCCTATTAAACCCGTAGTTCACAGAACTCAGGTTCAGGCAACAGGATATGAAGGCTCTGTTGTGGCATACAATGGCTCTGCAGGTTCAAGCGGTAAGCTCTATTCAGGTCAGCATATTAAGATTGCATATAAATATACGGCTGATAACACATGGTCTGCAATCGAGTATTTAAGAGGTTCAATGTATCACTATAACGGCTCTAAATGGGCAACTGTTTACACCTCTAATGACGGTTATGATGCTGCTAAGAATAAAGCAGGTATTTCAAAGGATTCACCTATAACACTCAACAGTTCAATAGGAACTTATACAGTTCCCGTAACAACGCAGAACAAGTTGAGATTTAAGCTTGATACTTGGTGGTTTAGCGATAAGACAAATACTCTTGAAGAAACTTGGTATGATATTCCCGTTGTAAAAGCTGATATAGCTTTATCAAAAATAACTTTGATAGATTCATCAACTAATGCAACTCTTGACCCGAATACTCTTAAAGCAGGACAGAGTGTTCTTGTAAGATACACTTATAAAAATAATACTGATGTTAAGGTATATGTTGAAGGCTTCAAGAATGACAAGTCACAGATAAGCGGTGTATATGCTATTCCTGCTAAATCATCAATCACTGTTGATGGTTATTCATTTATTGTGCCGAACAAGCGAAACATTAGCGTTTGGGGTGGCGTTTACCTTGAAGGAATGGGTATTTACAATACCGATTATGAAACAAACGGAAGTAACAATGCTTTGACATTAAGCTGTAAGGTTAAACATCCGTTGACACTTCAGCCGATTACTCCTAATGCTGACTACAGAGAAAATACCGAGGTTATTACAAGCTATTGGCTTAAAAACTCTTATTCGAACGATTATACACCTGCAGAAGATGTATCTATCAAGTTCTGTGTGTATAAGGGTTCAAACCTCATATACAGTTATACAAAAACAAAAGCAGTTGTTCCCGGTAGTCAGAATAACTTGATTTATTTCAAGTGGAAAGTTCCTATTGGTTTCAATAATGCTGATGTTAAGATAACAGCAGAAATTGTTGATGATGGTGCATCATATAACAAGGTAGAAAAGAGTTATTCAACAATACCGTATAAGATTGTTCAGACCCCTGACACACAGTTTGAGAAGAAAGCACCGTCAGGCTTTGAAATCCCTGAAGATACCTATACAAGAGGTACAGCTTGCGAATGGTGGGAATACACCTATGTGAACGGTGAATTCGTCAAGACACAGTATTATACAGGTCTTGCAAGTGGCTCAATTAAAATTGAACCGAAGAATACACAGACGGCTACAAAGAACGGCAGCTATTGGTATATGAATTCAGGTTATGGCATTACAATGTCGCTTACTAACGGAGTTAAGATAACAAACGGTAGCTATCCGTCTGCTCCGGAAGGCTCATATACTCTTCCTCAGTATGGTTATGCATACTTCTCTGAATACGGATATTCAAAGGAGAGCGGAAAGATTACTACACTTAATCTTTCAAACGGCAAATGGATTTTCTCTGCTACCGGTTCTTATGGCAATGTTCACTTTACACCTCTTTGGTATCCTGATGGCGACTATATCGTAAGAGTAGAACTCACTGATATGTGGACACCTTCAGGTATGATGAAGAATGAGTATAAATCCAACCGAATTATAATCAAAGACTCGGCTTATGACGATTGGTATGTAGGACGATAAAAATTCACTTTAAGGGCGACTGAAAAGTCGCCCTTTACTT
This sequence comes from Acutalibacteraceae bacterium, assembly GCA_045538645.1. Classification (GTDB taxonomy): domain Bacteria; phylum Bacillota; class Clostridia; order Oscillospirales; family Acutalibacteraceae; genus RUG806. Next base: position 94,920 of record JAZSRT010000109.1, on the reverse strand, counting down.
TGTAAATCAAAGGAGATGATGAATTTGAATAATGAAAAAAGAATGGCGGGAACTTATGAAGTAATCCACGCTTTTGAAATCGGCAAGAAAGAAATCATAATCGGAAGGGATGATAATGCATCACCCGATGAAAGATTTGTAGTTGCCAACTATGAAAATAACGGCATTTTTGAAAGATATGTCGATGCACTTGTCGGCAATGATTATGCAGAGATTGCAAAGATTTTTGCTGAACGAATAAAGAATGAAGCTGACCTTGTTATCGAAGAAATCTCAAAAATCGAAGTTGATACTGCACCTATTTATGCTGACGGATGCACAGTTGTTAAAGCTGAAGATTCTATCAAGAATAAGGTTGTGGTTATAAGAGCTGATGTATTCAAGCCGGAATATCAGATTGCAACAATGCAGTTGCAGCTCTGTACGGGTGGTTTTGGTGCAGAGCGTAATTCAAGAGGTTCAGCTTGCTTCTGTACTAATCTTTACAGCGGTAAAGAGTCAAGATATGAACGCCATGATATTCTCGGTGTCATTGAAAAAGAAAAGCTCCCTGAATGGGCAAAGCAGAAATTGGATGAAGTTCAGAAAGAACGAGCCGAAAAGAGAAAGGAAAGGGATGCACGATGAATGATTTATATATAACTCCGATTACAACAACACTTGAAAAATACACATTCAAACAAAGTAATCAGTTGTATCAGCAGACAGGCTGTATAGGTTATCTTCGTGCTGACTTAGGTTCAAGCGGTAAAGAGTTTTATTCTACTTGGAACGAAACCTGCTCTTTCTTTAAGACAGATGAATTCTCAAAGGAATTTGATGATGTTATCAATGCACTTCGTCTTGATGAAAAGTACGGAAAAATGCTCGGCGACAGAACAAGTCTTTCAAAGTATTGCCACGATAATGCAAAGCAGTACAGCGAAGCTGATAATCAGTATTTCGGTGTAAGAGTTGACACAGATAATCACACTTATCTTTTAAGACTCAATCCAAACAAAGGTGAATATAACCTTTACTGTTATTGTTATGTAAAGAAGTATCTTGAAACACAGCTTGTTCAGGCAAGTAAGGGTATCAGGTTTATAACCCCTCATTACAGAGAAATATTCAGAATACCCGATGGTGATAAAATCAAAATTACCAATTCAGACGGTGAAAGATATTATAAAACCTGCAGATATATAGACGATTACCACACAGAGGTTGGTGACAGACTCTATCATATCTGTGAGTTCGCAGAGATTATGGAGAGAAACGGAAGTACAGTTATTCCTATTCGTTCTTCTCTTCCAAAACTTTGTTATGCAATTCATCCCGAAAGTGAAAAGCTCATTATCATCACCAAAGGTGAAAATGAATTTACAGATGTTACCGATGAACGAAATACGCCTGAACAAAACAGAAAACTTGCAGACGGACATAATTCTGAAATGGGTGTTACCAAAGCTCAGGAAGAAGCAATGCTCGGAGGTATAACTAACGGTTGGCAGACATCTTCTGCTAATCCGCAGAACTATAACGAGCAAGGCAAGTTTATTCATTCTAAACAGCACGAGCGAGGTGAAGCACGGTGAGCTTCATCGTCAGAAATGAAAGTTAATGAAAAAGAATTAGGTTGTAAAAATTGCAGATACCGAAACGGATATGTGTGTAATATCTGTTGGAAAAAAGTATATGAAGAATTCTACGATGGAAAGGAGAAGAAAAATGGCAAAGAAAATGAAAATAAGCAAAACTCAAATGAAATTTGAAGTAATTGAAAAACTTGCTTCACTTGGCATTAACACTGAAGAACAGCTTGAAAATCTGACACCAAAGGAGCTGTTAGGTGTAGAAAGTCTTTCTTTTAAAGAGATTGAACTTATAGGACAGTTTCAGGAATGTGTAAATGAAAACTTGTTGTTTTCCTTTCTTACCGCAGATATGACCTTCGCTACAGAAGAACCAAAACCTGAAAAACCAACAAAAAAGAAGAAGGCAGACAGTGAGGTGATTTCTGATGGCGAGTAAGCTGCAGATAATCACAGCTATGTTCAATGATGAAGTAGGCAAAGTTACAAGTAATCTTGATAATTGGACATCTTTTCTGAGAACAGCGTCCAATAACTTTAAATACAACTTCGTTGAACAGATCTTAATCTATTCCCAAAGACCTGATGCAACAGCCTGTGCAGAGATAGGCTTTTGGAATGACAAAATGCATCGTTGGGTTAATCGAGGTGCAACGGGTATTGCATTGTTTGATTATTCAGGCAGTTATCAGAAGTTACGATATGTATTTGATGTTTCTGATACTAATTCATTTTATGGTTATGAGGTTCCCAAATGGGAAGTTAAAGACCATTATCACGATGAAGTGGCAGAAGCTCTTACTAATGCTTTCGGGGATGCAGCCGAGGGCGGACTTGAAAGTGTAATTGACGATACTGCAAGAAATATGGTTGAAGATAATATTCTTGATTATCTTTCAACCGTTAATGACAGTAAATACGGTAGTTTCCTTGAAGAACTTGATGACGATAATATTTCGGTTATCTTGAAAAATGCACTTTCTGCTTCAATCGGATATATGATGATGACAAGGTGCGGCATCAATGCCGATGAATATTATGACCGTGAAGATTTTGAAGATATTTTTAATTTCAATACCCCTTCAAGTGTTATTGCAATGGGTATGGCAGTAAGCGATATTGCAGAAATGGGACTTCGTGAAATCGAAAGTACCGTAAAAAATATCGAAAAAAATGAGAAAAAACAAAATCGCACATTTGTCAAAGCAAAAAAAACCGAGTATGATGAAGGTGTAAAAACAAAAAACGAAACCGAAAGGAGCAATGAAAATGTCACAGATGACTTACAGACAAGTGGGAGATTATCAAATCCCGAATCTGACCTTGCCGACAGAGGAGAACGTTACTCTTGGGAAGTACGGTATGCTGAGGAAGAAATTCCTGCAGGAACACAAGAGAGTCTATTTCGCACAACTGATAGCGACGGGCGAACTGATGAGAACAATCAAGCAGACGGAAACCGACGCGGAACAGATGTTGACTCATCTTACAGAACAGTTGATGAAGTCACAGGGAGTGACGGAGGAGCTGAAAGAGCAGAATCAGATGCAGTGGGTTCGTATGATGAACAACATCAGGATGACAGCCGAGGAAACAGTTCTGAAGGAACTGATTTACAGTTAAGCGGACATGACTTTGATGCTCGTTGGAACGGTGTTGAGTATTTCCACTTAGAAAAACAAAAAAGTGAGTTAATTAAGTCTTTCTTAACTCCATATAGAGAAGAAATCGCTATGTTCTATGAAAGTCACCAAGACAAAAAAGAACGTAGCGATTTTATTAAGTCTTTCTTTAATTCGCAACCTTATGAAACAACTCTTTCTAATGGTGTAAGAGCAGGCTTTGAAGCTTATTCCGATGCAATAAGATTATGGCGTGATAACGGAACAGAGCTTCGGGAAGCTTGGGAGAAATGGTTTCAGGTCGAGAATTCTGTTTTCGGTCTGATACTCATTGAAGAATGGACAGAGCCGCAGGCTTTATTGTTGCCTAGTGTTGATAGTCAGCTTGAATTTATCGGTACCAAAGTAAAGGATGCTGTTCTTCCGTTGCCACAAGGTGCTATTGACTATGTGCTTGGCAGAGGTAGTGGCTTTAGCGAAGGTAAAATGCGTGTGTACCGACAGTTTACTGAAAGTCTTTCAAAAGAAGATAATATCAAATTTTTGAAAAATGAGTATGGTACAGGTGGCGGTACAAGTGTTATACCTGGTACAGGTTATTGGGAAAATCACGATTCAAAGGGTATTGAGATTTCAGACCATTACAGTGTGCCTGAAAGACGAACACTCCTTAAATGGAATTATGTTGAAAAGCGTATTTCCGAGCTTATAAAATATGACAGATATTTAAGTCCTAAAGAAAAGGAAATGTATCCTCAGTGGCTTGAGGAAAGATTGGTAAAAGAAGCGGATAGAAGAAAGACAAATGAAATCCGACAGATAATTCGTGATGCTCCCGAAGAAAAACAGGCTCCTAAAGAATACCGTTACGAATATAACCTCGGTGATACTGTATATATCGGTGCAGATGAATATACTATTCTTTCGCTTGAAGACCCCGTGATTCTTAATGACAGCAAATACCCGTTATTTAACAAAGAGTTTCCTAAAGCTGATTTTGAGAAAAAGGTAATGAAAAACCCTGCCAACAACCATTTAAGAGTTGAAGTTGCAGTTGAAAGACCTGCTGAGGATATCCAACCCGAAACAGAGGTTGATGAAAGAAACAAGCCGGATTTCTTGGTTCAGTATGAGCAGATAAAAAAGGAAAATCCCGATGGAGTTCTTCTTATGCATACAGGCGGGTTCTATATTGCTTTCGGTAAAGATGCAGAAATTGTTTCAAAGCATACGCATTATTTAGCACCGAGAAAGAACTTTTACGGAACTGTCTTAACTCCTTGTTGTGAAGTTCTCGATTTCAATCTCAGCTATTGTCAGAAAGAGCTTTACGCAAATAACAACATTAACATTGTTATTATGGAAGTGGACAAAGGTGTTGTTGACAGATTCCCGACACCTTCGGTTGAAGATATATCTGAAACATTTGATGTCGAATATACCGATGCTTTCTTCGTTAATGACGGCAGTAACAATGTTGAATGGGTATATTACAATCCTGACGGAAATGACGGTAAGGGACAGTTTGTAAACAACCTTATAACTTACGAGGATATTTTAAAGGCATCAGAGCTTCATACCGATGAAAAAGAGTTCTTTGATTATCTCGGTTCTGTTTCTAAACAGACACTTTCCGATTACGGTACAAAAGAATACAAGGAAGATTATGAGTATTTCCACTCTGCTGTTGATTTGACCGATTGTACAAAGGAAACAATGCAATCTCTTATTGATGAAGCAAGGAGTGCAGAAGCTCCCGTATTAACTTTTGTTCAGCCGGAAACGAAAGAAACAGAAGTGTTATACGATGTTCTATATGCATTAAAGATTGACGATATTGACCTGACTTATGAGGGCGATATTCTTGTAGCAAGAGATAATGATAATCTCTGGAGTGGCAAAGAGTTTTACGAATTTCTTGTAAAAGAAGCATTTGTTTTTGAAAAAGACGGTTCTGTTCTTGGTATTCGTGATGAACTGCTCAAAGAGTTTAAAGAATTGTCCGAAGGATATGGTGTGCCTGTTAAGGACAGCATATTAAACCCGTATTGGCAACAGTATAACGAACTTAAGGCAGAAAACGCAGATAAACTGTTTTTGTATCAAGTCGGTGACTTTTTTGAAGCACTTGGAGATGATGCAAAAGATATGGCAGAAGCACTTGACTTACAGCTCACTCACAGAACAATCGGTGATAATATTACCGTTGATATGTGTGGCGTTCCAAAGCATCGTCTTGAAACCTACCTTGATATGCTGACAGACAGAGGTTTTGATGTTGCCGTGTGCTCTCTTGAAAACAATGAGAGAAAGACCTATACGATTGTTTCTCAAAACAAGGAAGACCCCGTAGAAAGTATGCCTGTAGGCAGAATTGATTATCTTCATACAGACGGTAAAGTTCGTGAAAGTATCGAATATACAAGCGAATATCAGTTTGTAAAAGATATTAAGGAAGAAAACTATTACGGCACACCTATGGAGGTTGTTCTGTATCAGGACAAAGACGGTAATACAATCTCAACTAAATTTGTTGAAGATTTAGACCCACCGCCACAAGGCTTTAAAAGAATTCCAAGTCCGTATTTGGAACGAGCTGAAGAAGAAATAGTGGAAGAAATTACTGATGCAGACCTTATAGGCAAAGAGGTCATAATTGATGGTGATAAATATATCATTGAAAAGATAGACCCCGTATTCGGTGATGTGTCAATGAGGGACACAACATCAATTTATCCTATAAACAGAGTTGAGAAAATAGGTTTTGTTCGTGAGCATTTGGCACCTGAAAAGCAGGAATATACTACTGAAAAGATTGCTGAATACCCTGCAGTAGAAAATGGTCTTCCTTATGACATTATTGTAGAAACAATTAAGACGGAAGAACCTACTCTTACTCCTCCCACTTGGGAAGAAAAGAAAGAGAAAGTAACAACACTTCATCCTACTATTCCTGATAGTGAGAAACACAATTTCAGAATAACAGATGATAATTTAGGTGTTGGCGGTCCGAAAGAGAAATTCCGTAATAATATGGCTGCTATCAACCTTTTGCACGAGCTTGAATTTGAAAACCGTCTTGCAACTCCCGAAGAACAGGAAATACTTTCAAAGTATGTTGGCTTCGGTGGTCTTGCTGATGCTTTTGATGAAAGCAAAGCAAATTGGGCAGATGAGTACAAGGAGCTTATTGTTACACTTTCTCCCGAAGAATATGCCGCAGCAAGAGAAAGTACACTTACTGCTTTCTATACACCTCCTGTTGTTATCCGTGCTATGTATGAAGCACTCGGTAATATGGGATTCAGCGAAGGTAATATTCTTGAACCGTCTTGCGGTACGGGTAACTTTATCGGTATGCTTCCGGATGGTATGCAGAAGAGTAAATTCTTCGGTGTTGAGCTTGACAGCTTAACAGGTCGTATTGCACAGCAGTTGTATCAGAAATCCGGTATCACGGTGCAGGGTTATGAAAACGCATCACTCCCCGACAGTTTCTTTGATGTTGCCATAGGTAATGTGCCTTTCGGACAATTCAAAGTAATTGATAAAAAGTATGACAAGAATAATTGGCTCATACACGATTACTTTTTCGGAAAGACACTTGATAAGGTTCGCCCCGGTGGTGTTATTGCATTTATCACTTCATCAGGTACAATGGACAAGAGAAACTCAAATGTAAGAAAATATATCGCACAAAGAGCCGAGCTTCTCGGCGCCATTCGTTTGCCGAATAACACATTTAAGGCAAATGCAGGTACGGAGGTAACTTCTGATATTCTCTTCTTGCAAAAGAGGGATACTCTTGTAAATGATGAACCCGATTGGGTACACCTTGACCGAGATGAGAATGGTAATGAATACAACAAGTATTTCATAGACCATCCTGAAATGGTTCTCGGTGAGATGGTTATGGAGTCCTCACAGTTCGGTCATTCCTTGACTTGTAAGCCGTATGCGGACAGAAATCTTTCTGACCTTTTAAGTGAAGCCGTACAGAATATTCACGCAGAAATTACGGAGTTTGATATTTCGGAAATCGGTGAGGTTGAAGATAAATCAGTTCCCGCAGACCCGAATGTAAAAAACTTCAGTTTTACTGTTGTTGAAGATAAGATATATTATCGTCAAAACAGCAGAATGAACCCTGTTGATGTTTCTGCAACAGCCGAAAACAGAATTAAGGGTATGATTAAAATCCGTGATTGCGTAAGAGAGCTTATACGATTACAGACAGATGATTACCCTGACAGTTCAATCAAGTCTGCACAGGAAAGATTAAACACCCTGTATGACGATTTTACAAAGAAATACGGACTTCTCAATGCAAGAGCTAACAGATTAGCCTTTGCCGATGACAGTTCATATTGTTTGCTTTGTTCACTTGAAATTATCGGTGAAAATGGCGAACTTAAACGCAAAGCGGATATGTTTACAAAGAGAACAATCAAACCTCATATTAAGGTAACATCTGTTTCAACTGCAAGTGAGGCACTCGCTGTATCAATCGGTGAAAAAGCAAAGGTTGATATGGAATTTATGTGTGAGCTTACGGGAAAGACAGAACAGGAACTCTTTGAAGAACTTAAAGGTGTTATCTTCTTAAACCCGGAATACACATCTGAACACAGTAATGATGCAAGGTATCTTCCTGCGGATGAATATCTTTCAGGAAATGTTAGAAAGAAACTTGAACTTGCAAGAAGAACAGCAGAGCTTTATCCTGATGATTATAATATCAATGTGGAAATGCTTGAAAAAGTTCAGCCTAAAGATTTGACAGCAAGTGAAATTTCTGTTCGTTTGGGTGCAACTTGGCTCCCACCTGAAGATGTTGAAAGATTTGTATATGAGATTTTACAGACTCCCCGCTATGCTCAATGGAACATTAAAGTTAAATATACCGAACTGACAGGTGAATGGACTATTGCAAATAAATCTTTTGACAGAACAAATGTCGTTGCTAATACAACTTATGGTACAAACCGAATAAACGGATATAAGATTATTGAAGATACTCTTAATCTTAAAGATGTTCGTATATTTGACTATGTGGAAGATGAAAACGGAAACAAGAAACCTGTTCTCAACAAAAAAGAAACTGCTATTGCTCAGGGTAAGCAGGAAATGATAAAACAAGCCTTTCAGGATTGGATTTGGAAAGACCCGAACCGAAGAGAAAGACTTGTAAGAATTTATAACGATTTATTCAATTCTATGCGACCACGTGAGTATGACGGAAGTCATATCACATTTTCGGGAATGAATCCTGAAATAGCCTTGCGACCTCATCAGATAAATGCTGTTGCCCGTATTATGTACGGTGGTAACACCTTACTTGCACACGTTGTAGGGGCAGGAAAGACTTTTGAAATTGTTGCTGCTGCACAGGAAAGCAAAAGACTCGGACTCTGCAATAAATCTCTTATTGTAGTTCCTAATCACCTTACGGAGCAGTGGGCATCTGAATATTTACAGTTGTACCCATCTGCTAACATTCTTGTTGCTACTAAAAAGGACTTTGAAACAAAGAACCGTAAGAAGTTCTGTGCTCGAATTGCTACGGGCGATTATGATGCTATTATCATAGGTCATTCACAGTTTGAAAAAATTCCTATCAGTATAGAAAGACAAAGAAAAATGCTTCAAGACCAAATTGAAGAAATTACTCTTGGTGTTGCACAAATCAAGTATGACAGAGGTGAGAAAATCACCGTTAAGCAGCTTGAAAAAACAAAGAAATCTTTACAGACGAAACTTGATAAGCTGAATGACCAAAGCCGGAAAGACGATGTTATAACCTTTGAAGAATTAGGTGTTGACAGGCTCTTTGTTGACGAAGCACATTTTTATAAAAATTTGTTTTTGTACACAAAAATGCGTAATGTAGGCGGTATCGCACAGACGGAAGCACAGAAATCCTCTGACCTTTATATGAAGTGCAGATACCTTGATGAAGTGACCGGAAACAAGGGTGTTATCTTTGCAACAGGTACTCCTGTTTCAAACTCAATGGTAGAGCTTTATACAATGCAGAGATACCTTCAGTATGATGCACTTGAAGATAAGCATTTACAGCATTTTGACTCTTGGGCATCAACCTTTGGTGAAACTGTTACTGCTATTGAACTTGCTCCCGAAGGTACGGGATACCGAGCAAAAACACGATTTGCCAAGTTCTATAACTTACCCGAACTTATGATGATGTTCAGGCAGGTTGCAGATATACAGACGGCAGATATGCTCAATCTTCCCGTTCCTAAAGCAAACTTTCATAATATCGCAGTTAAACCGACAGAACATCAGAAGCAGATTGTTGAATCTCTTTCGGAACGAGCCGAGAAGGTAAGAAACAAAATGGTTAATTCAAGTGTTGATAATATGCTTCTCATTACCAATGACGGTAGAAAGTTAGCACTTGACCAAAGACTCTTCAATGAAATGTTACCTGATGACCCTGACAGCAAGGTGGCAGCTTGTGTTGATAATGTTTATGGCATTTGGGAGCGAACAACTCCTCAAAAATCAACACAGCTTATTTTCTGTGACCTTTCTACTCCGCATAATGACGGTAAGTTTAATGTTTATGATGACATCAAGAAAAAACTTATGGCAAAAGGTGTTCCCGAAAGTGAAATAGCCTTTATTCACAATGCAGACAGTGAAGCAAAGAAAAAAGACCTTTTCGGAAAAGTCCGTTCAGGTCAGGTTCGTGTTCTTATAGGTTCAACTGCTAAAATGGGTGCAGGCACCAATGTTCAGCAGAAGCTCATAGCAATTCACCACACGGATTGTCCTTGGAGGCCCGCTGACCTTCAGCAGCGTGAAGGTCGAATTGTTCGACAAGGTAATGAAAACCCTGAAGTAGAGATTTACAGTTATGTTACTGAGCAGACATTTGATGCCTACCTTTATCAGTTGGTTGAAAATAAGCAAAAGTTTATAGGTCAGATTATGACTTCCAAATCGCCTGTGCGTTCAGCAGAAGATGTTGACGAGCAGGCGTTATCTTATGCCGAGATTAAAGCACTTGCAACGGGCAATCCGTATATCAAAGAAAAGATGGATTTGGATGTTGCCGTGTCAAAGCTCAAACTATTGAAGCAGAATCATTTAAGTCAGAGATACAGCCTTGAGGACAGAATTATTAAGTTCTATCCGCAACAGATAAAACAAGGTGAAGAAAGAATTGCCGGGTACAATGCTGATATTCAAAGAGCAAAAGAAAACACCTTCCCGAGTGTTGATAACTTCTCTCCGATGGTGGTTGAAGATGTTACCTATGATGAAAAGAAAGGTGCAGGTTCAGCAATTTTGGTGGCTTGTAAGGCGATGACATCACCTGAACCGAAAACAATCGGTTCATATCGTGGTTTTAATATGGAGTTGTCATTCAATTCTTTTGAAAAAGAATATGTATTAACTCTTGTTGGTTCTCTCAGCCATTCAGTATCTCTTGGTGCGGATATTTACGGTAACATTACACGTCTTGACAATCTTATTTCTTCTTTGCCTGATAAATTAAAGGCTTGTGAAGAAAGACTTGGAGACACAAGGGTACAGCTTGAAAATGCTAAGGCAGAAGTAGAAAGACCATTCCCGCAGGAAGAAGAACTCTCTCAGAAAATGGAGAGGTTGGCAGAGCTTAATGCACTTCTTGATATGGACCATTATGACAATGAAATTGTAGATGGAGAAGTCGAACAAAAAGAACGAGATGAAACAGTTTTGGATAAGTCGGTAGAAAGATAAGTTGTGGGAGTACGATGTGTTTCTTTTTTATGTGATGCGTCATACTCTTCCCACACTTTTTCAGCTTCTTCAACAGTTTCAAAGTATAAATGCTTTTCTAAATATTCACCGAGTAAAATGAAAAGTTCCGGGTTGTGTTCTTTGGCACCACAAAATTGCCATTCAATCATTTCTTCAAGTTCTTCTTTTGTTAAAAAAAGACCTTTGCTATAAAAATCGTGCACTTCTTCAATAGTATATTCAAGAGGGTCGCTTATAACACCCATATGTAATGCAACAAAAATTTCACTAATTAAATCCTTTTCAGATTCAGTTAGAGCCTCTCTTTTTTGTTCCCATTTTTCTAACTCATCAGGTTTAAATAACTCAGGATGATTTTTTACGAGAATGAATATACGATATAAGTAGTCGTAATGTTTTATTATTTTTTTCTTTTCTTCTATTGACTCAATATGCCATAACCTTCTAATTGAAATTGCAAGTCTATCAGTAATTATTAACTCTTTGTTTAATATAATCACCCTCTTATTTTCATTTCATAAATATAAATATCGAAAAGGACAAAAAGTAACACAATATTTTAAAAATCTACTATTCCTATATCTATATGTCGAAAAAAAGAAAAAATTACACAAAAAAGTTGCGAATTTACAAAATGTTAACGTTTTGTTGCTTAGAATATGCGAGTAGATGTAACTTGACATTGTTATATTCAAGTTTTGTGTATGTTTTGATAGGGACAGTAAGCCACTGGAAAACAGTGGCTTTTAAAAATTATGTATTACTTCGTGTTATCTTTATTTATTGGTTCATTGCCACGAAGAATTTTAATTGCTTCTTTAAGCTTTTTTGGAATAGGAAGGATATACGATATTGTATCTAATGCAATAATTCCCTGATATGTTATGTAAAAAATAAGAGCTGCTGAACGTAACATATCACAGTTGCCTGATATTTGCATATCAATTAAATTGGCTATGCCAACGATAATGAATATTGCTGTTTTTTTAGAGCATAAGCTAATGTTAATGAAGCTAAATATTGGCTTTCTATTGTAAATAGCAACAAGTAAAAGTGTAACAAATTCTATTGCAACCATTGTAATTAACACTTTAAACTTTTCATCAAAACCACCAAAAAACCAACTGGACCATTTGAACAGAATGATGAATAGATGTTCAAGGAATAGTAAAATCTTATCCATATTTTTGTCTCCTTTGATTGATATGTATATAGAGCTATTAAGGCTATCAGAGAAGTAACGAGCTGGAAACGATAGCCGTGTTGAAATAAAAATGTAAAAGTTCTTATATCACTCCTTATGTTTTGATAGCAAAATATTGTATATGCTTTAATTTTTTGATATAATTAGCTTACCCAATATTTGCTTTTGATTACGTAATCTTACAATAAAATTTTAACATGTGTCCGGTTTTTTGTATTTAACAAAAAGTTGCAAAAAGTTGCAAAGGAGAGTTTAATATGCTTACATTTGGTAAATTTGCAAGTGAAATGATATATGTTACTAAGGAAAAAAATGAAGTTATAATTAATAAGTTGCTTGGATGTGTATATTCACCATTAGATTTAAGAAACAAAAATCGTGACCCTGTTTATATTAACAACGGAGAGTGTACACATCTTTTAAAAGGTGAAAGAGACGTAACTTTAGAAATCCAAAGAGGTACCGGTGAAAAAATTGTGATTGATGGTTCAATAAAGTATTTTGCTGAAAAAATTATTCCACTAATCATTCCTTCACTATTATCCGATTTTTTGGATAAAATGAAAAAATGCATTTTTGTAGATTCATCTATTTCTCAAACAAAAAAAGAAGAGTTGCTATGTTTGGCGAAAGAAAAAACGCTCGCTGAATTTTTAGCAAGCGTTTGTTTATACACGATTAATAAAACTAATACTATTCAAGTTCAAACGATTTCAACGAATAATTTACCGTATCAAAATAAATATTTTAGCGGACGAGTTGATAAATTAGATTATATTAACAGTTTGCTAAAAAATAAAAGGCAGAAAGTTAACATTTGTCAAACTGTTGTGGGACTTGGTGGTGTAGGAAAAACTCAGCTTGCAATTGAATATGCTTACAGATTTAACTATAAATATAAAAATTTTATTTGGTTTGTAAATGCAGAAACTTCTAATAGTGTTTTTGAAAGTTTTTATGATTTTGCAAAAACATTTAATCTTCAGATATCATCTGATTCTATGGTCGAAGATTTACAAAGGATAATAAGATTATATTTGTCAGAGAACAGTAGTTGGTTAATAATTTTCGACAATATAGAGACCATTGATACAATTTCACCCTATTTACCTAATAGAATAAATGGACATATTTTGATTACAACGCGAAATGCATATATTGACTATGGGGTTCCTATTGAATTAGGTGTTTTTGATGAAGAAGAAGCTGTTCTTTTTTTGAAAAAAAGATTGTCAGCATCTGATAGTTTAGCTTTAGAATTCTATGAATACGATGATTTTAATGTAGGCTCTAAACTGTTAAGTGAGCGCTTGGGAAGACTTCCGTTAGCTCTTGAACAGGCTGCGGCATATATAAAAGTGGTTAAGTGTTCAATTTCTGACTATCTTGATTTGTTAGGACAAGCAAGTGTCGAAGCCTTTGAGGACAGGTATGCTTCACCGCAATATTATACATCTATTGTAACATCAACATGGAATATTTCGTTTAAAGCACTTTCTGAAAGTGCTCAACAGTTAATGAACCTCTGTGCTTATATGGCACCTGATAAAATTCCCGTTGAGTTTTTTGTTAAAATGCGTGAGAAATTACCAATGCCATTAAAGGAAGATTTATCAGAAATTATAACGACGAATCGTGTTGTTACGGATCTTAGGACATATTCATTAACAGGTGGAAATTCAAAGTTTATTAATATACACAGGCTTGTACAAGAAGTTGTTAGAAACAGTCATAAATAATGTTTTATTAAACATATAGTATGCATTTAATAAGCATTTAAAAATTTTCAAATCTTGCTAGTCGCGGTATATGAATAGGGGATTATCATATTTATGAATAATTTAAAATGCTATGATTCTTATAATGGCAAAATGGATTGGCTTTCATTATGTTTTGATATATTGATAGATTATATTCCGGAGAATTGTGATACACTCGAAAATGTAGAGTCCTTCAAGTGTATATCAACTCATGCCGAAACAATATCAAATTTTTATTATGAGAAAAACAGAAATAAAAATGATAGTTTGATTCTTAGAAGTGCAGATTTGTTTGAAAAAATAGGTGAGCATTATGAAGATTGTGGCATGTATGATTTTGTGTTGAATAACTATCAACTTGCTCTTGAAATAAAAAAATCAATATATGGTGAACGACATGTAGATATCGCAATTTTGTATGATAATATGGGATTGTTTTATACAAAGAACGGTAATTTCGGCAGTGCTATTAAATTTAATAGTATGGCAATAAAAATATTTGAAGATATATGCAAAGAAAAAAATTTGGATACTGCGATAGCATATAGTAACCTTGGATTGGCTTATGAGGAACAAGGTAACTATGATAATGCAATTGAGTGGTATATGAAAGCTAAAGATATTGATGAATCTCTTTATGGTATAGAATCACTTGTTACAGCAGCTGATTATAACAATATAGGTTCAGCATACATTAAAAAAGGAAACTATGAAAAAGCATTAGAATTTTTGGATATTGCATGTAAAGTCAAGGAAAAATTAAATAAAGAAAATAGTCCGGATAATGCTATTACTTATAATAATATAGGCAGTGCAAAATGGCATTTAAAGCTTTATGATGAAGCGATGTTTTATACCCAAAAATCATTTGAAATTTATAAATCAATTTATGGTGAGGAACATCCTAGTGTGGCAAAAGCGTATAACAACATTGCTACCATACTAGTTGATAAAGGGGATAAGAAAGGTGCTAAAAAACTATTTATACGTTCTCTTGATATTGGTAAAAAAACTTTAGGTCTTTATCATCCAGAAGTGGCTTTGGATTATTATAACATTGGTAATTGCTTTCTTGATGAAGGAAATCAAACCCAAGCGTTACTATATTTCCTAAAAGCTCACAGTATTTTTGTGGATGTTGTTGATTGTAAACATAAAGATGCTAAACGTACACTCAGGCAATTACAGTATATATATGAAACAATAAACGCTAAAGATACTTTTAGAGATTGGCTGATTAAAGAAATTAAAAATATTCCAAGAGATTTTTAAATAACGGGAAGTAGTGCTATATGTATACAGAGAATTACTGGTTAAATTTATGTGTCGAAATTATAAGATTTGATTTGGAGTATGAGTGGGATAATGTTGAATCGATGAACTGGTTTAATATACTATCTACACATGCTTATTCAGTATTTGAATACGCATATAGTGATGATTATTCTAGTTTTAACGCATATGACGATTTAGTTATAGTAAGTAATACTCTTGGGTATGGTTTTAGATGCAATGGAAATTATAACGATAGTTTGACTTGTTATAAAAGAGCATTGTCGATGCAAGAGAAAACTTTGGGCAAATTAAGTGCTCTGAGATCAACTTTATATTATAATATTGCTTGGCTTTATGAAGAAAAGTTGGAATATGATTTATCTTTAGAATGGTACATGAAAGATTTATCTATAAGTGAAGCGGTTTTTGGCCGTGAAGGAATCAGTACAGCTCAAACATATAACAGTATTGGTGCATTATATATAAAAAAGCATAACTATAAAAAGGCAAGGAGTTTTTTGCAACGAGCTTTATATATTTTTAAAACTAAATTAGGTGTTTATAATTCAAATACCGCAACTGTTTGTAATAATATTGCTAATTTATATGCTGAAAAAAAGTTATATGAAAAAGCAATTGAATGGTATCAGAAAGATATTGAAATAAGCAAAAAAATAAGTCGTAAAGAAAATACAGACATTGCAATAACCTATAATAATATAGGACTTATCTATTATGAACAGGGTATTCCAACTGTTGCACTAGATTGGTATGAGAAAGCTATAAGAATAATGAACAATATGTTCACAAGAGAACATCCCAAGTTTGATAATATAATTAAAAATGCAGAAAAGGCGTATGAGTTGCTTTTAGAAACATCAAATTCGTTTCCTGTGTGGCTAGATAATATAACGGATGGTGTAAATTGAGAAAGTCGATTGGTTTGTTTCCAATCGACTTTTTTACTTGGTGTCTTTAGACGTGGAAATAAACCCCCGGTTCTACCGGGGGAAGAAAAAATACTTTAGTATAAGTATTAAAACCTCCATGATATAATGGGAATGGATTGGTCACCGCATTACCCAAGATAACAGGAGGTTTTAAACAATGTTTAAGAAAGTAGAAAAGAACGAAATAAAGAGTTCAGCCCATTCAAAGTATAGATGTCAGTATCATATAGTATTTGCACCAAAGTATCGTAGGCAAGAGATATATGGACAAATAAAGAAAGACATAGGAGAGATACTCAGAAAATTGTGTGAACAAAAGGGAGTAGAAATAATAGAAGCCGAAGCATGTGTAGATCATATCCACATGCTTGTAAGTATACCGCCACATTTAAGTGTAGCACAATTTATGGGATATCTCAAGGGGAAAAGTTCGCTGATGATATTCGACAGACACGCAAACTTGAAATACAAGTATGGCTCACGACATTTTTGGTGTAGAGGCTATTATGTGGATACAGAAGGCAGAAACAAAAAAGTAATTGCCGAATACATCAGAAATCAGATAGAAGAAGACAATGCATCAGACCAGATAAGTTTCAAGGAATACACAGACCCGTTCACGGGTGCCAAGAATAAATAAGCAAAAATAAACAGCCGCACGTGAGCGGCTGCTTGTGAGTGTAATGCGGTGTCAAACTTCAGTAGTCCCTTTCAGGGATGAAGCCTGTAATAGCCCCTTATAGGGGCTGTGCAAACCACCAGTTCAACTGGTGGTTTTGATTTATAGGAAATTCCTCGAAACCAGAAGGAACAAAAAAATAAGCCTGCGAAAAAAAGCAGGCATAAGGAAACAGACGAAGAATCAGAAGATATAAAAGCCTTCAGCACCGAAGAAATCTTCATCATCGTCATCGCCTTCATGTAGGAAATAGTCCATATCAAGAAGTTCATCAACGGACATATTCTTAATTTCATTTTTTGAAATACCCTCAGGGGGATTTTTTAAGTATTTAAGTCTGAGTTCCTCAATTTCTTTTTTAGTCATAGAAACCTCCGTTTTTTTCTTTAGTGTAACATAAACGGAGCAAGATGTGAACAGGAATTCGGATGAGATTTCCGATATTTTTCAATAGCCTTTCTGAATAAATCTTCAAGAGGAACTCTTTTGTGATTATGAAAAAGTTCAAGAAGAACCATCGTATTACCGCAAGAACATTTCAGGGGATCGTAACCGAAAGTTAAACCGATAGATAAACGCCATTTGTTGCAAGTGAGAATGAAAGGTCTTCTGTGAAGCGGAACAGCAGGAACGAGTTTACTGTCAGAAGTTCTGTGTCTTGCATAGATACCATAGTAGCGAATCATTTTGAAGTGTTTTTCGGGGATATGTTGGATAAGCCTTTCCATAAAGTTTAATACAGGTACAGTTTCATAAATCAAAGCATTATCTTCGTGTCTGTTGTAATGGAAAGTTACATTGTCACCGTCATAATTATCAATACGGGAAGTAGCGATTACAGGTCTTCCGAGGTAACGACCGATATATTTAAGAACATCTTTAGGCTGAGATAAGGCAGGTTTAGCATACACATAAAAACCGAATTTATGATCACGGTAACATTTAGCTTTTATTGTTTTGAAAGAAGAGTCTAATTTTTCTTCAAGAAAATTAAGCAAAACAGTACGAAAAGCATTGCGAAGAAAAGTATAACTGAAATGTTTAACATGACGCCATAAACCGGAATTGCCGACACCGCCTTCAGAGATGAGACAATGAATATGAGGATTCCATTTAAGGTCTCTGCCGAAAGTGTGAAGGACACAGATAAAACCGGGAGTAAACTGTTGAGATTTATTCATTTTGTGAAACAATCTCAAAATGGTAGAACGGACAGCGGAGAAAAGACAATTCAGTAAAGAACGGTCTTCCTAGAAGAAAATACGGATATTTTCGTCAATAGTGAAAACACAATGACGGTGAGCGCAATTCACAAGATTGAAGGACATAGCAGTGGTACGGTCAATCGCGAATTTAGTACCGCAGGAAGGACAGAATCTGCTTTTGCAACGGAAAGGAACGAATTTAAGGTTACCGCAATGTTCGCAGCCGAACAAAGCACCGCCGAAAGAAGAATCTCCGCAGTGAATCATTCTATCTACATTTTCAATAACGGATTTTCGAGGATTAAGCAGATAGATAAATTCTTCATAATGTTCTTTGAAAATTTGTTGTAATATATTCATGTAAACATTATACAACATAACTCCCAAAAGTAATACCCCCTCATGATTGAGGGGGCAGGGGGTATTGATTTGTCGAAGACAATTTTTTATAGTAAATATAATTAAGTAGGGGTCTGAATTTAAAAACGGTCATTAAGAACACTTTTTAACAATTCTTTGTATAAGTGACTAATAAAACATTGACAGTTGTTATCATATATGATAACATAAAGATGCGAAATATCTTTGGTGGTGATTTTAATGAGTGATTTAGTTGATTCAAGACAAAAAATAATATCTCAACTTATTTCTGCAAGACTTGAAAAAGGTTTGTCGCAGGAACAGTTGGCACAGCTTATAGGGACACAGCGAAGCAATATTTGCCGTATTGAAAGCGGAAGTCAGAATGTTTCTTTAGATATGCTTGTTAAAATATGCACTGCTTTGGGTAAAGATATAAAATTAACTTTGGAAGAAAGGGGCGAACCGATGAGTAATGTATATAATCTGAAACTGTATAATCAGATACTTGTTACTTTTTCTTTGGAAGAAAAAGGCTTAGAGGGATTGTGTGTACAAATTCACACCGTTCGTGAAGATTTAAAAGAGCTTCTTCCTCTTGATTTGGTGCCGACAAGTGACGGTATTCTCAAATGGCTTCAGAAAAGAGTAATTCCCAAGAACAGAACTTTTGTTGATGAAATTCTTAAATCATTAGGGTTGAGTATTAACAATACTAAAGGAATTATAGATGTTTGCAAAGGCTTGTCCTTGAATGACAGTTATTGGGTAGTACCACAGGAGTTTAGCGGTAAATTTGAAGAATACAATCTTTATGAAAATCGTTTTTCAGAGGTGTTATCCCTTGTCGCTTATACAGGTGCTAATGCTTCTAACAGAGCTTTCACAACCTCTCCCGAGCTTACAACACAGGGTATGCTTCGTAAAGCTTGGAGATATATAGAAGATGACGGCATCTATTTGTATAAGGGCGGAACTGAAGGTGCCGCAAATACAGGCAAAGAGCCTTACAGCGAATATTATGCTTATCAGATTGCCAAAACAATGGGACTTAATGCAGTTCCTTATGATCTTGAAAATTGGAAAGGTATTTTAGCTTCAAAATGCAAGCTGTTTACCGATATTGATACTGCATTTATTCCAATCGGACGAATTGTAAGAGAGGGCGGTATAAAGGCTTGTCTTGACTATTATAAAACAATAAGTGCAGATGCTTATGAAGAACTTTGCAGTATGCTTGTGTTCGATGCAGTTATATACAATGAGGACAGACATTTTGGTAATTTCGGTGTTTTGCGTGATAATCATACAGGTAAAGTTATAGGTCCCGCCCCTATATTCGATAATGGTTTTTCATTGTTTAATATGGCGATGCCTAATGATTTCAATAATCTTTCAGAATACGCAAAAACCCGTTTAACTCCTTACGGTGTTTCTTTTGAAAGTATTTGTAAGGAAGTGCTCGGCAAAAAACAGGCAGCACAGCTTCGGAAACTGTTAGGCTTTAAATTCCAAAGACATCCGTCAATTAATCTTCCTGAAGAAAGATTACAGGCGATTGAAAAGCAAGTCGAAGTCAGAGCAAGAGAACTGCTTTCTCTTCCGAGAACAAGAACGGTAAGGAATGTGAGCAGAGATGCAAGGTAATTGTTATGGGTAACAGTAACAAAGTATGTCCCGGATGCGGACGAAAGATGAAACAACAGTTTATCGGTTTGCAACACTGTAAATGCGGTATAAGTTGGAAGAAAAATACAGGCTTTTTTGAAAGAAAATCCGGTATGGTGTTTTATTTAAAAAATAGTAACCCGGCCATCCGATACGATGAAAAACAAACCTAAAAAAATTAAATTGATACTGATAATGAGCGACAGAAGATTAAATTCTTTTGTCGCTTTTGTCATCTCAAAAAAACTAAGGCAATTTTATTCAGTTTTTTCGTACTACTACGGGCAGAATTACCAAATTGTCAAATAGAAATTTTTGAAATGACCAAACCATCGATTAATGAATTTCTATTGGATTTTAGGCAAAAACAATGCAAAACTGCCCGTAGTACAAGGTGCGTTTTTACCTCAAAAAAGCCTTACTTTAAAAAGTTTTTGAAAAGAGAGTGTTTATGGCAGAAAAGTCAAAAAAGCTGGAGCAGACGACAGATATTTATTTTGATGATTATAATCCCACTGCAACCATCATCACATATAACTATAAACTGAAAAAGAAGTTATCAAAATTTTCAGAGGAACACACCGATTGTTGCAAAATAGTTGAACGATATAAGGATGGTGGAGTTAAATATGCAGTTGATAAAAGCAGAATGTCAATAAGGTTTATCTCACCTTGCTCCGAAGAGAAAAAAGAAATGTATCGTAATATTATCAATTCTATAAATAACAAGGAGGGCGATTCTATGTGATTGTAAACGAGGAAATGTCATTTTATGTAAATCAAAAAGGCGAAATTGAATTCAATGAAAATTGCCGTAACTGCCCTAAAGATTGTAAACAGAGCTTCAGGGCAAAACTTCTTTCTTGCTCAAAGCTCAGGGAGGAGGAAAAAGAAAATGACACTTGAACAGTTAAATACTGCGTTATACGAAAAGATATATGCAGAGCAACAGGAGTTCATAAGTTCATTAAAAACTATGACTCCTGAAAATATTATTCAGTATGCTTATGAACTTGTTATCCGTGAAGATATATTATTGTCACTTGAGGAAAACGATTTAGATGCAAAACAGTGTAAAGCTCTTTTGAAAGAAAAGAACCCCCTTGATAAATTATTCCTTGCTTGGGAAAAGCACGAAGGCAGTCATATGACCGAAATTCTTGATTGTATCGAGAATAAAGCAGATGAACTTGTTAAACTTGCAAGAGTAAGAGCAGACAGGGACAGCAGATAGAATGGCGTATTATTCTCAAAGTGCTATCAGCAGAGCAAAGGAAATGGATCTTCTCACTTATTTGCAGACTTATGAACCTGACGAGCTTGTGAGAATATCAGGTAACACTTACACCACAAAAACACACGATAGTTTGAAAATATCAAACGGAATGTGGATGTGGTGGTCACGAGGGATAGGCGGAAGAAGTGCTGTTGATTATCTTATGAGAGTGCGAGATATGACTTTCATAGAAGCTGTTTCACAAATTACAAATGATGAAAGTGCTTTAAGAAGACAATATGAAAAGCCAAAACCGAGAACAGAAAGAAAACTTATACTTCCACCCAAAGCAGAAAACAATGATATAGCAATCGAGTATTTGAAGCAAAGAGGAATTAACGAAGAGGTCCTTTCCTACTTTATTAAAAGAGGAATGCTCTATCAAAGTGTACCGATGAACAATATTGTTTTTGTTGGTTACGATGAAAACAACAAACCTAAATATGCAGGTATGAGAGGTACAGAAAAGTACAGATATATCGGTGATGCTTACGGAAGTGATAAGTCATTTCCTTTTCGGTTAGTAAATAAAGACAATACAAATATTCATGTTTTTGAAGGTGCCATAGATTTATTATCCTATGCAACACTTCTTTATGAGCAAGGTTCTGATTTCAAAAGTCAGAACCTTGTTTCTTTATCCGGAGTATATAAGCCGTCAAAGAATATGAATAATGCACAGATACCACTTTCATTACGAACTGTACTCAAAGATAATCCACAACTGAAAACTGTTTATCTTCATTTGGATAATGACTCTGCAGGCCGTAAAGCTGCAGAGGTAATCAGTAATTTATTGAAAGATAAATACACAGTAAAAAAACATTTTGTACCCGTAGGTAAGGATGTTAATGACTATTTATGTTATTCAAAAAATATGCCATACAGAACTTTTGAAAAGGAGGTCGCTTGTAGATAATGAAAAAATTTGAAGTAACTATAACTGAAACTTTGAAAAAGAAAGTTGAGGTTGAAGCAGAAACTCAGGAAGAAGCAGAACAGATTGTAACCGATGAATGGTACAAGGGAGACCATATTCTTGATGCGGATAACTTTACAGAAGTTGTTTTTGAAGCAAAAGAAAATGAACCCGAAAAAATAAAAGTTGTTTTACTTGAACCCGGTAAGGTTGCAAGAACAACAGAAATTGACGCATCACTTAAAGGTATGCAAAATGTTGTCGGCGGAAATATTGATGTAGTTTCTTTGTCGGATGCATTACTCATTCATAACCGTGAAGGTAAGGAAAGAAACTTACCATTTAACAGAGGCTTGTGTGATGAAACAGGTAAGGTTCGTGATGTTGTTGCTGGAACTTGTTTTATCTGCAACAGCAAAGAAGATGAATTTATTGGTTTGTCGGAAAAGCAAACCGAAGAATATCTTAAAAGATTTAAATATCCCGAAAGATTTTACAGAACCGGAGATGGAATAACAAAGGTACCATATAATCCAAACAAAAATAAAGATTACGAAAGATAACGGAGGAAATTAAAATGAAATCTTATGATGTAACGGTATCAGTTACTTTTAAAAAGCCGATGAGGATAAATGCTTGTTGCGGTGACGAAGCAATTGCTAAAGCAAAAGATATTTTATTCAACACAGATGTTATTGAGTTTACTGAAAACGATATTGATTCAATTGTCTGCGAAGCAGAAAGTTCGGCGGAAAACCCTTGTGAAAATTGCGATGAAGATTGTGATGATGACTACTGCTCTGAAGAACGAGAGTATCTTTACGACGAACTGTATTAAAGGGTAAAAGCCTGCGGCTAAGTCTTAACAAGCATTGGGTAAATGGGACATTTTACCCGCTCGTTAAGGGTTTTCACCCCCAACACCCCGAAGAAAGGAGATGATTCCAATGGACACATTGGCTTATGTTGCGTTGATAACATTGGCGTTTGCTTCTAATATTACCGCAACAGTATTGGTAGAAAAATTCAAAAGAAAAGGATTGATATGTTGTGAGTGAGAGGAAATATGAATTTCATATCTATCTTAATGAAGAGGAAAAAGATGCGTTATGCAAACTTTCCCAAATTACAAAACTTTCAAAGTCGCAACTTATAAGAGAAATTATTTTAGGTTATTCTCCACCCGAAGGTCCTCCTGCAAATTATGGTGAATTGATTTTTCAGTTAAGATGTCTCGGAAATAATATAAACCAAATTCTTCGTATCGCAAGAACAAACGGAATTTTAAATCCTGCTGAGTTGGAAAAACACTTATCTGAACTCAGAACTATTGAAGAGAAAATGCACTCGGCGTTTTATTTGAACAGGAAAAATAATAAATGGCAATAGTATATATAATTCCTATTCACACTCATTTTGACAGAACATTAGCTTATGTCAGTAACAAACATAAAACTGAAAATGAAAACTATGAAGAAGTATTCTTGGATTTGCATAGCGTGCTTAATTACACAGTTGATGATTTGAAGACTGAAAAACAGTTCTATGTTTCAGAGGTTGGTTTAACTTCTTTAGAAACTGCTTTTACCGAGATGATGAATACAAAAAAATTGTATAACAAGAAAGACGGTAATCTCGGTTATCATATTATTCAATCCTTTGCTCCCGGAGAAGGAACACCGGAAATGATTCACGACTTAGGTGTTGATTTTGTTAAACGAGCATTTAACGGTTATGAAGCTGTTGTTGCAACTCATCTAAATACTGATTGTTTGCATAATCACATAGTAATTAATTCTGTCTGTGTTGAAACGGGAAAGAAGTTTAATGATTGTATGGAGAGTTATTATAACCTCCGTCAAATCTCTGATGAGCTTTGCAAAGAATACGGATTGTATGTAATTGAAAATCCGAAAAAGAAAAGTCGCAAACCTTATGACTTATATATGGCAGAGAAAAACGGAGAATGGACAAAGGATGCAATTATTAAAAGAGATATTGATGAGTGCATTTTAAAAACAACAAGTGAAAGAGGCTTTTATACCGAAATGAGAAAACTCGGATACTCTTTCAACTTTGAACGAAAGTATCCGACAATATCACATCCTAAATTTGAAAGACCGAGAAGATTAAAAACTCTTGGTGAAGGTTATACTCCGCAAGATATTGAAAGACGGTTAATGTCAAAATGGCAAAGATATATAGTCGATATTCCTGAGCAAGACAATCTTGTTCAGGAATTTTTTGAACCTCTTAATGAGCCTAATTACAGAGAAGTGTATGTTTCTTTTGTAACGGTTGTTCAATATGTAAAGAAAAATCCAAACACAAACAGAGAGATTGATAAATACCTGATTGATGAGATGCGAAAGCTCGATAAGCTGATTGAGCAACAAAATCTTTTGTGTGATAACGATATTGAAACACCGGAACAACTTGAAGAATTTAAAACTTCTTGCAAAAGTCAAATTCAGGAATGTGATGAAGCAAGGAACCGACTTCGCAAAATGTTAAAAGCAGCCGAAAGAACCGGTGATGAAAAAGAAGTTGCAGAATTGAAAGAGCATATTTCAAATCTTACAATGAAAATGAGGGCATTAAGAAAAGATATTCGCATCTGTGACAGGATACAGGAACAGGAACCTAAAATCGAAAACAAGATAAACGAAATTATTAATGATAAAGAACGAAAGGAGATGAGTACAGATGAACGCTTCAGGAGACGCAGCAGAACAAATCGTGAGGATGACATTACAGGGCGTTGAGGTTGCAGGTAAGATGTCAATGGACGGAGCTGAGAGACTTGTGAAACTTATTTTTGCTTCTCTTAAAGATACAAAGAGAACAAAAGGCAGAGCTTCACTGAATACAATGCTGAAATCAAATAAGCCGATTAAAGTTTTTGAGATTAAAGACAGAGACCTTAAAAAATTCTGTCAAGAAGCAAAAAAATACGGCGTAATGTATCACGTGCTTAAAGACAGAGATAAGAATGACGGTAAGTGTGACATTATGGTTCGTTCTGAAGATTCAGCAAAGGTAAACCGTATCTTCCAAAGATTTAATCTCGGCATTAATAACAAAGCTGTAATTCGTGCAGGACTTGATAAATCAAAAGGTGAAATTAAACAGCCTAAAGAAAAACAGAAACCCGAAAAAAGTGCTGAAGATAAATTCATTGATGAACTCTTTGCAAAACCTCAACAGACAGAAAAGAGTTATATTGAAAACCCCTCTATGGCGAGGACGGAAAAATCCCGAGCGTCCGAGCCTTCCTCAGGAGTGTCAGAGCTCCGACGTTCTACACGGGATAATAAATCTTCTCGACCTTCGGTCAGAGCAGAGCTTAACCGAATTAAGGAAGAAAGAAAAAATGCGGCAACAGCAAAATCTACACCGCAGAAAACAAAATCGAAAACGAAAGGAGTCAAATCAAATGACAGAACTCGATGAGCTTTTCGGTAATGAAAAGCCGACAACAATGGAGCCTTATTCAAAAGATGATTGGATAAGACAGAAAAACGAAAACAGAGCATTGGCTTATGAAATGCTTGAAACAGCAACGGAGGAGCTTAATAATCCCGATACTGTTATGGCTTATCTTGATATTCAGAGTAAGTTTGACAGATATTCAGTAAGCAACGCTCTTTTGGTAGCATATCAGAATCCCGAAGCAACAAGACTTTGTGATTCAAAAACTTGGCAGAAAAATCATGCGTTTATCAACAAGGGTGAAACAGGTATCATTATCCTTGAACCCGGTAAGGAATATACGAGAGATGACGGTAAGACCGTAACTCCGTATAATGCAAAAAAGGTCTTTGATATTTCTCAGACAAATGCAAGACCGAGACAACAGAGAACACGAACACCTGATGCCCGTGTGGTTGTTAAGGCAATGATTACAACTTCACCCGTTCCCGTAGAAATCAGTAATGAGCTTCCCGAAGGTATAAATGCTCATTACCAGCCTGAAACAAAAGTGATTTTTGTTCGTCAGGGTTTGGAGGGAGATGATATTGTCCGTGCTCTTTCTAAAGAGATTGCTTTTGCAAGACTTGATAACGGTGATTTCAACAGAGAAAATCTTGAATTTAAAGCACAGGCAATTTCATATATTTCTACTTCAAGAGCAGGCTTTAAACCGGAACCCATTACTGAGTTAAGTGATAAGTTTTCTAATCTTGATGCAAAAGAAAAGCGAGCAGAGCTTTCACAGGCTCGTGACCATGCAAATACGATTGCCAATACAGTAAGAAAAGCACTTGAACCTAAAAGCAAAGAACATAGCGACAGATAAGGCGGTGTTCTTGTATGAGAGAAGAAAAAAGAGTTATAACGGTTGATGATTTTGAACAAAACCTTATGATTAACGGAATAAATGAATTCCGCAATATGTTACTTGAACAAGGTATGCCAACGGAAGATGTTGATAAACTTCTGATGAAAGTCATTGATGCACCACCTCAGCGGAAGAGGAGGTTTGACCGTGAAGCAAGATAAATTCTCAAAAACTAATCTCATACTTTATGCTTGTGGTCTTATACCTGTAATTTGGTTAGGGTTGTTAGTTGCTCCGTATATTGACGGTGGACTTGTGGAGATAGTAAAAAATCTTACGGTAGCCTTTAATAATCCTTTTAGTATTTCTATTTGTGAGGACAGCCTAAAAACTGTCCTCATTTTCATTTTAGCGTATGCCCTCGGTATAGGTATTTATCTTTCAAATGATAAAAATTACCGAAGACGAGAAGAACATGGTTCGGCTAAATGGGGAAAGCCTGAAACCATAAAAAAGAAATATGTGGATAAAGAAGTTGCCAAAAACAAGATTTTAACTCAAAACACAGCAATCGGACTTGACGGCAGACAACACAGAAGAAATCTTAATGTTTTGGTTTGCGGTGGTTCGGGTGCGGGTAAAACTCGATTCTACGCAAAACCCAACATTATGCAGGCAAACACCTCTTTTATAGTTCTTGACCCTAAAGGTGAGTTGCTTCGTGATACAGGCAATATGTTAAAAAAACAAGGTTATGACATTAAGGTTCTTGACCTTATCAATATGGAAAAGAGCGATTGCTATAACCCGTTTGTGTATATTCATAATGACAACGATATACAGCGACTCGTTACTAACTTATTTAAGAATACAACGCCTAAAGGCAGTCAGAGTAATGACCCCTTTTGGGACCAAGCTGCAAGTATGCTCCTGAAAGCACTTGTTTCATATCTCCATTATGAAGCTCCGCCGGAGGAACAAAACTTCTCTATGGTTCTTGAAATGATTAGAGCAGGAGAACTTCCCGATGATGAAGGTGGAAGTCAGGATATGGTAACTATTAGTCCTCTTGATGAAATATTTGAGAAACTTGAAAAACGTTGTCCTGACCATATTGCACTTAAATATTATCGTTCATATCACAGTGGTTCAACGAAAACTTTAAAGTCAATTCAGATTACGCTTCTTGCAAGACTTGAAAAGTTTAATCTTGATTCTCTTGCAAGTATGACCTGCTTTGATGAGCTTGAGCTTGACCAAATAGGAGAAAAGAAAACAGCATTGTTTGCACTTATCCCCGAAAATGACACGAGCTTTAACTTTATTGTCGGTATGCTCTACACACAGTTGTTTCAGCAATTGTATTATCAGGCGGATTTTGTTCATACTGGCAGACTTCCTGTTCATGTGCATTTTGTAATGGACGAGTTCGCAAACATCGCATTGCCTGATGATTTTGATAAATTGCTCTCAACTATGCGTTCTCGTGAAATATCTGTTTCAATCATTATTCAGAATATGGCACAGCTTAAAGCCTTATTTGAAAAACAATGGGAAAGTATAGTCGGTAACTGTGATGAGTTCCTATATCTTGGTGGTAATGAGCAAAGCACACATGAATATGTTTCTAAACTACTTGGTAAAGAAACTATTGATACTAACACTTACGGACAATCACGAGGAAGAAACGGTAGCTATTCAACAAATTATCAAGTGGCGGGTAGAGAACTGATGACACCGGATGAAGTGCGTATGCTTGATAACAAGTACGCACTTCTTTTTATTCGTGGTGAAAGACCCGTACAGGATTTAAAGTATGATATTTTAAAACACCCTAATGTCAAAGACACAACAGACGGTAAGGGTGAAAATTATGTTCATGGCTTTGAAGATTATTCAAGCTATGAAATGACTTTTGATGACCTTGAAGATATTAACATTGATGATTTACCAAAGTCAGATGTTGTTATCTATTCAAGTGAAGAAATTGAAGAATATTTATTAAATTTGGAGGAATAAAAATATGAGTAAAAATGTAATTACAAAAACAAAGAAGGCTCCTATGGAGGGTAAAGTGAGAAAAGGTTTTAAGGCTTATGTAGGTATTATCCTCTGCCTTACAATGCTTGTTGTTTGCGGTGTAACTGCATTTGCTGCAGATGACCCCGTTGCGGTAGTAAATAATCTTTCAACATTTATCTTCGGACTTATCAGAGCAGTAGGTCTTATCCTTCTCGGCTTTGGTATTGTTCAGGTAGGTCTCTCACTTAAATCTCACGACCCATCACAGAGAGCTAACGGATTTCTGACCGTTGCCGGCGGTATAATCATCACTTTTGCAAAAGAAATTCTCAATCTGATTGTAGGATAATACTCAAAAAATACAAAATGCTCTTGTAATTTATTAAAACTGTTGTTATAATGTGTTTGTGTAAATTCAAGGGAGTTATTAAAGTATAATTAGATAACTCCCGACAAATAATAGATTTATGGAGGTGCATTATGGCTATTGTAAGTGATGAACAGGTAATAAAAGTGTTACGACAGTACAATCCTTGGTGGAGAAATCCCTCTGCTGCAAAGGAAGAAAGCAAGCCTCAGAAACGACTGGCATACTATGAAGCATTGAAAATGATAAAGCATAAAAGCCTTCGCAGATTTGCTGTTTTGTCAGGTGCAAGACGAGTGGGAAAAACAACGATAATGTATCAGATGATGGATGCCTTAATTGATGAAGGTGTTTCATCAAAAAACATTCTCTATGTATCCTTTGATAATCCTATTGTCAAGCTTGTCAATGTGGAAAAGGTTCTATCCATATATGAGTCCCTGTACCCGATAGAGGGAACAAAGTATATTTTCCTTGATGAAATACAATATACAGAAAATTGGGAACTTTGGATGAAAGTCATCTATGACAGCCGAAAGGATATTCGTTTGGTTGCAACAGGTTCAGCAAGTCCGATTATTGAAAAGGGATCGACAGACAGCGGCACGGGACGTTGGAGTGTATTAAAAATCCCGACTATGTCATTTTATGAATACTGTAAACTTTTGGTGCTTGAGGAACCTTTCATATCAGATGCTCTTAAATTGACATCTTTGGTTCATATGTCAAAGGCTGAACTTTTGGATTTAACGGATAAATTTACTCCCTTATTACAACATTTTAACCGTTATCTTATAATTGGCGGATTTCCGGAGCTTGTTCTGTCTGACGATGATTCCTATGCACAGAGAATGCTTCGTGAGGATGTTGTTGATAAGGTTATAAAACGAGATGTTTTGAGTTTGTTTAATATAAGAAGTACGCTTCTTATGGAAAAACTGTTTTTATATCTTTGCATGAATTCAACGGAGATATTCAGCATTACAACTGCAGCAAAGGAGCTTGAAAACACGACAGCGGCTACTCTTGAAGGATATATTGATGCTCTTGAAATGTCAAACCTTATATATTTGGCAAAGCCCATGGATGTCGGTAGTAAGGGTTCATTAAAAGGGAAACCTAAAATTTTTGTAGCAGATGCAGCTATACGAAATGCTGTTTTGATGATTGAGGATGTTCTTGCAGACGAAAAAGAACTTGGTGCAATGGTTGAAACTACAGTGTATAAACATATTGTATCATTTTATCAAGGCAGTACGGTACAGTTGGGATATTTCAGAAAAGCAAAGGACAATCAGAAAGAGGTGGATGTTGTTATTGAACTTCCTCGTGAAAAAATTCTCTGCGAGGTTAAGTACCGTAACAATTCTCATATTGCTGAGTCTGATGCCATTGTTGAGCTTTGCAAGGATGAAAAGTCAAAGGTAACAAATGCATTTTTGATTACAAAGCAACTCGATGATGTTGGCTGTACAAAACACGAAACTAATACACCAATATTACGAATACCTGCAATTGTTTTCCTGTATCTTTTAGGTAAACTTGAAGCACAAGAGCAAAATGGAAAAATGTAAATAATTATATAATAACAAAGCGTTTCGAAGATAAATTCCGGAGCGCTTTGGTTTATTTTAAAAACAAGGGAGGTCTATGATGGAAGAATCAAGTAATTGGATAGTGCAAAATTTACAAAATGCACTCTCAACTTGGAATGATAAGTTAAGTGAAATTTGGCTTCTCATTACTCAATCCCCGGAAGAATTTAAAGACGGTACCATATGGAATGTCATAACGAACATTCACGGAGCACTTCAAGCGATAGGTTATTCGCTTTTAGTGCTCTTTTTCGTTGTAGGCGTAATGAAAACCTGCGGTAACTTTGCTGAAATGAAAAGACCTGAAATAGCTTTAAAAATGTTTATCAGGTTTATACTTTCAAAAGCGGCTATTGACTATGGTCTTGAATTGATGATGGCACTATTTGATATAGTCCAGAGCATTGTTGCAAAGATTATGGCAACATCAGGACTTGCAAGAATTGATGAAATGGTGCTACCTGAGTCAATAGTAACTGCAATAGAAGACAGCGGATTTTGGGAAAGCGTACCACTATGGGCAGTAACTCTTATAGGCAGTCTGTTTATAACTGTTCTTTCATTCATTATGATTATGACGGTTTACGGACGATTCTTTAAGATTTACCTATATACAGCGATTGCTCCCGTGCCTTTATCTGCTTTTGCGGGTGAAACTTCATCATCTGTCGGTAAGAGCTTTATTAAATCTTATGCGGCAGTTTGTTTGGAAGGAGCAATAATTGTACTCGGTTGCATAATCTTCTCATTATTTGCTACATCGCTACCTGTTGTTGATGAAACAGCGGCGGCAGTAAATCAGGTTTGGAGTTATGTCGGTGAACTTATATTCAATATGATTGTTCTTGTTGGTACTGTCAAGATGAGTGACAGAGTAGTTAAAGAAATGATGGGATTATAAAGGAGTTGATTATATAAATGGAAGTAAAGATTAACCGTGAAATACGAGATTACAGTGAAGCGGTATATTTCGGTCTTAATCTCCGTCAGTTCGTATTCTCGGTTTTAGCCTGCGGTATTGCAGTAGGATTGTACTTTCTTCTTAAACCGTTCTTCGGTATTGAAACACTCAGTTGGGTGTGTATTGTAGGTGCAGCTCCTTTTGCAACCCTCGGCTTTTTTAAATATCACGGAATGACGGCAGAAAAGGTTTTAATTACCTATCTTAAGAGTGAAATCCTTATGCCAAAGGAATTGAAATTTATTTCAAAAAACTATTATGACGAATTTGAAAGGAATGGTGACGATGTTCGACCTCATAGGAACAATAAAAAAGAAAACAGGACTCGATGACTTATTTGGGGATGGAATGTCTGTCCCCAAGTCTGTTCAGGATGTCATTAAAATTGATGCCGTCTATTCAGATGGTATCTTTTTAACAAGTAAGGACAGATATTCAAAAACATTTAAGTTTACCGATATAAATTATGCGGTATCAAGTAAGGAAGATAAAGAAGCTAACTTCCTTCGATACAGTGAAATTTTGAACTCACTTGAAAACGATATTTCAAGTCAGATTACTATTATCAACAGAAAACTCAAGAACAGCGAGCTTAAAGAAATCGCACTTCTTGAAAAGGCAAATGATGATAAGGATAAATACCGTAAAGAAATCAATGATATGCTCACAATGATAGCAAACGGAGCAAATGCTATCGTACAGGATAAATATGTAACACTCACAATTCAGAAAAAGACGGTGGAAGAAGCACGAAGTCACTTTAACCGTGTGGGTGCAGATTTAATTGCTCACTTTGCAAGGCTCGGTTCAAAGTGCTCCGAACTTGATTTAACTGAAAGACTTCGCATTATTCACGATTTCTGCAGACCTAAAGAATCAGCGGACTATCACTTCGATTTGAGGGATACAATGCAGAAGGGACAGAGTTTCAAGGACTATATTACACCTGACGGTTTTGAGTTTAAGTCAGATTACTTCAAAATCGGTGACAGATTCGGCAGAGTTCTTTTTATTCGTGATTACCCCTCATATATCAAAGATAGTGTTGTGTGGGAACTCACAGATACAAACAGAAATATGGTTTTTAATTTTGATATTATCCCGGTATCAACAGAAGAAGCACAGAAGTTTGGTGAGAAACAGGCACTTGGTATTGAAACAAACATTGCAAACTATCAGAGAAAGCAGAATGCCAACAACAACTATACCTCTGTAATTCCTTATGATATGGAGCAGCAGAGAAAGGAAATCAGAGAATTCCTTGATGACCTTACAACCCGTGACCAAAAAATGTTTAAGGTTGTAATTACAGTTATGCACACAGCCGATACTCTTGAAGAGCTTAACAGCGATACAAAAGCAATTCAGGCAACAGGCAGAAAGCACATGTGTCAGCTCGGTGTTCTTAAATATCAGCAGTTAGATGGCTTTAATGCCACATTGCCGATAGGAATAAATAAGATTGAAGCAAGGCGTACTCTTACAACAGAAAGCCTTGCTGTTTTTATGCCCTTTAAGGTTCAGGAAATTCAGCATGATGGTGGTGTATTCCAAGGTGTAAATGTTATCTCAAAGAATATGATTATCGTCAACAGAAAGTTCCTTCTTAACGGTAACTGCTTTATTCTCGGTGTTTCAGGTTCCGGTAAATCCTTTACTGCAAAAGAAGAATTAGTACAGTTGTTACTTTCAACAGATGCAGACATTATGATTATTGACCCTGAAAGAGAATATTCTGCTCTTGTTGAAGCAATGGGCGGTCAGGTTATAGAACTTTCGGCAAAGAGTAAAAATCATATCAACTGTCTTGATATAAACAAGGAGTATGCAGATGGTGCAAGTCCCATTGCATTTAAGGCTGAATTTGTCCTTTCACTTTTTGAACAGGTTATGGGCAAAGACGGCATTGATGCTATTCAGAAATCTATTGTTGACCGTTGCCTTACCAATGTTTACAAAAACTATATCAAACGAGGATATACCGGTAAGGTTCCTACACTCGTTGACCTTTGTAACGATTTAAGAAAGCAGCCTGAACCCGAAGCTACGGAACTTGCAACAGCTATGGAGCTTTTTGCTTCAGGTTCACAGAGCACCTTTGCACAGAAAACCAATGTAAACATTGAAAACAGACTTATCTGTTATGACATTCTTGAACTCGGCAGTCAGTTGATGCCTATCGGTATGCTTGTAGTTCTTGACAGTATTCTTAACCGAATCACAAAGAACAGAGCTGAGGGCAGAGAAACATATATCTTCATTGACGAGATATATCTTCTTTTCCAACACGAATACTCTGCGAACTTCCTTTTTACTCTTTGGAAAAGAGTTCGTAAGTACGGTGCTTATTGTACGGGTATCACACAGAATGTTGATGACCTTTTGCAGAGCCACACAGCACGAACTATGCTCGCAAACTCAGAGTTTATTATAATGCTCAATCAGGGCGGTACTGACAGAGAAGACCTTGCTAATCTCTTGCAGATTAGTGAAACACAAATGACTCACATTACAAATGTTGAGGTCGGTCATGGTCTTGTTAAGGTAGGTTCTGCTCTTGTTCCTTTTGAAAGAAAGTTTCCAAAGAATACAGAATTGTATAAATTGATGTCCACCAAAATGATTGAATAAATAAATGTAGGCTTCATAGGCAAACCCTCTATGAAGCCTCTGTTGTTAATTAAATGAATATTTAGAAATCAAGTTTTGAAGAGAATCAATAGAATAGTCGAGTATTTGAAACTCTTTGACAAATGTAAATATTTGTTCTTTATCCCTTTCGCTATAGGCACTAAAATTCCAACGGATAGGTTGTGTTAACTGTTTTTTAATATATTTGAAGTACGGCCAATCAACTATACCCAAAGAATGTCCTAAAACAACAATTTCAGACACTGTATCAA
This sequence comes from Acutalibacteraceae bacterium, assembly GCA_045538645.1. GTDB lineage: Bacteria > Bacillota > Clostridia > Oscillospirales > Acutalibacteraceae > RUG806. Next base: position 60,525 of record JAZSRT010000109.1, on the reverse strand, counting down.
AATCTAAATCAGTCAGTTTTTTTTTTATTATTTCTTCTGTTGGTTTTCTTAAAGTAAATAGCATCATTTCTGTTGCTATCAAGTAATTAAATTCTTCAACAGTGCATTCAAGATTACCGTTCTTTACTATTCCGTATGATTCACACATCTCATCTATCGTAGTTTTGCTGCTATGCCCTATAATTAACTGACTTTTGGGTTCAGTTGCTTGTCCGTGTATATGTAGTATCTTGTTGCAAGGAACATTATATAATTTTTCAAGAGTATCAGTGTAATTAAAGTTTATAAAAAATGAATCTGGCGTAAAGGATTTATAATTTTTGTTGTCAGGTAAAGAAATATTGGCTATCCATTCTTTGAAATATATAGACAAAAGTTCTTGAAAATCTATAACAATTTCTGATGTTTTTTGAGGAGTTAATTTGTTGTCAATAAAATATTCAGAAGTAAAAGCAGATAAACACTCTTCAAATTCGCACCAAAGACGGTCTGTTTCAAACTCAGCTAAAAAGAGAGAGGTGACGGAATTGAAGAAGTCATTATGATTGTTTTTAAGAAAATGATAAAACTGCTTATATCCGGTTCTCATACCATTACCTATATCAAAACCGTTTCCTGTTATAAATAAAACCATACAATCAATCCTTGAAGTATTTTGTTGTATTATAACACTTTTTAAACGATTGCTCAATAATTGGAGGTGCAAATGAAAGATAAAATAAAAACTCGTGAAGTAGTAAAAAACATTAAGGTTCACGATTCTGCCGTAAATGTCGGAGGCAGAATGAAGAATATCGGTGTTAAAACAAAAGATACAGTTAATGAAAATATTAATCAATCTGATAATATTTCACCTGAACAGTATGCAACTGATAAAGTAACGGAATCAATGCGTACAGGTAGTGAAACTGCTGCTGCCAGCACAGAAAAAGCGGTTCACAAAGGTGCAAGTAAAGCAAAAGAAAAGGTTAAGGAAAAAGTTGCAGAGAAAAAGGCAAAGAAAAACTCTGAAAGTCAGATGGAACAGGAAACTCCTTCTGATGAAAACACTGCTGAAAACAAACCTAAACAGACAAAAATTGAACCTAAAAAGAATACTGATAAAACTACTCAGGCGAAAACTGATAAAGGTGATGCTAAAGTTTCAAAAGAAAAGCAAGATAAACCTGCAGTAAAAGAAAAAACTCAGGCACCGCCTAAAACAAAATCACAGCATGAAGCAACAGTTGAGGAAATAAAGAAACCCCGGCAAAGAAAACAAACTGCACCCAAAACTAAAGGTAAAGCTGCAATTAAAAAGGTTGGTGCAGAAAAGCAAACTGTTAAGACGGTTAATAATGAAGCTCATAAAATAAAGCAATCAAAGAGAAGTCTTGATGCAACTGCAAAAAGCATAAAAAAAGCTGATAAGACGGTGAAAACTGCAAAGAATACAGTTAAAACAACTGCGTCAACAACAAAGAAAACTGCCGAGGTTGCAAAGAGAACGAAGCAGACGGCACAAGCAACTGTAAGAGTAACTATCAAGACGGTTAAAGTTGCTGCGAAAGTCGTGGTTGAAGCGGGAAAGGCTGTTGTTGCAGGTGCTAAAAGCATAGGAGCAATTATTGCCGGAGGTGGTGTACCTGCGGCTGTTGTAATTATCATTATCTGTTTAATCGGTGCTATTGGTGGTACGTGTTTCGGTATCTTCCTTGCAAATGATGGAACAACAGGCACACATAAAACTATGTTGCAGGCTATATCTGAACTCACATCAGAGCATTATGCAAATCTAACTGCAATGAAAGTATCTTACACTTATGATTTACTTGAAGTACAAGGAAACACTTCGATAAATTGGAAGGATGTTCTTGCGGTATATGCAGTAAAAACAACCTCAGGCGATAATCCGCTTGAGGTTGTAACTCTTGATGATACTAAAATTGATTTGCTTCGTGACATAATGAAAGATATGAACACAATGACGGGTGTTGTTACACCTAAAGTTGTTGCTGAAACTACCGTTACAACAGACGAGAACGGAAACTCTATCAAAACAACGACTTATGTAACAAAGAAAGTTCTTACAGTATCAATTCTTCAGTTAAGTATCGATGAAATCTCTGCATTGTATAATTTCAATGACGAGCAAAAAGCAATGTTAGAAGAGCTGATGAGTGAAGAATACAACGATTTGTGGGCTGAACTTTTAGGAGCAAGTGGACAGATTATTCAGGGTAACAGTTCTTTTGTCGGAACAGGTATGTTTGCTTGGCCGTTTGAAAACGACCAATATATATCTTCCCGGTTCGGTACTCGAGTTGACCCGATATCAGGTGAAATAAAAACTCATGGTGGTACAGATATTGCAGCCCCACTCGGAACTCCTATTCTTGCTGCAGCAGACGGTGTTGTGGTAACTGCAACTTGGCATAATTCCTATGGTTATTATGTCAAGATTAAACACGATGACACTTATTCTACTTTATACGCCCATTGTTCTGCTCTTCATGTGTCTGCCGGACAGACGGTGAAACAAGGACAAGTAATCGCAGATTGTGGTTCAACAGGATATTCAACAGGACCACATCTTCATTACGAGGTAATTCAGAATGGTGTAAGAGTTAATGCTTTGTTGTTTTATAAAGCAAATTAAACAGTATGAAACCCTGTCACTTTGGTGGCAGGGTATATTTGTATATAAAAATACAGTATGAAAAACACACTATTGGCGAACATCGCAAATAGTGTGTTTTGAAAAAATGATTATTAAATGTATTTTAAGCATAGAATCCAAGGTGGCAGAAAAGTACCACCTTGCAAAAAATTACTTAAAAGTTGTGCTTTATTAATTTTGAAATTGAACAAATGTAATTAATTAGCATTGGGTTTGGTATATTTATATGTTATAATACTTAATATAGGAGAAAAGAGTATAACAACTCCGGATATAATCGTCATAATGACACTATCATCATCAATATAAATTGCTGTTGCCATAGGCATTCCTAAAAGATATAGAATAGTTTTGACTATACTATCATTAGTAATTATAAAATATGATAAAAATGATAAAAAATAACCTATTATAGGAAGTAGAATTATTAAGTAGGAGCTTATAAATAAATTCTTTTTATTTTTCTTTTTTCCATAAATTGCTATAAAAATATTCCAAAACAGGAAGAGTAAAGGAAATATTATACCTAATCCTGAATAAGAATAATTTAAAATATTTTCACCAAGAAAATTTCCAGAAAGGAAAACAGGTGCCACCCAAATCATTATTGAACAAATTGCACCTAATAATATTTCTTTTTTTCTTTCTTTTGTCATATAATTCCCTCCAGAATGCAAACTATATTGACTGATTAAGTAGAACTATAAATAAAATATATCCAAATGCGGTTGCTTCTAAAGCTTCTTCATAACGGCTACCATATGCTTCATCACCTTCTTTTACACAATTTTCTTTATCAGTTTCACCTCTGTCGTCGTTGTCTGTCCATTCATAGTTTGCACTATCAACTCCATCTATACCAACATGACTTGCAAAAGCCCATGTGTTAATATCTATTTTACCATGAGCCGAAGCGTCCTGAAGACAGTGTAAAGCAAAACCTAACTCTTCATTTAATGTATCGAAATCATTGTCTAAATATGCATCGACAGCATTTTCCATATGCTCTGCTGCATAGTATCCTCTCGTATCAGCACCATCTGCATCATCAATGCGTATATGTCTATCGAAATGACGGCCTTGCTTTGTTGGCATAGCAAAAAAAATAAAAGCATTATATTTAGTATCAGTATATGCATTACCATTTGCAATTTTATCTTCATCTAAATTATAACCTAAATCTTCATTGCCTAAAACTTCAAGTGTCATTTGTTTATGTAGTGATATTCCCCAATATCCTGTAGGATCTATTTTGTTTATTGGATCGTTATTACAATATATATACATATTTGTACCAAGCAAACCACTATTAGTGTCGACATAAACATCTGCGTTGAGAAATCTTCCCCATTCAGGAGAATAGTATCTAGACTGTAAGTAATACAGTTCAGTTTCAGCATCATACATATAACCTCTATAATACAATTGATTGTATTTAGACGTTTCTTCATTAGAAAGCAATGTATAGAGCATACCAAATTCATCGTAGTGGTATTTTGCTATACACTTACCTTCATTATAAATACCAACAATATCTCCAGAGGCATTTTTATCATATATGTAAGCATCTTCACCATTAATTATATATGAATAAATATTCATATTGTCATCGTATTGATAAATAATACTATCCGTTTTAGGAGTTGTTTGAGTATAATCGGTTAATGTGTACGCTATTATAAATCCATCTCCCCAATAGTAATTGTATTGATACATAATATTAGCAGTGTTTTTGTTATATATTGTTTTAGTTTGACGGTATCCCATATCATTGTAGGAATACTCAATTTTGTAAATATCATTTTCCAACTTCTCCAACTGACGACCATTATTCCATTTATATGTGCTTGTTTTATATGAAATTGGATTTCCAATTTCATCATATTTTATAAAATTGCCATTGAAAGAAGTCAATTGATCTTTCCATGCTGTATTGTTATACGACAATAGGATGTTTTTTTTCACGGTGCTCTCATTTAGTCTACAAGATTTTCTTGAAATAATGTTACCACCATTATCATACTCGTAAAAAGTAGAAACTGCTAAAACATAATCATCTGTTCGAGTTAACTGTCCTATGCTATCATACTCGTAATGAGTATAAAGCTTATCATTTAGATAAATATTGTTTATTTTACCATTATCATAGTAATCATACGACCATTTATTTGAATAATTAACAGTATTGTTTGAATATTCTGAAACGAACTCGCACGGAAGTGCTGTTTCATTCGTTTTGTACTGTAAATAATCAATATAAGTTTTTATTGTATCGCCCGTTGAGTATTCAATTTTTGTATTTTTAAGTCTATCAAAATAATCTTTTACCACAGAAATTTCTGAATGTATATTTTCTAATATCATATTTAATACCATCTTATATTCAGAACCTTCATTAATTGTGTATGAATCAATAGATAAGCACACTTCATCATTGCCAATATTCATAACTAATATATCTTTATCCTTTAACGAGAAAGTTACTAATGTCTCTCCTGTATTGATATCTGTTACCTCCAAAGAATCTGAAGTGTAGTTTTGAATAATACCAGTATGATTATCAATTACTTTTACATCTGTACCATTATAATAGTATTCATAAAGCATACTATTACCATCATCTAAGCTTACTCCGGTAAGGTTATTATTTGAATTGTAGTAATAATTCACGACTTGTCCGTTACCAAAGGTTATTTGTTCGCATAGTTCGGATTTACCATCTTTATATGTGTATTTGATATATGGTTGTCCTTGAATCTCTACACCAGTATTATTTCCCCATTCATCATATAAAAAGGTGTATTTTTGACCATTTCGAGATATACTTTTTAAAACATCAGCTTCATAGGTATACTCATTTTTTATTTTATTTGTAATGTTGGACACTGTTGAGGATATTTCCACAATATTATTTGAAAAATCTAAAACCATGTCTGTTCCGTCATTTGATAAATTATTTAAACATTTTGATAATTCTACATTTTCGTTATCATTTGCTGTAGAATTTTGTGAATTAGCTTCTAATAAATCCACTTTATCGGTAAGAGGTTTAATTTTTGTGCTAATGCTTCTTCCTTCGGAATTGTTTGTTCTAATATTATTTATATAATCATTTCCGACTTTTTTTATGGTTTCGGGAGTTATACCATTAAATGTTTTTTTGACATTTGTATTATATTCATCAGTTAATAGAACACCATCTTTTATTTTTTCTATTTCAAATAATATTTTTTGTTTATCGTTGGATAATTGTTTGATACTTTTTGCTTTTACGCCATCATAGTCTATTTGATAAAATCTTCCATCGACATTTTTCACGGAAATCAAATTATCTTTTTTGTATGAGTATTCTGTAATATATCCATCTGGATATATAATATTAATTAAATTATTCTTGTCATAAACATATCTGAAAGTGCATGTTTGGGAAACATTGTGGCTATCCTGAAAAACGATTATATTATTATTGTAATCAAAAACAGATATTTCTTCAATATGATCATCGGTATTATAAGAAATATGATATTGATTCCCATTGCTATCAACTATTTTACAGATCTGGTTTTTGTTATTGTAATGTAAAAAAGTTTTACTTCCGTCTTTATGTTCAATTAATTTTAAATTACCATTATCAGAAAAATACAATACTCCTTCAATTTTTGACACTAAAACAACATCAGACAAACTGTATTCACCTATCGGAACTAATAAATAATCAATTAAACCAAACTCTTCAGGAACAATCCATTTTTCTTTGCTATCAATTATTTCGCCTGTTGATTCATATGTTGCTACACTACCGTCATTTTTAGTCATAATTATTTTATTATCTGATTTTTTTAGATTAATGCAATAATTAAAATGCCATTTGTTTTTTGAAAATGATGAGTAATAAAAAGTAATGTCTGTAGGGAAAGAACAACCTGGTAGTGAGACATCGCTTCGTTCAATTACGATTTCTTGATTTTGCTGATTGACATTTAACTTTCCAGCACGTCCCATATCAATTGTTGTAAACGGAAAAACAGAAGATATTCCATCAGCAACATTGGCATCAGAAGTAATATTGATAGCATTTACAGGCGAACATTGAATTGTGAATAATACTACTAACAATACTGATAAAATTTTAATTCTATTTTTAATTTTCATAAGTTTTACCTCCTTTAGAAATCATAGTATATTTTATAAAATTCCCTTTATAATTCATTAAAAATTTTTTTGATTATATTATCATTGGAATCACCTCGTCTCTTTAAGTCTTAATATTTCTCAATAATGTAGTCTAAAAAATGCGAAAATCTTACAAAGTCAAAACTGCTAAATATTTCGTCGTATCTTTGTTCAATTTGCTGTTCCTAATATCGAAAAATCTCGTGCTTTTCTAAAAAAAGAAGAGCACTAGGTTTTTCGTTAATACTATTTATTCAATATTATAATAATTGTTTTTTTGATTTAATTAAAATGCTAATGATGAGGTTGTATTATAACTTGTTTCTGTATCCTTAAAAATCAAAAGTTTAGGTTTCTCAGCATAATGCTCACAAACCACACGATATGTATAACCTTTTGGTGCGGATATGGATTTTTCAAAAGTTTTTGAATTAGATTCATTATATTGGTCGTAATAGCAATAGGAAGAATAGTCTGTCCATGCGCCATTAATCAATCTCTGCAATTTGATATAAGTAAAGCCACATTTTGTTACTTCGGTTGAACCCTAGGTTTTTGCAGTAATTATTAACTTATCCGTGGTTTTTGCTAATTTTAAACTCTTACTTGTTATTAATCCAGTTGCTCCTGAGTTCTGAATAGTGTCATTGTCTGTATTGTACAAACCATACACCTCTTCAATGATACCAGATTTGATAATGAGCTTTTGTTCAGCCACTATATCTTTCGCAAAAGCATGAACAGAAAACATACTAACCGTTGATAAGATAACTAAACATATTGATATAAATTTTTTCAAAACAAAAACTCCTTATTTAATGGTTTTTGCAAATCCTATTGCCTCATCTAAATTTAATGGAATTTGAATGAAATATATAGATAATCCATCCCTATAAGTAATTGCCGTAGTATCATCTTGCATAAAACAATATACTGCCGTGTTACCTATTTCCAGTTTTTCAATATTACTGGTAACATTAAGGAATTCTACGTCCGGAACGATTTCTTCCATAGAATATTGGCTTATATGAATACTACCGAGCCCATTTCTAGATTCAAATGTAATGTTGGTTGAATTTATGAATTCACCTGTTTCATATTCGATATTTGTTATTTCGTAATTTGCAGAAAAGATTTCATCAGGTAAGAGAACTTTTTCAAATCCATTATCAGCAAGTTCCTTGGCAAGTTCTGTTCCGAGAAGCTGATAACTATCCACTTTATCATTGGTCTTGTCAATATTAATACGAATATAATCATTGTAAATTTCAACAATACCATCAAATAAATTAACATCAAATACAAATGCAGATACTGACAATGTACCAACTAAAAATACTGCAACTGCAACTGCAGCGGCAATAGCAATCGCCTTTTTGAATTTGAAATTTATGCGTTTGCCATTGGAATCACCATTACCTTTCTTTTCTTCTGTATCAGGTGTTTCAGATTCAAGCTTGTTTAATTTATCTAAACAATACTCAATAAGTGCTGTGTCCATTTCTTCTTCGGGCTTTTCCATCTCTTCATCAATTATTCTATTGAGGTTTTCTTCTAATGAACCATCAAGTGATTTATCATTGATGAAGACTAAAAACTCTTTATCTGTAATCATTATTTATTATACCTCCAACTACATAGTCTAACATTTTCAGGTTTCTTACAAAAAAATTATAAACTTTCATTCGTTAAATACTTTTTCAATTAACATTTTCGCTTTTTGTTTTAATCTAAATAGTTTCTGATAAATATTGTTCTCTGTAGTCTTCTGTTCACTGGCGATTGCTGGGATGCTCTTCTTTAATGTATATCTGTCGTATAGTAATTTTTGTTCTTTATCATCAAGCATATTAATAACTTTTTCTTTAAGAATCGGAATTTCCTCATCTTTAATTTGAAAATATTCATCGTACACAACGCCACAATATGTATTATCAAAATCTTGAGCGTCAATGTAAACAAGTCTCTCTGCATCTTTTTTTGCTTGTGTATAGATGTCTTTTATTTTATTGTTTGCTACTTTAGTTAACCATGCTTTTGGATATTCTATTGTTTTTCCTTTATCCAACGCATCAGACAAATCAAGAAAAACATCCTGAATACAATCGTCAATATAATCAGGCAAGCTTTTTAGTTTATAGCTGCACAGTTTACGAATATATGGCTCATGCTCTTGCCATAACTCATCTACTATTGTTTTTTTATAATCCATTTAATCTATGTCCTCTTTCAGAAATTATCCCTATATAATATTAGTCATTTTAATTGTATAAAGTAACAAACTATTTTTCAATACTTTTTAATTATAACATATTTTTTGTACTATTTGTTATGTAGTTTTGACTTAATGTTCTGCTTTTTTACAGTTTCAATTCTTCTGTTAAGTGTAGATTAAATCTCTGCGGTGCATAACTTCAGTAACTAAAAAAGCATTGTTAGAAGAGCTGATGAGTGATGAATATCCTGATTTGTGGGGAGAATTTCTCGGAGCGAGTGGACAAATTATTCAAGGTAACAGTTCCTTTGTCGGCAAAGGTATGTTTGCTTGGCCGTTTAAAAACGACCAATATATTTCTTCTAGATTCGGTACTCGTGCTGACCCGATTTCAGGTGAAATAAAAACACACAGTGGTACAGATATTGCGGCTCCTCTTGGTACACCTATTCTTGCCGCAGCTGATGGTGTTGTGGTAACTGCTACTTGGCATAATTCCTATGGTTATTATGTCAAGATTAAACACGATGACACTTACTCAACTCTTTATGCTCATTGTTCAGCACTTCATGTGTCAGCAGGACAGACAGTAAAGCAAGGACAGGTAATTGCAGATTGCGGTTCAACCGGTTATTCAACAGGACCGCATCTTCATTACGAGGTAATTCAGAACGGTGTAAGATTAGATGCTCTTAACTTCTATAAATAAACAATATTATCACCTAAATAATCTTAGTTTTGTCAAAAAAAGACTGTTTTCAAAAAAATTCAAAAAAATGTGTTACTTTTTTCGATTATTGACACTTATTATATGAGAACGAGTTTCTATGACATTTCTCAAAACTAATTAGTTAACGGAGGGTAATTTTATGGAATTAAATGAACATTCACACATTGTTACATGTGTTGATATTCTTGGTTACAAAGAGGTGTTAAAACGTAATAACAAAGATGAAATAGATAGAATTAGGACTGATTTTGATTATTTTGTTTATAATAATACCCCTATAGAATCCAATTTTCCTTCATTTCATTGTAAAAGTTATACTGATAATTTTTTGTTTTATTACAAACTTGATTATAATTCACATGAAAGAAAAATGCATAATATTATTAGGAAATTATATGGTGAAAAAATCGATGATGTAAAGCAACGAATAGATAGAGTACTTTATTTACACATTTTTAATTTAGCATTGGCACAGTTTGAGTTGATTAATCACAATTATTTTATTCGGGGTGGTCTTACAATTGGTGATTTCGATCCTGATGGTACAATTGCAAGTGGGAATGGATTATACGAAGCTCATGAGTTAGAAGAAAAAGCAGCATATCCGCGCATAATTTTGAATCAGGAAGTAGTTCGTGAGTATATTTCCACGGCAAGACCAATTCCGTTGTTATTTGATACAGATGATAATGTCGTTTTTATTGATTTTTTATCAGCTTATATGAGGGTGCATTTGAATATACAATATGTAAAGAATATAAGCAAAGATGAAATAGAAAATAGATACTTAGAATTTTTTAAATCCCAACTGCAAAGTATTCGTGATAACATATTAAAAAATTTAAAAGCAAATTCAAGTGGAAGAGTTTTTGAAAAATATAATTGGTTAGCAAAATATTATGATTATTTTTGTTACTCATATGAATGTTTTGGGTTAGATTCAATGGCTATAGAGCCACGAAGAGATAGCTATCCTTTTGTAATTAATTTGAAATCAGTTTTACCAGAATGATAAAAATATTAATGATGTAAGAATCAAATTGTATATCTAAAAACATGAAAATTGGGGTAGTAGATTTGCTACCCCGATTTTGAACTTATCAGAAACTTATGTATGATTATACTACTTATAAAGTACTGTATGTGTGTTGCACGGTATTTCTTGTTTAGACAGGTCAGACAGTAAAACAGAGACAGGTCAGACAGTAAAACAGAGACAGATAGTAGCAAAGGTCGGCTTAACAGAATACTTTACGGGTAATTATCTTCATTTTGAGTCTATTCATAATGGAGCAAGCGTTGATACTATGAATTTCTATAAGTAAAATCAAGCAACGGAGTTGTATAGTGTTGACTGCTCCAATTGGCACAAGTCCGTTGTATTTTTTAGAGATTTATGATGACTAAAATAAAAAAATCAAAAAAATGTGTTACTTTTGTCATTTTTTGTAACTATATTAACAAGAGGATTTTTCGGGAGGTTTTTATTTGTGAAAAAAGAATGGATTATATCGGTGATTATGTCAATTATGGGAATAGTTTCAATAGTAATCGATGAATTTATCAGTCCTTATCTTACAAATCATCCTTGGATAAAGTTGACAATAATTTTAGTCAGTGTTGTATTTTCCTATCACTCATTTTTTTCAATATTGACAAAGCCAAAGACTGATGTTTTATCGCAAAACATACAAGACATAAATAATAAGCTAGGAGTTATAAAAGAAACTATATCTTACGATACTTTAAGTAATATAGAAAAAATGCATATTAATAACATTAATTCCCAAAAAAACGAAGTTTTTATCATATCTAACAGTCTTCAAGAAAGTAGTGATAGCAAAAGCGGCGAAAAAATATTAAAAACAATACACGACAATATTTTTAAACAAAATACCTCTTATTATTACATACTTCCTAAAACATCAGATTGTGAAAGTCAAGTGAATTCTTTTGTATCTCAACTCAAGTTATTAAATAGCAAATCGACTAAAACATCTAAAAAGAAAGGAAAACTATACATTAAGTATGACGATACACTATTAAATCACATACCTGCGGAATATTTTGATATTGTGATATATGTTGACTGTGATGCTAATGGAGAACCTTTATATAATAATGCATATGTGGGTTATTTTTGCTTTTCTGAGAAATTAGAAAACAATCAATACTATTATTCGAATTTTAAATCTGAAAAGGCTGCTAGAATACGCAGATCTTTTATTAAAAATATAAATGATTTTGAAGATATAAATTTATGATTATCGGGAGGACGCCATGTCTCATTGTAACAAAAAAATGCTTTCTTTTTTTCTAACAACAAAATGCAATTTGTGTTGTCGCTATTGTTATAATGTCGAGGAGAGAAATAAAATTCAAGAACAAACTATTTCTTTTGAGATAGCTAAAGCTGCTGTTGATTGGTACTTTGAAAATAATGTAAGTCGGCATATTAGATTTTATGGCCCCGGTGAACCTACCCAAGAATTTGAAATGATGAAGAAAATTACTGCTTATGCAAAAATGCATCCTAACGGCGGCAACAGAGTTACTGTCGAGATACAAACTAATGGAGTTTTCACTAAGGAAGTACGCGAATGGGCGTTAGAGAACATAAATATAATGTGGATGTCATTTGACGGAATGAAAGATATACAAGATTATTATAGACCTTTAAATCCCAAGTTTTCTGCTGTGTTTAATGGACAAACATCTGCTGAAGTATTAGAGTCCAATGTTAAGTGGTTAATAGAGCACAAAAAAAGTCGAGAATTAATGGTTGGAGCTCGAGTTACAATTAACAAAATGAATGTCAATAAGCAAATTGACATGATTAACTATTTTTTTGAATTAGGAATTCGATATGTTTGGACTGACCCGTTGTTTTGTTCAGTTGGCAACAAACCTGTATGTGATGAAACAAGTAAACTTGATGAGTGTTATTTTGGAATAGAGAATTATGTAAAAAACTATATTGATGCCTATAAATATTCGAAGGAAAAAGGAGTATTTTGGGGGAGTTTTTTTGCAGTGAATTTTGATGGGGAATCTGATTATCATTGTCGCTGTTGTACACCATTGAGTGCTCCGCATATAACTGTAGATGGGTATATTTCAGCCTGTGATATGGTTCTGCTAGGTGCAAATCCATATCATATGAAGCCATTTGTTGTTGGAAAATGGAATTCGATGAATAAATCCTTTGATTTGTATAATGAAAAAATAATAACTCTTAATAATCGTCGTTCAACTGTAATGCAACACTGTGAGCATTGTTCTGCAAAAATGAATTGTGGGGGATATTGTTTAGGCGAAACTGTTAATGAAACGGGAAGTCTTTATGGTAATAATAAAGCAAAGTGCGATGCTATTATAAAATTATATAAAGAAATAGGCAAATGTGAGCCATATGATTATCTGCATCCATGAGTTTTATCGTATTATATATCTTGTAATATTCAATTTATCGAGTTATAATTACAGTATGTTTAATTAGGGAGGCCAAAAAGGAATGAAAATACCATTAAGTGTTAAAAATCAGAGTATTGAATCATCAGGTATCACTAAAGATTTTGGGGAAGCTTTGTGTGAATTCATTTGGAATGGATTTGAGGCCAATGCGACTACGGTGATAATTTCATACATCCCAAATGTCCTTAACGGAATAGATACGATTACCATATCTGATAACGGTGATGGTATTTCATTTGATAATCTTAGTGACACATTTGGGGCTTTTCTGGCATCTCAAAAAAATTCATATTCACTCAAGGCAAAAACTAAGGCAAACAAAGGAAAAGGTCGTTTTTCTTTCTCTGCATTTTCTTCCATTGCAAAATGGAATACGGTATATAAAGATAACGATGAATATAAAACTTTTTCAATAACACTTTCAGATGCAAACAAAGAAGAGGTAGAGTTCGATGAACCTAAAGTTATTTATGATAGAAATATAACTGGTACAGAAGTATCATTTTTCAACATATCTGAATCAATTTATCCAAGTGATATTTCATTAGAGGCTCTTGAGTATTGTTTTTTGAAAGAATTTGCGTGGTTTTTATATCTCAATAAACACAAGTCGATAAAAATTATATTAAATGATCAGGAAATAGATTATAGTAAGTATATTGATGATAATTTTAGCTCAACAATATCAAAGAGAATAAATGAATTTGATTTTAAAATAAGCTTAATAGTATGGAACGAAAAAATCAAAGAGAAATTTCGTAGTTATTATTTTGATTCGAATGATGCGTTAAAAGGTAGTGATAATACATCTTTTAATAATAATACTGTAGCTTTTAATCATAGTGTATTTATTCAATCCTCGTTTTTCGATAAGTGGGATAGAATATCTTTATTTGAGACTTCAATGCAAATTGCTATTAATGAAGAAGCAGATGACCGTGAAATTATTAAGAGCTTGAAAAAAGAGATACAAGAACTTATTGCCGAAAAAATCAAGTTATTTATGATTGGAAAAGCGGATGAAGAAGTACATAAAATGATGACTGTTAGAAAAACTTTTCCAAAATTCTCCGATGATGAGTATGGAAAACTAAGAAAAAGGGATTTGGTACGAGTAACTAAAGAACTTTATGGTTTTGAACCAAGAATTTTTTATAAGTTAAATGAGCTTCAAGAAAAATCTTTGTTGGCTTTTTTGAATTTATTGTTGGGCTCTGAGGAGCGTGAGAATCTTTTGGTGGTAGTTGATGAACTTGTTAAACTTTCTTCAAGCCAACGCAAACAGTTTGCAGACACATTAAAAAAGACGCACCTCGAGTATATAATTGATACAATAAGTTTTGTTGAAAACAGATATCAAATCATTGAAATACTTAAGGCAATAATTTATGATTTAGGAAAGTATGCAAACGAACGTGATCATGTTCAACGAATAATTGAACATAATTATTGGTTGTTTGGAGAACAGTATAATTTGGCAAGTGCTGATAAAACAATGAATAGTGCATTGGAAAGTTATAATTATTTATTGTATGGAGCAAAAGATGCAACGGAAAAGCTTTCAGAAGAAACTGAAGCAGAGCGTAGAATGGATATTTTTCTCTGTAGTTCGTTAAAAGATAAGGATTCTTATGGGGTACAAATCGAAGAGAATATTGTGGTTGAACTTAAGGCTCCCAACATCACTTTGTCAAAAAAAGTTCTACGGCAAGTTGAGGATTATATGGATTTTATCCGGTCGAAACCTCAATTTAATAGCCAATATCGAAGGTGGAAATTTATTGCTGTTGCCAAAAAGGTTGATGATGACATAAAAAACAGATATGAAACATTTAAAGATAAAGGAAGACCCGGTTTAGTAAGTTTAACGAATAATTATGAAATTTATGCTTTAACATGGGATGATGTTTTTGAAATGTTTGATTTGCGTCATTCATTTATGTTAGATAAACTCAAATATGATCGTGACAAAATTGCAAAAGAAATTAACGAGAGTTTTTCTCAAGAAAATCGTGATGCCGTCAATGTGTTAACAGAAAAGGCAATCTGTGAGATTGCTTAAAATTTTGTTAAAAAAATAAATAACTCCAAGCAAGCTAACAAAGAAATGATTTTACTGAACGGTCCCAATTTGTACTGTCCGTACAAATTGGGACCGTTCATATTGATTGAGAGGAATTATTTTTATTGAAATAACAGCAGAAATTAGAAGGAGTATATTTGAAGGCAGAATTTTACATCAACAGATGAAGTCATAGTAGAATGAAGAATATGTTCAAAGATGTTCTTCTATTAAAAGAATTAGGTTACAAAAAAGTGGATGATTATCAAATGTTGCCTGTAACAATAAGTTGTAAAAAATATTGTAACGGATATTATGTTAAGATGAAATACGATGATACTTATTCTACTATTTATGTGCATATGGTTTAGACTAATTCTTCATTTAGTCGTTAATTTTCTGCAGTTGTTCAATCTATATTGAAACGGACAAAAATTGATTGTATTGTTAATACGAATAAAGTAATAATTTGGTCAATTATTACAGAATATATGTATTGCTATTTTGAAAAAAAATAATTTAACCATAAGCGATACCTATCAAAATACATAATATAGATTATGTATAAACAGAACAGATATGAAAAAAATCAAAAAATAGTCTACAAAATAGATTGCAATATAATACAAATATTAGATAAATACTTGATTACTGAGAAATGAAACGAGGGTGGTTAAGATGTGGAGATAAGTAATTATTAAATAAATCTTTGGTATCACAGTACATAGTGTATTTCAATTTAAAAAACTACTTTATAACTTGAAGAAAGGAGTTTCCAAAATGAAAAATTTCAAAAAAAGTTTAGCAGTAATACTTACAATCATAACAATTCTGACAACTTTTTCGGTAGCAATGCCTGTATTTGCGATAGGAAAAGACACGGATGAATTTTACGCCCAGGAAGAAATGACATCTAAAATCGAAAATGAAGTAACAGAACTTCGTAATGAACACAAAAAGCCTACATACAATAATCCCGATCACAACAAAGGAAACGGTATATTGAAAGAAAATGATAACAGTCTAAAATTTGCTGCTGATACAACAATACAGACCGTTAATGTTTCTCAGAATTATGACAGCGTTTCTCCTACCGCTCCTAATCTTTATGAAGAAGGCGGACTTGTATATATTTCTGCACATACAGTTGATTTTGACGAAGTAAACGACACTCCCGAACATATTGAATATAAACTCGGCAACGGTGAATGGATTGATTATGAAGATGAACCTCTTTCAATAATCCGTTCGTATGATGCAACAATTTATGCCCGTACTTGTGATGCTGCTGGTAACATAAGTGAAATAACATCTCTCGTTCTTGAATGTAACCTTGGTGAATACACCGCATCATATACAGATATCGTTCTTGGTGAAGGGGTTCTTCCTGTTGGTTTTGAACGTACTTACAGTAGCGAAGACGGTTGGTTCTTTACTTTTGAAGCAAACATTGCTGAATACACAAACGGCTATGTGTTTACCGATTTCTACGGTAACAAACAGTATTATATTATTAATGATGAAGGCAAATATCTTTCTGCTTATGGTGAAGAACTTAAGGTTGAAGAAGGAACGCTTCTTGAAACTAACTACTCATATATGGTTACCTATGGTGAGTTTGATTGCTATTTTAATGAAGACGGAAAACTTGCAATTGTAAAGGATAATTACAATGCTGCAACATATTCTTGGACAACTAACAATGTCTACATCACAGACGAAGCAAGCAATACAAATATCGTAACACTAAGTGACGATAGACCGATATATATTTCTGCTTCAAGATTTGACGCTATAACAAATACCACACTTTCAAAGAATGTTCAGTATCAGTGGACAGACGGAAATCTTACAAAATTTATTGATGCCGCAAATGTTGAACATAACTACTCATATACAAACGGTCTTCTCACTACCAACGAAGCGGAAACTATCGTTTATTCTGAAGATGGCAGAGTAAAGAAGATTACTCAGGCTAATGGTGCATTCGTTAAGTATACATACAATGATACTGTCGTAAGTGCGGATGAAGAAGCACCCGGCAATATCGGTGCGGTGACTGTTTCTGACAGTAAGGGTGTAACAGATGTTTGGTATTATGCTGACGGTTTTTCAATATCAAACGGTCTTTACAGATATTCAGATGATGCAACTTACAATCCGAATAATATTTCAGGTGCAATTACAACTGATACTCTTTCTCAGGTTGCATACGTGATTACTGTTCCGGGTGATGAAATTGTAGAAGAAAGTTATGAAGAATATCCTCTTTATGAAGAAGATGATGACGGTAACTTCACATTTTATTCTTATGACAGTGAAAACAATGTAACTGCCACTCTTTTTGTTAAAACAGGAACATTAACAGTTACAGAAGCAACAACATTTGAACAGGCTGAAGCTGTTGCAGAACAGAAAGCGGAATATTCTTACGATACAAACGGTAATGTTACCTCTGAAATTTATCAAAAGAGAATTGACGGCGCACTTGTTAATCAGGAAAAAACTGTATACACATACAATGATAAGGAAAGCATTGTAACACAGAAAGATTATCAGTCGCTTGGCGGAACTTGGTATCAGACATACGGAGAAGCATATACCTACAACGGCTACGGCAATGTTACAAGCAAAGTTACAACCTCATACACGAACATTGAAAATTCTGAAACAGGTATGATTGAAGTGTCATCAGACACGACCACAATTACCTATGAATATGACACTTGGTGTCAGCAGGTTAAGGCAACAATAAATGCCGGCACGGAAGATGAAACCGTTTCTGAAACAGTATATGATGTCTTTGGCAGAACAAATTCTGTTACAGTAGATGGCAAGACAACCACATATACCTATGACGGTAGAGGTAATGTTCTTACAATAACCGAAGACGGTGAAACAACAATCTATTCCTATGCAGATAACGGAAATCTTGATTCAAGAACTAATCCTAATGGTGCGGTTGCCGGTTACACCTATGATGCTTACGGTAATTTAACAGGTCA
Source organism: Acutalibacteraceae bacterium (assembly GCA_045538645.1). GTDB lineage: Bacteria > Bacillota > Clostridia > Oscillospirales > Acutalibacteraceae > RUG806. Next base: position 42,207 of record JAZSRT010000109.1, on the reverse strand, counting down.
CACCTTTAATAGTTATGCGTTTACTTACAACACCCTCGGAAGTATTCTTACTGCAAATTCCGAAAGTGGAGAACTTGTTAATTATACATATTCAAATACTGTTGAGCAGGAAGTTTTAACTTCTAACTTTGGCAACGGTCAGAGTATTGTATACACATACAACGAAGACGGTGAAATTACTGCCATTAAGCTCGGTGAAGAAACAAAGTATGGTTATGAATACTTTGAAACAACCGACGAAAATGGTGAAGTTACAAAGGAATGGACAGAACTTACTGACTATGTTAACAACCTCAAAAAGACTATTGATGAAAACAAGACAACAGTAAATGACCTTAACGGCAACTTCATTTATTCGGTTGAAAGTGTTTATGCTGATGAAGAGGTTGAAAACAACTTTGACGGTATTATTACAACAATCAGAAATGATGTTTATACCCTTATTACTGAAGAAAACAAGGATACATTCAAGACCAACGGAACAGTTGATTTTACAAGAGAATATACTTATGTAAATGATGATTTAACAAATGTTAAAACTGCAGGTTTGACCTCATCGTTTGATTACAATGCAGATAAACTGATTTCTGGTCTTGAAAACACTCTTAATGATGTTTCAAAGGTTTACGGTTATACCTATGATGATAACGGTAACATTACAACTGAAACTGTTACAACAAAGGATGCAGACGGAAATGTTGAAGCAAGTGAAACTATCGTCTATACTTATGATGACAACGAACAGTTGATTTCTGCTGAAACATCAACAATCAAGTATGAATACACCTATGATGACAGAGGTAATATTCTTACTGAGAAAGAATATGCTGTAACGGTTGACGAAAATGGTGAAAAAGTATATACTTTGATTGAAGCTAATACCGATATCTATGTTTACGATGAAACTTGGAAAGATAAGCTCATAAGCTACAATGGTCAGACAATTACCTATGATGCAGTCGGTAATCCGACTAACTATATGGGTAATGCGTTGACTTGGACAATGGGCAGACAGCTTGCTTCTTTCGGTGATATTAGCTACACATACAACGAAGACGGTATCAGAACAAGCAAGACATCGAATGGTCTTACAACAAAGTTCTATCTCGACGGAACAAATATCATCGAACAGACAGACGGTACAACAACACTTTACTTCTTCTATGATTCAGTTGGAGAAATTGTTGGATTTAAGTACAATGATAGCAACTACCTCTATGTCAAGAATTCAATGGGTGATATTGTTGGTATTGCTGGTGCTGCCGGTAATCTTATTACAAGTTACACCTATGATGCTTGGGGTAAGGTAACATCTGTAACAGGTTCAAACACAGCAATCGGTGAACTCAATCCTTTCAGATATCGCAGTTATTACTATGACAGCGATATTCAGTTGTATTACCTTCAGTCAAGATACTACGACGCTGAAATCGGTAGGTTTATTAATTCGGATGATGTGAAATTTATCGACACAAATGAATCTAAACTTTCTTACAATTTGTTTTCTTACTGTGAGAATAATCCAGTGAATTTTATAGATGCCTTGGGAACACAGGAGAGTTTGTCTTCTGCAGATCTTGCTATTTATGTTACCTTGTTTTTATTAGTGGTTGATGCTTATAATTCTGCATTTGAAATAACATCAGATTCGAATAAAAAAGGAGCAATTTCAATAACGCTTTATGACCAATCTAATGGAGAAGCATTTTCTGATATCATATTTGATTTTTACGAATTAATTGGTGATGCGGTCTTTGATGTTATGGCTGCCTATGCTACTACATTGTTTTATGAGAAGTATCATACAATACATAATAAAGCACATGAATCTGATCAAACAGCTCAAAGATATTTTTTATTCTCAGATGATTGCGTCTCAAATGAAATAAAAGAGCATGTATTAGGATATTGGTATGCTGAAGGTAAAATTAATATAAAACCAACTACCATAATTTTGTTTATTGGAAGTGGTTTTAGCAAAGATAAACTAAAAGATTCATGCGAAGAGGTTGATATAGCAGAGCAGGATGCAGCAAGAGTTAGGGATAGGACCATATTTGGATATTTTTCGGGAATAAGAGAATGTTATAAATATACAATAGCAGATCCGTACTGGCAAACAGGTATAATAAGAACTTATCAAAATGTTCGCAATTCTTGGAAAACCTCAAAGATTTCAACAACAATGCTTTAAGGAGGTTGTTATGAAAAAGATTTTTTGTATAGTTATTGTTGCTGTGCTGATGATATTTTTCTTGTTGATGTTTTCTTCGAGATATACAGCAAACTATGTATATGACAATAATAGTTCAAGTAGATCTATATTGTATGGTGATGATTCCTATATTAAATGGTCAAGAAAAGCAAACACTTATTGTGATTTAGGAGTTATCGAAAATGAAGATATGTATCCTTTTTTTCTTGTTTATGAAAATTTAAGAGAAAAGATATATATATCTGATAATTTTATACAAGATTTGATACCTCCATACTCTTATTTTTCATTTTGCGAGGACAGTAATGATTTTATTTTTGAGTCCCCCCATGATACATCATTAAATTTGTTGTATATAAAAGAAGGTTTTGTTTTTCCAGACATTGAAAATGATGAAATTAATGAAATCTGGATGTCTTTGTCTTCTGATGATAATGATAATATCACAGATGAAAAAATAGTCAAAAAAATTGTTGATTGCGCAAAAAGCAAGTCTGCTAAAGAACTTGATAAAGATATTTATGATTATATTTCAGAAAAATCATGGGATAATCATCATATTTATATGAAATATAAGGAGTATCCATTGGTGGAAGAGTTTTTCGTAATCAAAAGTGAGGATGGTCGATATATTATAAAGCAATAATATAGTAAAACAATGTACTGATGTGCAAGAATAATTTTAACTGCACAGTCATTGTGTTTTTTAATTGTTACGGGACTGCATCAAGCATAGAGGAAAACTGCTTGAAAGCAGTCCTTTATTTTGATAACAATACAAACATCTTTTTACTATTGCAAGCAAACTTTTGTTCCCCTGAAATATATAGGAAAATGAGTTTTCATTAAAAATCCAATAAATATATGTTCATATTTTATTATCCAAACATATTATCTAATTTTTTGATTATAAATATAAATATTAGAATAAACTATTTATGCTTGGGGAATAACATTCGAATACGCTTTATTTAGCTTATAAATATTTGAATGTATTAAATTATATTTATAAGGAGAGATTTTTTGTATTATGATAAAAATGGCAAAGTAATTGGAATCGGAGATATATTATACTTCGAAAAATTAGGTTTTTTTGAAGTATGTTTTGAAAAGTATTATCTCCTAAAAAAGTATAACGATGACTGTTTTCCCCGTCTTTTGCTTAATAAAATCATTTTAGGAAATCACATTGAATCTGCATATATTGTTGATAAATATTGAATCATCAAAAAATTTATGGTAAAGTATTTATGAGGTGGGGATTATGTATACATATGACAACAATATTGCGATTCTGTCTTATGCTGTATTAAGCGAACGATATAATAGCGGGGAAAGTGTAATATTAAGCTTTTCTCCGTTAGTTGAGGATTTATTAATAAGTATTTATGAAAATTCTGTTGAAAAATCAAAGCTGGTAAATTTGTATGAAGAACGATATGGTTATGAAATGCCTCCAGCAGTGTTAAATGAGATTTTATTGAAGTTAAAAGATAAAGGGAAAATAGATTTTTTAAAAAATGAATATATAGGAATTAATAAGCAAGAACTTGATGAAGTTTCATATTCCTATAAATCTTTATTAAACACCTTAAAGAATACTTTTTCAGTTTTTGCAAAAGAAAAAGGTATTGATATTAAACCGAGTGAGACTGTTCAGCTTTTTCTAAACTTTATGCTGAAGCATGCTGTTGATTTAAATTCTTTTTTTAACTGCTTAAATGAAGATGTAGATATAAATTATGAGCAAAATGATATTAATAATAAGGTAATTGTTGATTATTTAATAAAGTGTCGATTCGAAAATACAAAGCTGTTTGAATTGTTAAATGACATTTTTTATGGTATCGCCTTGTCTTCAGTGTTAAAATTGGATCAAACTGAGATTCAAGATTTAGAAAAAAATATGAGTATAAGTGAATTGCTTTTAGATAGTAATTATATATTTCGCCTGTTGGATTTACAGACTGCATATGAGCATCAAACAACACTTCATACTCATAGAATGGCAGAAAAAGCAGGAATTAAGTTTTTCGTTTTGCCGGAAACATTGAATCAAATATCGATAACATTAAACAGTTTTATTGATTCGTTGAATCTTAATACAGTAACAACGTTGTCAGTATATGGTGAAAATTTGTTTTCAGGAATTCATTCAGCATACATAAGAAGATCTTTTGATAAAACAGATATAGCCGAAATAATTAGAGATCTACAGAGTATTTTAGAAGATAAGTATTCTATAAAACTATGGGAAAAACAAATTGCAGATGTTTCCGATGATGATAATGATTTTATTGCTTCCATAAGAAAGTTTAAACCGTATACTGATGATGATGGTGTTATTCATGATCTGAAGTTGGTAAAAACAATTGATCTTGCTCGCCCTGCATATATTCCTGATATGTCTAAAGCAGCACAGTGGGTTTTAACGGATGATAATAAATTGATGAAATGGTCCTCTTCAAAATACAATCCCAAAAGAATTCCGGAGTGTTTGACAGAATCACAGTTAACAACTATTCTTTGGCTTAGTTCCCCAAAACAATTTACAGGACAAGCTTTGGAAAATGTTGTTTTTGCTCTTAGAAATCAATCTTTAATAAACAAAGAACAATATAAAAGAATCAGTATTGCGATTGAAAAACAAAAGGAGCGTTTTGCACAAGAACCTAAAAAATTGCAAGCTATGACATTACTGTTTTCCACACAATGTTTATCATTAAACGAAATAAATGATGCTTCTGATTCAGATGAAACATTAAATAGTTTATTTGATGAAAAAATAGAAGAGTCGAAAAAATATGTGGAAGATATCTGCAATGAAAATAAAGCTTACAAAGAAGAAAATAAGGCTTATAAAGATGAAAACGAACTAATAAAGCAAAGCCTAAAAAAAGCTATGCTTGCTGAAAATAAAGCCAAAAGTTTAATTTCAGAAAAGGATAAAGAAATAATTGATAATATTCAATTTTCAATTGATGAAATAGATTCATCATTAGACGATAAACATAAGCAAATATGTAAATTAAAACAACTAAAAGAAAACGAGAAAAGAGGAATTATTAAATTATTTAATTTCATTGCTGTTTTCATTTGTTGTTGTATAGTTTTAGCTATCATTTTCTTAAATTGCAAAACTTCTCTATTTGATGAACACGGCGATTTGGTAAGCATAATTATAAGTGCTGTTTGTGTGGCCTTTTTTGTAGTTTTCGGAACAGATATCTCAAGTGCAATTAAACAAAAGAAAGAAGGTTTAGCAGAAAAGCTTTTGTTATATAGAATAAAGACTGGAAAAATTGAGGACTTTTTTGATTTAATTAATAAGATTGATGAAGATATTAATAAATTAGAAGAGCGAAAAGCGGAAAAACAAAAGCAAATTGCCGATAAATTAGAAAAGAATTAATTAGATAAAGGTCTAATTGACCTTTGTGAATAGATATAAAATGGAGCTGATACATTATTGTGTATCGCTCTTTTTTGTTTATTTGTGAAAAATCACAGTAATAATTTTTATGTTTTTTTTGAAAAAATAAATTTTTTTGTGTTACTTTTTTGTGATTTCGACACTATATATTATAAGGAACAATTTTTATCAGTTTTTTTCATTTAGTCAAATTATAAAAAAGCATTCTGCTTCACCCCCCCGTCCCCCAATCTTGAGGGCGAAAAGGTGTTTTTTGATATAAGCAAAATTGCTCACAACGCGAGCAATTTCCTATATATTAAAAAAACTTGTCACGATTGAATTTTAATGTTCAATGTGACAAGTCGGTTTGCATTTTTATTTTTCCTGCAATTATCAGCACAGTTTCAATGATAAAGGCAGAAAAGAATAAACTCATGAATTGTGGTTTGTTAAATCTTAAAAGTGACAGCATTGCTGTAAGTATCATCGCTAGTATTGTTATACATTTAATTCTGATACTTTTTCTTTTTTCTTTTGCTACAGGCTTTGACGGAGAATCGCAGGGACATAGAAATAAAATAATTAATGAACATATAACAGAAATACTCAAAATGATATTGAAATTTATTCTATCGGCATAAAGGTTCATTATTTTAATTAATGTTATTCCTGTCAGAAAATATACGGATGAAATTATAAGACAGCGATTTTCGGTATTTGCATGGTAGCCTCCGGCATATCGGCGAAGAAATGCAATACTTATAAAAAACACTATGCTTTGAAATGGAACACCGAGAAGTGCCCCTATTATAAATGAATACCCAAAGAAAAATAGATAATTGAGTATTAAAAATAATACATATTGATACACTTCCCGGTATTGTAAAGCTTCTGTATTTTCAGTATTTTTCATAAGCAAACAGGTTAAACGACAAGAAATTTTACTTAACATTTAATGTTTTTTTATCCAAATACTGCTGTGCTTTTTCGGGAACTTCAGGCTGATATGCAAAGATGCTTGTTGTTCCGTTTAAGTTTGCTCTCAATACTTTAGCAGAAAGCTTGTCCATCAGCTTTTTGGCATTATTTGACATAAAACATTTTCTCCTTTCATAAATTTACTTTAAATTTAAAGATTTTTGTCATTTTTTACAATTAAGTGTGATAAATGCAGAAAAATTAGTGATACCAGAAGAAATGTGTTTTTTCAGCGAATAATTTCGTTGTAAATAAATCAATTAGTTTAATGGGGTGTTTTAATGAAAATAGCAATATGTGATGATATTTTAATTCACAGAGATACCTTGAGACCTTTCATCACTGAATTTTTCGGTGACAAAGAAATTCCGACAGAAATAATGGAATATTCTTGCGGTGACGAAATACTTGTAAGTGATGAAAATTTTGATATAGTATTTCTGGATATTGAATTAGGAGACATCAGCGGAATTGAAATTGCAGAAAAACTGAAAGAGAAAAATGCAAACTGTATTATAATTGTGGTGACTTCTTATACAGATTATCTGGATGCGGCAATGGATCTTCATGTGATGCGTTTTCTTAAAAAGCCTGTTGAACAGAAACGAGTTTATTCTGCTCTTAAAAAAGCATTACAGGAAATGAATGAAAATCTCATTATGCTTTCAACTAAAGACAATCAGATAATAAGAGTCAGAAGCCGCGACATTATTTATGTTGAAGCAAATCTCAAAACGGTTACTGTTTGCACAAATAAAAAAATATATACTGTAAGGGAAAGCCTTAAAAAAATCAAAACAATGCTGACAGCTTCAATATTTGCCGTGCCGCATAACAGTTTTATTGTAAATATGAATTATATTTCAAAATTTAGGCGTGAAGAAATTACTTTAGAACTTCCTGATGGTGAAATAAAAATTCAGGTTTCCAACAGAAAACAACCTGAATTTAAACATAGATTTTTAGAGTTTATTGGAGAGGGTGAATAAAAATGCCAAAACTTTTGATAGACATATTAATGTATGGTTTTGAGGCATTGCTTTTGTATTACTATGCCGATTCTCTATTTTTTGATGAAAAAAAAAGGATAATAAAGATAGGGGCGGTTGTTTGTGTAAATACATTACTTTGTATAATTTATCAATTAGGGGTAGGATGGTTGAATGCACTTCTGGTCTTTATTTTATATGCATTTTCATTTGTTTTCATTTTTGGAATAAGTTACAAGGCTGCAGTATTTCATTCGCTTATTTTTGTTATTGTAATGTCTGCAACAGAAATACTGGTGATGGGGATAAGCGCATTATTGTTTGACAATTTTAATGCAATGCAATCTAATTTTAATGCATACATTTTTGTTGTTGTTGCAAGTAAATTAGCTTATTCATCAATTATTGTTGCAATTAAAAAGTTTTTTGCTAACAGACGGACAAGAAAAACACAAGATGGGTTGTTTTGGATATTATTTGTTTTTCCCTTATCTAATTTTTTGATGATTATTCTAATTAGATATATGACATTTGACGTTGATATACTAAATGTTAGTATTTTTGCAGCTATTGCTGCAGTATTTGTGTTATTTGCCAATATAATAGTTTTTATTATCTATGAGCGTGCACAAAAAAATCTTGATGAGTTGTATGATCTTAAGGCTATTACTTTTCAGCAAGAGCTTGATAAAAAGTATTTTGAAGTAATTGAACAGACAAATGATGAAATCAGGCATTTTTCGCATGATGTAAAGAATCATTTACTGCAGATTAGGTATATTGACGACATTGAAGAAACACATAAATATCTTGACAGGTTAATTTCAGATGTTGAAAATATATCATATGTCGGAATAAGTGATAATAAAATGCTGAATCTCATTGTCAGTAAATACATATCAATTTGCGATAAAAAAGGAATAAAATTTACTCCTTCGGTGAAGCTTGCAAATTTAAGTTACATCAATGATGTGGATTTATCTGCATTACTGAATAATTTACTTGATAATTCTGTTGATGCGGCAGAAAAATCAGAAAATTCAGAAATTGAACTGTATGTGTTTTCAAAAAACAGCAGATATGACGGAGTAATAATAAGGAACACTTGTATAACTACGCCTGAAACTATCGGTAATAAGCTTATAACTTCAAAAGCAGACAAGGTATATCACGGATTGGGACTTAATATAGTGAAAAAAATAATAAAAAAATATGATGCCTTGTATGATTGGAAATATAACGGTGAAAGTAAGATTTTTGAAACGGATATTGCAATTCCAAAACAGCATAGAAAAGGAAAGAACAACAATGGCATACAAACTTAAAGCTTTCGGCAAAAGAGTATTCAGACGAAGAAAAGAACTTGGCATAAGACAAAAAGAGCTTGCTGCAAAAATCAATATTTCCAACAATCATTTATCAAACATAGAAAACGGCAAAGCGGCACCCAGCTTCTCTATATTCCTTGATATCTGTTCTGCTCTTAATGTAAATCCGTCATATCTTATAGACGGAAGTGTGTATTCTGTGAACAGTGAAATTGCGGAGAAGCTTAACAGAAAATCGGAAGAGCACAAAGAAATAATATCAAAGATAATTGATTCATTCCCCGATAAATAACAGTAAAATAAACATAACTCCCGTAGTCAGTTTTGAGGCTGATTACGGGAGTTGTTCTCTTTTTTTTACAAAATTTTCCTACATTTATTCCCGATTCTTCTGCACTTGTCATAAATTATTGAAAAACTGTTAAGAAACAAATATCTTTAGAATAAAGATGTAAAAGGAGGATTAGGAAGTGAAAAAGGCAACTGTATTTTTATTGATTTTAAGTTTGGTTTTTGTTTCCTGCAAGGCAACAGAAAATGAAGAAACAACATTATCAGAGGAAACCACCTTATCTGAAGAAAATGTTTTCCAAACAACGGCATTGGAAGAAACAAGCGAAACCGTTTCCGAAAGCGGTAGCAGTATTGAAACGAGCACTTCGCAAGAAGAAAGCTACTCTGATATTTCTGTCTCTGAAACACAAGCCGGTGAAAACGAAACAACAGAAGCTTTCACGGTCGAAACTCCGGCAGAGGTAACCACTGTAAAGGAAGAGCCTGTAACCGTTACAGACAATAAAATAATTGCACCGGATTACAGTCTTGATATTCCTGAAGATTTTGAAGTTAAATCAGACGGAAATGACCCTCTTCTTGAGAATAAACAGGGAACTATACAGTTCAATATAATGGATAAAACAAAAGTTGTAAAAGACTTTGATTCTTATGTTTCGGATACCTATAAATTTGCAGAAACTTCTGGTACCGCAAAGAGTGAAATTGAAGATGTCAGCATTAAAGATATCCCGATGAAACGTTTTGCTATGACATTGGTAGATGAAGAAGGTACTCCGCTTGAAGCATATGTATATTTTGCAAAGGTCAACAGTAAAGTATTAATGATTACACTTACTTCAAAAGACGGCGGACTTAAAGATGTGAGCGCCGCAGATAAGTTTGTTGAAGAAATTGATTTTATGGAGTAAGAATTATTTTTTTTCGTATATAAATTGAACAGATTATGATTATAACATTTACAAAGCACCGCATATAAATCATAAAGTTTGATTTGTAGATATATTCTTAAATTGAAAGGAAGTGATACCAATGGCAAGTATATGTGAGTGGGCAGGGTTATATCACAATTGATTTCAGGGTGTGGTTTGATATCAAACCTGCTCATTCTGACCGCTTCGCATTACTATGCAAAAGAAAAAAACACCCTGTTTTTTGAAAAGAAGAAAAAAATGCATGATGCTGAAAATTTGCTTCAAAAGCATATCGGATGTGCATATTTTTTCGGAATACAAAAAAAGGAGGATTCTTTCATGACAAGAATGAAAAAAGTAATGGCTGTACTTATGTCAGTTGTTATGATTTGCGGTACAGTATCAGTTGCTGCATCAGCCGCTTACAGTCCTTATCTTGGCGATGCAATTATTGACCAGTACAATTCTATTGATAAGGTTGATTTATCTGTTGAACAGGAATCTTCAATTCTTCTCGATGAACTTGATATTATGCTTGCAAAAGAAGAAATTTTGCTTGATATTCCCATTATCGGTACAATTGATCTTACATCAATAGACGGTGCGTTGAATTCTATTTACAACCTCACCGGAAACTGGCTCTTCGGAAGCCTTACAGTTGGTGACCTTGCAGTTCTTAAAGAGCACAGAGCAGATATTGCTTCTGTAAGAAGATCAACATCTAATAAAACCGATAAGGATGTTATTGCAAGTCTTGTAACATACCTTTCGAATTGTGCACCCACTCTTCTCGGTATGTTCGGAGATGATTTCAACTGGGGAATAGTTCACGGCTTCTTACCCCCTGAATTCCGTATGATTATCGATGATTTTAACAGATGGCTTGATGATCTTATCTGGGATCTTCTTCATCCCGTGAATTCAGAACCCATGCCCCCAGATCCCACACTCGATTATTTCGTTCAGTTCCTCTGCGATAACCAGCTCGCAGGAAAGAGACCTGACATAATGGGCTTTGAAGGCGTAATGCCCGGTTTTGAAGTAGATATCGATGAAGATTCCGCTTACAGCGTAATCGAAGAAGGTATTTATGAAGCTCTCAACGCATTTATTGTTCCTTTATTAAACAGCGAATTAAAAACAGTAATAAGAGAAGCTGTTGAAGCAAATCAGGCAGACGGCGGTGAGCTTTATCTTCTTATCGATACTAATTATGTTATCGACAGATATGAGTTTGATGAAGAACTCGGTTTCGTTGAACAGATAAACGACGTATTTAAGAAAGTCGTTGAAACAATGCTTCTTCCCGGCAAGTCTGAATGGGTTTCCACTGCTGACGGCAAATTAGCCGGCAGAGAAAATGTTGATAACCTTATTTACAACCTTGAAACTCTTCTTAAACAGATTATTGTTGCCGGCGGCGAAACAGAAAATGTTAACGGCTATGATCTCGAACAGCTCGGTGACTATATTGCCCGTGTAGCGGTTGAACAGTTTGTAAAGCACCTTGATTTTGAAAAGGGCGATACAATGGAAAAAATCGCTTATGAAGGTCTTCGTGAACTTGTTGTTAGATTTGTTCCTGAAGTTACATATCCCGATATGCCTTCAGGTACAACATCAGCACAGTACCGTGAAGCTATTTATGAAATGGGCGCAGATATTGCTTGCTATTATCTTAATGCAAGCATCGGTCTTGAGTGTTCTGTAGATACCACCGCTGACCAGTTTATTTTGGCATTTATTGATTGGTGTATGCCCTATATCGACGGTCTTTTTGACGATACAGAATTCAATCAGGCTACTACCGGCTGGGGCAAACTTGATGCCATTCTCTGGCAGTTCATTCCCAAAGAATGGATGAATTATGCTGAAATGTTTAATAACGGCGCAGGCACAGCAGCAGACCTTACAGTCAAGAAACTTCTTGACTACTTCATTGATGCAGTTTTCGCGATGGACATTGAAAAGCTTTTCGTTTTCTTTGACCATGTTGAAGGCAGTACTCTTAATCAGCCTGTCCGTGATGTTATTATTGATTTCGTATCCAACATTCTTAACACTGCTTTCTATGTAGAGGAAAACGGTGCTCATATAGGTATAATTGACCTTGTAGAAATTACAGATTTTGATTCTATCGTAAATCCCGTTTCAAATGCAGCAGGTATCATCAGCGGTCTTCTGAAATCCCTTGCACAGCGTCCCGCGCTTCAGACAACCGTTATTAATCTTGTTACTATGATTATGGGACTTGGCGAGCCTCAGAGCCTCGGTGAGGTTGATATTGACCTTGACAGCAGAATCAACTGCACATCAGGTTCAATTCCTGCAAGCACTAAAATGAGAATTTCCAACTATTCTGACGGTGTAAACTCCGGTTGGCTTCCCGAAGGTTCAGATGTAATCGATCAGGATAAGATGTATGAAATCGAACTTGTTTCCCTTACAAATGATTCAGGCTTAACAACTACCTTTGCAGCCGGCACAAAGATTGCTGCTCATTCCTATTATGATGTAACTGTCTCCGGTGCTGTATCTGCAACTAAGGAAGCACGCTTCGACCTTGCATATTATATCCTTGATGAAGACGGAGCAAGACTTAACGACGGTACACCTCTTGTTAAGTCAGTTTTCACACACCTTTACACAATAGAAAGTGAGTATTATGCACTTTCAAGTGCAGAATCTTCTGCAAACAACGTAACGTTTGAAGGTTTCTCAACCTACTATTATACTACAGATGTTTACGGTGTATCTCTGTTCTCTATTCTTGCAACAAATGAAAGCGGTCTTGTTACAAGTGCCGTTGATGTTACAAAGGCTATTGTAACAGGTGATTTACCCGCAGGTATAGCAGCTCATGCACCCACTGACGGTGTAATCGTTCACATTGACGATTCCTCAATCACAAGTGATTCTTACGGAACCGTTAATCCCTATGTGTCAAATATTACTGACCCCAATGCTGAACAGCCTTACGGTATCTATAATGTTAACGTTCAGTTTGAGGTAAGAGGTAAGAACTGGCTTGGTCAGACAACCACCGAGACAACAGATGCGAGAAACCATATAATAGTTATTTATAACGATTTCGGTCTTCCCGGTGTTCTTGGTGACATTATGGGTGCAAACAGACAGAGAGTAGACTTCGCTGACGATGCACAGGCAGAATGGAATGCTTACCTTGCAGCAGTTGCTGACGGTTATGCTCTTCTTAACGGAAATCCCGACCACGGCAAGATGTTTAACGATGTAGTTACTGATCTTGAAGGTGTTCAGAATGAATACTATCTTAAAGTAGAAGCTATCAATGCCGCAGTTGATGCACTTGATGCTAAGGCAAAGGCAACAGATGCAGCTAAACTTGCTGCTCTCAATGCTGAAATAGCTGAATACGAAGATGTTGACAGCGATAACTACATTCTCTTCACCTATGACCGCTTTGAAGATGCTTATGACAGAGCAACTTCTCTTGCAAACTCACAGGTAGCAGATGAAGGTGACGAAGACTTTGTAGCTCCTTCAATCCCCGTATTTGACCTTGTATATGCAACACAGCAGCTTAATCTCTGGGGCGGTCGTCTTATTAAGAAATCAACTGTTAAGACTCAGCTTGAAAATGTTATTGATGAGGTTAACGATTTAGTTGAAACTGATTATACAGCAGAATCTTGGGCATCCTTAGAAATCGCCCTTGAGGCTGCCAATGCAGTAATTGAAAGTGATACAGCTCTTCAGACAGAAGTTAACGATGCTCGCATTGAACTTATGAAGAAGATGAAAGCCCTTGTACTTGTATATGTTTCTCCTAAGGTCGCTTCAGTAACTATTGATACAGCAAATAATATAATTCTTGGTGTCGCAGCCGGTACATCAAATATAAATGCTTCTGTAAATGTTTTAGCAGGATTTACTGCACATAACAGCAATGAATCATCTTATATTGGCACAGGTTCAATTGTAACCATTAAGGATAGTGCCCTCAATGATGTTGCAACATATACAGTTGTTGTATATGGTGATGTTGATGGTGACGGTATTATTGGTGAACTTGACTCTGAGATTGTTGCTTGTCATATTGCAGAGGAAGAATTTATTCCTGCTGATTCACTTGAATACATCGCAGCAGATATAGATAAGGATGGTATGATTACTGAGAATGACTATGATTTACTTTATTAATTAGAATGAAAAAGAGTGATTATATTTGTTTTCTCAGTGAGTAAGGGAAATATTTATTAAAAATGTTTCCGCCGCAGGGTGCAATTGCACCCTGCGGATTATCTGTAAAGCATTTGAGATGTTGAAATGAGTAGAGAATGTGTAACGGTCGACATTGTCATTGTTATAATGCTAATAATACTGTTTATAACAAAAAAACTGCCCTATTAGCAGTTACTGCATTTATTCATCTTGTAGTCCCAACATATAATCTGCAGTTTTATTAAAGAACCTGCAAATTGCAATGATTTCATCAGTAGTTGGTTCTGTTTGGTGCTTTTCTAAATATGAAATTTTTCTCTGACTCATGTTCAGGGCATCGCCTAATTCTTTTTGGGTCATGTCTCTGTCTTCTCGTTCGTTTCTCAATCGTTCATTAAATTTCATTTTAACACTTCCTTTAAATATCTTTATATGAAAATATATCACAGATAAAAATTATCTATTGACTTTAGAGAAGATTTATCTATAATAAGATTGTAACCGGTTATAAACTAGAAACTATATTCTTAGTTTGCGAAATTTAATTGGAGGTGTTAAAAGTAAAATCGAAAACAAGCCTTATTTTTCGAAGGATTTAAAAATATTATTACGTTTTTGTGAAACTAATTTTTATGTATTACAGTTAATAAATATTTTGCGAAAGGATTTAGTTTTATGACTGAAAATGGCCAAAAAAAATATATAACTCGACTCTTGTCTATTTTTTTATGTATATTTTTAATTGGAATGCTATCAGCGGTAGCATTCGCAGCAGAAAAATTAACGGCTACTGCAAATGTTGAATTATATCCTACACTTTCATACAAAAATGCAGATGGAAAAATGTATTACGGACAAACACTTGAAGATGCCCTCATCATTAATGATGATGAAGTTGTAAAAGATGCGGCAGGAAATCAAGTAGCAGGACGCTTTGAGTTTAGAAAACCCGAATATATGCCTATTCCCGGTACTAATTATAAACTTGATATAATATTTGTACCTGCTGATGAAGAAGCATATACATCTTTTACTAAACTGAAAAGCTCGCTTGTTTATTCAGTAGAATCTGTCGACCTTGTTCCTGTTGATGAAAATGATACAATTCCTACAGCGTTGGAAGTCGAGGCAGGGGCAACACTTTCAATGTCAACCCTTGTTGGAGCTAAATACACAAACCCCTATAATGCTAATGAACCCAATATTCTTTCTGCTGAATGGGAATGGGTAAGTCCAGATACAATTGTTAGCAACAGTGGATATTATGAGGCTCGTTTGATTCCGATTGGATATGCAGAATTAAGAGTTCAGGTTTATGTAAAGATTGCTTCTGCTATTCCCGAAACAACAATTGCAGAATACCCCGCAATTCCCGAATTGACGTATAATCCCAATGTTACTTGGGCAGATATTGAACTTACAGGCGGTAAAGCAGTTATAAAGGGAACCGATACAGAAGTAGAAGGTACATTTACAATTAAAGATTTTCGTTTGACTGGTATTCCTAACCCCAACTTTACACAGATAGAAGTAGTATTTACACCTGCAAATGCAGAAGAGGCGCTTCCTTATGAATTTACCGTTCCCGTGAAAGTTAATCCTCTTCCCATTTCATTTAATGACGGCGAAGGCAATTTTATTGTTGACGGCTTTGTATTTGAAGCGGATCCCGGCACATTGATGCGTGATATACAGAGTTATCTTATGGCTTATCTTAATTATCCGCCTCAGTCCGTTATCAGTGTTGAAGATAAAAACTCCTACGCTGAAAACGGCAGAACCTATAAGCTCACCGTTATTCACGATAATCCTAATTACACAGGATCAGAGGTTTATTTCACCGTAGTTTTCAAAGATGTAGAACTCACTCCTGTAATTGCAAGTGCAGGCTACAATGAATATAAGGTCGACTGCGGTAGTTATCGCCCTGACGGAACCTTTACAGTAAGCTGCAACGGTGAAGAAATTGCTGAAGTAAAAGCAGGCCAGCCCTTTGACTGTGTAGTTTATACAGACGAAGGCGGCACATACGAAATTACAGCAAAGTACAATCCCGTTGAAAACGATTACTTTATTGTAAGTGATGCTTCTTATTCAATTACCGTTAACCCTGCAAGAAATATTAAAACAGTTTCGGGTATGCACTTCACAGTAAACGGCAGCCAGACATATAACGCCATAAGAACAGGCGATGTTATTGAGCTTACCTATAATATGCCTGAATTTGCATATTATGTTGTAAAAGACGGCAACGGTAAAACAGTTACTCTTGACGGTGTTGACCTTGCAAGCAAAAAGATTAAATTCACAATGCCTGACTTTGATCTCAGCTTCTCAGTAAAAACACCCGCACAGCTTGAACAGGAAGAAGCAACAGCAAACTGTGACCACCTTTGCCACAGTGATAATCCGCTTATTCAGATGATATGGAAGCTTCTCCACATCATATTCAGACTCTTTAATGTTCAGCAGTTCTGTGACTGCGGTATCACACACTATGATGCACCCCTTTTCGGGTTCATCTCCTGATTCTCCAATAAACCTTAACAAGGTTTATTAAATGCTTTCATGTTAAACCTATGCACTAACTTGGTTTAACCTCAACTTAGTTTGATTGCTTAGCTGTTTAGCATAATTTCATCTCCTTTAAAATGCACACCCCTCCGAAAGGTCAGACTTCGGAGGGGTGTGTGTTTTATGTAAATAAATACAGAATTATGTATTTACACTTAATTTATTCCCGATTTTTCTGCATTTGTCAAAATCTGTTGCAATAAGCTAATTTTTGTCTGATAATAAATACATCAAGTATTATCCAAATTACAGGAAGGCGAAAATAATGCTATTATGCGTTGACAGAGAAAATATTAAAAAGCAATATGATGAATTCTTTAAAAATTTTTTAGGGGAACAAAAATCTTTGATGTATTTAACGGGTATTCCCGGTATCGGTAAAACTATATTAATTGAGCATATACATTCTCAAATCAAAAAAAAATTTCCGGATATGCTTAATGTACTTATTAACTTGAATTTAGACGGAAATTATTTTTCATTTTTTAATAATGCCTATATCAAACTCAGAAAACAGGGTGTTAAATTTTATTCATATGAACTTGCACGGGACTATTTATATAAATTTACCGGAGATAAAAATTATCAGATAAGTCATGAATATAATAGTTTGTTTGCTGAATTTGCAGATCTTTCATTCGAATTTGTACCTGAGCCATTAACAAAGGTAATTGCGTCCGGAAGTGTTAAAATCCTGAGTGTTATATCCCGAAAATTGAGTCAGCTATATAAAGATTATTTAATTTCGCAAAGCAAAGAAATTAGCGGCACAAAACATGAAGATGTTCTTCATAATCTTGGAAAATATTTTATCCGTGACATCAATAAATATTGCGAGGAAAATAATGAGAATATTTGCTTTTTTATTGACACTTTTGAAAAATGCAATGAAAAAACAGGCTTTTCAGAAAAAGAATTTATTGAAACATTTGTGCTTCCTTCTAAGTATTCCTTTTGGTTAATAGGTGGTACTACTGAAAATGTGTTAGATGAATATAAAGAAAAATTTGATTACTTTTCTTCAACTTATATTGATAATTTTGATGACAAAAAATATGTTAGGAAAATATTGAATACTCAGTATGCAATAACTGAAGAAAACATTATTGATACTATTTTTATTATAAGTAAAGGATATCCTGCATTTGTTGAATTGATAGCAGAAACATATGTTAATTTGAAAGAATCATCTGATGAAGTTGCACTTGCTGAATTATTAACTGAAACTGAACAAGCCGATTTTTATTATAAGTTTTTTAAAAAATATTACCGTCGACATGTAATCGCAGATGATTTGAATGTACTTGCTTTTCTTGCCTGTTTTGACAGTTGGACATACGGGGAATATGAATATTATGCTTCTATAGAGAATATTGGTAATCCCAAAATCAAATTTGAAAAATTAAAAAAACATGTTATTGTTAAAGATAATCCTGACGGTAGCTTCTTTATTATAGATGTTGCAAGAAAATGTTTATTGAATGCAGATAAAGATATTACCAGCCATATTTATAAACAGGCATTTGATTATTTGCTTGCAGAAATTGAACGAATTACAGAAGAAAAGATTAATGAAAAAAACAGCGGCGATATCCATTTGCAAGTTATATCTGCAATAAAAATCGGCGCAAAAATACTCAAAGAAGAGCCTACCTTTGCGGAAAAATACTATGATTGGTTTGTTAAATTTGAACAAAGTCTCTCACCTAAAATGCTTTATCAATTAAAGAGTGAGGCTATCGCCTGTTTTATCAGAGAAACAAAACAGTTTCTTGAAAAAGCTAATAAAGATGATATTCATTCAAATATGGTTTTACAATGTCTGTATGATTACGCTTGGACATATTGTTATCAAAGAAACTATGATAAGGCACTTGAAATTATAAAAAAATATGAGTTATATGCACAAAGGATTATAAAAAATACTTTCGATGAGCGTATCGTAAAAGCGCGATACACAAGAGCTGTAATATTGGAAAATCATGGTGAATACGATGATGCATTAATGCTTCATAAAGAAATACTTGAAATCAGACGAAATGGGGCAGATGGGAGAGTTATCGGCGTTTCACTTAATTGTATCGGTTTTTTATATATGCTGATGAATGATTTTCCAAATGCAAAAAAATATTTTGAGGAATCATTAATATATCGCTCTTATGAAAATGATTTAAGAGGTTTTTGTACAGTACATGCAAACTTATCTAAAATGTATTTTTTGCAGTCTTTATATACAAACGATTCAAGATATCTTAATAATGCAAAGCGGGAACTGGATATTGCACTGGCACATTTATCCGAGAAAAGCACCCCCGCACTTTATAAGAGCTGGAAGATAAGATATGTAATTTTACAGGCGCAAATGCTGCGTTTTTCTTTTAAAACCGAATGCTTTCAGGAAGTATTATCTGAACTGATGGTATTTGTTGATACAATAAAAGAAAATCCGCAATATGGAATGTCTAATCATATAATGACTACAGAAAATAACATAGCGGTTATCCTTGCTCTTATGGGAGAAAAAGAAAAAGCAGAAAAACTTATGACAAAATGCCTTTCAGAAAAAGAAACCTTCTATGATATAAACTCCAATCCGAAAAGCAAACCCTGCAGTATAACAAGAAATAACCTGAAAGCCATAAAAGAAAACAGGCTACAGGATTTAATATTTGAATACTAAAAAAAACAGCAAAAATTCAAAAAATCAGAATTTTTGCTGTTTTTTTCTTTATTTATTCCCATATTTTCTGCAGTTGTCGAAAAATATTGAAAATATTTTGTTTTTGTTAAATAGTATAAATAAATGGCAAAATATAAACATTATTTGTGATGTTTCAATAACAAATTTAAGCAATAAGCATATATTTATTATTAAGGCTTATAATTATCACCTCAGATTTGCCGTCAAAATATACATTTACAAGAGTATTTATTGGTTAAACTGCCGAAAAATAGATTTTTTAGTTTTTTTGTGTTACTTTTTCTTATTTTTCGCACTTATATAACAGAACAAAATATTTTATCAGAAAGGGTTATGATTATGGCAAACCAAAACACACCCCCCACCCCTGTAAAAGCCCCCGACGAAAAATTTATGCTGTACCCGACAGTTCTTTTTAATGAGAAAGAAGAAGACAGTATTAAAGATGGTTCGTCCGCTGTAACCACATACACGTATATGAAAGGTTGTATTATGGGTGTATGTGATAAGTTTAGCCATCCTGTTGTAATCCTTCAGAGAAAGAATAATTTGCAAGATTGTGATAATTGTGTAAATTGCGGAAAAGATGAAAACTCTGCATTATGCGGCAAAGGTAAATATTTAAGACTTGAAAGTACATTATTTTATGACCGTTGGGCAAAGGTCTGCATAAAAATTCGTGAACAAGATGATAAAAAACAGTGTTGTCAAAGAGATGAAATAATTGCCGATTTTTTACTGAATAATCTTAATAAAACACCAAAAGAAAAAAAAACGGAAACTATTTATTTTGATAATGAAAAAATAGAGCTCCATATAAGTATGGCTGAAGACGAAACTTCTCATATGTGTATTCGTTATGAATGTCCGGTTTCTCATTATGATGAAATTGCAGTAAACATTAATGTTAACGGCATTGAGGGAGTTATGATAATAGGTCAGTTATTTTTTCAAGGTACTCCCCCTAACCAAATTGAAGAATTTGAAAAAAAGGCAAAAGATTTGGGGTTCTCGGATGATGAGATCAAGTCTTTAGTAATCAGTGCAAAAGTTGAGAAAAAAGAAAAAGATTTAGAGCTTCAGGATAGTGAAATTGAGTCTTTAGCAAACAATTTAAAAGTCGAAAAAAACAAATTTTGGGGTAAAAGCTGTAAATTTTCAAAAACTGGCGATAAGATGTCAAAAGAAGTATTATCGCCAGATGAAATGGTGAAGTCTGTTTTTAGTTGTGTGAAAAATCTTGAAAAAGCTTTAGATCGAGAATATGCATATAGAATTGAGAATAATGTTAAATGTCTTCAGGAAAAAATGATAAAGACTTTTAATGAATATTTTAATGGGTATAGTAAAAGTGAAAATATACATATTGTAAAACAATGCGAAGAAAAATATAAATTTTTGACAGATGCATTTCAATCTTCACTTAAATTATTTTGTGATGCAACAGATACAGTAACAGAATTGTATTCATTAATGCCTCAAGGTCTTTTTTTTAACAGTACTAATGTGATTTCTATAATAAGAAATGATAACGATAGTTTTGATGATAACTTTTTAAGTTCAACTTTAATAAATCAGTTTGATGCGTTTGCTGAAATTGGAAGAGGATATTGGGGAATATGTAAAAAATTAGATGTTACAGAAGAAAAATATATTAAAATCATAATAAAAACTACAAAAGCAGATGAAGCAATTAATAGGATTATTAACGGATTTTTGCAATTTGTCTGTCTCTATATAACAGAGCTTTATGCTCAATATAATGGTGCGCAAATATCTGAATATACAACAATGATGCGGCATGAATTAGGGCAGTTAAATGAAGCTATTTTAATAAGGATAAATACTTTTCAGGAATCTGTCAGCAAACAGGAAGAAGATGATTATACGTATGCTTTCTTGACGGAATGTAATCATATTATAGATGATTTTAAATCACATGCCCATTCAACAATGCTTAGATGCAGCAGCAGCAGATATTTTACACAATTACCGAACATGAATAAAGAACTTTTTTATCCCTATGAGAGCTTTTTATACAAATGGCGGTATATATATGAAAAGGCTGCAAGAAGTAAAAATATAGATTTTAATATGGAACCTATGCAATTTTTGGATTTGTCTCGCCCCCGAATGTATGCGGATAAATCCATGATTGAACAGGTTGCATATAATCTTACAAATAATGCCATAAAATATTCAATTCCGGGAACAACCATAAATATTGACTGTAGGCTTAATGAACAAAAAGATGCTTATCAGCTTATTATAACAAATTACGGAAGAACGCTTTGTGAGGATGAAATATACAGAATATTTGATTACGGATTTCGAGGAAGTAATAATAATGATGCAAACGGTTCCGGCTTGGGACTTTATCTTTCAAAAGAAATAGCAAAAGCTCATGGCGGCAGCCTGACTGTTGAAACAGAAAAAGTCAGTGATTATGATGTTTCCTGCTTATATCTTTATTCTGAAATGCCTGATAGATTTCAAACTCCTGAAACAAGAGAAGATATAAAAAAAGAATTGTTAAGGCTAAAAGAAACAAAGTATTCTGCTGAAATTGAAAAACCGCGTTTCAGCAATCAATCCTTTACCCCCTATTTTATCAGAAGGTATTTGAATACGGGAACAGTAAAATACAAATTTATTTTAGCTATCCCATACGATAAGAATTTAAGATAAAGAACAGGAGGGTAACTTATGAATATTTTAGTTTTGGAAGACGATCCTATAGCTTTCAATGTGATTGAATATTTAACCGAACGTGGTTATAACGTGTATCATGCTCAAAGTCTGCTTGATGTTGCATATTTTTTAGAAGAAGCTCCTGGGTTGGAGTTTTTTGATAAGCTTATGTTTGATGTCGCAGTTCCCAAAGAAAAATTTTCTGTTTTTAATAATGAAGAAATTGAATACGGCAAAAAATACGGATTCAGTGGTTTTGAATTTGTTGCAAAGAACTATGAATATATATATCATAAAAAAACTGCGTTAATAACCGCATATAAGGTAACCCTATTTGATAAAGTGAAAGAGGGAAAAGACAGAGATGTGCTTGAAAATCTTACTATCATAGATAAAGGTTCGGACGATTTTATTATGGATATGTTAAGTTTTTTGAATGGTTAAAGAGGTAAAATATGTGTAAAGAAAGTGATTATTCATTAGATATGGACCGTTTTAATGCATATTACGGTCTTGAAGAACACCTGAAATCTTTTCGGGATATTCCCTTGTATGAAAAACTGTGCTGCAGTTGGGAAGTAGATAAACAGAGATATATAAATAATATTTCCGTAAGTGCACAGCGTTTCCCACATTACAGTGACCACGGAGAAAGCCATTCAAAGGCAATTATAGCAAATATAGAGTTTATTCTGGGTAAGAAGAGAATTAAGCAGTTATCGGTTGCCGATACATGGCTTTTACTTCAATGTGCCTATGCGCACGATATAGGAATGAGTATAAGTGCAAAGGACCTTATAAGTCAGATGGCAGAAGATAATAATATTTATAATAAAGTCAAAGCAATTTGTCAGAAAGAAGAAAGTGCAAGAGAGGCATTTGAATTTATTCAGCCTTTGTTTGACTATTATCTTTACAATAAGAAAAAAGAAGACTGTCCGGAGGATGATAGTGATGACTATCTTGCAAGAACAAGTATTTCACAGCGTCTTGATGCAAAAGCACAGTATGATATTTTTTCTTCAAATGATTTTGCCCGTTGGCCTATAAAGCTTATAAACGCTTTTACAATTATTCTTGAAAACTATGTCCGTCCCCGCCACGGTGAATTTTCTGAAAATATTTTATCGGAGGATTTTGCTCAGATTTGCGATAACGGTATTGTTCCCATAAGACTTCGTTATCTTGTAGCAAGAATTTCCTCCTTTCATATGAAAGACCGAGAGCTATTGTTGGAGGAATTTCCGAAGGAAACGCTCGGTATATGTAAGGACTATATGAATCCCCGCTTTGCTGCCATAATGCTAAGACTGGGCGATTTGCTTGATTTAGATAATGGCAGATTCAATCAGGCACAGCTTAATATCCTTGGTGACAGCCCATATGTAACACTTATTCATCAATTCAAGCATGAAGCAGTTACTCATTTTTTGGTGACACCGCTTGAAATAAGCATAAAAGCCAATTTTACTAAAAAAACAGCTGAAACACTTTTACTTTTTGGAAACACAAATACAAGTAATGGAAAAGTAGAAGACCGTGCCAAAATGCATCTTTGTATGAAAGCCTGTAAATCTCTTTTTGAGTGGCTTGAAATGCTAAGAGCTGAACTTGATTTTTTGGCGGTAAATTGGCTTAATATTGTTCCCAGAAAATTTGAAGGTTCCTGTCCCAATTTTGTTGAACCGGAACTGAGAATTGATGGAAGAATCATAAACAAGCATGAATTAGAACTAAGTTATCAAATCACAACCAAACGCTCAGCAGAAATAATTGAGGGGGCAAGCTTATATAAAAAACCTCAATATACATTTATCCGAGAAATACTGCAAAATGCATTGGATGCCACAAAGCTTAAAATGTTTCGTGACATTATGTCCGGATTTTATCCGGAATTTTATGATAATTCAAGAACTATAGAGGATGAGACTATAAAAAAACTAACCCCTGTGTGTTTTGCTGAAAAAATTAAAGATAATATTGATTTTTATAGGATAGAATATGATATTCATCCTAATGAAAAAATGAAAACTGTTACGGTTGCCATAAGAGATTACGGTGTGGGGATAACTTATGATGATTTGACTGGAATGCTAAAAATCGGCAACTCTACAAAAACGGAGTTTAATTCAGAATATGAAAAAATGCCTAATTGGCTTAAACCGACGGGCAGCTTCGGTATCGGACTTCAATCAATTTTTTATGTTGCCAAATCATTTAAAATACTGTCGAGACCTTATTTTGAACCAGGGCATGCCTCACCCCCGCTTCGTGAAATGGTCTTTCATTCAGCAAGAATGGGTGGCGAAATTGAAGTTTCTTTATGTGACAATCAAAAAGCTGAAGATTTTGGTTATGGCACAGAAGTGCAAATTACAATAGATTTTAATAGTGGCAATGATAAATTTTTATTGTATGCAAATGAACAGTCCGACGCTATATGTTTTGATGTGTTTTGTGAGAATTTAGATTCAATATGCTTGGATTTCATTGAGTATCTGAAGAAACATTATTCCTGTTTTATTATTCCTTGTGTAGAGAAAAAAAGTTCAAATAATACAGAATATAGAAAATGTGATAATTATCCGTTGGAAAAAATTGTTTATAAAAATTCTCTTGAAGAATCTTTTGGTAGCTTTTGCATTTTAAGTGAATATGGTAAAATTAAAGGATTCGGTGACGATTTATCTCACGGTTTTTCCTGTTGGAACGGAAAATACGGCATTCTGATAAAATACAAGCCAAACGGAGATATAACAGGAAACAGAAGCAAAGTTGTATTGTATTACAAGGGCATAAGAATTAAGGGGAAGCAAATTAAAAAGAATATTCATATTCCTTTTTTTGATACAGAAATTCACATTTTTTCTGAATATGTAAGTGCCATTCTTCAGATAAACCGAGAAGATTTTCTTTCGGAGAAGGTAAGCGAAATAGTATCAAATATTCACAAAACTCATTTTTGCTGTTTACAGTTTATTTTCAACAGTCATAAATTAAACTTATACAAAGAAGAATTGGAAAGTATATGGATATTTGATTCTGATGCTGAAAAAACAGAAAAAATGCTTCTTTCAAAATCGTATCTTGCATTAATGATGTTTTTTATTTCAAACAAAGATATAACAGATGTAGCAATAAAAAATAGATTTATCACTTCATCTGAAATTTTGCCTGTTGGGAAATTGATATTGTGTGACTCGATTTCTTATTATGTAATGTACAGTAATTTTTTACGCCACCGTACTATTAATAAGGAAATAGAATATAAGATTTTTAATGAAATGTTGGTTGATAATCCGGAAAATCTTTATTTTATTGCAAATAAGGCATTGCCGTCCAATGATTTGTCTCTTCAATACTGCAAAACCTTTACGGATGATTCAGCTGTACATATACTTGAAGATTATTTTTATAATTATTCACAGTTTGCAGCAAACCAATTTAAGATATTGATTGTAACAGGTTGGAGTGAGCCGGTAATTGTTTATAAAATCTGCAGAAGAAACGGTAGCATTGTTCGTTCTGAGGATCAAGATTTCTGGACCTTGTGTGTGCAGTTATATAAATCTGCATTAAGAAAAAATAAGAGTGTAATAGAAAAACAGCAATTTAGATTGGTTTTTCCGTCAAAAGCGGAATTTGAAAAGGTAGCAGTATCAAAACTTACGCAGGGGATTGAGCATAAAGAAATAACAAAATTCAACAGTTATATTATAGCCCCCTTGTCTTTATATGACCTTGAAAATCTCGTTAATGCATGTGACGGCAAGAAAAGTAATATTAACAGTGTATTAAACAAATATTTTTCAGAAAATTGGTTGGATAAAAATCATTCCCTTGTTGAACATATCAATAAATACCGTATCAGCCAAAGAAACAGCCGCAACTGTTCCGCACAGGAGATCGACTGTGAAACTTACATTGAGTACAAGCGTTTCTTAAAAACTTTTCTCGAAAAACTGCTTGATTAAGTAAAATGTAAAGGATCTTTAATATGGATGAAATAACTGTAGCATTAATAAGTTTGGCTGTGTCAACTATTGTTTCAACCATTCTGAGTGTTTTGGTTTATATTCAGAACAATCAGAAGCATTATTCAACCACAATTTCAAAAGAGCGAATGGAATGGGTAAAAGAAACAAGAAAAACTGCCGCAGATTTTCTTGCTATTTGTGAGAAATGTGATACTCTTGATGAAAAGAATTCAATGGAGTATTACAAGCTCAAGAATCTGTTGCTGTTGAATCTTAATTCAGCCGAAAAATATACAAACGACGGAATTATCCGTAATGCAATAGAAAATCGGGATTTTGCTGATATAAAAGCAGCATTACCGCAAATCAGAACTGCATTTGCAAGTATATTTAAATCTGAATGGGACAAGGCAAAACTTGAATCAGGCAGAGGTAAATATTATGTAATCTGGCTTGATAAAAGAAACCGTGATTTGAAAAAATACTATTCGGATAATCAAAATAACACTATTGTTTAATATTTTTAATGTAAACGAGGCGGCAGTAACTCTGTCGCCTCTTTGTATTAGATGTCTTGTTATGATATCATTTTTTGGGTATCGTCTGTCTTTATAGAGTACTTGCCAATTTTTTTATTAAATCTTTCATTTCCGGATTTTGAATAAGTTTTAATAATATTTCTGATTCATTATCTATTTTATCTTCGTTTAATTCTTGTGGTGGTGTCTGTTCATTTTTTAAGTTTTCCGTATGTGAGTTTTTGCATTTAGAATAAAACACTTCTTCAAATTTTGCTGCATTATATTTTCGGTCCTCATCTATAATATGTGAATAGACATCGGTTATCATTTTTACCTGTGAATGTCCTGAGTCTCCCTGAACAGATTTTACATCTCCACCGTTAAGTTTAAGCTTGTATGTAACACTTGAGTGCCTTAAACTGTGAAAAACAATGTGAGGCAGGTTATTATCCTTTATCAACTTTTGTAAAGCTCTTGTTATAATCTGGCTTTCCATAGGTCTCCCGTTAGGTGAACAGAATACAAGATTATAATCAAAATATTCTTCTCCAAAAAGATCTATCAGCTCCTGAATGTCATCATATCTTTTGCTGAGCATCAAAGCTACCGTTTTTGGTAAATATATCTTTCTGACACTGCTTGTGGTTTTGGGTGTTTTAAGCACCAAAACGGTTGTGTTTCTGCTAAATACAGCAGGGAATTTTTTTATTACATCTTTTTCGTCGAGCTTCTCCATAACCTCTTTGTTAACTCTTTGAAGCTCTTTATTGACAATGATGTAAGATTCTCCTGATGCAATACTTGCTTCAGAGATTTCTATACAGTCCCAAGTAAGTCCAAGCATTTCGCCAATACGCAAAGAACAGGCAAATGCAAGATTAAGCGCTAATTTTAATATTTCATCATCGCAAAGTGAAATTGCCTTAAAAAGTGTTTCTGAATCCCATATTTCTCTTTCCTTGCGTTCGGTTTTCGGAACAGTTGCATTCAGGCAAGGATTTTTTGATATTAATTCCCATTTGATAGCCTGATTAAAAGCACATCTTAATAGCTTGTGTATTTCTCTGATAATATTTGCGGACACCGCTTTTTCGGGTGATTTATATGAACTAACAAATTTCATATTAAGCAAATCAAGATAATACTTCTCTATAATTCTAGTATTTATATCTTTCAATTCAATTTGCCCGATAACAGGGTTAATATAATGAGATATCAAGCTTTTTCTGCCTTCATATGTCGACATAGCCCATTTATTTACACCGTAAATTGTTACATAGTCATTCAACAAATCTGCTACAGTTTTAGCTTCATAAACCAAGAATGTTCCGTTTTGCTGTTGATATTCAATCTCACTCTTTCTTTTCCTGGCAGCTGTATTTGTATCAAAAGTTTCCCATTTCTGCCGTTCTTTTCCCTGCTCATCAGTGTATCTATAAACAACACAGTATTTATTCTTTCGCCTATATATCGAAGCCATTATTAGTTTTCCTTTCTTTTTCAGATTTCTTTACATAATGATGTTGGGTTTTATACCAATTATCATAACTCCATTTGTCCACTCTTTTAGTGTTTTCAACGTTTATTATTTTGATAGTTTTTTCTCGGTGTATAAGCTGAGATGCCGTTGTTCTTGATATACCCAAATCTTCAGCAATTTGCTGTATTGAAATAACTTCTCCGAACTTGCTCCCCGGTGGGGGACCATTAGTTTTTTTATAATGAAACTGTCCTGCATACCATTCCTCAAAACTATCAATCATTACACGAAGAACTCCGGCAACTTCTCTTGTCTCAAAGAAATTCTTTTTTATAAGCCAATATGATTCCACCTTTTTTAGCCCTAACAACATACCCATTTCTTTTACAGACATACTCTTTTTCTGCTTTGTTCCAGTTATGCAACTTTCATCCATATCAGACACTCCTTTTTTGTTTTTAGTATGTCTTAATTTTAGCAAATAAATTTATTTTTGTGAAATGTGCGATTTACTCAAACATTTTATTATCCAGCCAATCATCAAAGCTTTTCTTTGAAATGCGAATTGTATTTCCGATTTTCACAGTTCTGAATAGACCTGAATTTGCAAGTGCATACGCAGAATTTTTACTGATAGCAAGAATACTTTGTATTTCATTTACCGTATATGTTCTTTTATTTGTTATTGATAACTCAGATTTAATCTGCAACTTTTTTTCTTTGCATTTATCATTTCTCATAAAATAAAGCCTCTCTTTAGTAAGTAATAATGTGTTTCACTTATTACCACCGAGAGAGGCTTTATGCATACCTTTAATCGTAAATATTTACAATTAATTTAAAGCGAAAAATATAACAATTAGTTTTTTGAAAAATACAAACATAACGCTTTTAATCCGGATTCTATGGACTTATCTACAGCACTATAATTAACCCCTTCTTCCTTCGCAATTGTTCTTGAACTTTTTCCGCAAATAAAATGTTGGACTAATCGTTTTCTTTGTTTTTCAGATAGTGTATCAAGACCTTTATAAAGAATCTCTATGTCTGACTTTTTTATAAAATCTGTCAAAAAATCATCTTGCACTAATTCTTTGTTATGTAATTGGCATTCACCATCTACAAAACCATATATATCTTCAGAACGGATTGCTCTCATCAGATGTTTATTTTCGTTCCTATAATACTCTGTTCTTACTTGAACATAGCTCATTGAAACTAATTCATACGGTGAATATACCGAAAGAATATCAGAATACTTATCACACAATTCTTTGAGTGTTAAATCTGAGGCAATTATCCATTTTATTTTTCCTTTATAGTTCGGATATTCTTTTACCATATTAATTACTACTAAATCATCGTTTTTTAATTCTGTTCTATTATTTATCATTTTATAGTCTCCTTAATTTTTGAATTTTGTGTCAAAAATTAAGGGACTATGGGTATTTAGCTATATAACATACCCAACAAAACATAAAACCCTTTCTTACGGCATTGCCGAAGAAAGGGTTTCGCTATATTTTTTTGTTGAGTAAACAATAAATAAGATATGATAAATACTGTTTTTTCTCAACAGCAACTATTCAGCTGCCTTTAATTCTTTTTTTGTCTCTGTTTGGATTTCCATTTTACAATAACTAATAATTATTGTAGAGTTGTAAAAATTTTCTGATTTATTAAATGAATTGGAGATTGTAATATGGACAACAGCGTTGAATCAAATTTTTGCATAAAGAGATTTTCATCTTCAAAAGATAAGGATTTTGTTAAAGCTCTTATGTTGTACAATGATACTGTTCCTGTAGACACTAAAACTAGCTCAAATGAAATCATATATTTTGCTGATCATTGTTCAATGCAGCCTAAAAGAATTATGTATTTTTTTGGATTGTATTGCAATAACCATCTGGTGGGTTTTGTTGAATCTGGATATTTATTGACAACAAAGACTATTATTATTGATTATATAGTGCTTAAAGAAGGATACCGCTTAAATAGCGTTTTTTACCCTTTGTTCAGTCTTATACAACGATATTTCTCTGAAAATATGATTGATTATGACTATATTGCCACTGAGGTAAGCACCAAATGTCCAGAACAGTCTGTTGATACAGAAAGTTTCTTTTCTAAGAAAATGTTACAAATGGAAGATTTTAGAATTGCAGAAATACTGTATCGTCAACCTAGATTGGGGTTAGATAATCTTGAAAGCAATTTTGATTTTCAATTAATGATAAAATCAAAACAATCAATCCCTATGTTAAAAAAAGAAACATACCTTTCAATTGTGCATGATATTTATTTTGAGCACTATTATCCATGGTATGAGGTTGCAGACAAAGCACGAAGTGCTGATTATAGGAAACACTTAGAAAGTGAATTCAATCAAGTTAAATTAAAAACAGAACAAGCATCAGGGGATATAATTTTGTCAAATCAAAATGTCTCATGCGCTTATTACAAAGCACCTGATTGTCATTATAATGCGAGTACGGCAGGATTTGTTCCAGGTAAAAAAACAAAGGAAGCTCGCAAATTGATATTTGGAATAGGTATACCATGTGTAACTATAGGTGCATTCCTTATTTCTATGGCAGCCTACTATTTGTTGAAGAAGTTAGATATTCAGCATGATATGTTTGCGGGGCTGTTTGCCGCAATATCAGCGACATTAACAGGTATAATGACATTATTTTTTTCAGCAATTACAAAATCAAAATCATAGCTTTTTACATAATAAAATAGTGTTATGAGCTAACAAATACGATATTGGTTTAAACAAAACATCATAATGTGCAAATTTTCCAGATTGTTCTTCTTGATGAAAAACGCGATTAGCTAATGCACTAACACAATGAAAGCGTTCTATCTTAACAACTGACAACTTGCACTTATTTAAGATTTGAGTAATCATCTTTTCAGAATACAACCAAAGAGTGTGGATATGTCCCATATAGTCATATTGTTGTTTCGTTGAATTTTTTCCATATTCAGAAGTAAATAATAATTCTCCTGTATTGCTACGTTCAAACTCAAGAACTAAGTATCCGCCTTTTTTCAGTACTCGAGAGATTTCTTTAATGCTTATAACCGCATCGCAATAGTTTAGTACACTCCCTACGCAAATAACAGCATCAAATACATCTTTTTCAAATGGCAAGTTTTCAACAGAGGCAACAGTATGGTTTTTAAATTCGCAAATTAGATTTTCTGCAATATCAACATGGTGACAAATTCCTTGAATATCATATACGGTTCCACCAGAACCAGCATTGAGATAAAAACTTTCTTGAGATAATTTTGGAGCCAAATACCTTTTTATGAACTCGAGAATAAAATTGTGAGTATAGTTATACCATCTGTCATTATCAGGCCAGACACTATCCATTGATGAATAGATATCTTTAGGGCTTTCATAATACATATTCTTCACTTCCTAATGTATTAACAATAATTATTAGTTATTGTAAGTTTTTGCTTATAACCATAAATGCCTAATTGTCATAATTTATCTTTTGCTGAAGTTTCATAATACTGATTTGTTAATTCTGAGCGCAAAAATGAATCGTTCATTAATTTAAGAAAGGCATCCTTTGATTTTTTTGTGTCAAGTCGAATTGCTTGTCCATCTTCGCTGTATTTAAATCTTCCTGCAAGCTCTTTTGTAGTTTTCGTAAACTGGACTATTGTTTCTTTAGGAATATTTAAACTAAATATTGGAGAAGTTTTTTTTACTTTTGACAGTTTTCTGGCAAAATTTATTTCTTCTGCAGAGTCTTTTAAAACTTGAATATCATCTAACAGCCCAAGAACATCTATTGCGGCAATAGTTTCATCAGCTGCTTTGTTTATTAATGCACTGAATTTGATATTATGTTCTAAAACTTTTGTATCTAAAACATATATTTCTCCATCAATAAGTATTAATTGTGCATCTCCATTGAGTCTTAAAATATCGTCCCCTTGGATAAGTTCAAATCGTTTTTTTGCTTTTTTTATGCCTAATAAAAAACTGTCTCTTCTTATAAGTGATATTGAATAGTGTTTTTTAAATAAAACTATACCATTTTCCATTGTGCCAAGATATATTATGTAGCCGTATAGACTATTAATATTATCTTTATGAAAATTAAACTTATCTATATTGCTAATGCTCGAATTAATATCAAATTCCTTAAAAAGTTTTAATTCTTCCGGATATTCATCATAATCGTAATGATATAATGCGTTAGTACGTTCATCTGCAGTTGAAAGTTCACAAAGCTGAAGTTCATCATTATTAACGATTTTATTAAGAATAAACTCATTAAAAAGGTTGGTAACTTCAGTTTCTGTTTTTCCGTTTTCAAGGTCAGCTCGCTTTGCAATGAACTGATCATCCTGATTTAATAATAAAAAAACTTGGGCTGATATAGGTTGAGATACAATGTTCTCAATATTCTTTTTTAAAATTTCCACTTCCATTATTTTATCTCCTTTGCAAACCAAACATGTTTGTCTATTTCAATCCATTTAATAGAACTATCTTTATTCAGGCTATCTTTAGTAATAAGAATAACTTCATTGATTTCCCCTTTTCTATCAATTTCAATTCTATATAATTTGTAACCTAATATCGCTAAAGTCGGGTTGCCATAATAGAGATCCATTTTAATAAAAATTATTCCGATAACAAATAATAAGATTACAAAAACAGCAATGTATCTTACATCCTCAAAATCAATGCAAATAAGAGGAATAATACAGGTTGTTAAAAATGTTAAATATTCATAGTTTTCATTCTTAAGTACTTTTATCGTGTAAGGGGGATTGCATGATCCTTTCCATTCAAATTCTGTAATTGATACTAACACAAAACATAAAATACAAAAAATAAACGATATAATTGGAAAAATATTAGTTTCCAATAATAGCGTTATTTTATCGCGAATTGGTATTGGTGTTTGTATGCAAGGTATTTTAATTGTACATATTGTCCCCAAAAAGAAAAGTAGCCATAAAGAAATAATATAAAAACGAACTTTTAACAGCATATTTTGCGTGTTACTCATAAAACAACCTCCTCAATATCTTCATTTCTTTCTTTTTTCGCCATAATTCCGTTGTTAAACTGAGTATCCAATATACCTTGCAGGTCATTTGAAAAACTCTTCATTTTTTCATACTTGCTTTTTTGAAATAAGTTTATAAAAGATATAAAGCCAAATAATGTAACAGCAAGAAAAGATGGAATTAATACTGCAAAAATTCCGTAGGTGAAAATCATATTAATATCCACTTCATTTTCCATTATGACAGCCAATATTGTTAAAATAACCGGAATAATTAACACTTGAACAAAACGAAAAAGAACCTCAAAAACTTTTTGTTGATGCTGTTCATGTTTTTTTATATGATTATCAATTCGATTTTTTATATCTGCTATATTTTCCTTTGTAGAATTTGTTAAAATACTGCTTAGCCAAGCATATAGATCATTACAATACGCTTTGTATGTATTTATATTTGTTAAACTATTATTTATTTCATATCGCTGTCCGTAGGTAAAATTTATAATAGAAATAACGATTTCGATAATTAATGCTGCAAAATAATACCGTCTAAGAGGCTCAAGTATAATAGTAATCAAAGCGAACAACACTACGATTGATAAAGCTACGAGTAATATAATGATGCTTTTGGGCGATTTTTTTATAACATCAGTGATTTTTGAAGAGTTTTGCGTTAGATATAGCAAATAGTTTTTGTACAATAAAAGCTCCATAATGCATTCCTTTATAAAGTATTCTTGCCACCTTTTTTAGGTGGCTTTTTTTGTTGGCCTGATATCTAAATTACTATTTATCTCTAAATAACTTCTTATTATTGTTAAATAAGACTTAAAGAAAAATATAAAACTATCTATAAATGGAGGTAAATATGAAAATTGCATTGGGAATCCATGTGAAACACGACAGAGGAGCCTGTTTAATCATTGACGGAGAGGTTGTTGGTAATATTGCTAACGAGCGTTTAGACAGAATAAAGTATTCTTCCTCTCCTGAAATACCATATGAGTCAATAGATGCATTGTTAAAGTTTTGCAATGTTGATATTTCACAAGTTTCTTGTATAGGCATATCTAGTGCAGGATTAGAAAGTGAGAAAGCAAAACAGTTCTACAAAGATGAATTTTTTAAACATTACAATTGTGCAGAAATACCTTTCTTTTTTGTATCGCATCATTTGGCACACGCATACTCTGTCTATTTTTCATCACCTTTTGACGAAAGTTTAATATTTATTGCTGATGGTGGCGGTGATTATGTTCTTGACAAACAAGAAGCCGAAACATTGTACTATGGCAATCGTGGAAAAATTGAACAGTTATCATCCCGTGTACAAGATATAGCCGTTCGTAAAATGGAATATCCCGTAAACACCATTTATCCATTTATGCCTGAGTGTGTTAGAGAACATCAAATTAGTTTAGCTAGAAAGTATGAACAAGTAACTCATTTAATTGGTTTTGGCTATGGACAAAGTGGTAAAACAATGGGTTTAGCCTCATACGGAAAATCGTATTTTGATTACTCTGATTTAAACTATCAGGATTTAAAATACAGTCTAAAGTACAGAGATATGATAGAAGATATTTATGGATTACAAGTAATGTCTGGAAAAAGTCATAAAGAATTTATTGCAAGTGAACGTCATAATATAGCAGCAACACTTCAAGAATTTACTGAACATGCTCTTATATCATTACTGAAAAATCAGCAAAAAAAGTTTAAATGTGATAATCTCTGCCTCGCAGGAGGAATATTCCTGAATTGTCTAACAAATCATAAAATAATATGTGAATGTGGTTATAAAAATGTGTTTATACTTCCTGCTGCAGGAGATGACGGACAAGCGTTAGGCAGTGCATACTTCGCATATAAAGAAATGTTTGGATACACGTCTAAATTCAAAATCAACTTACCATATCTTGGGTTTAGTTATTCCGATAACGAAATAGAAAAAGCAATTATCGCAAAAAACATTTCGTATCACAAATATTCCAATGATGAGCTAGTGCAAATTGTAGCACAACATATTGCCGAAAAC
Source organism: Acutalibacteraceae bacterium (assembly GCA_045538645.1). Taxonomy (GTDB): domain Bacteria; phylum Bacillota; class Clostridia; order Oscillospirales; family Acutalibacteraceae; genus RUG806. The sequence goes on along the minus strand of JAZSRT010000109.1, from coordinate 6,835 downwards.
AAAATTGTTGGTATGCATAGAGGTAGAACAGAGATTGGACCGCGAGCATTGTGTCATCGAAGCATCATGGCAAATCCCGCCAATCCCGATATGAAGGACATATTAAATTCACGCGTAAAGCATCGCGAAGAATTTCGCCCCTTTGCTCCAACCGTTGCAGAAGAAGACCAATTTAAATATTTTGATTTAAAAGCACCTTCTGACTATATGTTATTAGCCCCAGTTGTTAAAGAACAGTACAGAGCAAAATTGCCTTCAGTTACCCATATAGATAACACTGCACGTGTTCAAGCTGTATCAAAGGAACAAGACTCATTTTTACATAGTTTGTTGCTTGAAATGAAAAAACATATAGGAGTTTCCGTTATATTAAATACATCTTTTAATGTAGCTGGAGAACCGATTGTTGAGTCACCACAAGATGCACTTAACACTTTTCTGAAAACTAACATAGATGTTTTGATTATTGGAAACTATGTTGTTACAAAAAATTAAAGAATGATAAAGTAATTTGTTTGGCTATCTCTGAGGAGATTTTCGGGTTGAGATTGAGTGAAAAGAACCAACTTGTTTTTTGCTCTACCGTATTGTTCAACTAAAAATGATTGCACAGGATTTTTAGCGTTTTCATATCTTGTGGATGAATATCTGGTTTTATCAGTATAGGTAATCAATGACATTTTTTTATAAAACTCTGACTCAAATTTGTGTTCTTGAAGATAAAATCCTATGTTGCTTAATGCTAGTATATTACCATGACACAAATCCCGATTACCGATATACAACAATCCACGATTTTTAAGTATTTCGAATACAGTAAGGAAAGATTTATATATTTTTTCATCATCATAATTTAATCGCATTTCAATAATAGCATTTAAATTATTCAGTCTCCAAAGATAGCCAACAATTCCATAAAATGTACTTAGGTCTATTGCTTTATCTACATACTCTTTTGCTAAACATAAAGATGTTTTTGTGCTTTTCAACAAATAACAAATTGCTAGAAGAAAGTAACCGTGAATTTTTGCTCTACTAAAATTATTGATTTCAGCATACTCAAGTAATATACCTATTTCTTTTATTGTGTCATCAATTTCGTTTGATTGATTTTTGAGTATTTTCATACCACAAAGATCTAAATCGTTATCAGTCTTTATTCTTTTTGAGGGAACTATTTTATTTAGTGCAATTGATGTTTTTAAACTTTCTTCACAAACAGATCTATCCATATACAAATAGAGTTTAAATTTAGTTCTATGTGCCAACATTTGTAATTTTGTGTCGGTTAAGTTATTTGCTAACTCAAGAGATAGTGTGTTATATATGGTTGCAAGCTCTTTAAGATTGAAATGTCTATAGGCTGATGTTAATCTGTCATACAAGTCAAAAAGAGTTTCATCATTTAATATACTATTGTCACATAGCCACTGTGCTTGTATTTCTTTTAATAATGTTTCTCCATCAGCATACAAACCTGAATTCATCAATGCGTGTGCTTTCAATTCCATTATTGAAAGTTCAAATTTTTTGTCATTAAGAGACTTGTGTCTTTTTATTTTATCTAAAACTTTATCACATTCATTTACAGCATTAATCGGCGCAAAGTGATGAAGTGTTATATATACACGCATTAAAAGGGCTCTTTTTGCTATTTCCAAATCATTTCTTTTGCGAAAATATAGTTCAGAAATATCGGGTAAATATTCATAGTAGTCAATATTAACATTGACATTAGATATATTATCCGTATTTAAAATCCAATTTTTAATAGGTGTAAATTTAATTTTTGCGTCTTCATACTTCTTTGCATAGAGTAATACTTTACCCATTTGTAAATCATTAAGAACAGTTGATAAATCAGTATTATCTATTAGTTCTGTTGCAATACATTTACAAGTGTTTTTTTGATTTTCTAAAGTTTTTTTCAAATACAGATAAAAACTTTCATGAATAAAAGTTACATTTGCGTTGTGTCCGAATTTTAGAAGTCTCCGTTTAAGCAGTTCATTCAGAGCATTCTCTTGTGTATCTCCAAAAAACTTGTAAAATGTATCAAGACTTAAAGAACCATTACAAAGTACTAATTTATACATAAGAAGAAGACACAACTCTCCATAATCTTGTTCTAGCAGATTATTGATTCGTAGTTTATATATTTCTGTAATCTTTTTTGGAATATATTTTTTAGAGTGAAACTGATTAATATTAACAATACCAACAGTATTACGATTTTGAAGTTTTACCAAATTGCAATCTAATAAATACTCTATATATTGAACAATGAAAAGTGGATTTTTCATACTCAAATCAAATATTTTTTTTAATGCATAATTGGGGATACCATCAATAAGTACTTTGATGAATCTTTTTGTTTCATCATCAGTTAAAGGCTCTATGTCAAAACAATAGTCAGGGAGTTCCTTTTTTGTCCAACTAACGAAGTTCAGATAATTTATATCTCCAACACTAAAATCTACTCTTCCACAAATAATCAAAATAACTTCTACAGAAAGAGTGTTTATTATTTTTATTTGTTCTATAAAATCTTTTGTAGCATTATGATAATCATCAAGTACTATAATAGGAGTTTTTCCAAATTCATTTTTGCAATTGGAAATCATTGATGAGAAATTTTCGTACGATTTGTTTTCGATATATCTGTGCGTTTCTAAAAAGTTTTTTATTTCTTTTTCCGGAGAATTACCTTTTTGTATTTTACAATCACAAAAATCAAAATATGTCCCCTGTAGTTTTGTCAATAACTCTTTTACAAGTCTTGTTTTACCTATTCCTGCATCACCCCATAAGCAAACAATATTGGGTTTGTTTGCTGATTTAAAATCATTATTAAGTTTTTCAACAAGAGCTTTTCTTTTATCTCCAAAGAATGGAGGCTCAAATATTTGAACCCCACGAATTCCTTCTATCATTACGGTAGATTCTGTTCCATTTATTTCAATATTAAAAAGCAATTCAGGTATTCCGTCAAAATGATTCTGTTCAACTGTTATTTTTTTTATAGCATAACCATTTGGGGAAATTATAAATGATATAGAATCATCATAAATACACCAATCAATATCTGTTTTTAGTTTAAGTGTACAATGTTTTGTCTCAGGTGAGTAATTTCTTGAAAATAGATATATATTATATCGGTTGTTACTTTGAGGAGCTAAAGGTTCGACTTGATATTCATAATAAAAATTTACGGCATCTGTATTTTTATACGGATTATTGAGAGTATTATTTAACCCTATTTTATTTATTTCTCTTCCTAAAAGATAACTATCAATTAAAACAAATCTTATATTGTTGCTTTTTAATTCTTCTGAAATGTACCAACATGCTTGAGGTAAAATTTCACTATTTGTTATTAGCACATAATAGTCAATATCTTGAAAATGAGCTCTTGAGTAACTTGCTGAAATTTTGTCAAATCTCAACAAATCATCGTCAGTACTTTTACACTCAAAGTAAACATTAAAACTCTTTTTTTCTGAAGATGTGAAGGTTTGTCCAAGAACAGTAAAACTATCAATTTTAGAAGTAACAATAATGTCTTTGCCACCATCACCAATATAATTTGTTTGTGTAACTGTAATTTCTGGATGAAAATCTTTTAACTGTAGTTTTATTATGTCAGCTACAAAATCTTCAAAGGGTTTGCCAATACTTTTTCCCATTTTCCATTTTATATTAGGAGATTTATTACTAAAATATTTTTTCATATAGCCTCCAGAATTTTATTGGATAGTTTTATATTTTTCTTTAAGTCTTATTTAACAATAATAAGAAGTTATTGTAAGCTTCTACAAATCTCCTCGAAATTTTGATAAAATGATTTTGCGAACACATTTTTTAAATTTCGAGGAGTTGATTAAATGAAAAGCATAAAAACAGCAAGTGATGAATTTATACAGGTCATTCAATCTACAAAAAATCTATCCGATAAAACGATACTTGCATATCGTTCGGATCTGAATGATTTTCAGGTGTATCTTCAAGACAATATACTTGATGAAACAGTTGTCCTGAAATATGTTCAAATGTTATCTAAAGAAAGAGAACTTAAAGATAACACGGTTTGCCGAAAATTAATTACACTAAAGATGTTTTTTAGTTTTCTTTACGAAAATGGCTACACAGATTGTAATTATTATAACAATCATCACTTTCGGTATAAAAAAGAACGAAGACTGCCAAAAACATTAGCAGTTAAGGAAACATCAAAATTACTGTCTTATCTTACACAGGCAGCAAATAATGAAACCAGTTGTTTTGAACATTGGAAAAACTGCCGCAATCTTGCATTAATTGATATTTTAATAAGTACAGGTATAAGAATCGCAGAAGCATCAGATATATCTCTTAATGATGTAATATTTTCTGAAAGAACGATTTTAATTCACGGTAAAGGTCGTAAGCAAAGACTGATATATATATCTTGTACTGAAACATGGAGTAATCTTACAAAATGGTTGAAAGTCCGCAAGAGCAGACCTATTAACACAGATAAAATATTTGTAAATAGATACGGAGAACAGTTGAGCATTCATGGGATTGAGTATATTTACAAAAACGCAAAAAATGCCAGTGGAATAAATCAAAAATCAACTCCTCATTATTTGCGACATACTTTTGCCACTAATCTTCTTTCAAACGGAGCAGATCTTCGCTCTGTGCAGGAAATACTGGGACATAGTAGTGTTGCAACTACTGAGATTTATACCGAAGTATCGACAAAGAGAAAAAAGCAAGTTCTTAATAAATATAACTATCGGAATAAATTATAATGCTATACTTTTTCTATATATTTTCATGCAAAATTAGTACTTAATCAACATTTTTTGACAAATGCAGAAAATATTGGAACAATTAAAGAAAATTAATATAAACAAAAAAACCAATAATGATTTTTATGTTATAGATTAGCAATTTATGTTTGTTTGCAAAATGTTTGCATAACTCAAAAAAAGTATTGTTTATTTAGCTTTATTTGCTAACATTTGTTTGCAAATAAAACACTTTATTATGATTTGAGAGATGATTTTTATGTTATCGTTAATAAGTGAATCACATGCTCAACCATTTAATTGTTAATGGCAAAAAAACATCGCAGAATCCTTGATTTACAAAGGCACTGAAAAACCACAGTTTTTTGAAAAGCTGTGGTTTTTTGTGTATAAATATTCGGATGAAAATTAAAATATCTTTACTTTTTTAAGTTTTGCAATATAAAAAAACAAAAGTAACGGATATTACACCGTTACCGGATTACTTAATGCCACTATTCTTTTAACATTTACTGTAAAAGCTGTTAAATACGCTTGTAATCGCATAGCAACTAAACCCGTGGAATCTGCTCTGCTCAGTCCATGGGTTGTTTTCATTTCACCATTCTTTTCTTCTATCCGGTGCCGTATTTTTAACTTATCGTTGAAAATTTCCGTTTCTTCAAATTCTAATCGGTTTTTATTCTTTTCACTAACCTGTGTTATCGAATAGGTCTTTCCTTTAGATTTTCCAACTCGGCATTTTTCTTCAAAGGGACATTTTCGACATTTAACTTTACTGAAGTAATAGTTTAAATATGTATTTCCGTTTTCAGATTTTCTCTTTTCTGCTCTGGTCGCCAACTCTCCGGCAGGGCATTGCAACAGACCGGCATCTTTATTAAACCAAAAGCCCGGTTCTAATTCGCTCTTGGCTGATGCTGATACAGCGGAATTGGTTTTTGCATAAAGTGTGACATTGCGTTCTTCGCAATTTAATAGATTATCGTCACTTACATAAGCCATATCACCTATGACCTCGTCAACTTCAACTCCATTTGAGATTGTTTTATCTATTAATTCCGTTAACTGATTTCCGTCGGGTTGTGCTCCATCCGTTACTTTAACTGCTGTGATTATTCTCTCTTCTGTCATAGCTAAATGGTTTTTGTAACCGTAAAATGTGCTATTGACAGTTTTATGACCGAATTTTGCGTCTTCATCATTTTTTGAACGTATTTCACGTATTTTTTCTGTTTCAAGCAATTCTTTTATTCTGTTGTATATTTGTACTATTGAACTGTCACATTCTGAAATATTATCTTTTAAACATTTCAACAATTCTTGCGTGTATTCAATTTCCTCGGTTAAACTTGCCTCAAATGACGGCTTTTCGGGAAACTTTTCGCTTAATTCAAAAGCATTTTTATATATTTCTTTTCTTAACTGTTTACTTAAATCTCTTAATACCTGTGTAACTGTTTTGGGTCTTGCATTTGCTGTTGTATGCGTGGAGTCTACTATTATTGTTCCTGTTTTTACCAGTCCTTTTGAAATTGCCTGACTGATTGTTCCTTTTAACATTTCCTCAAGTATATCTTCGGTGATTCTTGTCTTTCTGAATTTTGTTAAGAGGCTGGAATCAATCATATTATCTTCAGGAGCTAAATCTAAAAAATATTTATATGCCATATCTGTCTGAGCTGCCGATACCAATCGTTCATCAGATAAATCATACAGCTTCTTTAAAAACAGTAATTTAAACATCATTTCAGGTTCCTTTGCCGGTCTTCCGAAATGTTCACAATACTGCTTCTTTAACATTGGGTTCACGAAACTGAAATCTATGTTTTCTTTTATTCTTCTCAGAATATGGTCTTTAGGTATTATTATTTCGTATAATTTTTCGTATGGTGACAGCGAAAGCCTGAGTTGATTATTGTCTCTTAACATTTTCATCATCCACCCTGTATTTTATGATTAAATTATACCATAAAATACGAAAAAAATCTACGCATTATGCATTCTTTATGCATTGCGTAGACTTTTTCAGTGCCTTT
>JAZSRT010000004.1:0-15510 GCA_045538645.1 Acutalibacteraceae bacterium | reverse complement strand
ATAATTTATCGGGCGGATGCCCGATAAATTATGATAATGATATACGCCTTTGGCGTATGATATATTGCTTTTGCAATATGATGTAAATGCTTCGCATTAATGATATATTTGCCGTTAGCAAATATGTCGGGACCTGCGGTCGGCATCATATGTGCTTCGCACGTTCCTGTATCGGGAGGGGGAACCCCTCCCCTACGTCCGTAGAGTACTCTCATCGTAGGGGCGGGGTTTCCCCGCCCGCATAGAGCGCAAGCGGAATAAGGGCGTCAGCCCTTCCTTCATATTTGTCGCAGACAAATATATCATCCGAACATTGTTCGGATATCATCCGTCGAATGACGGACATCATTAGCACCAACGGTGCGACATCATTATCATAATTTGAAAGGCTATCGCCTTTCAAATTATGATTTTATTCATTTACTGCGTCTGATATCATTTCGGATGCATTTTCTATATTGTCTGAGATATTTTCCGAGGCGTCTTCTATTTTGTCGGAAATGTTTTCCGAGGCATTTTCCATTTTATCGGAAACCTTTTCGGATGCATTTTCTATTTTATCGGAAACGGTTTCGCCCATATCCGAAATTGTTTCGGACATATCGTTTCTTATGCTGTCCGTTGTATCGGGTACGTTTGTAGTATAAGTGGCTGAACCGTCTCTTTTACAGGATGACAGACAAACTACGGCTGTCACCAATGCCGCACAGGCAAAAATAATCCATATTTTTTTCATAACACATTTTCCTTTCTATTTTGTCAATGTTCCGTTATCGGAATATAAAAGTATGAGAATATCAACTTCTTCTCCCGTGGTAATATCTTTGTATATCAGAATATGCTGACCGTCTGTATCTTCGCACAAAAGCTCGTAAGTGTATCTTTCACTTGTTCCGTCGGTGGGAATAACAGCCGCAGAAACTTCCTTGACTTCAAGATTTGAGGGTACATCAGTCATAATTTCTTCGGGAGTTACGGAAAATTCGGGTATATTCCGTTTTGTGTGATTCATAAGATAATCGGTAGCTTCAAGTGCAGTTATTTTTCCGTCACTTAATGATACCGAAACCTTAATAAGATCGGCATAGCACACAAAAGATTCCTGCTTATATGCAAAATTCACCGTACATATACCGTCTTCACTTGCAGTGTAGGTTGCCGTCATATCAAGATAACCGCAGTCATTGAGAAAAAGAGCGGCCTTTTCTTTTGCTTCGGCAATACTGAGTTTTTCCTCACCTGCAGAAACAGTGGACATAATTTCAAGGGGATAACCGCCGTTTTTTGTTATAGAAATACTGTAGCTGTCCGTTCTGAAACAGTATGCGGAGGTTTTACCCTCGGTTGCTTCCTCTTCCACAAGAAGCTTTTCATCTGTTTTCAGTATTTCAGCCGCTTTTTTCTTTGCCTCTTCAAGTGTTACGGGCTTTGCATTTTTAAGAATCTCCGATTCTTTTGTAAGAATATTGTCCGAAAAAGGTCCGTCATAAATAAGCGTGGGATAATCTTCAAAAGACATTTCAGCATCAGAAATACTGTCAAGATAAGAAACAGTGCTTTCACTGCCTGTATCTTCAGATATAAGCTGCTGTTTTATTTCATCAAAGGTAAAATAATCTGCGGATAAAAGAGAAGCCATATGCTCAAACTTTAGTGAAAGCCCTGCAGCAAAGCCCGAAAGCTTTCTGAGATTTTCCCTTTCTTCGGCTGTTATTTCCTCACCCGATGCAGCTTTTGCGTTAAGCGACGCCGTAAACTCGCCTACCTGCGATAAAAATTTATAGGTGTTATAAAGCTGCGTTTCACCCGATGAAAGGGAAGAAAGACTTTCTTTAGCTCCCGCTGTATCACGCTGGAGCTTTGACGTAAGAGAACCGAGCATTGTGTCAGACGTTGCATAAAGACTTTTCATAAGAGAAACCTCTATACTGTCCATATATTCACAAAGCTCCGTAAGAGCCCTCTGATTGTCAAGGTCTATCTGTTTTTTATAAGTGTGAGCCTTTACGGTACCAACCACTGCCCATGAGGTAAGCGCAACGGTAAGAGCCGTAAAAAATGATATCAATCTGATTTTTTTTCGCCTTTTTATCATAAAAATTCCGCCTTAATAAACAATTTTATCGAATAATATTCTCCCACGGAAAACGGATTTTATACAAAAACCGGGCAACTTATATTTTTTACAAAAATAAATAAAAATTAATAATTTTTTTTATTGACACTACCCTAAATATTGTGTTAAATTATATATTAACAAGAGGATTTTTGGCAGATATTGTAACGGGAGGCATTTTTATGACAGAATTTTTAACAATAAAGAAAATTTTGCTCAGTTTTTTGTGTGCTTTCTCGTTTATTGCCTATATTCCCCTTGCCTGTGCCGTGGGTAATGACATTAAGGATGAGGCAGATTATGCCGTTGCAGGCGAAATTTCTACCGCTTCCTGCAGTGAAGAAACAACCGACAGTATAGAAGATTCAAATTTTGCCGTCTGAACACAGTGTTAATTGGTAAAAATCACTATTGACAAACCCTCGCTTTTAATATATAATACCGCCTGTAAAGTTTGAAACTTTACAGGCATTTGTTTTGTATAAGTAAAGAAAGGGATGCTGACAAAAATGGCAAAGAATCTTGAAATTACCATTCTTCTGGATTTTTACGGTGATATGCTTACCCCGAAACAGCGCGAATTTCTTGACTATTATTATAACGAAGACCTGTCACTTGCAGAAATCGCCGCAAATGTGGGCATTACACGTCAGGGCGTAAGAGATGCAATCAAAAGGGCTGAATGTCAGCTTATCGAAATGGAACAGAGGCTGGGGCTTGTTGAACGCTTCAAGGATGTACAAAGCGGACTTGAAGAAATAATCGAATGTGCCTCAAAAATCAGTACAGAAAACAGAAACACAGGTCTTTCAAGAGAGATTAATGATCTTTCCGTAAGAATCAAATCAATAGCTTTATCTTTATCTGAATAATATATTTTTTGAAAGGAAGTGACCTTATGGCTTTTGAAGGATTATCCGATAAACTTGACTCTGCGTTTAAGAAACTCAGAAGCAAGGGTTCACTTAACGAAAGCGACGTTAAAGAAGCTATGCGAGAAGTCCGTCTTGCTCTTCTTGAAGCAGACGTAAGCTACAAGGTTGCAAAAGACTTCACCGCAAGAGTAACCGAAAAGGCAATCGGTGCAAAGGTAATGGAAAGCCTTACCCCCGCACAGATGGTTATCAAAATAGTTAACGAAGAGCTGACTGCTCTTATGGGCGGAACTCAGGCAAGGCTTGCAAGTGCTTCTCATCCCCCCACGATAGTTATGATGTGCGGTCTTCAGGGTTCAGGTAAAACCACACACAGTGCAAAGATATGCAAAAAGCTTAAGGCAGACGGTCACAGACCTCTTCTTGCCGCCTGTGACATTTACAGACCCGCCGCTATCAAGCAGCTGCAGGTTGTGGGTGAGCAGGCAGGTGTTCCCGTTTTTGAAATGGGCACCGAAAATCCCGTTATCATTGCAAAAGAAGCCGTAAAGCTTGCAAAGGATAAGGGTTATGACTATGTATTTCTTGATACTGCAGGCCGTCTTCATATCGACGAACAGCTTATGCAGGAGCTTAAGAATATAAAAGCCGAAGTAAAGCCCCACGAAATTCTCCTTGTTGTTGACTCGATGACAGGTCAGGATGCAGTTAATGTTGCTTCCACCTTCAACGATGCACTGGGAATTGACGGTCTTGTGCTTACAAAGCTCGACGGTGACACCAGAGGCGGTGCGGCACTTTCAGCAAGAGCAGTTACGGGTAAGCCCATTAAATTTGTAGGTGTGGGCGAAAAGCTTGACGATCTTGATGTATTCCACCCCGACAGAATGGCATCAAGAATCCTCGGTATGGGCGACGTTCTCTCACTTATCGAAAAAGCAGAAACAGCTCTTGATACCAAGAGAGCGGAAGAGCTTGAAAAGAAGCTTTCTCAGAATAAGTTTGACCTTAACGACCTTCTTATGCAGATGGAAGAAATGAATAAAATGGGCTCAATCAAGGATATCCTCGGAATGATACCGGGACTCGGCAAAAAAATCAAAGACGTGGATATTGATGAAAGAGCAATGGATAAAACAAAGGCAATCATTCTTTCAATGACACCCAAAGAAAGAGAAAAGCCCGACATTATCAATCCGTCAAGAAAAAGAAGAATCGCTGCAGGCTGCGGAATGCAGGTTGAAGATGTCAACAGACTTTTAAGCCAGTATAAGCAGATGCAGAAGATGTTCAAGCAGTTAAACGGCAACAAAGGCAGCAAGAAAAAAATGCGCCGTATGATGCCTCCCGGCGGCTTCGGCGGCATGGGCGGGGGTATGCCAGGCGGCTTCCCCGGTTTTTAATAACGGTATTAGACACTAAAGCCTGAAGGCTTATTGTTTAACATATAAAATATATTTTATTGGAGGAAAATTAAAATGGCAGTAAAAATTCGTCTTCGCCGTATGGGCGCAAAGAAGGCTCCCTTCTATCGTATCGTAGTTGCAGATTCAAGATATCCCCGTGACGGCAGATTCATCGAAGAAATCGGCTACTACAATCCTATGACAGAACCCAAGGTTATCAAGGTTGATGCTGACAAGGCTAAGCAGTGGATTGCTAACGGCGCACAGCCCACAGACACTGTTAAGGTTCTTCTTAAGAAGAACGGCGTTATCGACTGATAAATAACCCGGAGGCAAAAACTGATGAAAGATTTACTTCTCGGTATTGCAAAGGGTCTTGTTGACGAGCCCGATGCAGTAACTGTTACCGTTGACGATATAAACGAAGACGGCGTAACAGTTTTCCATCTTCATGTTGCCGAAGGCGACATCGGCAGAGTTATCGGCAAGCAGGGCAGAATAGCAAAAGCTATCCGCACAGTTATGCGCAGTGCCGCCAACAGAAAAGATATGAAGATTCAGGTCGAAATAGACTAAAAAAGAAATGCTCTTCTCTTTTTTCGGGAGAAGGGCATTTTTTAATATTTAATTTTAATTTAATATTAAAAATGTATCTTGAATAATAAGAGGTTTATCCGTATAATAAACATATCAAATCGGTCGGAGTGAAGAAATTGGCAGTTCAGTTTATAAAAGATATTTTCAAAGTAACAAAAAAAGAAAAAACAGTTCTCACAAAAGAACAAAAAGTAAATGCGTTAAAATTTTACGCACTTGCTTTTCTTATACCCTTTGCCATAGTTTTATTTGCTGCATGGCTCAGACAATTGGATCCCTTCGGAGAAAACAATCTTATGTCCATTGATGCATGGGGGCAATATTTCCCTATGCTCAGAGAAATGGAGAGAGCTTTCTTAAACTTTGATATGAGCTACTCCTTTTCGGGGGCATTGGGATTTGATCTGACGGCTCAGAGTGCTTATTACACAAACAGCCCTCTGTGGTACATACTGTATCTCATTCCCGGTGAACTCACCCCCGCTCAGGTAGATATGATGGTATTTATCCGCTTTGCCCTGGCAGGTCTCACTTTCACATATTTTTTAAGCGAACACTTCGGCAAAAAAAGCAAGGCTATGATAGTTTTCGGCACCGCATATGCTTTTTCGGGATATACAATTGCTTTTATCAATCAGCTTATGTGGATGGATGCGGTTGTTTTACTGCCTCTTGTTCTTCTGGGAATTGAAAGAATTTATAAAAACAAAAGCGTTCTTTTATACGCTGTTTCTCTGTTTCTTACAATATACACTAATTTCTATATAGCCTTTGCGGTATGCATCTTTGCGGTTTTATGGTTCCTTCTTGTGTCGGTTACCGAATTCGGCGGTATCAGGGATTGGTTTATAAAGGCCTTCCGTTTCGGCTTATGTTCACTTTCGGCAGGTATACTCAATCTCGGTGTGCTGCTCCCTCTGCTTACGGCAATAAACAGCACTCTCGCATCCGATATGGGCTTTAACAAAGAGCTTACCTTCTATCATTCCTTAGGGGAAATGCTTAAAATGCTTCTCCCTCTCGAAAAATCCTCTTTAGCATACGAAGCACCCAATATTTATTTCGGTCTTATTCCCGCAGTTATTTGTCTTTTTGCAATACTGTCAAAAGTGCCCTTAAAAAAGAAGCTGTGCTATCTTGCACTTCTTGCTTTTATGTTTGTTTCACTCAATTTCACACTTCTTGATTATATATGGCACGGCTTCCATTTCCCCAATCAGCTGCCCGGACGAATGAGCTTTCTGTTTATTTTCCTTGCCCTTGTTATCTCCTACAGAGGCTTTGATTCACTTATAAATGAGGGCATAAAAAAGGAAAAAGCAAGAAAAACCGTTTCTCTTGTGCTTTGCTGTCTTATCGGCTTTGAAATTACCGTTAATACTGCATATAAATTCATAAGCGATACCCGCTGTGTTACAAGGGCATCCATTCTCAGAAACGCAGAAGCATTAAGTGAAGTTACCGATAATTTCTCCCCTGATTACGATAACAACGAATTCTGGAGAACCGAGCTTTCCGCCCACAGATATAACGGCGGTCAGCTTTACGGCTATAACGGCATATCACACTATTCATCCACAATGTCGGGAGATTGTTATAAATTCTTCATTTCACTCGGTATGAGTATCTATGCCAAAAATGTAAGCACAGAATATACTCCCAATCCCGTTCTCAATTCATTATTCGGAATAAGATATATAGTTTCAAAATCCGATGAAAGTGACGAAATGAGCGTTGCTGCAGGCACGGCACTTGATATGTTCGTACACGAAAACAAGGCAGTATTACCCCTGTTCTATGTTGCAGACAGTGAAGTGCTTAACGTTGATATGTCGCTTACGGGCCATGCTCTTACAAATGACATATTCAAAAAAGCTGCAGGCACTTCTGACGTAATTACAGGTAACGGTGAATTCAACGACGATAAGGTAGAAGGATATATTCTCAATAAGGATGAATTCCAAAAGGGAATAGACAATATACTTAAGAACAAAACCGAAATCACAAAATTCAGAAACACAAAAATAACAGGACTTGTTAACAGCGAAAAAGACGGTGTTCTTATGATATCCCTACCTGCAAAAGACGTTGAAATAAAAATCGACGGTAAAAAAACAGAAACCTTAACCATTGCAGGCTATATGGCAGGTGCAAATATAACTGCAGGCACACACGAAATAGAAATACTTTTACCTTAATATATTACCGAAGGCTTGAAATTTCAGGTCTTCGGTAATATTATATAGCTATAGATTTATTTTGGAGGGAGCTTTTTATGACAAAAGAAAAATTCTTCGGTTCCGCTTTATGGGTAGGATTTGACAATGATTGTGTATCTGTTCTTGCGAGAAAGGATTTTACTGCAAAAGATATCAAAAAAGCAGAGCTTTCTGTTATAGGACTTGGCTTTTTTGAAGGATATATAAACGGAAAGCCCATATCCGATGACAGGTTTTTGCCTCTTAATACGGATTTTCATAAAAGAGAGCTTATGAGAAAAAACGGTCCCTTCAAAGAAGAAACTGCACACAGAATTTATGTTTGCCGGTATAATGTCACCGAGCTTATAAACGACGGCAAAAACAGCCTTTGCTTTATGATAGGCAACGGTTGGTATGCCTGCACGCATCAGGAAAAATTCGGTAATAAAAAACTGATATTTGCACTTACTCTTACCGACAAAGACGGTAACACCGAAAATATATATTCCGACACTTCCGTTTTATATAAAGAAGGCTTCATTAAAGAATATGACCTTACCGAAGGCGAAAAGCAGGATTTTTCGGACTATTGTGATTCCTGGCTTTATCCGGAAACAGATGTTTCATTCTGGAAAAATGCAAGTGAATGCAATTTTCCCGAAACACGTTATATGCTGAGTGAATGCCCTGCAGACAGGGTGACAGAAGTAATTTTCCCTGCAATAATAAGAAACGGTGACGGTTACAAAGTGTATGATATAGGCAAAAACTGCAGCGGCAATCTTGTTCTGCTTCTTCCCGCAGACAAAGGCAGAAGCGTAAAGATAACGGGAAGCGAAGAAAAGCTTTCCTCAAATGATATCGACCCCGACAACATCTGTGACCAGCACGCCGAATTTATCTGCGGCGACAGCGAAAGAGCGGCGTCTCAGAAATTCACCTGGCACGCTTCAAGATATTTTGAAGTACCTTCTGATATAAAGGTTCTCCGCTTTGATGTAATTCATACTGATGTAAAAGTAAACTCGGAATTCACCTGCAACAACGAGGTACTGCAATGGATATATGATGCCTTTATAAACACTCAGCTTTCAAATATGCATTCGGGTATTCCCTCCGACTGCCCTCACCTTGAAAGAAGAGGCTATACGGGCGACGGTCAGCTTGCAGCCGATGCGGTTATGACCGCACTTGATGCAAGAAAATTCTATGACAAATGGATAGAAGACATATCCGACTGTCAGGACCGTATAACAGGCCACGTGCAGTACACGGCACCCTATACCCATTCGGGCGGAGGCCCCGGCGGCTGGGGCGGAGCAATCGTTCATATGCCCTTTATGTATTATAAGCACTACGGCGACCCGTCATTTATGATAAAAATGTATCCCGCTATGCGTGAATACTTCCGTTTTCTTGATGAACATTCAAGGGGGAACCTTGTCCGGACAGATGTTCCCGACGAATGGTGTCTCGGTGACTGGTGCACTCCCACAAAAATAAAAATCCCCGCGCCCTTTGTAAATACATATTTTTATATAAAACACATAGACGAAATACTTTTGTGCAAAGACGTATTAAACCTTCCCGCAAAAGAAGTAAAAGCTCTTAAAGAAAAAAGAAAAACTCTGGTTGAAGCAATAAAAAGACGCTATTACGACCCAAAAACAGGCGATTTTGCGAAAAATATACAGGGTGCAAATGCATTTGCCGTTGATATCGGAATCGGCACAAAAAAGACATTCAGGAATATGTGTGAAAAATATGACGAAAAGCATATGTATTTTAACACAGGCATTTTCGGAACAGATATTCTCACCCGTGTGCTTTTCAAGAACTCCGAAGGTGCGCTTGCGGCAAAGCTTCTTTCATCAAAAGGAAAATATTCCTTCGGAAATATTATGGAGCAGGGTGCTACCTCACTGTGGGAATACTGGACCGGCAGACGTTCTCATTCACACCCCATGTTCGGTGCGGTTACAGCTTATCTTTTTGAATATATATTGGGAATTTCGCAGCCGAAAGATTCATTCGGCTATTCAGAAATTATCATATCCCCTGCGGATATTTCAATGAACGGCAATTTCAGCGGAAAAATAACCGTCCCCGACGGAGAAATATCCGTAGATATCACATATAAAGATGAAAGTGCCTTATTTAATATAGTTCTTCCGAAAGAAGGAATATTCAGCTATAAAGACACTCAGCTTAAGTTAACCGCAGGAATAAATAATATAACAGTTGACAATATCTGACACCAAAACATAACAAAAACCGGCAAGTTACTTTTCGGACTTGTCGGTTTTTGCTGTTTTCAGTAAATACAGTTTTCTGTTTCGGGAAAGTATTCTGCTTTTTCAAAAGAGCTTCCGTTTACATAATAAAGACAATGTATTGCTGTGTTTCTTATATGAATTTTTATATTTTCATTTTCATCAAGCAGCTCATTCAGAGTAAACCATCTGAAAACACGGCTTTCTCCGTCTGAGGCGCAGGGTTCATTTTCATCTGTTACGGCAGCATATATAAAATCGAGAAATTCCTCAACACAGCTGTCCCCTTCATTATAGACACAAACGGGACGCGGGACTCTTTTTACAAGACCGATGCTGAACAAATCGGGGAATTTTTCATAAATCGTAACATTAAGCCCCGATTCCTCTTTTGCTTCACGCAATGCGGCTTCGTGTGGCAATTCATCTTTTTCAATATGCCCGCCCACGGGAAACCATGTCTTATATTTTTTATGCATATGCAAAAGCACCTTATCACCATTTATTATATACACCGTTGCGGTAAGAGATTTATTGTACACACTTACATAACTCATAAATTGACCTCATTCTTACAGATAAAAATAATATACGAAAATACCGATAAAATGTCAAGAATTGCAATCGGCAATACATTATGTTAGTATTATATCGGTAACTTTAAGCAGAACGGAGATAAATATGGATAACAGAACATGGTTCAAAAATGCAAAATACGGTATGATGGCACACTGGGGACTTTATTCTCTTCTCGGCGGTGAATATAAGGGCAGACGTGTGCGTGATTATGCTGAGTGGATAGGAAGCTTTATGCCCATACCGAATAAAGAATATGAGGAGCTTGCAAAAATATTCAATCCCGTTTATTTTAATGCGGATGAATGGATACGTCTTGCAAGGGATGCGGGGATGAAATACTTTGTATTCACATCAAAGCATCACGACGGCTTCGCCATGTTCAAATCCCATGCCGATAAATATAACGTGGTTGATTTTTCTCCCTTCGGAAGAGATGTGGTGGGAGAGCTTGCAGAAAGCTGCTACAAATACGGGCTTAAATTCGGTCTTTATTATTCACAGGAATTAGACTGGCATCATCCCCACGGCGGCGGCTATACCAATCTTACAGGCTGTTCGGGTACCTCCTGGGATAACAACTGGGATTTTCCCGACAGAAGCAAAAAGGATTTCCGTATATGCTTTGAAGAAAAAATAAAGCCGCAGGTGAAAGAAATTCTCACAAACTACGGTGACCTTTGTCTTATATGGTTTGATGTTCCCCACACAATAACAAAAGAACAAAGTCTTGAACTCAATCACCTTGTAAAAGAATATCAACCCGACTGTCTTATAAATTCAAGAATAGGCAACGGTGCATACGACTATGTATCTTTAGGCGACAACGAATATCCCGATGAATTCAGACCCGACGAAAACACCGACCCCAATGCAATTCACGGATTCAAGTATTCCCCCTACGGTCTTTATGAAACCGCAGGCACACTTAACTCATCCTGGGGATATAAATACTATGACAGCATCCCGATAAGCCCCGAAGAAATAGCACAGAGAAGAACTAAGCTTAATGATATGGGAATAAACTATCTTCTGAATGTAGGTCCAGACGGTCTCGGCAGAATACCGTCCTTCTCTGCCGAAGCTCTTATAAAAGCAAAGAACCTCTGATATAAAGAAATTACCCCGTATATCATATATGATGTAAATGCAGTATAGCAGTATATCGAAAAAACAGCGTGCAGATTTCATTCCGCACACTGTTTTTATTAAAACGCCTTTTCAATTACACTTTTCAGATTGCTTTTCACAATACAGGTGCTATATTCAAAGCATCTGATGCTGCAATTATTACATCACCGAATAATTCCTTATTGCTGTGCAAGCTTTCCAATCAAACTTCCTCCTAACACTCTTTTGGATACATAATCGGGGAAGAAAGAGCAGTATTTACTGACCATTTCAAGAGTGATGCTATTATCTTCAATATATTTTTCAAGATTGCATCTCCCGATTTCGTCAATGTCATTAAGGTCAATTAATCTGATTGCTTCAAGCAGCTTCAAAGCGGCACAATTATCGCTTGTTACCTGTGTGCTTGACTTTATTACATACAGAGACTGATTACCTACTGCAACTTTGCGACCTCTTGAGGATTCGTTATTAGATACAACTGTTATCATATTTGGCACCTGCGTTGTAAGTCCGAGAGAATTAAGCAAAGCAGTACCTGAAATATAGCCGTAAGTTTCAAGCCCGTTTCTGAGATACTTTTTTGAAATAACCTTTTGCGGATTTAACAAAGAATCGCCGAAAAGTGTTTTTCTGGGAATATAATAAACTCCCGTTGAAAAACGCCTGATCAGTTTTTTATCGATCATAGCTTTAATAGTTTTATCTATCCAGGGTCTTGAACGCTCCGGAAACATTGATTCTATATCTGAAGCAAATATAGGTTCATCGTAGCCGAAACTGTCTTTTATCATATTGTACGCAGTAATAATAATCACTCCTTCCACAAATATTATATATATTTTTACACTCTATGTCAATATTTCATACGTTTTTTTACATCTTCCAAAACTTTCCCTAAAATATGAAATGTTTTAATTTTATTAATTAATAGTTATTTTATTATTAATTCTGTTTTGCTATAATTATTTTTATATCGTAAAAAGGGGTCTTAGCGAATGCTTCAGCTGAAAAATATATTAAAAACATATTTTACCGGAGATATAAAACAGGATGCGCTTAAGGGTGTGTCTCTCAGCTTTCGTGATAATGAATTTGTTTCAATTCTCGGTCAAAGCGGTTCGGGAAAAACAACAATGCTCAATATCATCGGCGGTCTTGACAGATACTCTGACGGAGATCTTATCATAAACGGAGTTTCAACAAAGGAATACACCGACAGAGACTGGGACATATACCGTAACCATTCCATCGGCTTTATATTTCAGAGTTATAATCTGATACCGCATCAGAGTGTTCTTTCAAATGTTGAAATGGCGCTGACTCTTGCAGGTGTATCAAAAAAAGAACGCCGTGAAAGAGCAGAGGAAGCACTCAAAAAAGTAGGACTTGCAGAGCATATTCACAAAAAACCAAATCAGATGTCCGGCGGTCAGATGCAGAGAGTTGCAATAGCACGTGCACTTATAAACAACCCCGAAATTCTCCTTGCCGATGAACCTACAGGAGCCCTCGATACCGAAACCAGCATACAGATAATGGAGCTTCTGAAAGAAATTGCAAAAGACAAGCTGGTTATTATGGTTACACACAACCCTGAGCTTGCCGAAGAATATTCAACAAGAATAGTAAAGCTGTCAGACGGTGTAATTATAAGTGATTCAGATCCTTACGAAGAAAACACCAAAGCGGAAAAAGGTGCTAAGCAAAAAAAGATATCCATGTCTTTTTTAACGGCACTTTCATTAAGCTTTAATAATCTCAGAACAAAAAAAGGCAGAACGCTTTTAACTGCAATGGCAGGCTCTATAGGTATTGTGGGAATAGGGCTGATACTTGCCATTTCCACGGGTATGACAGAATATATAAACAGTATACAAAAAGATACTATGTCACAATACCCCATTACCATAAGCTCCGAAGCCCTTGACACAGGCTCATTTTACAACCGCCAGTCCTCCGAAGAAGCGCCGGCCGAAGAATCTTCAACAGAAGCAAAGCCCGACCGATACGGCATATATTCAGATTTCAGGGCACTTGAAACAAGCAATGTAATCAATCAGATAATAAAAAAGAACGATCTTGCTTCTTTTAAGAAATATCTTGACGACCCTTCAAGTGAAATACAGCAGTATCTCGGTGAAAAAGGGGTCAGCTACTCTTATGATATAAAATTCAAGGTATTTACTTACGATACCGAGGGTAATTTTATAGACACGGACAATTCACCCGAGCTTGAAGACACCTCTTCACCCGGAGGCGGACTGTTAAGCTCTTTTCTCTCGGGAAGCTTTTCAATGTTTTCGGGCGGTTCTTCTGAAACTGCCGAAAACTTCAGAGAAATCCCCGCAGGTGAAAACGGAGAACTTATATCTTCCGAAATAAAAGAAAACTACGATATTCTTTACGGCAGCTGGCCCTCTTCAGTATCGGAAGCTGTGCTTGTTCTTGACAGCAAAAACAGTATTTCTCTTGAAGAAATGTTCTCCTTAGGACTTATAACAAATGAAAAGTATAATGAAATAGCTTCTTCAATAAATAACGGCGTTGAAACAGCCCCCGTTGTTATTGATTACTCTTCTGTCTGCAGCAAAAGCTTTTATCTTGTAACTCCCGGTAACCGTTATAAGCAGAACGAGAACGGTACATTTACATATATGGAAGAGCTTACAGGTAACGAAGAAACTCTGATAGCACAAAGTATGCCGCTTGTAATTACAGGTGTTATTCAGAGAAAAGATGGTGCAGAAGGTGCATCTGTTTCGGGCCCTGTTGCATATGTATCGGCACTTAAAGACCATATAATATCAACAAGCGGTTCAGTTCCCGCAGTTGTATCTCAGATGAATTCTCCCGATAAAAATGTTATTACGGGATTGAATTTTGAAATAGCCAACGACGAAGAAAAAATAGATGCAATAAAAACATATCTTGCAGCCTTAAGCGAAGAAGAAAAAGCTTCAATATATAAAATGATATCACTTCTCGGTATGGGTTCATTTTCGGGAAATACCGAGGAACCTTCCTCAGAAGTAACCACCACAGAACCTGTAACACAAGCCCCGCAGGAAGAAACCACCGCGGCCCCCGAAAATACAACAGAGCCTTCGGGAATTCTCGGTATGGCATCACAGTTTTTACAGGATATATTTGTAAATATAAGCGGTACATTTGAAAATATTTCAAAGATGTTTGAGATTCTTTCTGCGCTCAATTCTCTTTCGGAGCAGTATCCCGAATTCAGCCCCGAAAATATCGGCACATTAATGGAAAAATTTCAGAATATGCAATCGGGTAATTATGAGGAGCTGATGTCGGGAATTGATATTGAATCAATTATCAAAGACTATATCGGCTCAGACCTTTCGGATATTGCATCAAATGATGCTTATTTTGCGTCTCAGCTTGATAACTGGCTTAATAATTCACCCGACGAAGAAATGCTTCTTACGGTATACGATCAGTATATAACTCAGTCTTCATATGAACAGAACCTAAAAGATTTCGGATATATTGATATAGCCGTCCCCGCATCAGTAAGCCTTTATGCGGATAACTTTGAAAACAAGGATGCCCTTGCTCAGTGTATAAAAAATTATAATGAAAGTGTAAATGAAGAACAGGCCATAGCATATCAGGACATTGCCGCAATGCTGACGTCTTCTCTCACTTCCATTATAAACGGTATTTCGTATGTACTTGTTGCATTTGTTGCCATTTCTCTGTTTGTTTCGGGCATAATGATAGGCATAATAACCCATATATCTGTTATGGAAAGAACCAAAGAAATAGGTATTCTCCGTGCACTCGGTGCCTCAAAAGGCAATATTTCTCAGGTATTCAACGCAGAAACCTTTATTATCGGCTGGTGCTCGGGTCTTATAGGTATTATAATCACCCTGATAGGAACCATACCCATAAATGCAATTATCGAGGCTAAAACAGGCATAGAAAACCTTGATGCACAGCTTCCCTTCGCTTCTGCAGTGGGACTTATAATAATAAGCATCACAATAACCCTTGTAGGCGGCCTGATTCCCGCACTTAATGCCGCAAAAAAAGACCCCGTTGTAGCCCTCAGAACGGAATAAAAAAATAAGGCTTGAGTTTACTCTAATACAGTAATCTCAAGCCTTAAATCATAATTTATCGGGCTGAAGCCCGCCAAATTATGATAATGAAATTCACACCTTTGGTGTGAGTGAAATATTGCTTCGCAATGTGAAATATGAACTTCGTTCATATGAAATATTTGCTTCGCAAATGTTTCGGGACCTGCGGTCGGCATCATATTTGCTTCGCACGTTCCTGTAACTTAAAAAAATTTATAATCAG
>JAZSRT010000088.1:0-3533 GCA_045538645.1 Acutalibacteraceae bacterium | reverse complement strand
CTTCCTTCATATTTGTCGTAGACAAATATATCATCCGAACATTGTTCGGATATCATCCGTCAAATGACGGATATCATTAGCACCAACGGTGCGACATCATTATCATAATTTGAAAGGCTATCGCCTTTCAAATTATGATTTATTCGCTGATTACATTATCCATTTTTATATCATATTTTTCCGTGGGGATGGTGTCGCTTAGTAATCTTTCAAAGCACAGGCAGAATTTTATGCAAGTGCTGTTTTCGAGAAAGCGGTCATAGAAGCCGCCGCCGTGGCCCAGACGATTGCCGTCCGGTGAGGCAGAAAGGCACGGTATTATTGCAAGGGAAACCTCCTCTTCGCTGTCGTCAGCTGTTTCGGCAGGTTCTTTTATTCCCATATACCCTTTTACGAACAGTGTATTTTTTGTAATTCTCACTTTTTTCATAACACCCTTTGAAATGCATAAAGGAACATAAACCCTTTTGCCTGTTTCAAGGGCTTTTTTTATTATGTGTCGGGTTTCGGGTTCATCGGGGGTGGAAAGGTAAATAAATATACTTTGTGCATTTATAAATTCAGGGGAAGAAATTACCTTTTCACTGATTACTTCCCCTGCCTTTATTTTATAAGACAGGGGAAGAGTTCTGATTATATCTTTGATTTGTTTTCTTAATACTGATTTTTCGTTCATTATAATTTTTCAAGTCCTACACTGGCTCTTAATATAAAACGTGCATCCGAGGCAGAGAGTTTGCCGTTAGTGTCAATGTCGCCTCTTTCAAGAATTATAGCTGTGACTTCTTCAAGTCCTACACTGGCTCTGAGAATAAATCTTGCATCTGCAGCCGAGATATCACCGCTTATATCAACATCCCCCTTTGTGGGAGCGTTATAAATAAATTCAAACATCTCTTTTACTTTGCCGAAACGGATATCGTTGTCGGTTAATTTTTGTGTATCGGATTCTGTTTTTTCGGTATCGGAAGTGATTTCCTGAGTGCTGATATTTTTATCGTCGGTACCGTCAGAAGTGCTTTCTTGCGAAGCGTTTTCCTCTGAGGTAATTTTTTCGGTTGCGGTTTCCTCGGTTGTAACTTCCTCGGTTGTTATTTCTTGTGCATCTTCTGTAACGATTTCTTCTGTCATTGCTTTATCTGATTTTATATTGTCTGCATCACAATCAAAAGCAAGTATAAGCATCTGCACGCCTGCTTTTTTTGCAGAGGCAATAAGACAGTTTCCTGCAGCATCTGTTGTGCCTGTTTTCATTCCGTTTGCAAAGGCATAGTAATAAGGACTTGCGGGGTTGAGAAGAGCATTTGAGCTTTTCCACACTATGTTTTCACCCGAAGCAAACCAGAAGGTTCTTGAATAAGTGCTCATTATCGAGGTAAGTGTATCGTTTTTAAGTGCCTCTTTTGAAAATACAAGCATATCGTTGGCAGTGGAATAATGCTCAGGATCATCCCAACCGTCAGGATTGCTGAATTTGGTATTTTTGCAGCCGAGAGAAGCGGCATATTCATTCATAAGGTTGCAGAAGTAAGCTGCAGCTTCGGTATCGGTCATTTCCGCATTTTCAGAATGGAGTCTTGCAACGTTTACTGCAACGGTATAAGCGGCATCATTACCCGAAGGCAGAAGCATACCGGCAATCAGAGTTTTAAGCTTCAGTTGATGACCCTTCCTGATAAGACAAAGGCTTGAGTCGGGCTGAACAAGCATAAGCTCATCACCCACTGTAAAAATCTCTTCGGGGTCAACATATTTCAACGCAACAAGAGAAGTTATTATTTTTGTGGTGCTTGCGATTGATATTTTCATATTGGCGTTCTTTGTAAAAATAAGCTTGTCATTTGTAACATCAAAAGCAATACAGGCCTTTATGTTTTCTGCCATATCGGCAAGCTTCTGATCATATCCCGTAACAGCAGCTGAACTGAAGGCAAAAGCCGATAAAAGAATCAGTATGGCAAGAAAAACGGAAAAATATTTTTTTATGTAACTCATAATTGCTCCTTAAAAAAATGAAAGAATCTGTCGTAAAAAGTATAACATAATAAATATTTGCAAATCAAGATATTATCATCTGAAAATGAAAAATTAAGAATCAGACAGGTGCCTGTAAGGTTATTTGCAGGTTTGCCTATTTTTTCCTGTTGTTTGCCTGTAGGCTTCGTTCTCCCGAACCGGGAGTTTTTAATAAGCGTTGGCGCCTTATTTTTCAAGGGTTGGCGCATCGGCAAAACTCCCGACTCCGGAGTTTGAAATTCACAATCCGGGAGTTTCAATGTGAATTCAACGGGATTTTTCGGGAGCCTGCTTGTAAGGTGTACATACAATTATATATAAGAGAATGATAAGAATGTACAAGAATGATATTTTTAAAAAAGAAGAATTAAAAAATAATTTTTTGAGGAAGAAAATTTTTAAATTTTTTCAAAAAACCCTGATTTGGGGGAGAGAAAATTTTTTATTTCTGATAAACTCTACCCGAAAATACATCGGGAGGCACTTATGTTAAAAGATTACTACACAAAAATATCACGGAATATATTGAACACTCCATATTATGACAACAGCTCTCTTTTAAGGGCATGGATAGGGCTTATTATGTCTGTCCGTTTTCAACCTGCAGTAATTGACGGTATTGAAGTGGGGGTCAATGAAATATTGCTTCGTAAAAACGAGCTTCAGGATGTTTTCGGTGCAAATAAAAGACGTGCATATGACATACTTAAAAGAATGGAATATGACGGGCTTATTACCTGGATAAATATCCGCAATAAATACACGCTCATAAAGGTTATAGAAGAGGATTTCAGTTCGCTTAATAAAAAGAAGGCAGAAAAAGAAAATCACTTATGCGAAAAGAAAACCGATTTTTCGGAAAAAACTGAAGAAGCTTTCAGTGCTGTGACCGAAAAGCACAAACCCTGTATCGGTGAACCGAAAAATAATAAACCTGCAGATAATCGGGACAGCTTTTATACATACAGAACTGAAAAAAGGGATGAATACTTAAGAACCGATACCTTGAAGGAAGAAAGAAAAGAAGAAAAAAGGGAAGAAATAACCGAACACAAATTTTCTTACGGTGAGTTCAATAATGTTCTTCTTACAAGAACTGAATATAATTCTTTGATAAATAAGTTTCCCGATGCAAGATTATTTATCGAAAAACTCTCATCTTATCTTGTATCAAATCCGGGAAAAAAATATCCCAACCACTATGCGGTGATTATCTCATGGTATTCCGATCATTTATTGAAGCAACGAAAACCCGAAGAAAGAAAACAGGTGCCCGAAAAAAATTCCGTCCCCGAACCTGACCCCACCGCATCATACGACATAAAAAGAGCAGAACTACGTGCCCGCACCCACGTCCCGACAGTGAAGAAAAGAAACAAATCATAATTTGAAAGGCGATAGCCTTTCAAATTATGATAATGATGTCGCACCGTTGGTGCTAATGATATCCGTCATTCGACGGATGATATCCGAACAATGTTCGGATGATATATTTGTCTGCGACAAATATGAAGGAA
>JAZSRT010000091.1:0-9540 GCA_045538645.1 Acutalibacteraceae bacterium | reverse complement strand
GCAAATATATCATTAATGCGAAGCATTTACATCATATTGCAAAAGCAATATATCATACGCCAAAGGCGTATATCATTATCATAATTTATCGGGCATCCGCCCGATAAATTATGATTTAACAAGGCGAAAGAGTAATTTTTTGATACTCTTTCGCCTTGTATTATATAGCTTTCTTTCTTTTTTAAGTATATCCCAGTATCAGTGACGCCAAGACCAGTTTTGATGTTGCGTAAAAGCTTTCAAGGTCAAAATTGTCAATGATATCAAGGGGTGTGTGTATCTGTGAGGGGGGTGCAAGGTCATAGTCGGAGCCGTATGCCGCTTCCTCGCGGATGCCTCGCCACGAGAGAGTTACTGAGGGGATATTGCTTTCTCTGAAGGGAACTATATCATGTCTGCCTGCGGCAACGGGGGCATAATATCTTTCTTCGCCCACATTTTTCATTATGCTGTGAGCCTTGTTTATTGCAAGGCTTATTTCGTTGTGCTCGGCTTCACGCCAGGTGTAGCTGCCCGAAACAGGTTCTGTGCTTATTGCAAGGTATCTTCCGCCGCCGAGAGATGACGGACCTGTCATATCCACATTAAATACGGAAATATTGCTTTTTTCTTTTTCGGAAAGAAGGCTGAGATAATGATAAGCACCGTGATAGCCCAATTCTTCCGCAGAGAAAAAGGCAATTCTTATTTCTTTATCGAATCTGATGTCATTTTCTTTAATAACCTTTGCTATATGTAAAAGAGTGGCAACACCCGAGGCATTGTCTATTGCTCCGTGGGCTCCGTCCCAACAGTCGAAATGTGTGGAAAGAAGGAGAATATCCTTATGCTTTTCACCCTTGTTGAGAGTTGTTACGATATTTGCAGTGTCGCAATAAGCGTAGCTGAAAGGCTGTTTTGTAACCGTGTAGCCGTAGGATTTCAGTTCTTTCATTATGAAATTCTGAGCTGCTTCGTTGCTTTCGGGGAAGTAGATGGATCTTGACCCGTATTTGCACACTGTTTTAATAAGTCTTGACAGTTCTTCTTCTGAGACGCTGTCTGCAATATCACGTATCTTCAGTTCGGCATCCTTAATTTCATCCGGATGATAATCAATTCCCTTATACACACGCAGGGCACTTCTTGTGTCTGAGGAAGATACCGTGCCGTCAGAGTTCATATCATACAGATACACAGGAGTTATTTTGTCCGTGTCTGCTTTCATTGCGGCTCTTGATATGGATCTTATATCATTTACGGTGAATTCACCGTCGTTGTTGATATCACCTTTTGCTGTATCAAAAACAGAAATACCTGCGTATGAAATATTATTAAGACTTATAAAGACAAGTACACTTATGAGAATAAGAGCAATTGCTTTTTTCATTACAGTACCTCTTTTTTTGTTTTTTTTCCGTAAATTTGCATATTATTGCAAAATACTACAAAATTATACCAATGTATTGTGCTTTAGTCAATAAAGGTATATAACAATATTTTTCGGAAAAACTGCAGAAAATTTAGTACTATTTTTTATTTTTCCTGTCTGTTTTTAAGATATATAACCTTGATTTTATAATATCCCTATGATATACTTTATAATGCCATACAATGATTATTATCAGGAAAAGAGTGTTTATATGAATACAAAGGCTTTTGAAAATTTTGAATCCAATGTCCGTTCTTACTGTCGCAGCTTCCCCACTGTTTTTACAAAGGCAAAGGGTGCTGTTATGACTGATGAAGACGGAAAAGAATATGTTGACTTTTTTGCAGGTGCAGGCGCACTCAACTACGGTCACAACCCCGATTCTATGATTGAAAAAATGGTTGATTATCTTAAGAGTGACGGAATAGTGCATTCTATGGATATGTTCACAGCTCCCAAAAGAGATTTTCTTGAATATTTCCAGGAGAATATTCTTAAGGCAAGAGGCTTTGATTATAAAATACAGTTTGCAGGCCCCACAGGCACAAATGCTGTTGAAGCAGCACTTAAGCTTGCAAGAAAAGTAAAAAAAAGAGAAAATATTTTTGCATTTATGGGTGCATTCCACGGAATGACTCTGGGTGCACTTTCTCTTACAACCGACTCTGCCTCAAGAGAAGGTGCAGGTCAGTGCCTTAATAATGTTACACACATTCCCGCTCCTTATATGATGGGCGGTTTTGACTCCATAGCTTATATGGAAACCATTCTCACAGACGACCATTCGGGTATTGAAAAGCCCGCTGCAGTTATTCTTGAATGTGTGCAGGCAGACGGCGGTATATATGCATTTGAACCCGATTTCTTAAAGGCATTAAGCGAGCTTTGCCGTAAGCACGACATCCTTCTTATTGCCGATGAAATTCAGGTAGGCAATGCAAGAACAGGTACTTTCTTCTCATTTGAAAAGGCAGGTATCGTTCCCGATATGGTTACTCTTTCAAAGTCCATAGGCGGCTGCGGTATGCCTTTGGCTCTCGTTCTTTTCAAGAGAGAGCTTGATATCTGGACTCCCGGTGAGCATACAGGTACCTTCAGAGGTAACCAGCTTTCACTTATCGCAGGTAAAGAGGGTCTTCGCAAGGTAGTTGAAGAAAATGTTGAAAAAGAAGTTCTCAGAAAAGGCGATATAGTTGCCGATTTCCTCAAAAACGAAGTATGCACTCTTGATTCACGTATTTCTTTCAGAGGCGTGGGCCTTATCTGGGGTGTTGATTTCTCAGAATTCGATTGCGATATGACCAAGCCTCTTATTGCAGAATGCTTCAAGAGAGGTCTTATTGTTGAAAGAGTGGGCAGAGATAATAATGTTCTCAAGCTTATGCCTCCTCTTGTAATTGAAGATGAGCTTCTTATGAAGGGTCTTGAAATCCTTAAAGAAAGCGTTAAAGCTATTATCTGAATATTGACTTAACTTATGCTGTCGGGATTTTTCCCGGCAGCAATTAATAATGATTGAAAGTGGTATTTATGAAGAAATTACGTTTTTTTATTGCCCTGTTTGCGGCAAAGCTTGCAAGATTTCTGCTTAAACTTCTCGGCAGAAATGCAACATATCTTCCGGGAGAAGTTGCACTTAAGATATCCAAGGATTTTTTAGGTCACCTTAAAATGCCCGAAACTGTTATCTGTGTTACGGGTACAAACGGAAAAACAACAGTAAGCAACCTTCTTAATTCCGTTCTTACAAAAAACGGTTATGACGTTACCAACAATTCTTTCGGTTCTAACGTTCAGGCAGGTGTTGCGGCGGCTCTTCTGGCAGACAGCGATATTTTCGGCAGAGCGAAAAAGAAGCTTGCCGTTTTAGAGGTGGACGAGCGTTCTTCACTTTTAGTATATCCCTTTATCAAGCCTGATTTTCTTGTTGTAAACAACATTATGCGTGACTCTATAAAGAGAAACGCCCATACGGGATTTATAAGCTATATTATTTCCTCATCTCTTCCCGAAAAAACAAAGCTTATACTTAACGGTGACGATCTTATCACATCATCCCTTGCACCTCAGTGTGAAAACAGAACTTATTTCGGACTTGATGCCGAAAAACCCGAAATAAGCGAAAAGCCTTTCTTAAGCGATATTGTATACTGCCCCGATTGCGGCAGCCGTCTTGAAAGTGAGTATCTCAGATATAACCACATAGGCAGAATGTATTGCACGGAATGTGGGAAAAAATCTCCCGAGAGAGATTATCTTGTAACAGATATCGACCGGGAAAATGAAAAATTCACAATATCCCTCAAAGGTAAAACTCACACCTTCAATCTTATAAACGATAATATAGTAAATGTATATAACTTTGCAGGTGCAATAGCGCTTCTTACCGAAGCGGGGCTCAGTATTTCTCAGATAGAAAAGGGCTTCAGCGAATCTGAGATAGTAAAAACAAGATTTGACACTATGACATCGGGCAAGCTTAACATTACCTTCCAGATGGCTAAAGGTCAGAATCCCATAGCCTGTGCAAGATGCTACAGCTATATGGCATCAATACCGAAGGATAACAAGCTTCTTATAATAGACGTTGACGACCTTCACGATAATATCGGTGAAAGTGAAAGCACCTGCTGGCTTTATGACTGCGATTATTCATATCTTAAGGATGAAAGCATCGCACAGATAATATTTGCCGGTCCCCGTTGCCGTGACCAGCTTTTAAGAGCTATGATTCAGGGAGTTTCCAAAGACAAAATAGTTCTTTGCGAGGATGTCACTAAAGCGGTAAGTCTTATCGATACAGACAAATATCAGGATATTTATGTTCTTTATGAGCTTTACAGACAGCCCGATGCAGATAAAATGCGTGTTCAGCTTAAAAACTTAGGGGAGGGAACAAAATAATGACAGTAGAAATTCTTTATCCCGAAGTCTGCGGTCTTTACGGTGACAATCAGAATGCCGAGTATCTTAAACTCTGCCTTCCCGAAGCGAAGTTTATTTATACCGACCTTAACAGTGAGCCTTATTTTGTAAAGAATGATCCCGATATCATCCTTATAGGCTCTATGAGCGAAGAAATGCAAAGACGTGTTCTCAGTATTTTTGAACCGCTTAAAGCAAGAATTAATGAGCTTATCATAAAGGGCTGTGTTATTCTTGCCACAGGTAATGCCGCTGAGCTTTTCTGCGAAAAGATAGAATATGTAACAGAAAAAACTCAGGCAAAAGCCCTCGGATTTTTCCCTTATACTGTAAAAACAGACCTTTTCAAAAGATATAACGGTAAGGTTCTCGGTGAATTTGAGGGAATTAAAATTGTAGGCTTCCGTTCCCAGTTCAGTTTTATCTACGGTGACAATTCCGACAGCTTCTTCCTTAAAATGATAAGGGGTGACGGAATAAACAAAGAGAGTAAGTTTGAGGGTATGAAAAAGAATAATCTTATATGTACCACTACTCTCGGCCCCATTCTTCCCCTTAATCCTCTGTTTACCGAATATATAATTTCACTTGCCGGCGGCAACGAAAAAGCCGCATTCAGAGAAGAAGCCATGGATGCATACAACAAGCGCCTGAGCGAATTCAATGACCCGAAAATAAAATTCTGACAAAAATCCCGTCATAAACCTGCTGCCCGATTCAGTAAGTTTATGACGGATTGTTTTTTCTTGACATTTTCTTTTGTTAAGAATATATTTGTATTATAAATTCATCGGATAAGGCGGTGTTTATATGAAGGTTTCAACACAGATAGACAAGGCTTCACTTCTTGTGGGAGAAGAAAAAACTGTAGAACTCATTGCAAAGGCAGGTTTTGATGCCTGGGATTTTTCGATGTTTTCTATGTGTGATTATGATTGGGATAAAGGTGAACTCAGACCCAATTCCCATCCTCTTGCAGGAAACGATTATCTTAAATTTGCAAGAAGACTGAAACAGGTAGGTCTTGATAACGGCATTGTGTGCAATCAGTCCCACGCACCTTTCCCTGCAAGATGTAAGCCCATAAGAGACCATTTCAAGCGTGCAATTGAATGTACTGCCGAAGCAGGCGGAGAAATATGTGTTATTCATCCCGATAATTATAAATCTGCCGAAGAAAATGCAGAAATGTATTTTGAGCTGCTTCCCTTTGCTAAAGAACACGGTGTAAAGATAGCAACAGAGAATATGTGGTGCTGGGATAATGAAAAGGACGAAGCCTGCGCTGCTGCCTGCTCGCACCACGATGATTTTAAGGCACACATAGATGCTGTAGGTGACCCCTTCCTTGTTGCCTGCCTTGATATCGGCCACGCAGAGATGAAGGGCCTTGATACAACTTCGGAACAAATGATACATACTCTGGGTTCTTCCTTACAGGCGCTTCACATTCACGATAACGATATGTGGCACGATTCACATCAGATTCCTTTTTCGATGAACATAAACTTTGAAAAAGTGGTAAAGGCACTTAAAAGTATCGGCTACAGCGGATATTTTACACTTGAAGCAGACAGCTATCTTAAAAAATTCAATGCAGATAATGTCTTTGACGGTATAAAGGACCTTTATGCCGCAATAAGAAAAATGGCAGATATGTTTGAGGCTTTGTAATATGAAAATAATATGCAGTGACTATGACGGAACTCTCAATCACGGCGGTATAACCGAAAAGAAGCTTTCCGTTATAGAAAAATGGAGAGAAAACGGCAATCTTTTTACAGTTGTAAGCGGCAGAGGAAAGGAATTTTTCTTTGAACTCAAAGAAAGAAATATCCCGCTTGACTATTTTCTTGCCTGCAACGGCGCGGTTATAACAGACGGGGAAAATAATATTATTTCGGATATACGCTGTGACGGGGCTGTTGTTGTTCCTTTGATCAGGTTCCTTTTTTCTCTCGGCTGTCCTTTTGCTGCTGTGTGTAATGACAATTTTATCAGAGTTGCAAATGAAGATTTTCCGGAAGAAGAGGGAATAAAGCTTACGGATGTTAAAAATACAGCTTATTTTAATCAGATAAGCACCGCCCTTCCCGATTTTGAAACCTCGGCAAGGGTAACGGCAAAGATAAAAGAAAAATTCGGAGAATATGTAAACCCTCTGCAAAACGGCACGTGTATTGATATTGTCCCCAAAGGACTTGATAAGGCGCAGGGTATATATGAACTGTTACATATTATCGGCGGCAAAAAAGAAGACGTTATTGCCGTTGGCGATAACATAAACGATGAAGCAATGATAAAAGAGTTTTTCTCATATGCCATGGCAAACGGCGTGGAGCATATAAAAGAAATTGCCGATAAAGAAACCTGTAGTATTGAAGAATTGATTTATTCGGAATTAAAGTAAAAACACCACCGTATTCAGTTTTTTTCTGAATGCGGTGGCTTTTCATTATGAAATAGAGTCAAGATATACCGTCAGCAAGTCCAGGGCGGTTTTTTTATTTTCCGGAGAACAGCTGTTCAATCTTTTTATAACAGCTTCTTCTTTTTGATTGATTTCTGTTTTATCCGTAAAAATATCATCAGGTGTAATTGAAAGAGCCTGACAAATAAAGAGAAGCGTA
Source organism: Acutalibacteraceae bacterium (assembly GCA_045538645.1). GTDB lineage: Bacteria > Bacillota > Clostridia > Oscillospirales > Acutalibacteraceae > RUG806. The sequence goes on along the minus strand of JAZSRT010000091.1, from coordinate 2,574 downwards.
TCCGTTCTCATATTTACACTTCCTCTTTCGATATCTGCGTATGTTCTGTTTGAAAGTCCTGCTTTCTCGGCAACCTCCATTTGTGTCAGTCCGCTTTTTTTTCGGTAAGCCAGCAGTTTATTGCCGATGATGCGCTTGTCAAAAATAAGCATTATTCTTCCTCCTGTTTTTCAGATATGTACATAATAGTTCTTATTTTGCTTGACAAAAAGGAAGTGCAACTGTATAATTATAGGAAGAATAGTTCCTATTAATTATGTAAAAGAGAAAGGTGCGAAGAAAAATGAGTTATTGTTCTAACTGCGGAGCAGAAAGCTATTTCAAGGTCTGTACGAAATGTGGTGTAAAACAGGGAAAAGTAAGACAGTTCTGTACTAATTGCGGAGGTCAGATACACCCTCAGGCAAGTATCTGCGGTAATTGCGGCGCTTATACCAAAAAACCGGGTATACTCAAATTTTTAAATATCCCCAGATTTATTCTGGGAATTGTATTTGTCTTTTCCGGTTTGGTCGGATTGATAGCAAGCGGTAATTTTGCAGGTCAGAATGCAATACCGCATATTTTGTCGTGCGGTGCAATGCTGCTTGTGGGCCTGGCGCTGCTGATTGTTCCTTTTGTAATACTGAAAAAGGCTGACGGAATAACTAAAGGTGTTGCCACAACTAATATTATTCTTATTCTGGTTTTAAGTATAGCGGGAATTGTTCTGTTCGGTGTTATATCCTCCGTTCAGGATAAGCTTAATGCAGAAAAAGATGCTATACTTGAACAGCAACAGCTTGAAGCCGCAAAAGCACAGGCAGATGAAATAATAGGCAATGTTGTTGCTTTGTTTGGTGAACAGAAATATGCCGAGATAGTAGAGCTTTATAATGAAAATATTATATTTATAGCTTCAAACGAAAATTTTGCTGGTGTAAAGGACTATTTTGAATATGCAAAAGTTATGGACAGTATGGACGCTCAGAGTCACGACTATTTTTCTGTTGAAAATGTTATAGAAACTCTTGAGGGAATTACTCCCGGCTTTGCGGACAGGGATAATTTATTGTCTCAGCTTCAGGCGGAGCTTCAGACGCTTAACGGAATTTATTATTATGACTATATTTATTACATCGTTGACAACGGACGTGTTGCTTATACCTCAGCATCCTCAGTTTCAGATATAAATCCTGCTACAATAGACTATACATATATAATCGGCAAGGGAAACAGGGATGCACATTATTGTTTCTATAATGCTTATGCAGAAATGTTGGAAGACGGAAATTGCTATGTTGACAATGAAGATATCAAATTGGGAGCTTTCCTTATGGATGATAATTCATTGCTGATTGCCGTTCATGAATATTGTTCTGAAGTTAATGCCGATACTCTTCGTAATTTCAACGGAGATTATGCTCTTGTAAGTAAGGATATTCCTGCAAATCTTCGTGCACCGGTTCAGGAATAATACAAAAACATCTGATAACGTGCTGTGCTTAAAAGCAGACTGATGATTATAAAATGCTGACGGGATCTCCCTCAGGCGGATAAAAAGAAACTGTTTATGAGAAAATTCCTCATAAGCAGTTTTTTGCTTTATGGGTAATTCCTTCTGAAAAGCAAAAAGATTATATGTCCCGCATAAGGGTAAGCTGTGCGTACCCGGACGCAACTATCTGAAAATAATACTTTCGGTAAAAATGCGTAAATACGCAAAATTCCCGGGAGAGGTATATTTTTTGGCAGAAGAAAGGTTTCTCTTCTTTTGTCTTGACCTTTCGCAGTTTTGGTATTATTATAATACCGGATTTATAATAATACACAGGTGATATTATGGTAAGAAAAGAATATACGGAAAATGAGATTTTTTCATATGTTGAATATTCTCCCGAAGTAATGAAAGAAGGGCTTCCCATTGTTTTTCAGCTTCACGGAGCAGGGGAGAGAGGAAACGGCAAGGATGATCTGAGCCTTGTGGATGTTCACGGCTTTTCAAAGTTTCTTGAAAGTAATGACAGAGAATGCATTTTTATTATGCCTCAGTGCCCTTCGGACACTTTCTGGACTGCAAGAGTTGAATCTGTTCTCCGTTTTATTGAAGAAAAGATTGAGTTTTATAAGGCAGACAAAAAGAGAGTTTACCTTACGGGTATAAGCATGGGCGGCTACGGCACGTGGCTTACTGCAATGGCAAAGCCTGATTTATTTGCCGCAATTGCACCCTGCTGCGGCGGCGGAATGCCCTGGAACGCAGCTATGATAACAATGCCCGTGTGGATGATACACGGAGACAGCGATACGGTTGTAAATGTATTCTATTCCGACGAAATAGCCGAAAAGCTTAAAGAAGCAGGAAAAGATTACATCTACACAAGACTCCCCGGTGTGGGACATAATGCTTGGGACTATACTTATAAAGCAGAGCTTATTGACTGGCTAATGAGCAAATCATAATTTGAAAGGCGATAGCCTTTCAAATTATGATAATGATGTCGCACCGTTGGTGCTAATGATATCCGTCATTTGACGGATGATATCCGAACAATGTTCGGATGATATATTTGTCTACGACAAATATGAAGGAAG
>JAZSRT010000045.1:0-5836 GCA_045538645.1 Acutalibacteraceae bacterium | reverse complement strand
CTTCCTTCATATTTGTCGTAGACAAATATATCATCCGAACATTGTTCGGATATCATCCGTCAAATGACGGATATCATTAGCACCAACGGTGCGACATCATTATCATAATTTGAAAGGCTATCGCCTTTCAAATTATGATTTTCTTTCGCTTTTGCGAAAGAAAAAAGCAGGCTTTGTGCCTGCTTTTATTATATGGTGGTTTTTGGTTTTTCATTCAGAGAATATCTGCTTTACGGTTTTTGCTCTTATTTCGTCTTTTTCCGACTGTGAAAGCTTTTGTCCTGCAAGAACATTGAGGGTTGCGGGTTGCATTTTTACCAGCAGGGTGCTGATAAGTTCGGGGTCGGCGCTGACGGCTCCGTAAAGTGCGCCGAATCTTACCCACGACAAAAGCTCCATCATTTCATCCGCTGTAAGCAGAACGGCATTTTTAAGAAGCCCTGCAGAGCGGTTTATTCTGTCACGGATGTTTATATCCTTTATAAGCTCCTCTGCTGCGGCACGTTCCTTTGTGGCTATCTGCAATGCAATGGATTTCAGATTATTAATAGCCTGTTCTTCGCTTATTCCCATTGTTATATGATTGCTTATTCTGAAAATATCGCCCTTTACCGAAGCTCCGTCACCGTAAGAGCCTCTTATCTTAAAGCCGAGTTTTCCTGCGGTAAGCGAAAACTTTGCCATAGCACCGCTTACGGCAAGTGCGGGCAGATGCATCATTACCGATGCACGCATTCCCGTTCCCAGGTCAGCAGGATTCTGATTAAGAAAGCCAAGCTTATTATCAAAGGCATATTTAAGCTCGGAAGAAATTATATTATCGTATTTATCTGCATATTCATATGCCCTTTCGGGATCAAGCCCGTCTGAAAAGCCCTGTATTCTTATATGATCTCTTTCCCCTAGCATTATGCTTACCTTTTCATCCTCCGACAAAACAAGCACACGTCCGTCGGAGCCCGAAGCAAATTCGGGGGAAATAATATGCCGTTCGGCAAGGGAAATAGCTTCGTAAGGATAAAGAGAACTCATTTCAATAAATTTCAGCGGAAGCTTTGACGATGCAAAAATACTGCATATCCTAAGATTGAGTTCCTTTTTTTCTATATTATTCAGCCTTACGGGGAAAGGTATTCCCGCAATATTTCTGGCAAGACGTACTCTCGAAGATAATACAACATCGGTGTAAAAAGTATTTTTGGTATTTGCGTATTCACCTGCCATTACCCGATCACCTCACCCATGAGCTTTTTTATTTCATCCCTTAAAACTGCGGCAAGCTCAAAATTCTGTTCATCAATGGCTTTATTGAGCCTTTCCTTAAGTTCATTTACGGCATTATCACGCTTTGCTTCTTCATTTATTCCCACAGGCACTTTTCCGAGATAAGCAGCTCTTCCGTGTATTTTGGTAATAGCGGGACGAAGACGGCGGCTGAAAACCCTGTAGCATTCGGGACAGCCTGTCATTCCCGTGCGCATAATATCTTCAAAAGCAAAACCGCAGGTATCGCAGCGCAGAGTTTTATTGCTTATTCTTACGGTATTGTTTGAAGCAAGTATGCTGCCCGATATTTCTCCGAAAGAAGAAAATGCCGACACGGCATCCGACACACCCAGTGACAGCGCACAGGCTGTGCAAAGATGCACCTCTGCCGCTTCACCGTTAATTATTCTTTTAAGATGCGTTGAGGCATCGTTTCTGTTACAATTCTGACAAAGCATTTTTTTCACCTTAGAACTCTTAGTTTAGTTCATTATAAGTTTTTTATCCCGAATAGTCAAGTTTACGATTTTTTAATATTATATACAAAAAAAACAATATTATTGTCGAAAAGTTTGGTATTGCTTATCACGGTTTTTTGTGATATAGTTTATCGTGGTAAAGATTTGAGTTTTGATTTTTAATGTAAGGAGAAGCATAATGAAAATTAAATTCACAGAAACAATTCTCAGAGATGCAAATCAGTCACTTATTGCAACCCGTATGCCCTTCAGCGAGTTTGAGCCCATACTCGAAACTCTTGATAAGGCAGGTTATTATTCCCTCGAATGCTGGGGCGGTGCAACATTTGACTCCTGTCTTCGTTACCTTAACGAAGATCCCTGGGAAAGACTCAGAAAAATCAGAAAGGCTTGCCCCAACACAAAACTTCAGATGCTGCTTCGAGGTCAGAATCTTTTAGGGTACAAGCACTATCCCGATGACGTTGTAAGAATGTTTGTTAAAAAGAGTGTGGAAAACGGCATCAATGTTATCAGAATTTTCGATGCACTCAATGACCTTCGCAATATTGAAGTTGCCGTTGATGAAGCACTTAAAAACGGTGCTGAGGTTCAGGGCACAATATGCTACACCTTAAGCCCCATTCACGATCTTAAAAGCTATGTAAAAACAGCTGAAGATTTAAAGGCTATGGGCGTTCAGTCCATCTGCATCAAGGATATGGCAGGTATTATGAGCCCCAAAGAAGCGTATGATACCGTTAAGGCTATCAAGGATGCTACTTCTATGCCCGTTGTTCTTCACACACATTCAACAACAGGTCCCGGCTTTATGACACTGCTTAAGGCTGTAGAAGCAGGCTGTGACGTTATAGATACAGCTATCTCCTGCTTCTCCGGCGGTACTGCACAGCCCGCAACCGAAACTATGGAATATGTACTTCGTCAGTATGGCTATGAAACAGGTCTTGATCTCAGCTGTCTTAAAAAGATAAATGACTTCTTCAAGCCCTACAGAGCCGAATGTCTTAAAGACGGTCTTCTTAACCCCGTTGTTATGGCAACAGATACAGATGCACTCGGCTATCAGATTCCCGGCGGTATGCTTTCAAACCTCGTAGCACAGCTTACTGCACAAGGTAAGTTGGACCGTCTTCAGGAGGTTCTTGAAGAAACTCCCAGAGTAAGAAAAGATATGGGTTATCCTCCCCTTGTTACTCCCATGAGCCAGATGGTTGGCGTTCAGGCTACATCAAACGTTCTTAACGGCAGATATAAGAATATCTCAAAAGAAGTTAAAAACTATGTTAAGGGCGAATACGGCAGAGCTCCCGGTGAAATCAGCGATGAACTCAAAAAGCTCGTTCTCGGCGACGAAAAGCCCATGGAATGCCGTTTTGCAGACACACTCCAGCCCGCATTTGAAAAGACAAAGGCAGAACTGGGCGACACAGCTACATGTGATGAGGATGTTCTTTCCTATATTGCATTCCCCCAGATTGCAGAAAAATTCTTTGCTGCAAGAGATGAACTCAAAAAGCGTACCTTCTCTTACAGCATCACTGCTGTTAAGGAGGACTAAAATATGCAGTATTTAGGTGTATTTGAAACTATCAATCCTACAGGCAAAATGGATATCGGACAAACTCTTCTTATTTCCGTTGTAGGCTTTGCAATCGTTTTTGCTGTTCTCGGTTTCCTTGCCATCTTTGTATTCTGCATGGGCAAGGTGTTTGACTCCATTCAGAAAAAAAAGGAAGAAAAAGCAGTTGTTGAAAATGTATCCGAAATTATAAACTCAGCAGCTTCAACAGGCACTCCTCTTCCCTCAAATCAGTCTATAGGCGACCTTACACTTATAAATGTTACGGAAGAAGAAGCCGCAGTTATTATGGCTGTCACAAGCTCAAAAAGCGGAATTCCTCTTAATCGCCTTAAATTCAATTCTATCAAATATCTGGAGGATAACAAATAATGAAATACGTAGTTGCTCTTAACGGAAAAAATTATGAAGTAGATGTTACAGAAACCGATGCAGTTATCACTTCTGTAGCTCCCATAGCTGCTCCTGTGGCTGCCGCTCCCGCAGCAGCACCCGCTCCCGCAGCAGCACCCGCTCCCGCAGCAGCTCCTGCACCCGCAGCAGCACCTGCTGCTCCCACAGCAGACGGCACAAAGGTTACAGCTCCCATGCCCGGAAACATTCTTTCTGTTAATGTCTCCGCAGGTCAGTCAGTTAAAGAGGGTGACGTTATATTTATCCTCGAAGCTATGAAAATGGAAAACGAAATCGTTGCTCCCGTTTCAGGTACTGTTAAGCAGGTTCTTGTTTCAAAGGGCTCTGTTGTAGAAACAGACGCTGTTCTTGCAGTTCTTTAAGGAGGAAAGCCAATGGAACTCATTACTGAAGTTCTCAAAGGCTTGGTGGAGATGTCAGGCTTTGCCTCTTTACAGTGGCAGAACCTGGTTATGCTCGGCGTGGCAGGAATATTTCTTGTGCTTGCCATATGGAAAAAGTTCGAGCCTCTTCTTCTTGTTCCCATTGCCTTTGGTATGATTCTCGCTAACCTTCCCGGTGCGAATATGATGCTTGATACAACAGGCGGACTTTTAGGCGATATGTCAGGTGCCGCCGCAGTTGAGGGCGCTCACTGGTTTGATTCGGGTGTTCTCAGAATCCTTTATGTAGGTGTTAAGTCAAGTATTTTTCCCTGTCTTATCTTTATGGGTGTCGGAGCTATGACAGACTTCGGTCCTCTGCTTTCAAACCCTGTTTCTCTTATTCTCGGTGCAGCCGCACAGCTTGGTATTTACTTTGCTTTCGTTGTTGCAATTCTTCTTGGCTTTGAACCTAACGAAGCAGCATCTATCGCAATCATCGGCGGTGCAGACGGTCCCACAGCTATTTTCACGGCATCAAAGCTTGCCGCACATCTGTTGGCTCCCATTGCACTTGCGGCTTATTCATATATGGCGCTTATCCCCATTATCCAGCCCCCCATTATGAAAGCCCTCACAACAAAAAAAGAAAGAGCAGTAAAGATGACTCAGCTTCGCAATGTATCAAAAACGGAGAAGATAATCTTCCCTGTTGTGGTACTTATTGTGGTAGCCTTCATCCTTCCTTCCGCAGCTCCCCTTTTAGGTATGCTGATGCTCGGCAACCTCTTTAAGGAATGCGGTGTTACTGACAGACTTTCTGATACTGCTCAGAATGCACTTATGAACTCCGTTACAATTCTTTTAGGTGTATGCGTAGGTGCAACTGCAAACGGTGTTGATTTCTTAAAGACACAGACACTCTTTATCGTGCTTCTCGGCTTGGTTGCATTCGCATTCTCCACCGTAGGCGGTGTGCTTATCGGTAAAGTTCTTTACATTGTAACAAAGGGAAAAATCAATCCCCTTATCGGTGCCGCAGGCGTTTCCGCAGTTCCCATGGCAGCCCGTGTTGCTCAGAACGAAGGCAGAAAGTATAACCCCACAAACTTCCTTCTTATGCACGCTATGGGTCCCAACGTAGCAGGCGTTATCGGCTCCGCCGTAGCCGCAGGCTTTATGCTTATAATGTTCGGAAATTAAGAGCCGCAAGCGGTGCAAAAATCCCCCTATTCGGCGCACAAATTAAAAATAAAGGTATCCTTGAGTATCACAGTGTGATATTTAGGATACCTTTTTTGTTCTTTTTACAGTGTTGCACTTCACCCAAACGCTTAAATCATAATTTGAAAGGCGATAGCCTTTCAAATTATGATAATGATATCGCACCGTTGGTGCTAATGATGTCCGTCATTCGACGGATGATATCCGAACAATGTTCGGATGATATATTTGTCTGCGACAAATATGAAGGAAGGGCTGACGCCCTTATTCCGCTTACGCTCTATTGCTCGCACCTGCGGTGCATTGCTGAAAATTATTTGTTTTTCGTTCTGCGTTTTGCACTCTGCGTTCTGCGCTTATAAAATGCTGACCGCAGGTCCCGACATATTTGCTAACGGCAAATATATCATTAATGCGAAGCATTTACATCATATTGCAAAAGCAATATATCATACGCCAAAGGCGTATATCATTATCATAATTTATCGGGCATCCGCCCGATAAATTAT
>JAZSRT010000018.1:0-31761 GCA_045538645.1 Acutalibacteraceae bacterium | reverse complement strand
AAAATAAACAGCCGCACGTGAGCGGCTGCTTGTAAGTGTAATGCGGTGTCAAACTTCAGTAATCCCTTTCAGGGATGACGCCTGTAATAGCCCCTTATAGGGGCTGTGCAAACCACCAGTTCAACTGGTGGTTTTGATTTTATAGGAAATTCCTTCCTATAAAGTAAAAAAAGATTATATGTCTCTCCGAACGCTCAGCTACGCTTCGCTCGGAGATGGACTATCCGAAAACGTTTCACCGAAGGCGTACGGCGAAGCCGTTTTCTGGTCCATTGCGAAAATAATGGCATATCATCGCCGTCAGGCGTATTTCATCACACTATGTGTTATATTGTAACCGAATGTGAATAAGCTTTCGCTATGATGATATCTTTTTTGAATTAGTTGCATTTGATGTAAATTGTCGTATTCCGTGCGGAGTGCGGCTTTTTGTTTTTTTACTATTGATATTTTATCGCATTTGCTTTAATATTGATAAAAAATATATTTATATGTAAATCTGAAGAAAATGATTGAGAGGCAGCAATGAAATATAAACTTGTAATTTTTGATCTTGACGGTACAATACTTGATACTCTTGATGACCTTCATAATTCCGTTAATTTTGCTCTGAAAAGCAACTCTCTTCCCGAAAGAAGCAAGGAAGAAGTCAGAGCCTTTGTCGGTAACGGTATCCGGCTATTAATTGAAAGAGCCGTTCCTGATAATACCTCCGACACATTAACCGATTCTGTTTTTTTTGATTTCAAAGAGCATTATAAAATTCACAGCTGTGATAATACAAAGCCCTACGAGGGAATAATCGGTATGTTACAAAAACTGAGAGTGGCCGGGCTTAAAACTGCCGTAGTATCAAACAAAGCAGATTTTGCAGTAAGGAATCTGGTGCAGCAGTATTTTGTCGGTTTATTTGATTTTGCAGTAGGGGAATGTGAAAATGTAGAAAAAAAACCTGCTCCTGATTCTGTTATCAATGTGATTAAGCATTTTGATATGAATTTATCTGATGTAGTCTATGTAGGCGATTCGGAAGTAGATATTATGACAGCATTAAATGCAAACATTGATTCAATTATTGTTGATTGGGGATTCCGTGACAAAGAATTTCTTCTCAATAACAAAGCCGAGTTTGTTGTTTCGTCTGTTAATAATCTCACCGATGTGCTGATTCGTAAATAATTATTAAATATTTTCTGATTATTGTTGATTTTAGTCAGATTTTGATGTAAAATTATCAGGATTATTTTTGAATCGGGAGATATTATGAAAAATCTGGTCTTTCGGATCTCTGCATTGATATTGATATCTGCAGGGATTCTCTTTAATATTTTTGCATCGGAAGCTTCAGACGGCGTTTTGCCTGTGGCTTCGGATATAAATTTTGATGAATTATCTGCTTATGAAAATTCACAGGTTCAGGATATAGAAAAGGCTATAGATAAGCTTGTTGTAAAAAAGCGTGCAGAAGAAGAAGCTCAACGGCTTGAGGAAGAACGTATACAAAGCTATGAAAATCTTGAAAAGCAACTCGCAAGCGGTAAAGTTACGTTGCGTCAATTGTTTTCTGATGCATATTTTGCAGGTGACTCTTTAATGCATGGTCTTAATGCTTACGGCGTTCTTGACAGTGCCAAAATGTCAACAATGGTCAATGCCAGTTTGTATCATCTGCAAAATAACATTTCCCGGATTGTTTCAAATAATCCGAAAAATCTTGTTTTGCACTACGGAATTAATATGCTTGTTAATACCGATAGTGCACTGAAATCTTTTATTGAGTTATACGAGCAACTTATAAATGAGTTTAAGGAAAAACTTCCTGATACCGGGATTTTTGTCAGCGGGATTTTTAATGTATCGCCAAAAGTGCAGAAACAGTATTCTGCCATTGAAAAATATAATGAAGCGCTGAAAGAAATGTGTAACAGGTTATCTGTAAAATATGTTGATAATTCTCCTGTACTGCCGGGGGACGGCAGCTATTACGGAGGTGACGGAATACACCTTTCAAAAGAATTTTATTCAGAAATATGGCTTCCTCATTTATTTTATGTTATGAACTCATAATCGGGGATAATTATGAAGAAATATTATTTTTTAGAGATACTTTGTATAGTACTTACAATTTGTTTTATAGTATTTTCAGTTAGCGGTTCATCAGAAAAAACCGATAAAACAGCGGATGAGATATGCGAAAATCTGGTTCAATTAATGTCAACAGAAGATGTTGTTGACAGAAACAGTAATTTTACAAGCGACAAATACGGTATTGATATATCGCAGTTTTCTTCCTCGCAATGCTATTCATCAGACGATGTTATGAATGTTAATGAAATTTTTATAGGTGTTTTTGCCGATGAAATTTCTGAAGATGTGTTGTCTTCATTTGAAAAGTATGCCGAAGATCGTTTCAATCTCTACAACGGTTATGCCCAGCAGCAGTCAGCACTTATTGATAATTATATATTAAAAACTGAGTCCGGTGCGGTATTTTTCTGTATAGATGAGAATGCGGAAAATATTTATTCGGAATTTCTTAAGATTGTATAAGGGGTGTATCGTCAATGGTATTCAGCAGTGTTACATTCCTGACGGTATTTTTACCTTTTATTACAGGATTATATTATTTGCCTGCAATTTTCGTCAGAAAAAATAACAGAATTTTTTGTAAATATAAAAATATAATTTTATGTATCGCAAGCTTGCTGTTTTATGCTTGGGGAGAACCTAAGAATATTGTGCTTATGTTATTGAGCATATTGTTTAATTTTGTAATCGCTTTACATATTGATAAGACACAAAGCAACAAAAACCGCAAAATGTTAATGGTATTGTCCGTTCTGTTTAATGCCGGATTGCTGTTTTTCTTCAAATACAGCAGTTTTATTGTAGATAATATCTCTCTTATAAGCGGTAGTTCAATCAAGTATATTGAGCCTGCGTTACCTATCGGAATATCTTTTTATACCTTTCAGATTTTATCTTATGTAATTGATGTTTACAGAAAAAAAGTCAGTGTTCAGCACAGTATACTTAATTTTGCTTTATATATATCAATGTTTCCGCAGCTTATTGCCGGACCTATTGTTCAGTACTCTGTAATTGATACGCAACTTTCCGAAAGAACAGAGTCTTTGTCTGCCGTTGCAAACGGTATATTTATGTTTGTTAAAGGTCTTGCAAAAAAGGCAGTGCTTGCAAATGCTGCAGGTGCCGTGTTTGAAGAATTGACAGCTGGCGGTATGAATAAATTGACTATGCTCGGGGCATGGACCGCGGTTATATTTTATGCTTTTCAGATATATTTTGATTTTGGCGGTTATTCTGATATGGCAAGAGGCCTTGGCGGTATGTTCGGTTTTGATTTTCCGATTAATTTCAATCATCCGTATGTTGCTAACAGTATTACTGATTTCTGGCGCCGCTGGCACATTACATTGAGTTCGTGGTTCCGTGATTATATTTATATTCCTTTAGGCGGTAACCGTTGTTCTGTTAAACGTCATATTTTTAATCTTTTTGTAGTATGGTCATTAACAGGATTATGGCACGGTGCTTCGTGGAATTTTGTGCTTTGGGGCATATATTATTTTGTTTTACTTGTGCTTGAAAAATATGTTCTTCATTCTTTTATTGAAAAAATTCCGAACTTTTTGCGAAGAATAATTACCTTTATATTTGTTTTGTTCGGTTGGGTTCTGTTTGCCTGTACCGATTTGGGATCTATTTTTGCATTCTTTAAGGCTATGTTCGGGTTTAACGGATTTGCCGATAATTCTTCCGTTTTTGTACTTGCATCAAATGCAGTTATTCTTATAATTATGGGGATTTGCTCAACTGAACTTTTCTCATTTAAGGAGCATAAGGAAGATGACCATAAATATATTCTGTTCAGATTTATCATTACGGCTTTGCTGTTTGCTGTAAGCTTGATATGTCTTATCGGCGATACCTACAATCCCTTCTTGTATTTCAGATTCTGACAGAGAGGTTTATATGAAAAAACTTTTGAAAACCAAAATTAAAATTTCATCGATATTATACTCTGCTGTTATTGTAACTTTTTTTACTGTTCTTACCATTTTTCTTATTGGCGGACTCATATTTCCCGACAGAACTTATTCGGAAACCGAGAACCGTAATTTATCTTTATTTCCTTCTGTTACCGTTGAAAACATCTTCAGCGGAAATTTTATGAGTAAGTTTGAATCTTATTTGTCTGATCAGTTTGTTAACAGGGATTCGGTTGTTTCTTTCAGAACTGCACTGTCGTCAGCTCTGGGTAATAAAGAAGTCAACGGAGTTTATATTGGCAAAAATAACAGACTGTACGAAGTACCTTCGGTTTTCATTGAAGAAGACGTTAAAGCTAAAATTGATGCAGTCAATGCATTTGCCGACAAGGTTAAGGTTGAGAACAAATATTTTATTCTTGTTCCTAATTCAACTTTTATTATTCCCGAGCATCTGCCTGCATTTCTGAAATGTGAAGATCAGTCTCAGTTGATAACTAAGACCTATTCGATGTTAAACGATGATTTTGAATGCATTGATGCTGTTGCGCCTTTATTACAAGCTGAAGACAGAGATTCTCTCTATCTGAGAACCGATCACCATTGGACTGCTGTTGCCGCTGAATCGGTATTTGAAAGTTTTGCCGAAATTGCTGAACTTGATTGTTCGGAAATAACTCATAAGCAAATAAATATCAGTAACAGTTTTTCCGGAACATTGGCTTCTTCATCGGGAATTGATGATTTGACTGATATTTTATCTGCAGTTGTTCCCGAAGGTATTGAAGGCACTTTTATTGTACATAATTTTGATAATCAGGAAAAAAAATCTACTTTCTTTGACCTTGAGAAACTTAATACCAAAAATCAGTATGAAGTTTTCTTCGGTGGTAACTTCTCTCGTATCAGGATATATACGAAAAATGTCAATGCGAGAAATCTGTTGATATTTAAGGATTCATATGCAAATTGTTTTATACCGTTGCTGATTCCTCATTATGAGAATATTGTTATAATAGATCCTCGGTATTTTTCAGGAAAAATTGATGATATTATGGCTGATTATAATTTCACTGATGTTTTGTTCCTTTATAATATGAATACTTTCCTTGAGGATACGTCTATAACTGAAATTTTTTCATAAAACAACTGCAGGTGTCTGAAATATCAGTTCACCTGCAGTAGATTTATAAAGTATATTCAATTGCCTGTCTGTTTTTATAATAAACAAGGTTTGTTATATTAAGTTTTTTCAGAAGGGGGACCGTTTCGGTAAAGCCAAGGCAAATATCTTCAGGTTTATGAGAATCATTGCCGATTGAAAGCTTTGTGCCTCCGAGTTCTTTATACATTTTCAGAATATCAGCATCAGGCATCAAATAACCGTTTTGATACCCTGATATGTTGATTTCCAATGTTTTATCTCTTCTGATTACCGTTTTTAATATTTTTTCAATCTTATCAAGATAAAATGTATGTGATATATTCTTATTGTATTTGTATTTTATGTATCTGAACACAACGGTCAGGTGGCATAAAATGTCGAAATCCGTTGTTTGTGCTGTTTCTGATAAATCGCAAAAATACTGAGTAACATATTCATGTATTTCTTCATCTGTAAAATCTGTAAAGTCAATAAGAGAAAACGGTATGTCTTTTCCCTCGATCCGCACGGCATGTACTGAACCCAGAATCACATCCCAATTTTTTGATCTGATAATCTTTGTTGCAAATTCGGGTGCATATAATGCATCCCCAATTTCAATTCCGCTGATGATCTCCAAGCGATCTTTATAGTTGTCTTTTTCTCTGAGACTTTCTTGATATGATTTTGACAGATTCTCTATCATATTACGGTCATAATAATATTCACAGTCGCAATGATCGGTCAGTGCAAAACCTGTTAAATTTTCTTTTAAAGCATTTTCCGCCATATCCCGCACTGTGCCTTTTCCGTCGTGTGAAAAAGCTGAGTGTGTATGACAGTTAAAAATATTCATTATTTCACCTTCTTGTATGGTATAATAATTATAATATTTCTGATCGGTTTATTCAACACAAATATCAGTATTTTTCTGAATTTTGAGGAGATGAGTGTATTGAACACTTTTGAACAGTTGGTAAAAGTTTTAATTGATAAAAAACTGCATATTTCTGCTGCAGAATCCTGTACGGGAGGATTGTTTGCATCGTATATTGTCAGTGTCCCTGATGCTTCGCAGATATTGTCTTCGTCTTTTATTACCTATTCCAATGATGCGAAAATCAATATTCTGTCTGTTCCGGCATCTGCTATAGATGAATTTGGTGTTGTCAGTGAAAAAGTAGCTGTAGATATGGCAAACGGTGCAATAAAACTTTCAGGCGCAGAAGTCGGATTAGGCATTACCGGTTTTGCAGGTCCGGCATATGATGAAAATGATGATACCGTCGGCACTGTATGCTTCGGATTTGTTGTAAACGGCAAAACGGCGTCAGCTACAAAAAAATTCGGAAACATCGGCAGAAATGCCGTTCGGGAGATAGCCGCCCAGTATGCCGCTCAGACACTTATAAGTTTAATTGATAAGTTCGGGGATGTTAAATGAAACTAAAACGATTTTCCAATACACAGATTATTGCTTCAGGTTTTGCTCTGATGGTATTTGTCGGTACTGTTTTGCTGATGCTGCCCGTGTCTTCTGCTTCGGGAACAGTAACCCCATTTTTAACAGCGTTGTTTACCTCAACTTCGGCTTCTTGTGTTACAGGTCTTGTTCTGGTTGATACAGCTGTGCATTGGTCATTGTTCGGACAGACGGTTATTATTTGTCTGATACAGATTGGCGGTCTGGGGTTTATGACAATTGCAACATTTTTTCTGTCTTTTACAAAGAAAAATATGGATCTGCGAAAAAGAAGTATTATGGCTGAAAGTATTAATACTTCCCACATTTCAGGGCTGAGAAATATAACAAGAAAGATAATTACAGGCACGTTAATTTTTGAAGGTGCCGGTGCATTGTTACTTTCCGGCCGTTTTATACAACAGTTTGGTTTTATGAAAGGATTATATTACGGTTGTTTCCATTCAATTTCAGCTTTTTGTAATGCAGGATTTGATCTGATGGGTGTAAATGAAGAATTCAGTTCATTAATTGATTATAAAGGTGATATTCTTGTTAATGTTACTATTATGACACTTATCACTGTTGGCGGAATAGGTTTTCTTGTGTGGGATGATATTGTAACTCACAAACTTAACTTCAAAAAATATCAGCTGCATACAAAAATTGTTTTGTCTGTTTCGGTTGTGTTGACGTTTGGCGGAGCATTTTTGTTTTATTTGTCAGAACGAAATGCATCTTTGGCAGGCTTAACTGTCAGTGAACAGATTCTCGGAAGTCTTTTCAGTTCTGTTACCTGCCGAACTGCAGGTTTTAATACAGTAGATTTTTCATTACTGTCGAGAGCAACTGTGCTGATTATGTGTTTTCTGATGTTTGTCGGCGGCTCGTCAGGTTCAACTGCAGGTGGTGTAAAAACTACAACTATAGCAGTGATTTTCTTTGATCTTATTTCCGGTCTTCGCGGAATTTCAAAACCCCGCATTTTCGGACGGACTTTTGAAGACGGGACCCATAAAAAGGCGGTAACCATCTGCTGTTTTAATCTTTCTCTGATATTTATTGCTACTATTATTATCAGTGCAATGCAGAATTTTGAACTTAGTGATGTGTTATTTGAAGTTTTTTCTGCAATGAGCACTGTCGGAATGACTACGGGAATTACAAGAGAGCTCAACAGCGCATCACAATTGATAATAATACTGATGATGTATGCGGGAAGGGTAGGCAGTATTTCTTTTGCATTGGCACTTCTCGAAAAAAAAGCACAGCCGCCTGTCAGGTATCCTGCAGAATCAATAACTGTCGGTTAATTGCCGAATAAAGGAGTATGTTATGAAATCTATTCTTATTATTGGTATGAGTACATTCGGTCAGCATCTTTTAATGGAATTTGCATCACATAATTGTGAAGTTATGATTGCTGATATTAATGAAAATGTTATAACACCGATGTTGCCGTATGCTGTTTCTGCGAAAATTGCAGATTGTACATTACCTGAGGTTCTTTCTACTTTCGGTGTGGATGAATTTGATTATTGTTTTATTTGCCTCGGCGGAAATTTTACCGAATCACTTGAAATAGCTTTTCAGTTAAAAGAGCTCGGTGCGAAATATATCATAGCTGAAGTAAACAGAAGTATTGAAAAGAAGTTTCTGTTACGAAACGGTGCTGATGCCGTAATTTATCCTGAAGAGGATATGGCCCAGCGTGTTGCAAGAATGAGAAGCAGTGATTCAATTTTTGATGCCATAAATCTTTCTGACGGTTATATGATATATGAAATTGCAACTCCTGCTTCATGGATCGGAAAAAGTCTTAAACAATTAAGAGTCAGAGAAAAATTCGGTGTGAGTATTATTGCCGTTAAAAAGAACGCTCATCTTGTACCTGCAATAAATCCTGATGAACCATTTGAAAAAAATGAGCATCTTGTTGTAATTTGTCACGAAAGTGACGTTAATAAGTTGATTAAATTATAAACGAGAACTCTTTGTATTATTACTTTAATTAATAAACATCAGAAGTAATATGAATCTATGTATTATGATTTACTCTTGACTTTTATTTCTTAAAGTGATAAATTATTTTCATAAAGGCTGTGACCGAAAACCAGTAACTTAAAATTCTGTTTTTCAGAGAATTGTCGTTTGCTGCAAGACATAAACAGATTTTTTGTGAATTCCTTTCGAGAGCTTTGTGCTGAAAGATTGTTCAAGTAGGCTACAACGGGAGCACCCGTTACAGTGCAGGAGTATATTTTTGTACTCCCCGAGGAGTTTTTTGCGAGAAAAACTTGAATATGAGGTGGTAACACGGTATATCCGTCCTCTGCTTATGCAGAGGACTTTTTTGTTTCCTCTGTACAAAATAAAAACAGGAGGAAAAAATTATGTGGCAGGAAAAAATTGAAACTATGCCAAGAGAAGAGCTTGAAGCTCTTCAAAGTGAAAGATTAAAAAATCAGGTAAAAAGAATGTATGAAAGAGTCCCTCTTTTTAAACAGAGAATGGACGAAGCGGGATTAACTCCCGATGATATTAAAGGCATCGGAGATCTTCACAAGCTTCCGTTTTCTTACAAGCAGGATCTCAGAGATTACTATCCTTACGGTCTTTTTGCAGAACCGCTCGAGAATATTTCAAGAGTACATGCTTCAAGCGGAACAACAGGTAAAAAAATTGTTGTCGGCTACACTCAGAAGGATCTCAACGATTGGGCAGACTGTGTTGCAAGAATGATGTATGCCATAGGTCTTGATAATACAGACTTTGTTCAGATATCATACGGCTACGGTTTATTTACAGGCGGACTCGGTGCCCACGGCGGTGCTGAAAGAATAGGTGCAACTGTTATTCCCACATCTTCGGGCAATACGGCAAATCAACTTCAGACAATGGTTGATTTCGGATCAACTGCACTTTGCTGCACTCCGTCATATGCTCTTTATCTGAGCGAAGCGGCTGAAGAAGCAGGACTTACCGATAAGCTGAAGCTTAAAGCCGGTATCTTCGGCGCAGAACCCTGGAGTGAAGATATGCGCCGAGAAATAGAAAAGAAGCTTCGCATAAAAGCATATGATATATACGGGCTTTCTGAAATAATGGGTCCCGGTGTTTCTTATGAATGCGAATATCAGGCAGGTATGCATGTCTGTGAAGATATGTTTATACCTGAAATAATAGATCCGGATACGCTTGAAGTTCTTCCTGCAGGCGAAAAAGGTGAGCTTGTATTTACTACCATTACAAAAGAAGGCTTTCCGCTGATAAGATACAGAACAAGAGATATCTGTTCTCTTAATTATGAAAAGTGCAAATGCGGAAGAACGCACGTCAGGATGAATAAACCTCAGGGCAGAACTGATGATATGCTTATTATCAGAGGAGTGAATGTATTCCCGTCGCAGATAGAAGAAGTACTTCTTAAAGTCGGCGGAGATATCACTCCTAATTATCAGATAATTGTTGACCGTGTTAACAATACCGATACTTTTGATATTAATGTTGAGATGAGCGAAGAACTTTTCTCTGATGATATAAAAACTATTGAAAAAACAGAAAAACTTATTAAAGATAATCTTCGCGATGTTCTCGGAATCAGTGCAGGTGTTCACCTTGTTAATCCGAAGTCAATTACAAGAAGCGAAGGAAAAGCCAAAAGAGTCATAGACAAAAGAAAGATTTAAGGAGGAATAATATGAAACAGTTATCTGTTTTTGTGGAAAATAAAGTAGGCAGACTTTCTGCCGTATTGGATGTTCTTAAAGACAACGATATTGATATAAGCGCACTTTCGCTTGCTGATACATCAGAGTACGGAATTCTTCGTCTGGTTGTTGATAAGCCCGATGAAGCAATGACTGCTCTGAGAGATTCAGGGGTGATGGTCAAATGTACACAGGTAATTGCAGCCGCAATGGATGATGCCCCGGGTGGACTTGCTTATCTTCTTAAATTACTTACCGATGCCAATGTCGGAATCGAATATATGTATGCATTTATCGGCAAATCTGAAGGCAAGGCATGGACTGTTCTTCGTGTTGATGATATCGAAATTGCAACTGAAGTATTTAAGAAAAATAATGTTGCAATGCATCATGATTATGATAATTACAGAAGAAGCTGAATGAATAAAGAGGTACCGCTTTTTTGGTACCTCTCTGTTTTTATATAATATTTTTTGTCAGAAGATAAGCGATTTATCCTCACCGATTCCCGACATTCCGTCAAGAATGTATTTGTTTCCGTCAGGATCGCATACATAACCTTTAAGCTCACCGAATGTGATATGATAATCAATATTAATAATACCGGTTGTTACTTTCATTAAGAATTCATCTCCGATTTCAAAAGTAACATCTACCATACCTTTTGTATCGACAATATTCCATAATTTATCGGTTTTGTGCTTAAATACAACCGGGGTAAGAAGTGTAGAAGCACCTTCGAACCAAATCAGATTTTCATTATAGTCATCCTGATTTATCGATTGATTTCTGGTAAGATTAAAACCGAAATACTGTTCTTTTCCGTCTATTACTTTTTTGCCCATTGTTGTAACCCAATCATAATGAGCTTTTCTGGGATAATATCCTCTGTGGTCATCAATTATCGCAGCAGTTGAAGAATCAGCAACAAAACGTTCACCGTTAAATTCAAGATATCCTTCAACACTGAACAGGTCTTTTTGTGAATAAAGAGGTCTGTTTGAGTCAAACGGAATGTTAACAATGCTGGGCTTTGAGACTCTTGTAAGTTTTACTCTGTAATCAATAACACCGGCTTTTTTGTCAGATGCATAACCTGATACGATTGCTTCACCACGTTGAAAATTATTAACGTATCTGATTTTAACTTTTTTACCTTTTGAGTAAGTTTCCGAAGAATTAATTATAGTATCGGAAATACAAGCTTTGGATGAGGGAAGCATTTCCTGCCAGTAAGTGCATTTTTTTGTGCGTTTGTCATAAATTACCGTCAGTGCAGTTCCGAAAAGTCCCATATCGCAAACTGCCGTAAGAAGAATTACTTTATCAAAGTTAATTTCTGTTGCTTCCCATAAGGTAAGTTTCATTTTGTTAAAAAAGTTTGGAAGAGCAGAAGGGCGATTAACTTTCAAAAAGTCCATTCTCGGAAATTCTTTGTCAAATGTTCCGAAATAACAGTTGCCGAGTTCATCGATGATATTTTCGGGCGTAGAAACAGGTTCTCTTTTTTTTGAAAGATAAGATTTAAAGTCCATATGTTTACTCCTTTCCGATTATGAAATAATTATACAGTAAAAAACTTAAAAATGTCAATATAAGTAAGAATTTACAATATCTTAACACATATATATTTTAATAGTTTTATTATATTGAAAAGAGGTGTGAAATAATGAAAAAGTTAAAATATCTTAATAAAATTACAAAAACTTTTATTGCACTGTTCTCTGTTATATTAGTTTTTATAGCTTTCTTATTATTTATGATACTTTTTGATTTTGGCGATACACCAATTGATTATGAAACAGATAATTCTTATATTGTTGCCCATGGCAACACCATGACTTCGGCTCACCGTTCAGGTGCGGGGATTTTTCCTGAAAATACAATGATGGCGTTTGAAGGCTGTATAAATTCCGATGAATTCCGAACTGATATATTTGAATTTGATTTGCATATAACAAAGGACAATCAACTTATATTACTGCATGATTCAACATTAGACAGAACAACGAATGCCGAAGAAATATTCGGAATCAGCGATGTTCGTCCTGAAAATTATACATATGAAGAATTGCGAGTGCTTAATTTTGGTGACGGTTTTAAAAACGAGAATGGGGAATATCCCTATAAAGGACTAAATAATACCGAAGTTCCCGATAATCTCAAAGTTGCCAATCTCAGGGATGTCCTTGAATTCCTTAACAGTAACGGAGATTTCAGATATATTATAGAAATTAAAAATGGCAACGAGCTTGGATTTAAGGCATCGGATATTCTTTATGAAGTTTTATCTGAAATGAATATGCTTGATTCGGTTGTTGTAGGTACCTTTAACGGTGAAGTTTCTGATTATATTACAGAAAACTATCCTATGATGCATCGTTCAGCCAGTATTATTGAAGTTGTTGCGGTATATATCGCATCATTATTTAATGTTCCTCTCCCGGAAAGTTTCTTTACATTTTCTGCATTACAGGTTCCGCATGATACACCGATAATAGATTTGTGTACAGCCCGTTTTTGTAATTATGCTCATAAGAACAACTTAGCGGTTCAATATTGGACTGTAAATGATGCAAAAAAAGCAACTTATCTTGAAAGCATTGGTGCGGATTGTATTATGTCCGACATTCCCGATGCTGTATATGAAGCACTTAATTATTGAAGTTAAAGGTGAAAAAATTGGAAGTTTCTTTTATTTTATCAAAAGTAGATCACACTCTTCTTAATCCCGCTGCAACATGGGATGAAATAAAAGCTATATGCGATGACGGTATAACATACGGTTGTGCCGGTGTTTGTGTCCCGCCCTCATTTGTTAAACATGTTAATGAATATGTTAAAGGACAAATTGCGGTTTGTACTGTAATTGGTTTTCCCAATGGTTATAATTCAACCGATGTCAAATGCTATGAAGCAAAAAATGCTGTGCTGAGCGGTGCAGATGAAATAGATATGGTAATCAATATAGGAAATGTTAAAATGGGGAAGTATGATGAAATTCTTTATGAAATCAATGCCGTAAAACAAGCTTGCCGAGGAAAGATTCTTAAAGTTATTATTGAAACCTGCTTGCTTACTGAAGAAGAAAAAATCAGGATGTGTGAAATTGTTTCTTTATCTGATGCCGATTTTATAAAAACATCTACAGGTTTTTCCACAGCAGGTGCAACAAAAGAAGATATTTTGCTTTTTTCAAAACATGTTACCGGCAGAACTTTGATTAAGGCAGCAGGCGGTATTGCAACTCTTCAGGATGCAGAAGAGTTCATTTCACTCGGCGCTTCAAGACTGGGTACAAGCAGAATTGTAAAAATTGTTAAAAATGAACTTGTCAATTCCGGATATTGATAATATTTTGAAATAACGCATATCTTTATATGGTAGTTAGATATTGAAATTTTTATTGTATTATGCTAAAATGCTGATATTAAATCAGAAAGGGAGTTAATTTATGGATATTCCTGCAATTGTTCCTGCAGAGCAATGGAACGCATTGACAACTTGGCTCAATACCACTTTTGAAACATTTGATTATAAAATACTTGAGTTTTATAATTCTCTTCATGCCGGTCCTCTCGGAGGTTTTTTTGATGTATTTTTTGAAATTTATACTCATCTCGGTGATGAAGGTCTTCTTTTTATAATTCTCGGTCTTGTTTTCCTTCTTTTTAAGAAGACAAGAAAAGTCGGATTCGGAATGCTTTTTGCCATAATTATAGGCGCTTTGTTCACAAACATTACAATTAAGCCAATCGTTGCACGTCCGAGACCTTATGTAACAAATGAAATATTCCAACAGTGGTGGCTCGATGTTGCGCACGGTCTTGAAGGTGAAAAATCTTTCCCTTCCGGTCATACAACATCTACGGTTGCTGCTATGATTCCGGTATTCTTGATGACCAATAAGAAAAAGAGTTGGATTGTTCTTGTGCTTGCTGTTTTGATGGGTGCATCAAGAAATTACATAATGGTTCATTTTCCGTCAGACATTCTTGGTGGTATAATTATAGGCATTATAGCCGGTTTGCTTGCCTGTCTGCTTGTTAAGTTTATTTACGATAAAGCAAATAGAGAAGGCAATCAGCTCGGTAATAAATTTGTTTCTTTTGATCTTGCAGAAGTAATAAAAAATAAGAAAAAAGCTTAAAAAATAAGGCAGACGCATCAGTTTATGTGTCTGCCTTATTTGTCCGTATTATAAAGAATATTCCGGTGTATTGCTGTCGGAATGGTTTTTCATAATAATTGCATTAACATTACCTTTACCTTTATGTCTGTAAGGAATAAAGCTTAATACTGCAAACATTATGAAAGCGCCGATGAAATTCAGAACAATATCACCCATGGTGTCCATCAAAGCGAAACGCATAGGATCTTCAACAGGGAAGAGGTGGAATATTTTTGAGGGGTCACCGCCTGCTGTAGCAAGTGCATATTCATAGTTCCAATGCTGTGCGTCTCCGCCAAAAAACTGGTCATAAGTGAATTCAAATAATTCCCAACCGCTTGAAAGAATAAAACCGCAGCCGAGTGCTGTAAGGTTAGCTATCTGATGCGGACAGGTTTTGTTCAGCTTTAGTTGAATTGCTGCAACAAACTCATATCCTATGTAAACACCTTCTGCTGTGCCGAGTGCGTGAAGCACTTTGTCGTAACCGGGGAGAATATAGTAAAAATTAAGATATGCTCCGCCAAAAGAGCCTAAGAAAAAGCCCAGTGCAGTAATATTCTGAAATCTTGGCGATAACAGTCTGAGTGTTGAATTTTTAGGCATTAACTGGCATATTTCATACGCAAACATACCTACAAGATTAGCAGCCATCTGTAACGGTTGGCTGCTTCCCAGATATTCATCTCCGAATATCAACGATTCGATAATTCCGTATATCATCAGTATTCTGAGAATCCACCAATATATCAATTCAATTTTAGAGCAATTAGTGATAATTCTGTGGAAATAGTTTTTTATAGCATTCATAATGTATTCCTCCTGTCTTATAGCATATTATCACTAAAAATGTCGATTATAATTCCAAATAAGAATAATAAGTCTATCTTATGAAAAATTAATATAATTCATTAATATACTATTAATAATTACTAACTTAATTCATTGCACCGGAGAGTTATTATAAAAGTTATACTGCAATTAGATAAAATTGTGCAATAATATTATTCTCTTGTTAATTTTGAACAAAACGGGGTATGTTTTTTGAGTACAATGTTTATTGACAAAATTGTCAAAATTTAATAAAATATTAACGATAATTATGTTATCTATTAATTATAAGGAGTGTCTTTATGAAAAAAACTACAAAAATCCTTTCCGTGATTCTCTCAATTGTTATGGCATGCTCCTTCCTTTCTGTTATCGCATTTGCAGAAGAAGTGGATGACTATGATAAGAGAGTAGACGGTTGGAATGCAAACTACGATCTTTTCCTTGATCACCTTTTTGATGATGCAAGTTTCACAAGCTGGAACTATGTTGACATCAATGAAAAAGCTATGACAGATACTATGGCAGTATGGACAGCTTTTGCTCTCTATGATGAAGCTTGGAGGAACTATGCAACTCATCATATCAGCATTGAGCAGGCTGAACTTATCCTTCTTGCTTTAATTGAAAAGGTTGACTATGAATTCGATGACGGTTATGTTGATGAATTTGTTGATGTTCTCGAACTTTCTCAGGACGCACAGGACCTTGTTGAAAAAGCAGGTGACCTTATTAAGAATGACGCTTTCACAAAAGTTCTTGAATCAGAAGCTTGGGGTACAACATGGCAGATAATCGGTGATGTTACCAAGATTGCCCATTCTTATCAGACATACAGAGATCAGTTCGTTGAAGAATATTCAAGAGTTCTCTCTGTTCAGCTTGCTAATCAGTACTATCTTGATCTTCTTCAGCATATTGCAGACACAACTCCTTACGGCATTCTCAAACAGGCTGCAAACAACCTTATTGCTGATATGAATGCTAATGTTAAGACAGTTGTTGGTGATGTTCTTAAGGATGCTCTTGTAGATGGTGTTTCTCTCGGTATCGACAGACTTATTGATCTTGCTATGAATTCCAATGTTTACACAGCAACAGTTCTTGAAATTTATGATGCTATCGTAAGTGTTGCTGATTTCCTTTGGAACACAAATGAAGTTTATCCTCATATGGAAACCGTTCTTGCTGCTTACTATTTCCAGGATGCAGCATCTGACTGGGCATCAGAAGCTTATTATCAGGAAGAAGCTGAAAAGTCTTTCTTCGCTATCGACCTTCTTATGACAACAAGAAAAGTTTGTGAACAGGCTCTTGTTAACTTCAAGAATGCTGAAAACGGCGGTGCTGTAGGCAGAATCAAGAATCAGCTCCATGGTACTCTTTGTGAAGATACATTAGTAAACATTGCTGGTCTTGACATTATGAGAAGCATGATGTTCGATCTTGATCCTTCAGAATTCAAGGTTATCACAGATTCACTCTATGTTTACTGTCCCGTTTCACTTGATCTTCTTGATGCAGACAACAACACTCTTTACACTGTAGCTGACGGTGTAGAATCACTTACAAGCAATGAATACGGTGTATTTAAGACAATCTACTCAGATTTCGGTGAAGATTATCTTAAGGTTGCTTATCTCTATGACGGTTACCGTGTAAGACTTACAGGTAACAATAACGGTTATGTAACCCTTATCCATAAAGAACTTCTTGATGACGGTTCAGTTAATGACTGGTCATTTACAGACTTAGAAGTTTCCAAGAACTCAAAAATCGTATTTGACACAGAAGTTGAAGGCACTCCCTCTTACACATATTCCAATGGTTCCGCTGTTCAGGTATTAAACTTCAATGATACATTCATTCCTTCTGAATATCCCGAATATACAGCTAAGGATGTTGTAGATGCAGGCGGCGAAATCATCAAGGATGAAGCTAAGTCCATTTGGGATCAGATCAAAGAATTCTTTGAAAAGATCGCACAGTGGTTCAGAGATCTCTTCGGAATCAAAGACTAATTAACAGTTTGAGGCAATCGTAAGGTTGCCTCTTTTTTTGTTTGTTAAAATATTGATTTAGTGTAATATGAATGGTATAATATAACAAAACATAATTAAGGGGTATTTACATGAGTTTTGATGTGAAATTAAGGTTTATTGTTACAAGTGATATTCATTATAAAACTGACTGCGATATTGAAAAAGAGCGTTTTGAAAAGGGTATGAAAATGGCATATGATTATGCCGCAAAATCATCGTATAAAAACATTGATGCATTTTTTGCTGTAGGTGATTTTGCTAACAGCGGCAGCGAAGCGGAAATGTTGAAATTTAAAAATTCTTTGGATTCAGTAATTGCACCTGAAACTAAAATTACACTTATGCTTGCCAGTCATGAGTTCCACAGCGAAGGCGGTCAGGAAGGTGCATATAACCGATTAAGAAAAATATTCTCACAGGAAGGTGACAACTATTTTGAAATAAACGGTTGTGCTTTTATTTGCATTTCTACAGAAGACGGCTGCAGTATAAAGGATGAAAAGCAAAAATGGCTGAAAAATTGTCTTACCGATGCTGTTTCAAAAAACAGCAAAAGACCAATATTTGTTTTTCAGCACCCGCACCTGACCGATACTGTTTACGGAAGTATCAATTGGGGGGATGACGATATTATTGCTATCCTTACAGACTATCCGCAAGTAATTGATTTTTCAGGGCATTCTCATGCACCTATTAATGATCCTCGCAGTATTCATCAGAAATACTTTACTTCTCTTGGTACCGGATCTTTATCTTATTTTGAATTAGATGAATTTGACTATATGTACGGTACAATTCCTCCGGATTGCAAAGAATGTGCTCAGTATTATATTGTTGAAGTTGATATAAATAATGCTGTAAGAATTATACCTGTAGATATACTGAGCGGAGAATTTTTCAATGACGGTTATATAATTAATACTCCCTGGGAACCTGAAAGCTTTATATATACAGTTGATAGAGCCGCAAAAGAGAAAAAACCGTATTTTGATGCCGATTTTAAGGTGAGTGCAAGTGTTGTTGATAATTCTGTGCTTGATATCAGCTTTACTCAGGCAAAAACAGATGATTACAGAGTAAACAGCTATTCTGTAGTGTTGCGTAATGCAGATAATACCGTTCTTGCCCAAAAGAAAATTTCTTCTTCCTACTATAGATTTTATATGCCGGATGAACTTAAGCTTTCTGTTGATTTTCCTTATGATAAGGGTGAATATATAATTGAAATCACAGCAAACGGTTTCTGGTATGCGCAATCTGATAAATTTACTTACAGATTTTCGGTATGAGGTAATTTATGACTGAACGACTCTATTATACAGACAGCCATATGTATTCGTTCACGGCTAAGGTTATTAATGTTATCAAGTCAGAAAAAATAAGTTCAATAGTATTAGATAAGACAGCTTTTTTTCCCGAAGGCGGCGGTCAGACAAGTGATACCGGCTTGATAGGTAATTGCAGAATTGTTGATGTCCGTGAAGATAACGGAATTATTTATCACTATTCAGAAGATGATATTGAACTGAATATCGGAGATTATGCGGAATGTCATATTGATGAATTGCTCAGATTTTCAAAAATGCAATCCCACACCGGTGAACATATTTTGTCCGGTATTGCTCACAATTTATACGGTGTTGATAATGTAGGTTTTCATATGGATGAAAATCTTGTTATGACAGTTGATTTTAATAAATTTTTATCCAAAGAAGAAATAGCATTAATTGAACAAAAATCCAATAAATGTATATACGAAAATCTGCCTGTTACCGCTGTTTTTTATTCTGCTGAAGATGCAAAATCAATTGAATTTCGCAGCAAAATTGATTTTGATGATACTGTAAGGGTTGTTGCAATCGGTGATATTGATAACTGTGCTTGTTGTGCACCTCATGTCAGTTATACCGGTGAAATCGGTATTATAAAGGTATTGCAAAGTATCAGCCACCGGGGCGGTGTGAGGCTGACTGTAATATGCGGAAATAAGGCGCTGAATGATTATTTTAATAAGCATAACAGCACTGCTAATATAGCTGCTATGTTATGTTCTCCTCATGACAGTACCGATAATGCTGTTGCATTGTTGGTTGAACAGAATAAAGATCTGAAAAGACAGCTTTCCGAGCAAAAATACAAACTTCTTAGTTTTGTTGCATCAAGTATTGACAATGCTGATACGATTGTTGAGTTCTTTGATGATTTTTCAATGGATGAATTACGTATTCTTGCTAATGAACTGAAAAACAAGAGTAATGAAGCTGTATTTCTGTTTTCAGGAAACGAAAGTTCAGGATACTCATATTGTATTTTGTCTGATATGTTGAATCTGTCCGTAATTATTAACGAATTGAAATCTGCTTTTAATGTTTCAGGCGGGGGCAGAGGAAATATAATACAGGGTAAAATATTTGCCACTCAAAATGATATCAGAAATTTTTTAAATGAAAAGAGATTAAATAACTATGAGAATGCGAAAAAAGAAACATCTTGAAGAAAAGCTGTTGATGTGCAGAAATCTGATTGACACTCCTCCTGTAAAAGAGGATTACAGAACTGCAGTTGTAAAAAAGGAATATATAGATTTTAATGAATATTTCGAAAATAATAATCCGTTACATATGGAGATTGGTTGCGGTAAGGGGCAGTTTATATCTGAATTGGCTCAGCGAAATCCTGATGTGAATTATATCGCAGTAGAGGTTAACCGTAATGTTATCTGCGATGCGTGTCAGAAAGCGCAGGATGCCGGTATTAAAAATGTTGTTTTTATGCATTGCGGAGCTGAAGTTCTGACAAAGTATATAAAAGATTCGTCTATTGAAAGACTGTATCTGAACTTTTCTTGTCCGTTTCCAAAAAATGCTTATGAAAACAGAAGACTAACAAATGTCCGTTTTCTTGAGATTTATTCCGATTTGTTAAAAAAAGGCTCTGAGATTCATCAAAAGACAGATAATATGCATTTTTTTGAATATTCAATTGAGCAATATACCATTGCCGGTTATAAATTAAAAAATGTTTCTCTTGATCTGCATAACAGTGATTTTGAAGGTAATATTATAACCGAATATGAGAATCGTTTTTCTTCAATGGGGATGCCCATCTACCGTCTTGAAGCTTATAAATAAATATCAGCAGTTGCTGTCGCTTACGATCTTAAATTGTATGTGTCGGGTGCAAACAAGCCCCGGCACTTTTTTGCTTTTTAGGAAATTCCTCCCTATAAAGCAAAAAGATTATATGTTCCTGTGAACGCTCAGCTGTGTTTCGCTCGGAGATGGAATCCGAAAACGTTTCATCGCAGGCGTACGGCGAAACGTTTTCTTGTAATATTCAGGACATGTGTATCATAGAATTTATTGATAAATATTAAGGGAGTGCTAAAATGAATATTACAAATAACTGCATCAAAAAAAGAAAACAAGAACATCTGACATTCGGGCATGAAAGTTATAATTTTGATTTTATTATCCCCGATTATTATCCTGATATAAATAAAATATTGAAATGCTCGGTTGTTCCGAGGGTTGAAGCAATAACTACATCAGCAGATAAGGTCAGCGTGTCAGGCGAAGCTTCGGTAAATGTAATTTATTTGTCTGATGATAATCGTATATTATGTTATGAGAACAGTATAAAATATACGAAAGTATTCCAGACGGAAAATTTGAATGAAAATGAATTTATAAATGCAATACAAGAAGTTATATCTAAAAACGTCAGGGCGCTCGGACCAAAAAGAATCAATGTAAACGGGACTATAGAAATAAAGCTTTCTGTTATTGGAACTGAAAATAAAGAATTTATAGAAAATATTGAAGATGCTGCAGTTCAAACGAAGAAAAATGAAATCTCATTATTTGATGTTTCTTGTTCGGTTCAGAAAACAGTTTCGGTAAACAAAACAGTCAATTGTGAAGCAGCAGATAAAATTTCAGGTGTGTTAAGAAAAGACTGTTCTTTGAATATTAATGAAACAAGAGTCATAAACGGAAAAACATATATTAACGGTTATTATTCCGTAAAACTCATTACCATCAGTGATGAATGTAAAGTAAATACCATTACGTTTGAAATTCCGGTTTCGGAAGTTGTGGATACTTTTGCTTCAAAGGAAATTGATGAGTGCTTTATCACAAATATTGATAATAATCTGAATATCTTAATAAAAAACAGCGGAGAGAAGCAAGATGTTATAGAGGTTACTGTCAACAGTACTTTTATGTTGACTTGCGGAAATTATATTAAGCTGAATCTGATTGATGATGTATATTCTGTATATAATGAGCTTATAACAGAGATGACAACAGATATGTTATCCTCAGAAATAACAAGGCATAATCAGATTCTTTCTGTTGCATGTGAAATCAATGCTGCTGATGATATTAAAGATATAATGGATGCTTATATCAGTAACATGCGATTGACTTTCGAAAAAAATGACGATAAGAATCAGATAGTTTTAGACGCTGTTTGCGGTGTTATGTATACAAGTAATGACGGCGGATTCCGATTTTCGGAAGAAAAAATCACATCTGAATTTTTGCTGAAATATAATGGAGTTGATAGCAGGTTTAATATATCAGATATCAAAGTGTTAAGTTGTTCAGCTTTACAGATTCTTGAGGGTAAAATAAAATTTACTAGCGAACTTAGTATAGATTATATTGAAGACATAAAATGTAAAGTGAATCTGTTTACAAAAATCGACACGAGCACTGTGTGTAATAATGAAAATAAATGCGGTATCGTTTTATATTTTGCTCATAAAGATGAAGATGTTTGGGATATTGCAAAGGAAAATAAAACGACAGTAAAACAGGTAAAAGAAATTAATAATTTAAGCGACGAAAGGCTTAGTGATGATCTTTTATTGATATTACCTAAATTTTAAGAGTTTCTCTTGATTTAAGATGCTTTTTGAGATATATTAAATTTGTTATAAAAGTTATTTTGGAGCGCGCATTAATGGAACTGAAAAATATCAACGGAATGGAATCATTGAAGGAATTATATAAAATCGGGGTCGGACCGTCCAGCTCGCACACAATGGGGCCTGAGCGTGCAGCTAAAATTGTATCGCTTAAGCATCCGGATGCTGATAAATACATTGTTACTTTGTTTGGCTCTCTTGCAAAAACAGGTGTTGGCCACAGAACAGATTATATTATTAAGAAAACTCTGACGCCTGACAAAACAAGTGTTATTTTTGATGATAAAAAAGTTGATTTGATTCATCCGAATATGATTCATTTTACTGTTATGAAAAATAACATTACGGTTGCGGAGTATACCGTAGCCAGTATTGGCGGCGGTGATATCAGATTTTCAGGCGAAACTGTCAAGCCCCCTTTGAGACCTTATACTTTGTCCTCATTCTCCGATATTGCTGCCTATTGCCGTGATAATGATTTGCGGTTATGGCAGTATGTAGAACAGGTTGAAGGCTTTGAAGTATGGGATTTTCTTCAGAATGTCTGGGATTGTATGAAAAATTCCATAAAGGATGGCATAACTGCCGAAGGTGAAATTTTCGGGGGCTTAGGAGTACGCCGGAAGGCTAAGCAATTGTTTAATTACAGACATATGGATGAATTGGCAGAAACAAAGGAAAACAGGCTTGTATGTGCATACGCTTTTGCTGTCAGTGAGCAAAATGCGTCTTGTGAGGGTAAGATCGTTACTGCACCGACTTGCGGTGCCAGCGGTGTTTTACCTGCAGTGCTTAAATATACTCAGGACAAAAGACATTTGTCGGATTCTGATATATTACGCGCTTTGGCAACAGGCGGGCTTATCGGAAACATTATTAAAACTAATGCATCCATTAGCGGTGCAGAGGCCGGATGCCAGGCAGAAATCGGCAGCGCATGTTCTATGGCTGCAGCAGCACTTGCAGAACTTTATGAAATGGATATTGATCAGATAGAATATGCCGCCGAAGTAGCTATGGAGCATCACCTTGGGCTTACTTGTGATCCTGTTAAAGGACTGGTTCAGATTCCGTGTATCGAAAGAAATGCCGTTGCTGCAATGCGTGCCATAAATGCGGTTAATCTTGCTAATTTCCTTGCTGATTCACGAAAAGTATCGTTTGATCTGATTGTAAAAACTATGTACGAAACCGGCAGGGATATTCACAACCGATACCGTGAGACCAGCGAAGGCGGACTTGCAAAACTATATACTTAATATAAATCAGAGCTGATTTTTCTCAGCTCTGTATTTTTTTATGTAAAAAGTATTGTAATATTTTATTTTAGTGGTAAAATTATTTTATTATATAATTAAAAGGATGATACATGTGACTAAAATCGATATTTATTCAGGTTTTTTAGGTGCAGGAAAAACCACTTTGATAAAAAAGCTTATTGCAGATTGCTATAAAGGCGAAAAGCTTGTTCTTATTGAAAATGAATTTGGTGAGATTGGTATTGACGGCGGATTTTTACAGGACGCCGGTATAGAGATAACCGAAATGAATTCCGGTTGTATTTGCTGTAGTCTTGTAGGCGATTTCAGAACGGCATTGTCTAAAGTTATTGCTGATTTTACCCCCGATCGTATATTAATTGAGCCTTCCGGTGTCGGCAAGCTTTCAGATGTTATCAGAGCAGTTGAAAGTATTTCTGATGAAAATGTTATTCTTAATGCATTTACTACAGTAGTTGATGCCGGTAAATGCAAAATGTATATGAAAAATTTCGGTGAATTCTTTAATGACCAGATTGAGCATGCAGGTACTATTATAATGAGCCATGCTGACACTGTAAAACCCGATAAGCTTAAAATAGCTGTTGAACTTATAAAGGATAAAAATCCTGATGCTGTTATAGTTACAACTCCTATTTCATTATTGGATCCTGAAACACTTGTTTCTGCAATTGAACGCAAAGATACATTGAATTCTGTTCTTGAAAATTTACATCATCAGAAACATCATTACGATTATGACGAAGATTGTGACTGCGGTTGCCACGAGCACGAGCATCACGAACATCATCATAACCATTCTGATGACTGTGACTGCGGTTGCCACGAGCACGAACATCACGAGCATCATCACGATCATCCCGATGACTGTGACTGCGGTTGCCATGACCACGAGCATCACGAGCATCATCACGATCATCCCGATGATTGTGACTGTGGTTGTCACGACCATGATCATCACCACCATCATCACGCTGATGATGTGTTTGTCAGTTGCGGCAGAGAAACAACAAAGAAGTTCACAGCTGATGAAATTGCCTCAATTCTTGATGCTTTATGTGATGAAGATAAGTTTGGTATTGTATTGCGGGCAAAAGGAATAGTTGATTCATCTGACGGAAATTGGATTCATTTTGATTATACTCCCGGAGAAATTGATGTCAGAACAGGGTCGGCAGGTATAATCGGACGTATATGTGTTATCGGTTCAAAACTGAATGAGACTGCAATTGATGAAATTTTCGGTTTATAAGGAGTAGAGAATTATGGCGATTCCGGTTTATTTGTTCACCGGTTTTCTTGAATCGGGAAAAACAACATTTATTCAGGACACACTTGAGGATAAAAGATTTAATTCCGGGGAAAGAACATTACTTCTTGTTTGTGAAGAAGGCGAGGAAGATTATAATCCTGATTTGTTCAGCGGGAAGAATGTCAGCATATGTACAATTGATTCAGAGGATGAATTAAATGAGAATAAACTTGATGCATTAGTAAAGTCATATAATGCTCAGCGAGTTCTTGTGGAATATAACGGAATGTGGATGATTCAGAGCTTTTATGATAACATGCCTGAAGATTGGGTTCCGTACCAGAATATGCTGTTTTTTGATTCAAATACATTTTTGTCGTATAATGCCAATATGAGAAGTCTTGTTGTAGACAAGCTTTCTGATTGTGATGTTGTTGTTTTTAATCGAATTCCTTCAGGATTTGATACAATGCAATTTCATAAAATAGTAAGAGGTACATCTCGTCGTGCAAATATTCTTTATGAATATGCGGACGGTACACTTATTCCTGATGAAATTGAAGATCCGTTGCCTTTTGATATCAACGCTCCTGTTATAGAAATCGCAGACAGAGATTTTGCTTTGTTTTACAGAGATTTGACAGAAGAGATGAAAAAATATAAGGGAAAAACTGTCAGATTCAAAGCACTTGCCGCTACAGACCCGAAGTTTCCCGATAAAACCTGTGCACTTGGAAGACATATTATGACTTGCTGTGCAGATGATATTCAGTATTGCGGACTTGTTTCAAAAATTAAAGATATCGGCGAAGTTAATAATTCAGCCTGGTATATAGTCACAGCAGAAATTGATATCAGATTCTCACGCCTTTACGGCAAAAAAGGCCCTGTTTTTAATGTTAAAAGTTTAGTTGATGCTGAAGCTCCAGAAGAGCAGGTTGCAACTTTTTATTGATTAAGGAGAATAAATATGAGTATTCCAAGATTTGAACATCCGAAACCGCAGTTTGAAAGAAGTTCCTGGCGTAATCTTAACGGTGAGTGGAATTTTTGTTTTGATCACGGCAGAAGCGGTGTTGCCAGAAAGTATTATGAAAATTCTGATGCCTTTGATATGAAGATTGTCGTACCGTTCTGTGTAGAGTCAGAATTGTCAGGAATCGGATATAAAGACTTTATGTACGGAGTTTGGTATCGTCGCGATTTTGAAATAACAGAAGCTGAATTATCACAAAGAACCGTAATACATTTCGGTGCGGCAGATTTTAAGACCACTGTTTATATTAACGGTAAAAAAGTCGGCGAACACATAGGCGGCTATGTTTCTTTTTCTTTTGATATCACCGAATATGTAGACATAGGAACTAATACAGTAACTGTTTATTGCGAAGATGACACGCGTGATCCTATGATTCCCAGAGGTAAGCA
Source organism: Acutalibacteraceae bacterium (assembly GCA_045538645.1). Classification (GTDB taxonomy): domain Bacteria; phylum Bacillota; class Clostridia; order Oscillospirales; family Acutalibacteraceae; genus RUG806. The sequence continues at coordinate 5,492 of JAZSRT010000018.1, read as the reverse complement.
GAGCGAAGAATTTTATTCTCACAGCTGTGACTATACAAGAACAACGGGAATATGGCAGACTGTATGGCTTGAATTTACTGCAAAAGAATATGTTAAGTTCTGTAAATATTATCCTGATTACAGAAATTCATCTGTAAATATAATCGGCGATGTGGAAGGCTGTGCCGATTTGAAGATTAAGGCATATTATGAAGGCAGGGAAGTCGGCAATGCAGAAATTTCGGAATGTGCCGGTAATTTCTCATTGAATCTTTCACTTTCCGAAACACATTTATGGGAACCGGGTGAGGGAAGATTATATGATCTTTCAATCAGTTTTGGCAAAGATGAAGTAAAGAGTTATTTTGGCCTTCGCAACATCTGGTTTGACGGATATAAATTTATGCTCAACGGTAAATCCGTTTTTCAACGTCTTATTCTTGATCAGGGCTTTTATCCTGACGGTATCTATACAGCTCCGTCAGATGCTGAGCTTCTCGCTGATATAAAAAGATCAATGGCATGCGGATTTAACGGCGCAAGACTTCACGAAAAAGTTTTTGAGGAAAGATTTTTATATCACTGTGACAAAGAGGGCTATCTTGTCTGGGGGGAATACGGCAATTGGGGGCTTGACCACACACGTCCCGAGGCAATATATACAATTCTTCCTGATTGGCTCAGTGAAATTGACCGTGACTTCAATCATCCTGCCATTATCGGTTGGTGTCCCTTTAATGAAACATGGGATATGCACGGTTGTGAACAGTATGATAATTTATTAAGTCTTGTTTACAGAGCAACTAAAGCAGCGGATAAAACACGTCCCTGTATTGACACCAGCGGTAATTTCCACGTTGAAACTGATGTGTTCGATCTTCATGATTATGAGCAGGTTGCCGAAATTTTCAAAGCTACTAATGATGAGATCATCACCACCGGAGTGCCTAAGGACAGATTTGCTGACAGACAGACATATAAAAAAGGTTTGCCTGTATTTATCAGTGAATACGGAGGAATAAAATGGAGTCCTGTTTCAGGCAATTCAAGAGAAATTTCATGGGGATACGGTGATGCTCCTAAATCTGAAGAGGAATTCAAACAGAGATACAAAGATCTTACTGATGCTCTTCTTGATAATCCCTGCTTGTTTGGCTTCTGTTATACACAGCTTACAGATGTGGAACAGGAGCAAAACGGTGTATATACCTATGACAGAAAAGAAAAATTCTCTGCAGAGTTTTTCCATTCTGTAAATTCCAGAAAAGCTGCTATCGAAGATTGATGTTTAAGAGTCTTTAAAGGTTTTGCGATATACTTAAATTGTAAAGGAAAATATTTCCTTTACCCCCTTTCTCTTAATCATATAGTAAAAATTTACGACAGAGGCTTCGGATATTTTCCGAAGCTTTTGTCCGTATTATAAAGATTGGATGTAGATATTATGAGAACTAAACAGTTTAAAGCTGAATCAAAAAAATTACTTGATCTTATGATCAACTCAATTTATACCCATAAGGAAATTTTCCTCAGAGAGATTATATCAAACGCAAGTGATGCTATCGATAAGCTTTATTTCAAATCACTTACCGATGAAAATGTCGGATTAGCAAAAGATGATTTTTTTATTAAAATTACTGCAGATAAAGAAAACCGTACTCTTATAATTTCCGATAACGGTATAGGAATGACTGACGAAGAACTTGAAAATAACCTTGGTGTTATCGCAAAAAGCGGTTCGCAAAAGTTCAAAGCAGAAAATTCTGATGAAAATATTGATATAATCGGTCAATTTGGCGTAGGTTTTTATTCTGCGTTTATGGTGAGCAAAAATGTTAAGGTTATAACTAAAGCTTACGGAAGCGAAAATGCATATTGCTGGGAATCGAAAGGCGCTGACGGATATACCGTTTCTCCTTGTGAAAAGGACAGTGTCGGCACAGATATAATTTTATCTGTAAGTGATAATACCGAAGAAGTTAATTATGATGAATTTCTTGATCAATACAGATTATCTGCACTTGTAAAAAAATATTCCAATTATATCCGTTATCCGATAAAAATGGATTTTGAAACACAAATGCATTCGGATGATGACAGCAGTGAAACAGAAACGGTTATTGAAGAAAGAGTTCTTAATTCAATGCTGCCTTTATGGAAAAAATCAAAAAATGAAATTACGGATGAAGAATATAATACTTTCTATAAGGATGTATTTTATGATTTTGAAGACCCGTTAAGAGTGATTCATTCTAAAACCGAAGGTCAGGCTACTTATAATGCACTTTTATATATCCCTGCACGTGCACCTTATGATTATTATTCAAAGAATTTTGAAAAAGGACTTCAGCTTTTTTCAAAAGGTGTTCTCATTTCTGATAAATGCAGTGATCTTTTGCCTGATTATTATAATTTTGTAAAAGGACTTGTTGACAGTGAGGACCTGTCTCTTAATATTTCACGTGAAATGCTTCAGCATGATCATCAACTCAAGCTCATAGCAAAAACGATTGAAAAGAAAATCAAAACCGAACTCACAAAAATGCTCAACACCGACAGAGAAAAGTATGAGAAATTCTTTGAAGCCTTTGGTACTTCGCTTAAATTTGGTGTATATAGCGATTACGGAATGCATAAGGATGATTTGATTGATCTGCTTATGTTTAAAAGCTCAGAAGAAAAGAAATATGTAACATTAAAAGAATATTCGGAAAGAATGAAATCCGAACAGAAGAGCATCTATTATGCCGCCGGTGAAACAATTGACAGAATAGAAATGCTTCCTCAGGTTGAAAAGGTTAAGGATAAAGGGTTTGAAATCTTATATCTTACCGATTATGTAGACGAATTTGCAATAAAAACTGCAATGTTTTATGATGACAAGCAGTTTATTAATATATGTGCCGATGAAGCAGACTTTGACACTGAAGAAGAAAAGAACGCTCTGAATGCAGAAAATGAAGCAAATAAAGATATGTTTGATTTTATGCAAAATATAATTGATGATGTATCATCTGTCCGTTTTACAAATAAGCTTAAAAACCACCCTGTTTGCCTTACTAATGAAGGTGCTATTTCTGCTGAAATGGAAAAAGTGCTTAATTCCATGCCCGGAAATCAGGATGTTAAGGCCGAGTACGCATTAGAAATTAATATTGACCATCCTATTGCCGAAAAGCTTAAAGCTTTCTTTAATGATGATAAGGATAAATTGAGCAGCTATACAAAAATCCTGTATAATCAGGCAAGACTTATCGGCGGTCTTTCAATAAAGGACCCCACCGAATTTTCACAACTGATTTGTGAGTTAATGTAAATAATATAAGTGTAACGTTGAAGATAGTATCAATGTTACACTTAATTTTTTACTGTTTGTGTTATTAAAGTTATATTTTTACGCAGTAATTGAATTTATTGAATACGGAAAATTATTTTTCTGTAAACATAAAAAAATTCAAAAAATACTTGACTTTTTATTCTTTACCCTATATAATAATCAAGCAGTTTGACAACGGGCCATTAGCTCAGTTGGTTAGAGCAACCGGCTCATAACCGGTTGGTCCGGGGTTCGAGTCCCTGATGGCCCACCATTTGCAAACTGCTATATAGGGGTATAGCTCAGTTGGTAGAGCAGCGGTCTCCAAAACCGCGTGCCGAGGGTTCGAGCCCTTCTGCCCCTGCCAAAACAAAAATCCTGTCGACTTTTGTCGATGGGATTTTTGTTTTGTATTATTCATTTTTCATTATTCAATATTCATCATTCATTCGACAGGATTTTCAATGAATATTGAATGATGAAGCCGCTTCGCTGATGAATAATGAATAATTGATTTAACCTAAAGTTTCTGCTATAATATTTTAGAAGGCGGTGCTCTAAATGAAAGAAAATTTACTCATAGATAAATCTATTGTTTTTGCTGCAAGAATTGTAAAATTGCATCAGCAGTTAATTAAAAATAAGAAAGAAACAATAATTTCAAAACAAATAGTTCGTAGTGGAACAAGTATTGGTGCAAATATAAATGAAGCAAATTACGGTCAAAGCAAAGCTGATTTTATTTCTAAAATGCACATAGCATTAAAGGAAACTGCCGAAACAGAATATTGGATAAAATTACTTCATATGTCTGAATATATAGATGATAAAATGAGTAATTCTTTACTTGATGATTGTTTGGAAATAAAACGTATTCTCATTGCTTCAATTAACACCGCAAAAGAAAATAATAAATAAGAATTTGAAAGCGAGATGCAATCTTATGAATAAAGAAGAATTGCATGTTATTGTGGAACAACAGCAGTCTAATATATGTCAGATAGCAGCCATCAAAAACAATAAATTTGTTTATAGTGATACTTGGAATAATTACAAAGCAAAGGACAATGTTCATATTGCTTCTGTAACCAAAAGTGTCATGTCCATACTTATTGGAATTACCATTGACAAAGGCATGATTAGAAATGTCAATCAAAAAGTATTAGAGTTTTTCCCCGACTATGCTGTAAAAAGAGGAGAAAAAACAATACAGGACGTCACTTTATATCATTTGCTTACAATGACTGCACCATATAAATACAAATCAGAGCCTTGGACGAAAGTATGCACAAGCGAAGATTGGACAAAGTCTGTTCTTGATTTACTCGGTGGAAAAAATGGAATTATAGGTGAATTTAAGTATTCAACATTAGGCATTCATATATTGAGTGCAATAATAACAAAAGTCAGCAATATGACAACATTGGAATTTGCTAACGAATTTCTTTTCAAACCACTTGGAATTGAAGAAAGGAAAACTTATATAGTAAAAAACAAAGAAGAACATATTGGTTTTGTAACTTCAAAATCGCCAAAAGAAAACGGTTGGTTTTGCGACAATAAAGGAATCGTGACATCAGGGTTCGGTTTGTGTTTATCGGCAGAAGATTTGTCGAAACTTGGACAACTGTGTCTTAACAAAGGAAGGTTTACTAATAGACAAATAGTTTCATCCGAATGGATAACACAGATGACCACACCATATATGAAATGCGATGAAAAATTCGCATTTATGCAATATGGTTTTTTATGGTGGGTTATTGATGAAGAAAAGAAAATATATTCTGCCATTGGAGATAGCGGAAATGTAATATATGTTAATACTGATAAAAACATTGTTATATCAGTTACGGCAACATTTAAACCATTAGTATTTGACAGAGTTCAGTTTATACAGAAATATATTGAACCTTTTATTACTGAATGACAAATTTCAATATATTAAGTTCAAACACACCAGTTAAAACTACGAGAGTTCGAATTCATACGCAAAAACGGGCAAAATATCTTTTTCGTAGTCCATAGACGCAAAATAGTCCGAAAAACCTTGGTTTTAAAAGGCACTGAAAAAGTCTACGCAATGCATAAAGAATGCATAATGCGTAGATTTTTTTCGTATTTTATGGTATAATTTAATCATAAAATACAGGGTGGATGATGAAAATGTTAAGAGACAATAATCAACTCAGGCTTTCGC
>JAZSRT010000050.1:0-2297 GCA_045538645.1 Acutalibacteraceae bacterium | reverse complement strand
TTTTTCAAAAAAGAAAATTTTGCGACTGCTTAATGTGATGTAAAAAATACCAAAACAGTGAACGTCTGTGATAAATTATCAACTAGTCTTAAGAATGTATAAAGAAACAGCATTATTTTCTGTTTGAATGAAAACAGAATGATGTTACGGTTTTATCAACCAGTATCTGCAAAGTATTGAAAAATAGACAATTTGTTTTTTCAGCACTCCCACTCTTTCGCATATTGCACATATGTAAAATGGTATTAAGTTAAGCACGACATAGACATATGGAAATATCCCATTATTGGCATTTTTAGAAAAAACGGCTAATTTTTCATGCCTTACAGGGACTAGTTGAGATTTTGAAGTATTACCGTTTTTATAATTTAATATGGAAATTTGATACATTAAACAGACTAGTTGATAAGCCGAAAGAGAACGGCAATTAATTGACGCAGACGTATGATAACTGTATAATACAAAAGACAGAAAACTTTGAATTTTGCGGAGGATATCATGAAAAAAATAGCAATGTTTACAATGGGTACCAGAGGCGATGTACAACCATACATTTATTTGGCACAGGAATTAAATAAAAATGGATATGATACATTGCTGGGTTCACATCCTTGCTGGAAACAACTGATTGAATCAAGTAATGTAAAATTTGTACCAGTTGGTCCGGATATTGATATTGAAAAAGAGGCTGCAGTTATTCGAGGGAAAAATAAAAATCCGATGCTTAGTATGCTCAAAACAATGAATTTTGTCTTTGATATGATTATTGAATCTACAGGAGATGTTTTTGAAGCTTGTAAAGGAATGGATTTGATTGTAGTTTCCCATGCTCAAATGGGTGCAACAGAAGCAGAAGTTTTGGGGATACCAACAGTTAATGTTACTATACAACCCGAGATGATTCCAGAAAAATTAAAGAATCAAACCTTTATAAATAAAGTAATTAGCAGTCTAATAGCCGGTCAGATTGCAAAACCATACAACAAGATTCGCAAGAAATATAATTTAAAACCCGCGAAAGATATTGGGGATATTATGTCTTCAAATTATGATTTGATTCCTATTAGCCAATATGCCAAAGAAAGAAATCCTTATTGGGAGCCGCATCATGTGTTTACAGGATTTTGGTATCAGGAAGAAATAGAGTATCAGCCGGACAAAGCGCTTGAGAACTTTTTGAAAAGCGGAGATAAACCCATTCTGTTGGCTTTGGGAGCAATGTCTTTTGAAGATAAAGCAGAAGTACATAAACTGGACATGTTTGTCAAAGCATTTGAAAAGACAGGATACAGAGCTATTGTGCAGGGATTCCAAAAATCTTTGCAGGAATATCAGTTGCCGGATTCCATGATTGCAGTTGGCTCGGTTCCGCACAGTTATCTGTTTGACAAATGTAAAATGGTCATTCATCATTGTGGATTTGGGACATCGGCGGCTACTTTAATTTACGGTATTCCATCTATTCCGGTTCCGCATGTGTTAGACCAAAAGGGACAATCAGATATGCTGAGAAAACTGGGAGTGGCAAGTGACGAGATTGACGGACATAATGTGACGGAAGAAAAAATTATTACATGTATTAAAGATATGGATTTGCATTATGAAGAAAGATATCAGAAAGTAAAGCAACTATCCGAAAAAATTAAAAACGAAAAAGGATTAGAGGTGGCAGTTCGCTATATTGGTGAAATCATATAAGAGAAGAAACTTCCAGTTTCATGCAGAGATGATTACATAAAAAAGATACCCAATTTTACAACAAAAATGTTGGGTATCTTTTTTTGAATAGTTTAACTTAATGACATTGGGACTTCAAGGGGAAATGTAAGCAAAATGAACAGAAGGTTAGGGATACTTCCCTGAGAAAATTCGTCACGATCAGCGGATAGCTGTTCGTGATAATTTTGAGCCTGTGTACGGACACAGGCAGTGCTTGCTATGATTGTTTTTGCGAAAAGGATATCATTAGGATGGTATTTAATAGCAAGAATAAAAATAAACGATAACTCTGTCGTTTTTTCTTCTTGACAACAAGAATAGTATGTGTTATTGTAAAAACGATAACACTGTCGTTTTTATATGCTTAGGAGGTCGCTGCTATGCCAAAAGTTAAAAACGAATATTTGGAAAACAAAAGAAACCAAATTTTAGATGCCGCATTTGCAGTATGTAAGAGAAAACCAGCCTATGATATTACAATGACAGATATTGTATCAGAAACTGGTATGAGTCAGGGAGGGGTATATAAATATTTTAATAATATTGATTTAGTGCTTGCAGCACTTATTGATAAGGCA
>JAZSRT010000063.1:0-9512 GCA_045538645.1 Acutalibacteraceae bacterium | reverse complement strand
GGCATCTATACAACAGCTAACTGCCATTGCGTAATGTAATGGCAGTTTTTATACATACATATCTACAGACTAAGAGTTATTGGGGTATATTAAAACTTTCGTGTAACAATAAAATTAACACTGTATAAATAATTATTTCAGTGTGATAATTGTTTGAAGAAATTTTTCGATGTAATGAGCTCTATTTCCAGAGCACCTGACTGTTAATCAGGTTGTCGCTGGTTCGAGCCCAGCAGGGGGAGCCATCCTCATAGGTCAAAAATGCAACCTATGCCAAAAAGCCTTGTTTAACAAGGCTTTTTCGGTTTTTTAGGGCTGTTTTTTTTGACCTTTTGTTTTTTGCAACTTTTCCGAACCTTATGGACTTGAACCCGCGACATTTTCGCACATTTGAAGATCAGCCGTTTTTTTGATAAAATATAGATAGAAAGAAGAAAAGCGAGGATTTACGGATGAAAAACGGATATGCGATGGTACTTTCAGGTATTAACTTTGAGAGCAAACACTTCTGATAATATCAACTGCCTGATTGAGTATTTCGAAGGGTATATTAAGCGCAGGTAATAGTCGAACCTTATTTTTGGCTGTTAGACACAGCACGCCTTTTTCCATACACAGTTTTACGATCTCGGAAGCCGGTTTTTCTGTTTCGACGCCGATCATAAGTCCCATTCCGGAAATGCTTTTTATTCCCTTGCATTCACTAAGCGCGTCAAAAACAAATTGGCTTTTCTTTTTCACCCCGGCAAGAAAAGCGGCATCTATTCTTTCGAGAATGCTGATTGCCCCTGCGCAACATACGGGATTTCCTCCGAATGTTGACCCGTGGTCGCCAAACCCCAATACATTTTCAACCTTATCGCCAAGCATACAAGCGCCAAGAGGAAGACCGCCCCCAATGCCCTTTGCTGTTGAAACAATATCAGGCGTAATGCCGTAGTTCATATAGGCGTACAATTCGCCCGTTCTGCCGTTTCCCGTTTGCACTTCGTCAACGATTAAAAGGATATCGTCTTTTTCACATATTTCTGCAACGGATCTAACGAATGGAATGGACAAAGAATTAACGCCGCCTTCCCCCTGCACGCATTCGATCATAATTGCGGCGATCTTATTTTCTCGGACAAGCTTTTTCAGCTTTTCGGTATCTTCTGCAGGAGTATGGATAAATCCTGGAGTCAAAGGTTGAAACAACTCGTGATAATGCTCTTGTCCTGTTGCCGAAAGCGTTGTCAAGGTTCTTCCGTGAAAGCTATTTTCAAGGGTGATGATCGTGTAACAGTCAGCCCCCTTTTTTTCTGCGGCGTATTTTCTTGCAGCTTTTATTGCACATTCATTGGCTTCCGCTCCAGAATTTGAAAAAAATACCTTTTTCATTCCCGTTCTTTCGCAAAGCATTTTTGCGAGCATAGCACACGGTTCGGTATAATACAAATTGGATGTGTGTTGTAGCTTGTTTAGCTGTTCTGTCACAGCCTTTATCCATTCATTATCGGCTATTCCAAAGCTTGTTACCGCAATCCCCGAACCGAGATCGATATATTCTTTTCCGTTGCTGTCAACAATGACCGAGCCCTTACCCGAAACCAACTCAACCGGAAAGCGAGCATATGTATTTGCGATATATTGCTTATCTGTTTCTGTTATAAAACTCATTTTTTCTTCCTTTCGAATGTAATGTGGAATCAGTCACCGATCACCATTGTTCCTGCGCCTTCATCTGTGAGGATCTCCATAAGTATGGAATGAGGCACTCTTCCGTCCATAATGATAACCTTCTTGACGCCCTTTTGTATGGCTTCGACACAGCACTCGACCTTTGGGATCATACCTCCTGAGATCACCCCTTCTTCTTGAAGCTTTGCGGCTTCCGAGACCGTCATTTCGGGAATCAGAGTGGCAGGATCCTCCTTGTCCTTGAGAATCCCCGCAATATCTGTCATCATAATAAGCCTTTCGGCTTTAAGTGCACCTGCAATATGTGCTGCGGCAGTATCGCCGTTAATGTTGTATGCGTTACCCTCCTTGTCACAGCCTACAGTTGAAATGACCGGAATATAACCCTTTTCAAGAAGGTCTGCTATAGGGGCTATGTTAATATTCACGATTTTACCAACATATCCAAGACGCTCATCCTTCATTACGGCTTCAATCAGTCTGCCATCCATGCCGGAAATGCCCATGGCAGTACCGCCTTTGGTTTCAAGCAAATTTACCAATGTTTTGTTAACTTTGCCTGTCAGAACCATTTGTACAATGTCAACCGTTTCTTTGTCTGTTACACGAAGACCGTCAATAAACAAAGGCTTTTTTCCCAGCTTTTCCATGACATCACTTATTTCGGGACCACCGCCGTGAATAAGAACGATTTTAACTCCGATAAGTGATAAAAGCACAATGTCTTCCATGACCTGCATTTTAAGCTGTTCGTTTATCATGGCATTTCCGCCGTATTTCACCACAACGATCTTGCCATTATATTTTTTTATATACGGAAGTGCTTGTGTCAGCACCTCTGCCCGTTCTGCGTTGGAAAAACTATTATTCATAATATGATCCTTTCAATCCAATGATATTTTTGAAAATTAAGTTCTATAATCTCCGTTGATCTTTACATAGTCATAGGTGAGATCACAACCCCAAGCAACAGCAGAGCCTTCACCGTCTCCAACGGACACTATGATTTTGATTTCCTTCTCAAGCAAAATTTCCTTGGCTGATTTTTCAGAAAAATCGATCCCTGCGCCATTCTTGCAGACCGTAATTTCACCCTTTGCGGATTTGAATGATACCTCCACTCGGGCAATATCTACATCAGCGCCGCTGTATCCGATCGCACAGAGAACACGTCCCCAGTTCGCATCGGCACCAAACATTGCGGCTTTTAAAAGACTTGAGCAGATAACGCTTTTGGCAACGATTTTTGCCGTTGCGGTATTCTTTGCCCCGCTAACTGTGCATTCAAGAAGCTTTGTTGCTCCTTCGCCGTCTCCGGCAATCATTTTGCACAGATATACGGTGACAGAATTGAGCGCCTTCATAAATGCTTCAAAATCAGCGTCCTCTTCTGTAATCTCCTTATTACCTGCCATACCGTTTGCCAGAACCGTTACCATATCGTTGGTCGAGGTATCACCGTCAACACTTACCATATTGAATGTGTTTTGAACATCTGAGGAAAGTGCCTTGGAGAGCATTTCGGAGGAGATCGCGCAGTCTGTTGTGATAAACACAAGCATTGTTGCCATATTGGGATGGATCATGCCGCTTCCTTTTGCGATGCCACCAATCGTGCAAATTTTTCCGTCAATCTCAAAATCAACGGCGATTTCTTTTTTGACGGTGTCGGTCGTCATAATTCCTTGTGCCGCGGCGTTGCTTCCGTTCTTTGAGAGCCCGCTGACAAGAGAAGGAATTCCGTTAGCAATCGGATCAATAGAAAGGGGCTGACCTATTACACCGGTTGATGCTACAACAACGTCCAAAGAGTTTATTTTCATATTGTCTGCGAGAAGCTCGCACATTTTTTCTGCAATTTCAATGCCGTTTGCGTTACAGGTATTGGCGTTTCCGCTGTTGCAGATCACCGCCTGAGCTTTACCGTCAGAAATGTTTTTCTTGGTCACGATAAGCGGAGCACCTTTTACAAGATTGGTTGTATATACAGCTGCAACGTTTGCAGCTTTTTCACTGTAAATAAGTGCAAGGTCATTTTTACTTTTATTCTTTCTGATTCCGCAATGTATTCCGTTTGCATAAAATCCTTTTGCGGCACATACGCCGCCGTTAACTGTATTCATTATGTAATAATCCTTTCATTTGTGTTTAAAAGACCAACCCTGTTGTTTCGTCAATGCCGAGAACAATATTCATGTTCTGTATTGCTGCGCCGCTTGCTCCTTTGCCGAGGTTGTCAAAGCGTGCCGTTAATATGATTCTTTCAGTATTTCCGCTTACGGTTATCTGCATATCGTCTCTTCCCGAAAGCGCATTTGCGGAAAAGAAGCCTTCCTCATCGCAAACATCATCAAAATGAACAAGCTTTCCGGTATAGGTGTTCTTGTACACATTTTTAATATCGTCGATCGTTCCCGATACATCCTTCATGAAAAGCGGAACTGTCACTTCCATACCACTGTAAAAATCTGCAACGACGGGACAGAATAGCGGTGCGGTATCGATTCCGGATATAAGCTTCATTTCGGGGAGGTGCTTGTGTGCTTGAGAAAGTCCGTACTGTCTCGGTGCTTTAAGAAGAATATCTCTGTCTGAATCTTCATACTGTTCGATCATTTTTTTGCCGCCTCCGGAATATCCCGTCAAAGATAAACAGGAAAGAGCTGTGCTTTTTGATAGAAGTCCTGAAGACACAAGCGGAGCGACAAGCGCAATAAATCCGCTTGCGTGACATCCGGGATTTGAAATTCTTTTTGAAGTGGCAATGTTTTCCCTGAGTCCCAAAAGCTCGGGGAACCCGTAACACCAATTTGGATTCGTTCGGTGTGCGGTTGAAGTATCGATAATAACTGTGTTGCTGTTTTCACACAAGTTCACCGCTTCTTTGGCCGAGGCGTCGGGAAGACAAAGAAAAACTATGTCGGCTTCATTGATCGCACATTTTCGTGTTTGTGTATCTTTTCTCAAATCTTCCGGAAGGGTTATAAGATCGAGTTCTTTGCGTTTAGTCAATCTTTGATGGATGCGGAGCCCTGTCGTTCCTGCACTTCCGTCAATAAAAATTTTCATTTCAGCGCTTCCTTTCATGCATAAATTCTGTTTAATATTCAAAAACTTTGTATAATTATACACGAATATCGGCGTTTTGTCAACTATTTGTGAAATATTATGCATTGTTTTTCAAAAAATTGTAACTATTATCGCGTTATAAACCCGAAAGCCGCCATTTTTTGTGTTCATTCAACAAATGTAAGTGGAGGTTGGCGGAATAATCTCTTTGTTGAGAAATCATAGCGTAAAAATGCGTCTTTCAGCAAAGTTGCATTTTTGTACTACGAACTCATATGAATAACACCTCAATTTCGAACTGTTAGTGTCCGGTTTGAGGTGTTTTTCTTTTCCATAAACCCTTATGCCATAAGGCTTTTTGACACTTTTGTATTGAAAATATTTTTATATTTGCGGTTGCGGATTTTTGTTGAATCGGCAGCCGCTTTTAATTTTCCTCCTCCGTTTGAACCACTGATGTACGGTTTGGATTGTAGAAATAATACATTTCCTCATATTTGTCGGGTGTCTGATAGCGGAGTAGGGAATGCGGGCGCTCTGAGTTGTAGAAAGCTATATAATTATGTACGCCATTTAAGAACTCTGTTTCTGTTTGATAATTCCGCCTATACAATTCCTCACGCTTCATATTCGCAAAGAAGGATTCGCAGACAGAATTATCATACGGCGTGCCTTTTCGTGAAAAAGACTGTTGCACATTCAGTTGCTTTAGATAAGTCATAAAGGCACGAGACGTGTAGTTGGCTCCTTGATCGGAATGGAATAAAAGATTATCTTGAGGCTGGCGCGAATTATATGCGAGCTTAAATGTTCGCTTGGTTAATTGTGTGCTATTGCTCAATGAAACACGATGACCAACAACTTTTCTCGAATACAGATCCAATATGACACAAATATAGTAGGCACGGTTATAAATTCTTATAGTTCGAAAAAGAAGTGTATTGATTTGTATATCAACGATCACAAAGAATACGCCGAATCCGCGCAAAACCCTTATGTGAAAATGGTTTCTATTATGCCTGATATTTTTAAGCTTTATGATGCAATTGAAACCAACATGAATAAGTATTATCGTCAGAAAAATCCTGGTGGACGATACGGAGCGACGAAGGGCGTCCAGACGCCAAAACCGGGACAGGAATTTTACTCAAAGTTTTTGGAAAATGAAATGGATGTATCCTCTCCCAATGGTTTTATATATCCTATTTTAGGGGCATTTAGAGCACTTGTTGAGGAGAAAGGCGGCAAGTATACGTGGAAAAAGAATCCTTTTGCAATGCTCGAAAAGACAGGGGCAGATCTTGTTGAATCTACGGTGTCAATGAGTCGCTCTTTGGGTAATAATCCTCAGTCTGTCGGCAAGGATGCTAACATTTGGAAAACATTGTACATGACCGTTATGGTTGAGGCTATGTCATTTTAAGGTGAGAGGAGAACATAAATGAGCACTGTAACATCGAAGAATTGGAAAAATAAAAAGGGAACAGGTGAAAGAACTTGTGTATGCGGATCTTGGAAGAACCATTGGATAAAATTTGCTAAAAAAGATTGGCCAGAATACTGTTCTGTTCAGGGATGTACCAATGCGCCTACTTTAGGTGCCCATGTTATAAATGGAGAAGTAGAAGGCGAAAAAATTGTGCCAATGTGTGATTCTTGTAATAAATTACAGGGAACTTTTGATTTGAAGGGCGGCGTAACGGTCGTAAGAGCAAACACTCGAGAAACTTGCGAGAAATAAATTAACGCTCCCTTCAGATATAGCCTTTTGATGCACATATTTTGTGTGATTATAAAAGGTTCGAAATTGTTGGGTGAACACAAAACAAAGGGCAGGTCTTGTGACCTGCTTTTTTGTTTTGCTCTTTTATTTTGGCTCGAACGGGAGACGCCGCGCAAATATTCTGAACGCTTCCTTTACGCAGATCGGTGTGGGATACGTTGCCGACGGAAATTATTGGACGCAGATGTTTATTGGAAAGTAAAAACGAACAGTGGCTTTTTACATATAATATTTATATGATAGATACGTAAAAGCGCCACGCTCGCATCTTGACATTGGAAAGGATATATATTATAATATGCCTGATATAACGAATCGGGAGAAAATAATGGGAAAATTTGACGGAATATTGATCTGTACCGATCTCGACGATCCCTTTTCAGAGCTTGACGGCGCAAAACTCGGAAAAGCAAAGGAACTTATAAAAGAGCTTGGAAACGACCGTCAGATAATATATCTCACCTGCCACGAGAGCCGAAAAATACAGTAATTTTTGTTAATACAAATAAAAGAAAAGCGTTGACAAATATACTATATTGCGGTATAATGAAGACAAGATAGAAAGTCATCCGACACAACAGGTGCCGAAAGGTATTTAACATTATTAATATAACAATCGGTACACAGAGACCTATAGGGCATCTGTGTGCTTTTTTATAAAAATTTTATGGAGGTGAAAAGCATGAAAAAATCACGCACACAAAAAATTTATTTATTTGTTAATTTCAAAGCCTCACCTATATTCAAAAATCTTGGCAGGTAAGTTCTCACTGTTTTACTGTTTTAAGCAACAAAAAAATACTTTTTCAAAAATTAAATTTTTTCAAGAAAGGAACAGGTTATAAAAAATGAAAAAATGTTAAGTATCATAATCGCTTTTGCAATAATATTATGTATGTTTTCTGTAAATTTTACAGTCGGAGCCTATACAGTTATAACGGAGCCAACTTTAAGAACCATGTTTGACTACCCTATGTTTGTGGGAACAGTGTTATTAGATACTCCAACAGAAATTGACGCTGTTCCTGCGTATTACATAGAATCATATTATAACGCAACACAACAATCCCAAATTGAAAGTTTATACAATGAGGCTCTTAATAATGAATACCTCTCGGCCGATCGTTTATCTACAGCCACATTCTTTTATAATTGTCATTCATATGCTTGGCATAGCCAAAATACTTCTCTAAATCACTATTGGATAGATGACGCAGATCCATATTATGACAATAGCGCTTTTATCGTGGATTATGAAGAGGTTGATACTCCATCGTGTGGAGATATTATTTGTTATTTTGATGATAACGGAACGGCAAACAATACATCCGATGATAAGAACTTACATTCCGGAATAGTTGTTATGTCAATATCCGGCGCAACCTCAAATGGACTATGTGGTATCTCAAACACTCTAATAGTTGAATCAAAGTGGGGTCCTGCTGGGCTGTATAGACACAATGGTTATGAATGCCCTTATACAGATTATAACAGTGCCGCCAGTGAAGACCAAAGAGCAGAATATGTGAAATTTTATCGTAAATCCAACCATACACACTCACACACGCATTCATACGTTGAAATAAACAATTTTGAATATCACGCATGTGTTTGCGCATGTGGACAAATTGTTCATGCACCACACGTATGGCTAAGCACACCTATTCATCCTAACCTTACTCGCTCTTCCGTTTCCCCTTCATACATTCCGCAGTACACGTGCAGAGATTGCGGAATGATAGCGTTAAATCCATAATATAGGAGATTTTTATGAAAATGAAAAATTTTATCATCAAAAACTTATCCCTATAATTCTCGTGTTGATCATCTGCGTTCCGCTTGTCGCCTGTACTCCGCAGGGAGACGAGCCGGAAGAGCCTACAAAAAACGAGTTGATCTGTAAAAACGAGGACGTAGGAGAAGCTTGGAAAAAATACGTGCTTGATTATGAGGAAAACGTAGAATTCGTTGACATTTATCCTCCGCAATACCTCTTTCCATTCAGCTCGAAACTGAGCTTTGATCGATACAAGATGTCCGGAAAAGAAGCCCTTGATCTGTTAATGCCTATACTCGTAGAGATCGGAGAGACAGCAGTGAAAGTCGAAAATCGTGAACATCTGCTTCAGAACGATTTTGCCGGGATGAATCCGCTTTATGTCAGTCTTATTTTTAATCCAAATGATTTGCAAAACAGTTTTAAAATCAATCTTTTTGATAATGTGATCTGTGTTAATAATGAGGTGTGGTTCGTTACCGAGGAAAACGTTTCAGAATTGGTCGAAGAGATAATGCAGATATCAACAGATAAGGGAGTCTTTACAGCAGATATAGGTTAGAGTAATAAATTCCGGGGGCTGTCACACTAAGATAACCCAAGAAAAGAAAAAAGCGGATGCTTTTTACCGAAAAGGTATTGAGTATCATGGTTCGTCGGAAGAAGTTATCCTCGATAAACCGAATACTTTTTTATTAAACGGTGAGGAAGATCAATTTATTTTATTTTCACACAATCAATATGGAACACGGGTTTGGGGATATAAATATTCGTCTGTTAATATTACGATTAACGGGCCAACCCCTGAGATAAAAACGTATACTTTTAGTTGCCAGGGGCAAGAATGGTCGATAGATCGATGGTGGATTGACGATATAAAAGGAAACTCGGAAATTAATATTGAGCATGTTGTGGAATAGCGAGTTGTCATTTTGACCTCTAAACACAAAATAAAAAGCAGGTCAATCGACCTGCTTTTTTGTTTTGCTCTTTTTATTTTGGCTCAAACCGGCGACATCGTGCAGCGAATAGAAACCGAGCTTTGCTCGGGACGGGCAACGTTTGGCGGCTAAAGAGCCGACAAACTTGTCGAGTTAGCTCGCTTTCGAGATAACTCACTTAATCATGATGTCGCGCGGATTTAACTGAAACTTACCACCCAATTTCAAGGGCTTTTCGTGTTTTTAGGGGTAAAAAACAACCCCC
>JAZSRT010000009.1:0-22882 GCA_045538645.1 Acutalibacteraceae bacterium | reverse complement strand
GGTTTTTCCCGGTTCTAAAATATCATTGGCAACAGTGAAATCTTGCGTGTTCTTCTCATCGACAATATAATAGGTTGCAATGAAATTATCGTTATATACTTTCTTTTTTGTTTCGTCTTCTATCAACACTTCATATTCGTGTACAATATATCCGTCAGGCACTATGGCTTCTGTAAAAGAAATTCTGTAATCTCCGCTTTCTGTTCGATTTATTTCGACATGTACATCTTCGGGAAATTCGGGAACTTTGTCATGTGCTTTCATGTTTTTATATGTGTAGGCGAAGGTGTCGGGAGAATTTACATTTTCGATATAGTAATCACAGAAAAAAGTGTCAGATAAAAGATCATAACCTCTCAGACGTACACTTCCGTTATTGTCTGCTTCAACAACACAGAATTGTGCTGCATCCTCGTATCGGTCAGGATGCTGTCCTATTATGTAGTTTTCATCCAGCTCAAATCTTGCCATTGCACCTACACCCACCGATGTATATGAGCTCTGGTTGATGCTTCTCGGATCATTGAACGGGAAATGTGAGTGTCCGGAAAAATTAATCACCTTGCTGTGACCTGCAAACACGGGATTCAGCTGAGGTGTACACCATATCGTGCTTCCGTACACCGTGCCGAAGGGATGCGGGTGCTGGAAAACAAAAATCGGTTTATCCCCGGCTGTAGTTTCCGCCGTGTGTATTTCGTCGCTGAGCCATTTCAGGCTTCCCGGGGTGAATGTCCACTCTGTTAAGGAGCGTTCGCCTGAAAAGCCGATGCAGGTAAAGCCGTTTATCTGCGTAACGGTATTGAGTTCGTGAGAAAAATACTCGCCGAAAATCTGCTCATAGTTATCATTTTTCATTTCGTGGTTGCCGAGTACATTTATGCAAACGGTTTCTTCCCGTATATGCTCCTTGAGAGTATCAGTATATGCCTTGTAATCGGGCTCAGTTCCGATGCTTGTAAAATCGCCGAGGCCGAAAAATCCGTCAACTCCCTGATAGCCTTTATCATTGTCAAACAAAGCATAAGCGGTGTCAATGGCATCGGCAACATTCTCGTTTTCGTTGTGGGTGTCAGTGAAAACAATGAGTCTTATTGCAGGGGTGAAGTTTTCAGGTGTTTCGGGTAAAGAATCGGTTACCGTTCCCTTTGACATTTGTATTGCACCCCAGCAGAGTGTTACAATACAGCACAAAGCCGAAAATGACAGTAAAGATGCTATAATTATTCCTGAAATTTTTGCACTCTTTTTTAAAAATTTTTTCATATTTCATCACCTTTTTAAGTACATTTCAATAATAAACTTTTACGGGAAATATGTCAATATATGAATAATACTGCCGTTCCCCGCCTGCTTTTGTGTGAAGGAAACGGTTCTTGTTATTTCTCAGATTAAGTTTATATGTTTTATCAGTCAGCATTGCAGTTTTTTAGTAAATTTTGTATAGCAAACAAAAGGTTTATATGTTATACTCATTTTGATTATATATTCCGGTGGTGGGAAATTATGAAAAAAATCAAAAATAAGGAAATAATTGAAAGTGTTGTTACCACGGTGCTTTTCGGGCTTCTCGTTTATGCGGCTTATTCACTCTGGTACATATTTTACGGCACCGAGAGTGCCCCCGATGTGCATTTATATACTGTTCTTTCAGGTATGGCATTGGGTTGGTTTCTGCTTTTGTTTGTGCAGGCAGTTTTCAAAAATGCAGGTTGGCTCATAAAGCTCATTGCTTTTTTTTCGGGTAATGCCCTGTTTCAGGGTGTTATCTGGGGCATAAATGCGAAAATCAACCAAACTGCAAGTGATAACGATGCTGTTACTATAAAAACTTTTACCGTTGCCTTCGCCTTGTCGGCAGTTGTTCTTCTTGTAACATTTATTTTAAGAGCAAAAAACAAGTACAAAGTGTTGAATATTATACTTGCAATTGTATATTTTACAGTTTCCTGCGGAGGACTTTATATGTTCAATCAAGATAACATCAAGGCACTTCAATACAAAAAGAATATTCAGTTTGATACTATCAGTGCTGATGAAATGAGCCTTACCGATGATGAAAAAGAGAATTGTTCAGCATGGTTTGAGGAAAATTTCTTTTCAGAAAGCGGGGAATATCCTTTTACCTTTAAGGTTGACGGTGAAGAATTCAATCCCGCCGAGTGGGAAAAAAGCTTTGATGAATCCCCCGAAGCAGGTTCAGTTTACCGCGGCGGAGATACCCGGTATCTTATTCTTACAAATAAGGAAAAAGGCCTTGAAGTAAAGGTTGAAATAACAGAATTTGCGGCAAATGCAACCTGTCAGTGGACCGTATATATAAAGAATACGGGTGCGGAAAATTCAGGCGTTATCAGTGATTTCTATGCCCTCGATTCAGCATTTGCAACAGGTTCAGCAGAGCTTTACTATTCTATGGGCAGCGACACCGCCGCAAGTGATTTTTCACTTATAAAGAAGAAGCTTTCCGCCGGTAAAAAGACATTCTCGGGCAATGAAGGTAAACCCACAGAAGCTTATCTTCCGTATTTTAATATAAGCGGCGAAAATTACGGTATGATTCTCGGTATCGGCTGGACGGGTCAATGGGAAGCCGAATTATCAGAAGCAAAAGGTGAAACCGATATTACCGTAAAGCAGGAATATTTTGAAGCTTATCTTCTTCCCGGTGAAGAGGTGCGCTCACCCTTGGTTTCTCTTAGCTTTTATAATAACGACAATCCTCTCAAGGGTTTCAATCTTTTCAGAAGCTGGATTATGGACTGTGTCTATCCCGAAAACGTGACTAAGAATCATTATACCGTTATGGAAGTTGCAGGTCCTATGCATACAAGAACTTCCGATGAAATTATTGAAATTCTCGACGGCATAAGTGAAGACATATATGCTCAGACAGATGCTTTCTGGATGGATGCCGGTTGGTACAGCTACAATGAAGGCTGGCATGACGGAGTGGGCAACTGGACTGTTGACACATCAAGATATGACAACGGAATATCGGAGCTTTCGGGCTATGCCGCCGATAAGGGACTCGGTCATGTTCTCTGGTATGAACCCGAAAGAGTTTATCCCGGCACAATTTTCCACACAGTCGGCTCAGAAAATGAACAGTGGCTCATTGATGTCGGTGAGGAAAACATTATGTGGAACCTTGCCAATGAGGACGCACTGGAATATTACTGTGAATATCTTCTGAATTCAATGAAAGAAAACGGTGTTACGGTTTACCGTCAGGATTTCAACTTTGCTCCTCTCGGATACTGGCAGAAAGCCGACAATGAATATTATAACGGCAGAACAGGTATCTGTGAAAATCATTATGTGACAAATCTTTATAAGTATCTTGATTTTCTTTACGAAAACATAGACGGTCTTATAATTGATAACTGTGCTTCTGGCGGAAAACGCCTTGACCTTGAAATGACTTATCGCAGTATTGCTTTCTGGAGAAGTGACTATAACTGTGATTATCATTCTGATCTGTTTGATGCCACACAGTCACACACCTACGGCATTTCTTTCTGGCTGCCTATTACGGGATCTGCACTTTATATGCAAAACGAATATTCAATGAGATCAGATATTATGCCCCTTATGCTTATGGACTTTTACTCCCATACAAATCCTGATTTCGGTTTTTACCATGAACAGAGAGAAATGATGACGGGAAACTATTATCCTCTTGATTTCGGCAGCTTCGATAAGGATAAAATGCACGCGGTGCAATATTCTTCCGAAGACGGTCTTGCGGGCACAGCATTCATTTATAAGAGAATAAATGTAAATGATAAGGAATATACTGTTAAATTAAACGGTCTTAAGCCCTCTGAAGCTTATAATGTCTATGACATAGACTATCCCGGAACAGTTTACAGCTTAACAGGCGAAGAGCTTATGAATGAGGGTATAACACTCACACTTCCCGAAGGTGAAAAAGCTATAATCTTAATGTATGCGGCTCAATAAGCAGCACAATTGTTCAAATATGTTTGACAATAATTTTACAGTATGATAAAATTTGTTATGTAAAATATCAGATTGACGGGGTTTTCGATATTGTTTCAGTTAAATACTATTAACATACGAAACCGTCAACGGATTGATTTTGAACGGAGGAATTTTTAATGAGCAATTTGTTTAATATCAGCGGCAAGGTTGCTGTAGTTACCGGTGCATCATCAGGTCTTGGTCGTCAGTTTGCTCTTGCACTTGCAAGAGAGGGTGCTAATGTTGCTATTCTCGCAAGAAGAGTTGAAAAACTCGAAAAGGTTAAAGAAGAAGTTGAAGCTTTGGGTGTTGAATGCATTTCCGTTAAATGTGACGTTGTTGATAACGAAAGCATCAAGAGTGCTGTTGCAACTGTTGTTGAGCGTTTCGGAAGAATTGACATTCTTGTTAATAATGCAGGTGTCGGAACAGGTGCCCCTGCCGAGCTTCAGGAAGACAGCATCTGGAATATGACTATCAACACAAATCTCAACGGTGTTTATTTCGTAGCACGTGAGGTCGGAAAGGTTATGATCAAGCAGAACTACGGAAAAATCATTAACATCGGTTCGATTCATTCAACTGTTTCAATGAACGGCAGCCCCATCAGTGCATACTGTGCAAGTAAGGGCGGTGTTGCAATGCTTACAAAGGCACTTGCCTGTGAATGGGCTAAATACAACATTACCGTTAATGCAATCGGCCCCGCATACTTTGAAAGTGAAATGACAGATCAGGTTATCAATACTCCCGAATTTGCTCAGGCTGTTATGGCTTATTGCCCCATGGGAAGAGTGGGCAAGGCAGGCGAGCTTGACGGTGCAGTTGTTTACTTTGCATCAGATGCTTCAAGCTACACAACAGGTCAGCTTCTTACTGTTGACGGCGGTTGGACAACAATCTGATCAGATAAAAAGACAAAATAAAAATCCGTTCTCGGTTGAGGACGGATTTTTTGATACCTGTATTCTGTTGTTTTTTCTAAAATTTAACCTTACCGTAAAGACACCTTGTAGGTTCTTTTTCTATAACCAATCCGCAGTAATTGCACATAATGCATTTTGCTTCAGGTTGCCCGTTTTTAAGCTTTGCCGCAAGGTCGGGTTCGCATATAAACGGTCTGCACATTGAAATGAAATCAGCTTTGCCTTCGGACAGAATTTTTTCCATATCACTGACTTTGTGTATTCCGCCTACAACGATTACGGGAACGGAAACATTTTTCTTGATGATAGCCGCATTGTCAACATTAAAATTCTCAAGAGGCTTCGGTTGCTTAATTAACGGATTAATTAAATTCGCAGCAGGTAACGCAATTTTATTGAGAAGCTTCGGAAAGGATGCACAGGGTTCACGGTATTTAAAAACAGCATCCATAGGCATTAATTCGCTTCGCATGGTGTTCATTCCGTCCTGAACCGTACCGCAGGAAACCTCGATGGCATCACAGCCCGCCATTTCAAGTCTTTTGCAGATTTCAACAGAAGACTGAAGATTCATTCCGCCTTTTCTGTTATCCTCTGCACTAAGCTTTATCCACACGGGAAGTCGGGTTTTCTCTTTGATGCCCTTGATAATAAGCTCAACTATCCTGCAACGGTTTTCAAGACTTCCACCCCAACTGTCTTTTCTTCTGTTGCCGTACTGTGAAAGAAAATCGTGAAGCAGATAACCGTGTCCGCTGTGAAGCTGAACACCGTCAAACCCCGCTTTTTCCGCCCTTATCGCCGCTGAAATAAAATCGTCAATAATACAGAAAATTTCAGTATCGGTGAGTTCTTTTGCTTTATCGGGATAGAATGTGTGAAGAACATCTGACGGTGCAACCTTGGGCATACCGATTACCTTTGATGAGGTCTGTCTGCCGCAATGCGCTATCTGCAAAACAACAGGTGTACCGTGACGGTGAACTGCATCGGTTAATTCCTTGTATTTATCAATTACACCGTCATCAAAAATTTTCATCATTGCGGGATACGGAGAAACACCGTTTCTGCTGACGGCAGCATATCCCGTGATAATACATCCTACCTCATTTTTGGCAAGATGCTCGTATTTTGCAATCAGCTTGTCGCTCGGAGCCCCGTTTTTATCTGCCAGACCGTCGTGAGTTGCACTGCGTATTATGCTGTTTTTTACGTTGATACCTGAAATTTTTGTTTCATTAAAAAGCATAATTTCCCGTTTCCTTTTATGTGATTTATAAAATTATCCTACCATAAATATATCCTGTATTTCAATAGCAAACAAAATGCTTGAGTTTACAGAAAAAGGTATTTTATATCTATACGGTTTTTGCATTTGCAAATGCCCTTTTCAGTTCTTCGGTTGTAAGCTCGGTTTCAAGATAGCTTCTTCCGGAAATATAAATTATAGTTCCGTTTTCTGTTTTTTCTGTTTTAATTTCATTTCCTTCAACCTCATCACGGAGAGTGAGATTTTTTACAGGGATAAAGATTCCGGCTTCTCCCGTATTATGACAAAGCACGGCATATGTCTTATTCTGTCTTCTGAAGCAATATACCGTAATATCGGGAACGGGTGTTTTTACAGGGAAGTATTCCTTGAGTTCATATTTACCCGCACTGCTAAGCAGCAGGGTAAATTCTCTGTCGGGCTCTCTTATCATTTCTTTTTGTTCTTCAGACAGAAGCTTTTTTCTTCTTACATCTTCCCAGCGTCTGAAAACTTCAAGATTATCGTCAAGTCTTGCATTTTTTTTCATTGCTTCAAGATTGCTTTGTATAGTTACGGGGCAGTCAGAGCCTGCTGCGTGGGATGTACCGTATTCAAAAACATCAGGTCTTGAATCCTCAAAAAATCCCCACCACCCGAAATTAATACGGGTGAAATCCATTCGCATATCGGGAGCTTCTTTGAGGGGATATTTATTTATCATGGCTTTGAAAATATCTGTACCGAATATATCAAAAGCATTGCCGCCGCTTAACATATGCCAGGAGAAATGACCTTTTGCCGCCGCTTCGCAGAATAGTGGCGGAGTATTGAATTTTTTATAAACTCTGTACTGAGCAAAGGGTACCTGATATTCGTACGGAGCATTTACCCCCTCGGAGCCGTCCATATAAACAAATTCAAAGCCCTGATTGTATATATCGGCAATTTTTTCGGCAATTTCATCCTGTAAAGACGAATTCTGATCACAGTAGCCGCTTGTGGCACCGTATTCACTCATAAAAACCACACCGCCGCCGCATCCCTTAGGATGTGACTGTGCTTTTGTTCCGTTAAAGCCTCTTACACATCCCGTGTAGCAGTAGGGTGCGGTATCACTGCAGCTTTCGTAATGAATAAGCTCTGTGCCGAAGCGAAGGATTCTGCAGTTTTCGGGAAGCTCGGTTTCAAAAGGATAATTATCAACAAAAATCGTTGTATCCCGTTCATTTATACTGTCTGAAAGGGTAAGTGGCTGACGGAGCATTATACGGTGGTCGGCTTCGGGAGTAAAATACTTACTGTTGATACCTATATGTGAATGCAGAAAATGAAGCCCCGGTGTTATGCCGCGGGATTTAAGCTCATCAAGCATTTTTTTAATGTCAGAAAGGCCGTTTTTATATTCATCTCTCAATTCATAATTACCGCAAAGACTATACCCTCTGACTTCTTTGACAAAACAGGTATAATAAAAAAGCATCATTGAAAAGCCACCCTTTGCTGCATATTTAATATGCTTACTGATATTATCGGGAGTGGCATCATATACCCAGTATACGGAGGCATTTATTTTATCGCTTCTTCTGCTGTTTACACCGCGGGGTAAAGAAAAATCTTTTTCAAATTTGTCTGCTTTATCAAGAAAACTGTTTTTTTCACCGGCTAAAAGAACGGCTGAACAGCCTTTGAAAAGTATACCCTTACGTGCTTCGGCAAAAAGCAGTTTTCCGTCTTTTGTTTCTTCGTTTCCTATAAAGGTTTGCGGTTTTGTACCCATAACTGCCACAGCAATGCTGTCATCGTGACACACATTCATCCATTCGCCGAAATACTTTCTGTTGCGAAGATGTAACTGCAGAAATCTGATTGCATTAGCAGGCGGTTTTGCAAGAGAAAGTCCGCTGTAAGCCTTTTCGGGAAAAACAAAATCCGACAATGTAAAAACCAAATAACTGCCGCCGTCCGTAATATTTATCACCGCTTCATAAGGCAGGGGAGAAAACCCCGCAATAAGGCTTCCGTTTTCATATCTTATGCTGTCTGACTGTATATTTTCCTGTCTTGCAGGGTGCATAAGCTTCAGTTCATTATCAAAAAAACGGTCCTGTGAAATACTGAATAATGATGTTTCACTGTCGGCAAGTACATCTTCACCTTTACATTTTAATATAAGACTTAATGCCTTGCCGTTTTTTCCGACCGAAAAGCGGATAAATTCGTTTTCGAGAATTATGCTTCTTTCATTTTCACTGACAATCATATTTTCACCTCACCGAAATATTTTAAGGTCTGCTTTGTTGTGTTTTTCTTTTTTTCATATCTGTAAATCAGTCTAGCATATTGTTAAATAAACGTCAATTACCGCCCGCCTTTTATATTGTTTATCCTTTGAAAAATTGTGCAGAAATAAATACTTATATTGAAAAAAAGGTGAATATAATGTATCATAATCAATAACTAAAAAAATTCCGAAAATATCCGAATAACAAATATGTCAATGATGAATTAAGTAATATTTCGGAAAATCACCGCTTATTATAATTTCAATAAGGAGTTTAAGTATGGAAAAGAAATTAGTTGTTGCAAATATCGGTATGAAATTCGGTATGTGTCACGTTGAAGGAGCTTTAAGCTACGGTGCGGAGATTGCCGCTATATGTGATTCAGATGAAGAAAACCTTCGCTTTGCGGGAGAAAGATATTCTATCCCCGAAGAGAAACGCTTTACCGATTATACGGATATAGTCAATAATAAGGAAATCGATGTTGTTACCGTGGCAGTTCCCGATCAGCAGCACAAAAAGCTCAGCTGTGATCTGCTTCGTTCAGGTAAGCACGTGCTTTGCGAAAAGCCTCTTGCACTGACAAGAGAGGATCTTGAGGAAATTATAAAAACAGCCGATGAATCAGGCTGTAAATTTATGGTGGGGCAGATATGCCGCTATACTCCCGCATTCATAAAAGCAAAGGAAATTGTTGAATCGGGAATTATAGGTGAGATTTATTTTATTGAATCAGAATATGCACACGATTATATGAAGCTTTGTGATACCTGGCGTGCAGACCCCCTGCGTCACGGAGTTATCGGCGGCGGATGTCACGCAGTTGACCTTATACGCTGGCTTGCAGGGGACCCGATAGAGGTTTTCGCTTACGGAATGCATAAGCTGCTTCCGCAGGTGTCTTATGACGATGCAACTATTGCAATTATGAAATTCGGTGAGAATGTGGCAGGCAAGGTGTTTGTTTCAACAGGCTGTAAGCGCGATTACACAATGCGTACTTGTATTTACGGCACGAAGGGAACACTTATCTGCGATAACACATCCCCCACAATGACCCTGTTTACAACAGACAGCGAGGGAGTTGTAAACGAAAAGCCCGAAATTATTGAAATTGAAGTAAATAATCACAATGCAGTCAAAGAATTTGAAGCCTTTGCAGAGGCTATTCTTAATGACAAGCCTGTTTTAACGGATGCAAGAGAGGGCGCAAAGACCGTTGAAGTATGTCTTTCAATTGTTGAGTCCTCAAGAACCGGGAAAATTGTTAAACCTGATTATAACTTTTAATATTAAGATAAAAATCCCCGATTCGTAAGAGTTCAGAATTTTATACAGTCTTAAAACCGTGTTTCGTAATCAAACGAGATGCGGTTTTTTTGCATAATAAGATATCATTATGTGAATGCTAAAATAAAACAAAAGGAGTTTATTATGGGGCAGCACACAACAGAAAATAAGCGTCGCACAAGTTATGCAGTTACACTTCCTTATGTTAATGAGAACGGTTGCTACGAAATGCGGCTTGAAAGTATCGGAGGCTTAGGGGCTAATCTTTGCGGAAAATTACTGGGTGAACTGGGTGCCGTTTATTTAGGAATGAATTCAGCGGCATTTTCAAGCTACGGTTCTGAAAAGCGAGGGTCGCCTGTTAAGTCTTATGTGCGTTGGAGCGCACCTTGTCGGGAAATTCTGCAAAACAGTCCTGTTGAACGGCCGCATCTTCTGATACTGTTTCACCGTATGCTTTCAAAAACATTGCCTGTAACTGCAGGTGCAGACGAAAACTGTATCTTAATAGTGAATACAAATGCTTCTCCCGGGCAGATGCGTGAAGAACTGCATTTAAGTGCAGGCACGGTAATTTGCGTAGATGCCCTGGAATTAGCATTGCAAAGCAAAAGCCGTGTGAATATGGTGATGCTCGGTGCGGTTGCAAAAGCGTCGGGTTTTATTCCTATTGAGGCTGTTATGGATTTAGTGTCTGATACATTGGGAAAAAAATATCCTGCTATGCTCGAAAATAATCTGGCGGGGTTAAAACTCGGGTTTGAGAATATACAGAGTAAAACTTTTACCGCAGACGGGAAATATGAAAAAATTCCGTACCGTGAATTAAAAAGCAAATGGGGCTATAAAAATGCTCCCCCCGGCGGTATAAATCCTCATTTCGGCAGTACGGTATCGAATGACCTTTCTGCTTCAAGAGAAGGTTTTATTCCTCTGTTTTTACCTGAAAAGTGCATTCATTGCGGATTGTGCGACACAGCCTGTCCCGATATGGTATTTCAGTTTTTACCCGGAGAATACCGCGGCAGACCTTCTATGATGAACAGAGGACTTGATTATCATCACTGCAAAGGATGTCTGCGCTGTGTGGACGTTTGTCCCACAGAGGCTTTGGTGAGCGGCAAAGAACAGGAGCATCCTGAGAAGAAATGGTTTGTACGCAACAAGGATTTAATTACTGATAATCTTGATTTTGAACCGTCGGGCGCAGATCCTTCAGTTACAGGCGAATCCTATTTAACAGAAAAACGTATGGACGGAGGCTTGATGTAATATGGAAAGGGCAGAACAAAAATTACTGTTTGAAAGCGGTAATGAATTGGCGGCATATGCTGCTAAGCAGATAAATTACCACGTTATGGGCTATTATCCTATCACACCGTCTACCCAGATTGCTGAATATTTAGATAGTATGGGCGCAGACGGCGAGCATAATATCAGCTTAATGCCTGCAGAAGGCGAACACAGTGCCGCGGGAATCTGCTATGGGGCAAGTACCGGGGGCGGCAGAGTTTTTAATGCCACATCTGCCAACGGACTTCTTTATGTACTTGAACAGCTTCCTGTTCAATCGGGCACACGGCTTCCTATGGTGATGAATATTGCCTGCCGCAGTGTGTCGGGCCCCCTTTCAATAAAAGGAGACCACAGTGATATAATGTATACCCTTAACACAGGCTGGGTCATACTCTTTGCTGATTCACCTCAGGAGGTGTATGACTTTAACATCTGTGCAATAAAAATAGCGGAAGGACTGCGGCTCCCCGTTATTGTTGCATTTGACGGTTTTTTTACCAGCCATCAGAAACGCAATTGTTATGTGTTTGATGATGATAATACTGTTCAGAATTTTATCGGTCCGATAAACTGCGATTACACGGTTTTGGAACCGATGAATCCGATAACTGTCGGTTCCTATATGAATGAGCCTGATCTGATTAACAATAAATATCAGCTTCATTTAGCCTTGGAAAAAGCCCGTACTCTTATTCCGGAGGTGTTCAGTGAATATGAACAGCTTTCCGGCAGGACAATTGATATCATAAAATCCTATAAGGCGGAAGATGCCGAAGTGTTGATGTTTGTATTAGGTTCTGCTTATCTCACTGCAAAAGCGGCGGCGGATAAGCTTCGTAATGAAGGTAAAAAAGTCGGTGTGTTTTCACTTGTTACCATTCGCCCCTTTCCCATGGAGCAGGTTGCCGAATTGTGTAAAAACGTACACACGGTTATTGTTGCAGACAGACAGGATAGCTTCGGCGCAGGCGGCGGCAATATGTCTTTGGAAATCCGTGCCGCTCTTCAGAGAAAAGGGCTTACACAGCGTGTTATCAGTCGGGTATACGGACTTGGCGGGCAGGATTTTTATGAAAATGATGCTGTAAAGCTGTTTGAGCTTGGTTATAAAGAAGATGTTCAGAGTTTTGATTATATCGGTGTTTATCCGGGCGAATCGGATTTTAAGCCGAAGCCTTATTTTAAGCCTGTAACAGATTCGGAAGATAATCCCCGTCTTATTTCGTGCAGTGAAGAAAACGGAAGAGTAACGGTAAAAGGCGGAACTGTCCGTGATACCGCCGCAAGGCCCAAACGTCTTGCTCCGGGTCACGGAGCTTGTCCCGGATGCGGAATACCCGTCAATGTCAATCTGTTGCTCAGAGGAATAGAAGGAAATGTTGTTCTTTTGTTTCAGACGGGCTGCGGGATGGTAGTAACCACAGGATATCCGAAAACTGCATTTAAAGTACCGTTCGTTCACAATCTTTTTCAGAACGGAGCTGCTGCTTTAGCAGGTCTTTCTCAGATGTATCATAAAATGCAGGAGCGGGGAGAACTGCCCGAAGGCGATATTACCTTTATTATGGTAAGCGGTGACGGCGGAATGGATATCGGTATGGGTTCTGCTATCGCAACAGCCTTAAGGGGAGATCCCGTTATAATTTTTGAGTATGATAACGGCGGTTATATGAACACAGGTTATCAGTTATCATATTCCACTCCTATGGGAGCTAAAAGTGCAACATCTCACTTAGGGGAAAAACAATGGGGCAAAACTTTTTTTCATAAAGATATGCCGCAGATTTTTGCAGCTACGGGTATGCCGTATGTTGCCACTGCTGCAGAATCTGATCCCAATGACTTTATAAAAAAAGCCGCCAAGGCTCAGTATTATGCCAAAAATTACGGAACGGCTTATATCAGATGTCTTTCTGCCTGTCCTCTTAACTGGGGTGACAAGCCCAACACCGAGCGCAAGGTTATTGCTGCAGCGGTAGACAGCTGTTATTTTCCGCTTTATGAGGTGGAACAGGGGATAACAGCACTGTCTTATGACCCTGAACAGAAAGGGAAAAAAATACCCGTATCCCACTGGCTTAAGATGATGGGACGAACTAAGCATTTGTGTACAGAAAAGTACAGCGGAATAACCGAAGCTGTTCAGAGTGAAGTTGACCGCCGTTGGAAACGAATAAAAATTCAGGCAGAACATCCTGAATTATAGTGGAGGTAGTATATTGAGTAACCGTTTGCAATATGAAACAAGCCCGTATCTGCTTCAGCACAAAGAAAATCCTGTTGACTGGTATCCGTGGTGCGAAGAAGCATTCATTCGGGCAAAAGAAGAAGATAAGCCTGTATTTTTGAGTATAGGCTACAGTGCCTGCCATTGGTGCCATGTGTTGGCACACGAAAGCTTTGAAGATGAGGAAATCGCAGAGCTTTTGAATCGTTATTTTATATCAATAAAGGTTGATAAAGAAGAACGGCCTGATATTGACAGTGTTTATATGGCGGTGTGTCAGGCTTTTACGGGTAGCGGAGGCTGGCCCACAAGTATTTTTATGACTGCGGAACAGAAACCGTTTTTTGCAGGCACATATTTCCCGAAAAACTCCCGCGGCACAATGCTTGGTTTTAAACAGCTGCTTATTGCCATACGCGAAAGCTGGGATAATGACAGAGATTCATTATTGAAGCAGTCAGATAAGCTTATTGAATATCTTAATAATACAGAGCGCGGACCCGAAACTGCCGATTTGGAGCCGGCCCATTCTGCGGTAACTGTTTATGAGCGTATCTACGATAAAAAGCACGGCGGTTTTGGTCGTGCGCCGAAGTTTCCCGCACCGCATAACCTTCTTTTTTTACTTTCCTACTATGAACGGTATAAAAAAGCTGAGTGCCTGCAAATGGCACAGCACACACTTGTTCAGATGTATCGCGGCGGTATTTTTGATCACATCGGCTTTGGGTTCTGCCGTTATTCCACCGATAAAAAATTTCTCGTTCCCCATTTTGAAAAGATGCTCTATGATAACGCATTGCTGATAAGTGCATATTGCAAAGCATACAATGTAACAAAAAACAAGATATATCTTGAAATTGCCGAAAAAACAGCAGACTATGTTTTTCGGGAAATGACATCTGAACACGGTGCATTCTTCAGTGCGCAGGATGCAGACAGTGAGGGTGAAGAGGGAAAATACTATTTATTCACACCCGATGAAATTGCTGATGTTATCGGAGAAGAGAATGCCGATGCCTTTAACCGTCATTTTGATATAAGTGCCGACGGTAATTTTGAAGGAAAAAATATTCCGAATCTATTGAATAGTGACCCTGCAGACAAATCCTTTGATCTCTTTTTGTCCGAGCTTTTAATATACAGAAAAAATCGGTATCATCTTCATCTGGATGACAAAATATTAACCTCGTGGAACTCTTTAATGATAGCTGCAATGTGTGATTTGTATCTTTCAAGCAAAAAGAATGTTTATCTTAATGCGGCAAAACAGGCAGATTCGTTTATTCAGAATCATCTGTGTGAGGATTTAACAGTATATGTAAGCTTCAGGGAGAACAGGCACGGGGTAACAGGATTTTTAGATGACTATGCCGCATATATCTTTGCACTGCTTCGCTTATATTCCGTAACGTTGGACAAAGAATATTTAATACGTGCACAAAGTCTGTGCGATAAAGTCTTAACTGATTTCAGTGATAATTCCGGAGGATTTTATTTATACAGCGAAAACAGTGAGGAATTGATATTGCGCCCGAAAGAAACCTATGACGGCGCAATTCCCAGCGGAAACTCCCTTATGGCATATAACCTTGTAAGGCTGTGGCATTTAACTTCCGCAGAAAAATATAGAATTGCGGCAGAACAGCAAATGGATTTTATGGCATCTGATGCATCACGGTATCCCGTAAATCACGCTATGTTTCTGATTGCACTTTTAGAGTTTTTTGAACCGCCGATAAAAATAACTGTTGTACCCGATGAAAAGACAGACAGAAATTCTTTACCGCTTTATCTGCCTGAAAATGCGGTTGTGAAACTCTTGCTGCAGCCGACTAAAGAATTTCCGCTGAAAAATGAACAGACCACCTATTATGTCTGCAAAGGCAATACCTGTAAACCGCCTGTTAATGACCTGAATGAAGTATTAAAGCTTTAACATTAAACAGGATTATTCTGTTAATAAAACTAAAAAACAGCTCAGACTTACTGTGTTTCAGTATGCCTGAGCTATGTGTGTTTATTTTTATAATACAGCACCGTTTTTTATGAGCTTATTCTGTAATTCATTGATATCAACGGTATGTGCATTTTTGTTTGTTTTCAGTGCTGTTGCTGCCGCTGTGCCTGCCGCCTGACCGAGACAACAGCATATCGGCATTATTCTGACAGACGCCTGCGCTTCGTGAGTCGCAGAAATACAGCGTCCCGCAACAAGCAGATTGTCAAATTCTTTGGGTAAAAGTGAACGGTAGGGAATAGTGTAATATTCTCCATCTTTGAAATATCTGTGGCTGGTTCCTGTACCTGCAGGGTTATGTATATCTATATCGTAGTTCCCGAGAGCTATTGAATCTTCGAATCGGGTGCAGTTTATGAGTTCATCTGCTGTGAGAATATGTACACCTTTAAGCTTACGGCTTTCCCGCACACCGATGTCAACGGCTATGGATATAAGAGCACTTTCATCAAAAGCTTTTGAGTTTTCTTTTAAGAAGCTTACCATTTCGTGTATCTGACGGCGTGCTATTACCTCTGCACGGCTGACGTCAAAGGGATTTGTGGGGTCAAGCTTTATTACACGGGTGGTGTTGAAATGTAAAACATCCTCACCCACACCAAAGAAAACAAGTATATTTTCTCTCGGATTGGTAATTTCACCTTTTGCCTGTTTTTCTTTATACAGCTCCTGCAAACGCGGTCTGTCCTCTGTGAAAAGATCAAGATCAACACCGCTCATTCTGAAACAAGTGGTCATAGGCTGGCAAAGTCCGTCACTTGCTCTTCCGAGCTGAAAATCGCAGCCCGCAAGATAAAATAACTCACCGTCACCTGTTGCATCAACAAAGAAATCGGCTTCTGCGGTAATTTTCTGACCTTTTGCGGTTATTTCTACCTCGGTTACTTTTCTTCCCTGTGTTTTTACACCGTAAACAACACCGTGAAAAAGCACATCAACACCGGCTTCAGTTGTCATATCATCAAGCACTATTTTGAAATATTCCGAATTAAATTCGTGATCCTTGCAATCGGAAACATATCTGTCGTGGCGGATTTTCATTTCTTTGAAAATACCCTGAGACAGGTATTTTTTGTTTTGGCTGTCTTTGTCTGTCCGAGTCCAATATGGCATAAAAGGATAAATAAGACAGTTTGAAATTGCCCCGCCGAGGCATCCTGATTTTTCAACCAATAAAACCTTAAGTCCTTCACGTGCGGCACTGACTGCTGCAGCAACTCCCGAAAGACCTCCGCCTGCTACAACAAGATTATATTTCATAGCTTTCACCTCTTAAATAATTATACTATAAAATCAATAAAATTGTAAAGAAATTATTATTTGCTGCTTTTGTACTGCCTTGCTTTGGGTTGAACTTTATGTTATTATCAGATTAACAGAGAATACGGGGAAAAGGAGATTATTATGAAAAACACAGACAGAAAAACAGAACGGGTTAAAGCTTTTGAAGAAAAACAGCTTAGTTCTCTGAAGAAGAAATCGTTAAAAGGAACAGGCAGTATGTATTTTCTTGTTCTGCTTGTGATAATTGCCTTTGTAAATATAATCGACGAGGTAACAAGCAATCTTTCCGTTTCGGTGCAGTCCTCTTTTGTTACGGAATTTTTTGTAAACAATCCCTTCCTGGGCAAATACTATACCTTTGAAGAAGGTTTGTCGCTTCATACTTCTGTCAGTATCATAAGCTATGTTTTGGGTGCAATAACCCCGTTTTATAAGGCACTTGCCGATAAGTGGGGCAGAAAGCCGCTTTTTGCAATTTCCACTCTCGGTATGGGTGTGGGGCTTCTCATTATCTATTTTTCACCCAATTATCTTGTATTCCTTCTGGGCTATGCGGTTATCGGTTTTTTCTTCGGTCACGATATACAGATAATTTATATACTCGAAGAAGCTCCCGATAAATTCAGAGCTGCTATTTACAGTGTGCTGAAAGCCCTGGGAATTTTCGGCGTTGTGTGCATTCCTATGCTCCGCAACGCCCTTATGGGTAACGATGCCACACTCTGGAGAAGGATATTTCTTGTTCCCGCAGCGGCAGGTATCATTGCAGCGGTTCTTGTGGTTATATTCACAAAAGACACAAAGGTGTTTATAAGCGAAAGGATAGCTTACCTTTCCATACCCTTTGAAGAAAGACAGGAGAAGAAGCTCCGCGAAAAACAGGAAAAGAAGGTGCAGAGGAATCAGTCGGGTGTTTTCAATGCGGTAAAATACATATTTTCAAATAAAGATACAAAGAGTCTTATAATTTCCCATATTGTTTTTGATGCAGGTATGCCTGCCATTGCACTTTATTATGAATCTTCAATGCATATTGCGGGTATGAGTACTGCGGATATAACAAAGGCTATGTTTGTTCTTCCCATAGTCTATGCCACACTCACTCTGTTTTCGGGCTTTATTGCCGATACAATCGGCAGAAAGAAGCTGATTTCAGGTGCAAGTGTACTTTCAATTACGGGATTTATTCTTTTTGCGGTGGGTATAAATAATCTCTGGAACCCGTATCTTATCGGTGGCTTCTGCGGTCTGTATCAGGGCTGCTATTGGATAGGAAGAGATTATATGAATATTATGATGACAGAAAAAGTACCTACGGATATCAGAGCATCTGTTGTGGGTGCGGAGGGACTTTTGGTTATAATCGGTCTTGCTGTTGGCTATCTTCTTGTTATAGTGGGAATGCTTGCCCTTCCCGTATGGCTTACCTGCCTTCTGGTTGCCGTTCCCTGTGTCGGTGTTGCCGCCGTGATGCTGGGACTTAAGGTAAAAGAAACCAAGGGTGCAAATCTTGATACAATAAAATAAAGCCTTCTGACAATATTTCGATTTCCCGGTGGTAATAATGAGAAAAAGTAATTTTTTGATACCTGTACTTATATTGTGTATGCTTCTCGGTTCAGGCTCTCTTTTAAATGGCATTGAAGAAACGCTTAAAATAAAAAAAGTCAAGGAAATTTATACCTTTACCGAAGGATATTATACCGACTATGAGATCCATACCGGGAGAAGCATCAGAAAATACGGCAACCGTACAACCTTTTATCTTATTTATGAATATCAGGTCAACGGTGAAAGTTATACGGTAAAAACCGACTACAGCACAGGTCAGCGTCCGCCCATAGGCTCGGTAAGAACAGTTTATTTCAATCCCGAAAATCCTTCCGAAGCAGTTCTCGGCGGTACGGATTCTTCAACGGTAAATATATGGTTCGGATTGATGTTTACTCTTGTGCCTGTTGTTATGATAATCGGTATACTTGCAATAAACGGAAAGCTTAAAAGTCTGAAATATAATATTATGGATATTCTTGTGGGCAGTGTTCTGGTGATAATGGGAATTGCCACAACATACATCTTTTCGGGTAACTTTTCTTTTTTGGGATTATTTGAAACCGCAGGACTTTTTGCACTGATTCCGGTTTTGTTTATAGTTTGCGGAATACCGACAATATGCAGAGGATTATTTATTAAACACAAAAATGAAGATTAAAAAAGTAAAAAGAAGAAATGTAAAATGGAAAATATAAAGAATTATATGAAATGGCTTCGCGGATTTGTGGGGCATAAGAAGATAATGCTTGTTCACGCAGGCGGTTGTATTTTTAACGAAAAAGGAGAGGTCTTGCTTCAGAAACGGGGAGACTGCAATCTGTGGGGCTTTCCCGGCGGTGCTGTGGAGCTTGGTGAAACTCCTGAAATGGCTGCCGTCAGGGAAATCAAGGAAGAAACAGGACTTGATATTGAAGTGGGAGAGCTTTTGGGAATATATACAGACCTTGATGCCCGCTGTTCTAACGGGGACAGGTATCAGAGTATTTGTATTGTATATATATTAAAAGCCACCGGCGGAGAGCTTTTTTGTGATAACGAAGAGACAATAGAGCTTAAATTTTTTTCTCTTGAAGAGAATCCTCCGTTATTTTGCGAACAGCACGAAAAAATGTTTTCAGATATCAAGTCACGATTTGGTAAATTATGATTTGATATTTTGCAGGTGAATATAATGAAAAAATTTTTTGAAAAGTACGAGACAGTGTTTTGTATTTTATTGATAGTTTTATATGTTGTGATAAATTCCTACTGTATCGGCAATTTCGGTGTTGCTGATTACAGGATTGTTATCATAAATACCGTGTTTTCAGCAATGCTTCTGGTTTTGATAGTTCTTCTCGAAAGGATATCTTTTTACGGTATTAATAAGCCTGTACATTCAAAACAACTGTTATATTTTCTTCCTTTGATTTTGATTGTTTCCGTAAATCTTTGGAACGGTATCAATATAAACAACTCAAAAAGTGAAATTATTTTTTATGTACTCAATATGCTGAACGTAGGCTTTATTGAGGAGATCATTTTCCGCGGTTTTCTTTTTAAGCTGATAGCAAAAGACCATGTGAAAATTGCCGTTATTGTAAGCTCCGTTACCTTTGGCGTGGGTCATATTATAAATCTTTTTAACGGAGCTGAGCTTATTCCCACATTACTTCAGATCTGCTATGCTTGTGCGGTAGGTTATCTGTTTGTTGTAATCTTTCAAAAAAGCGGATCTCTGGTTCCGTGTATAATCGCACACTCGGTGAATAATGCGCTCTCGGTTTTTTATGCGGAAAATACATTAACGCGTTATATTATACCGATGTTTCTTATAGCTGTTTCTTTGTGTTTTTCTATCTATATAAATAAAAAAGTGCCGGGGGGAAAACAATGAAAATTACAGGTGCAATTTTTGATTTTGACGGCACACTTTTTGATTCTATGCCTGTGTGGAAAGGCGTAAAGGATAAATTTTTTGACAGAATAGGGCTGAAGCTGACAAAGGAAGACGAGGAAGCCTTTAAAGGAAAATATCTCAGAGAATCTCTTACACTTGCAATAGAGAGATTTAATATGAGAGAAACTTACGACGAGCTTTTGTCTATGTTTTTTGAATATATCAAGGAGAGATATCTTGCAGAAGCTGAGCCTAAGAATGATATAAAGGATTTTCTTGAAAAGCTTAAGAAAAAGGGCGTTAAAATGGGTATTGCCACAGCCACGGGTGAGCCTGCTTTGATTGCCGTTATGGAAAAATACGGAATGGCTGATTATTTTGAGGCAATATATTCAACCTATACCGTGGGAGCCGGCAAAACAGAACCTAAGGTGTATGATACTGTTCTTGAAAAGCTCGGCACACAAAAGGAGACCACATGGGTGTTTGAAGATGCCCTCTATGCCGCAAAAACTGCCAAAGCAAACGGCTATAATGTGGTGGGAATTTTTGATGAAAGTGAACCTCAGACCGAAGAACTGAAAAAGCTTGTTGATATATACATTCACAATTATGATGAAATAGAGCTTGACTGTGAAAGTTGATGACTGTTACAATAATACAGTGATGAAAGAGAGGTTATAATATGAATAAATATGATATTGCCGCTTTTATATGGCCCTCTTATACGGGGGATGAACCGAGAACACGAATTTTCTGGCCCGAGGGCTACGGTGAATGGCAGACTGTAAAGGCTATGACAGACAAAGGCTATAAAGGCTGCCGATGGCCCAGAATGCCTTTGTGGGGTTATGTAAATGAAGCCGACAGCCGTGTTATGGAAATGCAGATAGACTGTGCAGTTTCCTACGGCGTTAACGTTTTTATATATGACTGGTACTGGTTTGATAACCGTCCGTTTCTTGAAAACTGCCTGAATGACGGATTTCTTAAGGCACGTAACAATAAGCAGATGAAGTATTTTCTTATGTGGGCAAATCACGATGCCACACATCTGTGGGATAAAAGAAATTCCGACAATGACCTTTCAACCGTTATATGGAAAGGTGCTGTCACTCCCGGAATTTTTTCGGAAATATGCGACAGAACCATTGAAAAATATTTCAGCTCCGAAAATTACTATCAGATAGACGGCTGTCCCGTTTATATGATATTTGATCTTGATAATTTTATCCGTTCCTTTGCTTCTACCGAAGAATGCAGAAATGCCATTTCGGAATTCAGAGCAAAAACCGTTGCGGCAGGCTTTAAGGGACTGCATTTTCAGGTGGTTTATTGGGGCGACAGAACTTATGATTGGCTCAGTGACAATGACATAAATAAGGGCAAATCAGTTTATGAGATTTATGATTATCTGGGTATTGATTCCGTAACAAATTATAACTGGGGCGGCAGTGTTCACTTCGACGGCGACTACAGTGAGCTTACCGATAAGTATACAGAAAAGTTTATCGATGCTTCGGAAAAACTAAATATTCCTTATTACCCCAATATCTCGGTGGGATGGGATAATAATGTGAGATTTTATAATTTTGTACCCGGTGTTGTGGAAAATAACACCCCCGAAAATTTCAGAAAAGCCTGTGAAAAAATAAAAGAGCTTGCAGATGATTCTCTCAGCAAGGGAATTATGAAAGCTCCCCTTATTACAGTAAACAGCTGGAATGAATGGACAGAAACCAGTTATCTTCAGCCCGATGACCTTTACGGCTACGGTTATCTTGAAGGTATAAAAGATGTTTTTAAGGAATGAGTAAAAATATTAAAATAACAAGAAGCCGAGGTGAAAATTATGTTTGAACAGGATTATATAATGCGGCAGATAAAGTTTCTTGCTAAAATGGTTGCTAAATTCTTCTTCGGCATAGATTCACCAACCCTTACAGAAGAGCTTGAAGACCGTTTGTCCGAAAATGAAACAGGAATTCTTCAGACGCTTCTTGAAATGATTGATTCGGGCGAGATAGGAAAAGCTGAGGATATTTTGTTTGAACTGATAGAAGAAAAGAAATCGGGTTATATAGAAACTGCGCTTTTGTTTTATTCATATCTCGACACAAAAACAGATGAATTTCTTTTATTGAACGGCTTTTCCCGTGAAGAAGTCCTTGAAGGCTTAAGAGAAGTGATAAAAATCCTCGGACTTGATAATGTTTTTGCTGAATGAGAAATATTGTAATTGTGCTTTTTTCATCGGCAAAAAGCACTTGAACATCAGCATAGAATCGTGTATAATTATCCATATACCTTAAAGGGGGAATTTTTATGTCAACTATACAGACAGTAAAATATGAAACAAAGCGTAAAAATCTGTTTCTTCGTGTGGCACCGGGACATTTTGCAACAAGCAACCGTCACACAAATTATTATATCGATGTTGTGTCTCAGAAATCCCGTCTTTCCGAAGCAAAGGCAGTAGCAGAAGAACTGGCTTCACATTATTATGCCGATACAAAGGTTGATACTGTTCTCTGTCTTGACGGAACAGAGGTTATCGGTGCCTGTCTTGCAAATTTCCTTACAAAAACAGATAATATAATCAATATGAACGCACATAAGTCTATTTATGTGGTTTCTCCCGAATATACAAACGGAAATCAGATACTTTTCCGTGATAATATCGTTCCCATGATAAAGGACAAGAATGTTATGATTCTTGCAGTCTCCGTATCTTCAGGTAAAACCGTTCTTGCCGCTATTGATGCCATAAGATATTACGGCGGAAAGGTT
Source organism: Acutalibacteraceae bacterium (assembly GCA_045538645.1). GTDB lineage: Bacteria > Bacillota > Clostridia > Oscillospirales > Acutalibacteraceae > RUG806. The sequence continues at coordinate 95 of JAZSRT010000009.1, read as the reverse complement.
ACGGGTATTTCTTCTATTTTCTCAACAGAAAAGGAATGTATCGGCTTTCCCGTACACTCCATTTTTGACCCCAATGACCTTGAAGGCTATCAGGT
>JAZSRT010000074.1:0-2589 GCA_045538645.1 Acutalibacteraceae bacterium | reverse complement strand
AGATTTCTTATTTTCTCGGCTTCCTTATACATCTCACCCTGTGAGAGCGGAGATGCATAATACTTTGCTTCATAAACATCGTAAGCAAAATCAGTTTCTATGCCTTTTTTCTGCAAAACAACATCGGACTCACCTGAACTCTTTGTCGTACTGTCATCATAGTAGAAGGTACCGATATTTGTTATGCCTTTGAGTTTTCCCGATATAGCATTCAGTGAAAAATATGACCGACAGATTTCTTCAAATCTGAAAGAAATAAATTGCTTTAACGGTTCTTCTATATATTCATTGTAAAAAGCTTCTGCACCGAGCACCTGCAAAGCACTTTTGTTTTTATAAATAAAGGCATAGTAAAATCTCAGAAGGTTATCATTGATTTCATAAGAGATTTTTTTGTTGTCATCAGGCTTATTTATAGGATATGTTTTTGAGATTATCTCCATACCTGTCAGTGCGGCTAATTGTTTCGAAAGAAGTCCGTTGTTTTTCATTTTCAGCTTGCTTTCAATCTCGCCATACTTTTTCTTGCCGTTTGAAATTGCATAGAAAATTCTTTCTGCATTTACGGCGTTGGTAAAATCGGTAATCAGAAGATGCTCAGCATACTGATAAACGGGATGAGTATCTTTAAGAATAGTGCTTATTATATTTTCCTTAAGTGTTTTATCAGGGTCAATAAATTTGTTTATATACGGTGAACCGCCGAAAACAGAATAAAGTCCCACCTTATCATAAACTTGTTTTTCAGGATAAAATGAAGCTGCTTCTTTGTAGTTCAGTTCTTTCAGATGTATTGTGAGAGAAAATCTGCCATAAAGAGCATTCTTTTCTTCGAGCAAATCCTTCATCATTCCGATATGAGAGCCGGAGAGAAACAATCTGATGTTCGACAAGCTGTTGTCTATGATTTTCTGAAACATAGAATCAACTGTTTCGGGATTAGAGAACATTTTAAGATAAGGGTACTCGTCAATTGTGATGTTGAAGGTCTGAGGCAGAGTATTAAGGTAGGCAAACACATCAATAAATGTTTTGAACTGTAGTGGAACTGCTAACAGCTTTTCTCTTACAAGAACATCAACAAAACCCTCAACATTATCTTCGATGCTTGACTTTATACATTCATAGTAGATTGTTTTATCCTTACTGCTTTTCAAAGCTTCGGTAATCAAGGTAGTCTTTCCGACCTTTCTTTTACCGTATATCATAGCACTGCCCGAAGGCTTACCGAGAATTTCATTTATCAATGCCAATTCTTTTTCTCTTGCAACAAACATAAAAGCACTCCTTTTAATGAATTTGTTTTCACTGAAACTAAATTCATTATAAATCTATTATAATCTTTTGTCAACAAATTATTCGGAAATATTTTTCCGAATATTGTGTTTTATCCGTTAGTTTTTTTAGATAATACATCAGGTCATTTCAAAAAATTCTATCGAATACAAGGCAAAATTCAAAAAGATCATACAATATGTTGTGGTTGATTGTGATTGCTTTTAGCTTATATGGTATGATTTTTCAGACTTGTTGAAGATATTTTTTCGTAGTAAAAAATTAGTTTATATGTAAGTGGATATTTGTTTATTCTAATTATAAAAATTTCAACCATCCCTGTATTTCTTCGGACTCATACCGAACTGTTTTGCGAATATCCTGTGGAAATAGCTTTTATTTTCATATCCCACGGCTTTTGAAATTTCATCAATACCTATCTTCGTATTCTTTAAAAGATACTCCGCCTGCGAAAGCCTTTTGTCTTGCAAAAGTTCAGTATAGGTCTTTCCTGTCTGATTTTTGATTTCATGGCTGAGCCAATAAAAGTCGTAGTGAAGCAGTTTTGCCGCCTCGGTAAGACTGCCGTTTTTGTAATTTTCTTCTATGTATTTGAAAATCTGTAGTATGGCGGCTTCTTCCTTTGACTGATATGCGAGCTTGTCTGTGTGATTGAGAAGCTGCATAAAAAGAAGTCCCATAGTAGTCTGATTGATATTTCTTTTATTTGATGTGTTGTTGATGAGTGTCCAAAGTAAATTTTCAATGAGATTCTGTACAGGCAAAACATCCGAAACTCTGAAGTGGAGATAGCCTGCATTTTCTTCTTTGAAAAGAGACTCTATCAGAAACTTTTTAAGGGGCGTTTCTTCAGCACCTAACATTTCAAGTGTCTTGTCGAAAAATTGAGGGAGAATGATAAAGTTTACCGCTATGTCATTTCCTGATGCGGGAAGGATTTCCTGCTTAGCATTCTGTCCGAGAAATAACAACTCTCCTTCACACAGCTCGATAGTTTTTCCGTTTATAACATGTGTTGTTTTGCCTGAACACATATAGACTACCTCAACAAAATCGTGGGTGTGCTCGGGAAAATGAATGAATCTTGTGTGTGTTCTGATTGTAATGAGCTTTCCGTCCTTGAGAAGCTTTCTGGATGAAATAATATTATCATCGTTTTCCGTATAAATACTGCTGTCTACTGTGCTTCTTCCGTCTAATATAGACTGCTCCTCGTCGGTTATGGGAATCAATTCTTTAAGGATTTCACGGTTTATCATATAACCACCTCTGTTCGATTATACATTTTCATAT
>JAZSRT010000007.1:0-17232 GCA_045538645.1 Acutalibacteraceae bacterium | reverse complement strand
CGGATACATTTGCAATTTCTGTTCTTCTGTCGTCAGAGAATTTATTTCTTATGGCAATTGATTCTTCTTTTACAAGTGCAAGAACATTTTCACGGCTGCTGAGTATTTCGAGGAATCTTGCGATTTTTTCTTCAAGAGCTTATACTTCGTCTTCAAGTTTTTCTCTTTCAAGACCTGTCAGCTGTCCGAGTCTCATCTGAACTATATGGTTTGCCTGAATTTCATCAAATCCGAAGCGTTCCATAAGTCTTTCTTTACCTTCTGCTATATTTTTTGAAGAACGTAAAATGTTTATAACCTCATCAATAAAATCAAGAGCTTTAAGAAGAGCCTCAAGTATATGCTGGCGTTCTTTTGCCTTTTTAAGATCAAACTCAGTTCTTCTTGTAACAACATTTACCTGATGGTCAATGTAATGCATAAGCATTTCTTTAAGAGTAAGAACCTTGGGTACACCGTCAACAAGGGCAAGCTGAATAACACCGAAGGTAGTCTGAAGCTGTGTGAAGGAGTAAAGCTGATTGAGTACTACCTGAGGATTTGCATCACGCTTAAGGTCAATTGTGATATTCATACCTTCTCTTGAAGAATAGTCATTTATATCTGAAATACCTTCAAGACGCTTTTCTTTATGAAGCTCTGCAATTGATTCAATAAGTCTTGCCTTATTTACCTGATAAGGAAGCTCAGATACAATTATGGCATATCTTCCGTTTTTGGTTTCCTGTATTTCACATCTTGCTCTTACGGTAATTTTACCTCTGCCCGTAGCATAAGCTGCTCTGATACCTGATCTTCCCATAATAATACCCTTTGTGGGGAAGTCGGGTCCTTTTATGTGCTGCATAATATCCTCAAGCGAACAGTCTGGATTGTCTATAATACAGCACATACCGTCAATAACCTCACCAAGATTATGAGGAGGAATGTTTGTTGCCATACCAACGGCAATACCTGTTGAACCGTTTACAAGAAGATTTGGAAAGCGTGCGGGAAGAACGGTAGGCTCCTTGAGTCTGTCGTCGTAGTTTCCTGTAAAATCAACTGTATCTTTATCAATATCAGTGAGCATTTCAAGTGAAATTCTGCTCATTCTTGATTCTGTATATCTGTATGCTGCAGGGGGGTCACCGTCTACGGTACCGAAGTTTCCGTGACCGTCAACAAGAACATATCTTGTTGAGAAAGTCTGTGCAAGTCTTACCATGGCATCATAAACAGATGCGTCACCGTGGGGATGGTAACGGCCGAGAACCGAACCGACGGTATCGGCGCACTTACGGTATTCTTTATCGGGAGTAAGATTGTTTTCGTGCATCGTATAAAGAATACGGCGGTGAACGGGCTTTAAGCCGTCTCTTACATCGGGAAGAGCTCTCTGGGTAATAACAGACATAGAGTAATCAAGGAAATAGCTTCTCATTTCCTTGTTAAGGTCTACCTGAACCAGAGTACCTTTAGGCTGATTGTCTTCCATATTTTCATTTATCTTATTTTCGTTATCCATCATACTACTCCTTAAATATCGAGGTTCTGAACAAATTTCGCGTTCTTTTCAATAAAATCTTTTCTGGGTTCTACTTTGTCACCCATAAGTATTGAGAATGTTTCATCTGCTTCTTCGGCATCATTGAGATTAACTCTGAGCATTGTTCTTCTGTCGGGATCCATTGTTGTTTCCCACAGCTGTTCGGGGTCCATTTCACCAAGACCCTTATATCTCTGAACAGAACAGCCTTGTCCCATTTCAGATAAAAATTCATCTCTTTGCTCATCCGAATATGCGTATTCATGACGCTTACCCTTTGAAATTTTGAAAAGGGGAGGCTGTGCTATATAAACAAAACCCTGTTCAATAAGAGGACGCATATAGCGGAAGAAGAATGTAAGAAGAAGAGTTCTGATATGTGCACCGTCAACGTCGGCATCGGCCATAATAACAACTTTATGATATCTGAGCTTTGTTATATCAAAATCTTCACCGATACCTGTACCAAGCGCCAATACAACGGGAACAAGCTTTTCGTTTCCTATAACTTTATCTATACGTGATTTTTCAACATTGAGCATTTTACCCCAGAGGGCTAATATAGCCTGAGTTCTTCTGTCTCTGCCTTCTTTTGCAGAGCCGCCTGCAGAATCACCCTCGACGATGTAAAGCTCGGTGTTTTCGGGATTTTTATCGGTACAGTCAGCAAGCTTACCGGGAAGCGAGTTTCCTTCAAGCGCACTCTTTCTTCTTGCAAGGTCTCTTGCCTTTCTTGCAGCCTCTCTTGCTCTTGAAGCATCAAGGGCTTTATTGAATATGGCCTTTGCAACAGAAGGATTTTCTTCAAAAAATGTTGATAACTTTTCGTATACCATCTGCTGAACAAGAGGAGTTATATCGGTATTACCGAGTTTACCCTTTGTCTGACCTTCAAACTGAGCATCAGTAAGCTTTACACTTACAACAGCCGTAAGACCTTCTCTTACATCTTCACCCGAAAGATTTTTATCTGCTTCTTTTAAGAAATTATATTTTCTGCCGTAATCATTGAAAACTCTTGTAAGTGCATTCTTAAAGCCTGTTTCGTGAGTACCGCCGTCAATGGTACGAACATTATTTGCGAAAGACTGTATATTTTCCTGATATCCGTCATTATACATAATGGCAACTTCTGCACTTCTGTCGCCTTTTACAACAGAAAAGTGCATAGGTATATCGTGAAGAGTGGTAAGTGCTCTCGATTCGTTTATATACTGAACAAAGCTTGAAAGACCGCCTTCATAACAGAAAACTTCTTCAATTATATTTTCTTCATCTCTTTTATCTGCAAGAGAAATACGAAGACCTGCATTAAGAAAAGCCTGTTCTCTTATTCTTCTCTGAAGAGTTTCGTATTCATAAACGGTAGTTTCTGTGAAAACTTCAGGGTCTGCTTTGAATCTTATAAGAGTACCTGTTTCTTCGGTATCACCTATAATTTCAAGATCGGTAACAATATTACCTCTTTCAAATCTCTGTTTATGGATATGACCGTTCTGGCTTACTTCTACTTCCAGCCATTCTGAAAGAGCATTAACAACGGAAGAACCAACACCGTGAAGACCGCCTGAAACCTTATAACCGCTGCCGCCGAATTTACCGCCTGCGTGCAGAACCGTTAAAACAACGGTAACGGCAGGAATACCCTGTTTTTCATTGATATCTGTGGGGATACCTCGTCCGTTATCTCTTACGGTAATAATATCACCGGGAAGAATTTCTACCTCTATATGTGTACAGTAGCCAGCAAGAGCCTCGTCTATAGAGTTATCGAGAATTTCATAAACAAGATGATGCAGACCTCTGGGTCCTGTTGAACCGATATACATACCGGGTCTTTTTCTTACAGCCTCAAGTCCTTCAAGAACCTGAATCTGATTGGCATCGTATACCTCTGATACAGCAGTATCCATAACCTCTTCGCTGTCGGTAATAACTACTTCTTCAAATCCTTCATTAATGTTCTTTTCGGAAATGTTGTTTTCGGGTTTATCCATTATAAATCCTCCTTAGAGTTAAAAAAACGTTTAGCGCAATCAGAATATATCTTCTGTTCTTTTAAGCAATGTAGATGCTGAAAGCTGAGAAATATATACTGTTTCTTTTTTTTCTTTGTCTGTACATACTATAAATGAGCCGGGAAGCTCATAAGAAACCGTAACACAGTTTCCGTCTTTTTCTTTTTTTGCAAGATAATCTCTCGATATCTTTGATACTGTAGCAGTATCTATATCAAAAATTCCGAGAATATCATCTTTTCTTATTACAGTATCCTGTCCTAAATGTAAATACATAATATTACCGTTATTCTTTTATTTTTCCGCCGTATATATTAAAGGTTTTACCTTCGCTCAATATTCTTACGGAAGAGGGATCGCAACAGGTTATAAATACCTGCTTATCCTTTATATGGTTAAGTATATAATCCTGTCTTGAAGCATCAAGCTCACTCATAACATCGTCAAGAAGGATAACGGGCTGTTCATCCGTAAACTCCTTCATTACCTGTGCTTCCGCAAGCTTAAGTGCAATGGCGGAAGAGCGTTTCTGCCCCTGAGAGCCGAAGCTTCTTGCGGAAAAACCGTTTATATTGATGTCTATATCATCTCTGTGAGGTCCCGTAAGAGTCATCCTTGATGCAATATCTGCAGTTTCGTGTCTTTTTAATATTTCATTAAAAGAATATATATCTCCCGCATCGCCTTTTTTTATATAAGAAAAACTTATCTCTTCTCTTCCCGAAGAAAGTCCGTTATAAATACTGTCTGCAAAGGGAAGTATTTTTTCGAGATAATTTTTTCTCTCCTCATATATTTTTTCACCGGCAATACTGAAAGCCTCATTTATACATTCAAGAAAAAACTTTGTATCTTTAATATTTTCACTGTCTTTAAGAACTGCATTTCTTTGTTTAAGAAGCTTTGTATATTCCGCAAGTATAACAGCATATTTAGGATGTATCTGACATATTGCTGAATCAATAAACTTTCTTCTTTCGGCAGGCCCGTTTTGTATAAGAGACAAAAATCCGGGAGAAAAAAGGGCACAGGGAAATTTACTCATCAAAGCCGTGGGCGAAGGAAGAGAAACTCCGTTAAGAACTGCCCTTCTTCTTTCATTTATCTTTATTTCAGCAGCTTGCTGTCTTGAAGATGAATAAAAACTCACGCCTAAAAGCGAAGAATTCTTACCGAACATAACAAGCTCACTGTCTTTTGAGCTTCTGAAACTTTTAAGTCCCGTAAAAAGAAATATACTTTCAAGTATATTTGTTTTACCCTGTGCATTTTCGCCGTAAATAATATTTACTCCGTCACAGGGAATAATCTCCATACTTTCTATGTTACGGTAATTTTTAAGTTCTATTTTATTTATTTTCATCGTCTGATGTTACAACAAAAAGGCTGTTTCCGAAAAATATCTTATCGCCGGGATAAAGTTTTTTACCTCTCTGTATACAAACCTCTCCGTTTACTTTTACAAGACCGTCTTCAATAAACATTTTTGCCATACCGCCCGTATCGGCAAGTCCTGATAATTTCATTGCTGAATCAAGCTTTATAAAAGGTGTTGTTATATATAGTTTGTCTTCTGTTTTAACTATAGCTCTGACTTTTATTTTTTTTCTTTCCATAATTAATTCTCTTTAATCATTTTTTATTCTTACGGGTAATATGAGATAAAGGAAGCTTTCCCCTTCGGGAGGAACTATAACAGCGGGTGAAAGCGAACCGTTAAGTTCAATGAGAACTTCATCCGTATCGCAGCTTCTTAAAGCATCAAGAAGAAATCTGTTATTGAATCCTATTTCGGTTCTTACTCCGTCTACTGAAATATCAAGTCTGTCATTAGCACTTCCGAGAGCCGTTACTGCAGAAAGTCTTAATTCTTCATCCTCAAATATACATTTGATGGGACTTCTTACTTTTTCTGTAATAATAATTGAAGTTCTTTCAATACAGTCCATAAATCTCTTTGTGCTTATTCTTACCGTAGCACTCTTTCCCTTAGGAAATGCCGTGCGGTAATCAAGAAATTCACCTTCAAGAAGCTTGGATATAAGGCGGTAGCCGCTTACACCGAACATAATATGGCGTCTGCCCTTTACTATCTCAATAATATCTTCATCGTTTTCGGCAAGCTTTATTATCTCATAAAGTGTTTTTGCGGGAACAACAAATGAAAGATTATTGCCGTTATATTCTATAAATTCATTTCTTATGGCAAGTCTGTAGCCGTCAAGCGCAACCAGCTTTATTTCGCCGGGTGTAACTTCAAATTTAACACCTCTGTGAACAGTTTTACCGTCATCGGCAGAAACCGCAAAAACTGTTCTTTTTATCATATCTTTAAGTATACCTGCATTAATTCTGAAAGGTACCTCTTCGGTAAGCGAAGGAAGCTCGGGATATTCTGCAGGGTTAAGACTTATAAGTGTATATTCAACTTCGCCGCTTGTGATGGTACAGACATTTTTTTCATTACATGTAATTGTAACTGTTTTATCGGGAAGATGTCTTAATATATCACAAAAGGTTTTTGCATTAAGAACTGCAGCACCCGCTTCTTCTACACGTACATTTATTGAAGTCATTACGGCAATATCAAGGTCAAAACCCGTAAGCTTTATAGTATTATCATTTGTTGTTTCTATAAGCAGACCTTCAAGGTGAGGAAGAACTGCCTTTGCGGGAATCGATCTCTGCACGTTAAGACAGGTATTTGTAAACGAGCCGGTATCACATATTATCTTCATTTATTAAAACCTCCCGAAATTCGATCTCCTCCCCTAACAGGGGATAGGATATGTTTAAAAATAGTAGTATTAGTAGTGGTGTTGAAAATGTTGAAAAGTCTTTTATGCCTAGAAAAATATGGAAAAAAACGCAAAAGTTATCAATTTTTTTAAACTTGAAAACTTGTTGAATTAAAAACCGTAAAAAGGCAAATGTGAAAAGTGTTGAAAAGAAAATGTTTATTGTTTATAAGTTGTTGAAAACTCAGTTCTTTTCTCTGACTTCTCTCATTATATTATTAACGGTGTTTTTGAATGTTCCGTCAGTTTCTATGGAATTTTCTACTTTTTTTATTGAGTGAAGCACAGTTGCATGGTCTTTTCCGAAATATGCGCCCACTTCTTTAAGTGTAAGTCCCGTTACTGTTTTTATGATATACATACAGATATTTCTTGCCTGTGAGATATTTGCCGATCTTTTTGTTGATTTTATTTCATCAATTGTGATTCCGTATGTATTTGATACAATTGAAAAAATATTATTTATAATAACGGCAACGGGCAGAGAATCTGAAGTTACATCCTTTACGATATTCTGAACCTGTTCAAATGAAGGCATAACACCGTAAACCTTTTTGAGTGCTTCTACCTTTTTTACTGTTCCTTCAAGCTGTCGTATATTGTTTTTGATTTTATTTGCAATAAAATCTATCATACTTTCGGGAAGAGTTATTCCCAGTGACTGTGATTTACGTTTGATAATGGCTTTTCTTGTTTCCATATCCGGGGGCTTTACATCTGCAATAACACCCATTTCAAAACGTGTTCTTAATCTTTCATCAAGAATTGCCATTTCTTTGGGCGGTACATCGGATGTAAGTATTATCTGCTTACCTGCCTGTTCAAGAGCATTGAAGGTGTGGAAAAATTCTTCCTGTACCATATCACCTTTCTGTATTATCTGAATATCATCAACCAGAAGGGCATCAACGTTTCTGTATTTATTATGGAATGCGTATGTATTTTTTTTACCTACATTTTCGATAAGCTCATTAAGAAAGCTTTCACCTGTGGTATAAACTATAACATCGTTGGGATTTTTTCTTTTAAGTTCATTATATACAGCAAAAAGAAGATGTGTTTTACCAAGTCCTGAATTTCCGTATATAAGAAGCGGATTATACTGATTTCCGGGGCTTTCGGCAACACCCTTTGCAACAGTATAAGCGAAGAGATTTGATTTACCTACAACAAAATTATCAAAGGTAAACGAAGCGGAGCTTTTTTTGGCATTTGCTGCAGGTTCATCTTCTGTTTCTTCAGCCTCTTCTTTTTTATTTTCTGTTTTAGGTGCTGAAGTGTCTGTAGATTTTTCACTTACAGCCTGATCGACGATAACGTCTATTTCAACATCAAAACCGATTATTTCTTTGAAATTCTTTTTTATAAGTGGTGCAAACTTTGAAAGAATAATGTTTTTTCTGTATTCCGCATTTACGGTAAATACGGCAGTATCAACTTCGAGTTTATAAAACTCCAGTGGAGACAACCACATATTATACATTACATCAGAAACCTCCTGCTTACATAAAGCAAGAACTTCCTTCCAGATGTCATTGAGTGTATCCATATTTTCCTCCGCTTTTTTCCTATATATCTTTAAATTATAATTATACTTATAGTTATTTAATATATAATAACACAGTAAAAAAAAATATTCAACTAAAATTTATAATAATTATAATTTAAATTAATATTATTCATTAAATTCTTAGTTCTGTTTTGTTAAAAAAATCTTTACTTTTATAATTATATAGTGTAGAATATATTAAATATTTTCATCTCGGAGGTATTTATGAAAATAGCTGTAATGGGTTGCGGTACCGTAGGTTCGGGTGTTGTTGAAATAATCGACGCAAAAAAAGACCTTATGGTAAAAAGCACAGGTGAAGAAATAGAAGTAAAATATATTCTTGATATAAGAGATTTCACAGGTTCCCCTCTTGCTTCAAGAATTGTAAAAGATATAGATATAATATTGAGTGACGATGAAATAGAAACCGTTGTTGAAACAATGGGCGGTGTTGAACCTGCTTTTACTTTCTGTAAAAAATGTCTTGAAAAAGGTAAAAATGTTGTCACTTCAAACAAAGCTCTTGTTGCCGCAAAAGCCGAAGAGCTTTTTAAGGCTGCAAAAAACAATAATGCGGCATTTATGTTTGAAGCCTCCGTTTGCGGCGGTATTCCCGTTATAAGAACAATGTTCTCCTCCCTTTCTGCAAATAATATTTTATCTTTTGCAGGAATATTAAACGGTACAACAAACTTTATTCTTACAAAAATGATAAATGAAAAGATGTCCTTTGACCAGGCTCTTAAAATTGCTCAGGAAAAGGGTTATGCCGAAAAAGATCCCACAGCCGATATAGAAGGTCTTGATGCGGGAAGAAAAACCTGTATTTTAGCTTCAATAGCTTACGGAAATCATATTTATCCCGAAGAAATACACACAGAAGGAATTACAGGTGTTACACTTGAAGATGCAGCATATGCCGCTTCATGCGGGTGTAAAATAAAATTACTCGGAAAAGCAGATAAGCTTGAAAACGGCAAAATCGGTGCAATTGTCTGTCCTTTCTTTGTAAATGAAGATTCATTGATTGCAGGCGTAAACGGCGTTTATAACGCAATTTCGATAACGGGAGACAGCATAGGAGACGTTCTTCTCTACGGACAGGGTGCAGGTAAGGAAGCTACAGCCAGTGCCGTTGTGGGTGATGTAATGGAATGTGCAAGAATTAAAAAGAATGAATTGCACTATACATGGGATGAACATAAGGATAATACTGTTGAAGATTATTTACTTTACGAAACTGAACTTTATATAAGAGGTTATGCCAAGGATGCAAAAAACAGCATAATCAATATCAGAGAATCCTTCGGCGGTGTAAAGGTACTTACAAAAGAAAATGCTCCCGATAACGAAATAGCATTTATTACAAACAAGGCAAGCGAAAAGGAACTCAGAGAAATTCTCTCAGACCTTCGCGATTTCGCTCCTGCTTCTGTTATAAGAATTTTATAATATTTAATAAAACTTAAACCGGATACAGATTTATTTATGTTCTGTGTCCGATTTTTTTATTTTTTTAAATATACTATTTTATTTTGCGTCATTAATAATGAGAGGCGGTGATTCAGATGTGCTACAGATTACACATTAATGGACAATATAAAATAACAGGAGGATTAATTATGAAAAAATTAAAACATAAATATTTATTTGTTACTTTTATTACAGCTTTTTTTACTATATTGTTATCTTTCTCATCTTTTGCTTATCCTCAGTATAAAACAGGCTTGATATGGGATGATTGGGAATCTTATCTTGAAGATATGGATGATGACCTTGTAAAAATTCTTTCTTGCCTTCGTCCCGGTGATGTTAACGGTGACGGAATAATATCTGCAGCGGATGCACGAATCGTCTTAAGGGCATCAATTGGACTTGAACAGCTTTCAGAAAATCAGAAAGTTTCCGCTGATGTTGATAAAAGTCTGAGTATCACAGCATCAGATGCAAGATTTATTTTCAGAGTTTCAGTTGATCTTGAAAAAACAAATGAGCTTGTTATAACAGAATCAAAGGAAATGGGGTTTGTTATAGGCTCACTTGAAACAGCCGGGAGCGGAAAATATACATGGAAATGTGTTGACAGTAAAAACGGATTTAATGTGAGAGAATATTTTATAAATACAGAACCGGAAAAAGAAGGTGCTCCAGTAAAACAATATTTTATTTTTACACCTGAAAATGCAGGTTCTTTTAATCTGAAATTTATTCTTTCTGACAGCAATAAAAATGAAGTGCTTGAAGAATTTGAAGTAAAGGCAGTAATAAATGAAAATTCTGTTGAATAAAAATAGTAAAAGAGGTTGTATCTGCATTTTTTGCAAATACAACCTCTTCATTTAAAATTGTTTTATTGGTTTTCGCTTTTTATCTGTCTTATGTCATTGCCGGTAAAATAAAGATGAGCATATTCTCCTATTATACGGGAGGATATTTTTTTTGTATATAAACTTTCTATCTGTGAAAGAGAAAGATTTGTGCTGATTATTGTGGGAAGTCCCGTGTTTATTCTTGTGTTTATAATATTATAAAGTGCTGCATTTGTGAACTGGGTTGTAAATTCTGCACCCAGGTCATCTATAACAAGAAGGTCACATTCAAGGACCATTGCTTCAAAAGCGCCGTTTGTGTCACTTTTGCCGAATCTTTCTTTCTGAAGCTCATTAAAAATATTCTGTGCCGAATTATAGAGCACGCTGTAGCCTTTTGATATAACCTCTCCCGCAACGGCAAGTGAAAGATGTGTTTTTCCCAATCCCGTTTCACCCTGCATAAAAACAGACTGTGAAGATGTATCAAAAGAACTTGCGTATTCTGTACAGAAATCAAGAATTGCCGTCATTACTTCTTTCGGAGAACAGTCAAGCTCTTTATCTCTTTCATCGGAATAATAATCAAGCCTGAAATCTTCAAAACGGCAGAATTTAAGAGGTGACCTCTTCCCTGCTTCCTCGTATGCAAGGTTTTTAAGCACTTTTATATGACATTCACACAGTTTGCTGTTATCAAAACCGGTATCTTCACAAACAGGGCAGAAATATTTTATTTCAAGATAGTTTCCGGGATAACCTTTTTCTCTTAAAATTTCTGCGAGCTCCTGCTGTGCGTTGAGGTTTCTTATTTTCTGGAGCTGTATAAATTCATTAACCTTATCTGAAGGCATATCTATGGATTTCAGAGCATCCCTTACTGAATTTATCATCTCATTTTTAATTTCTTTATATTCGGGAACCTCTTTTTCAAAAGCAGCAGTTTTTTCGGCGTGTAATCTTTCGGATTCACGCCTTCTGTTGTTTATTATTTCAATGGCTTTTTCATATATTTCTTTTGTGTAAGGCATAAGGATTCCCCTTTTTATCTCTTTTCTCTTTTTCTGACCTTTGGAACAGATGTTTTTGCACGCATTTCGGCACGCTGAATATCGTAAGAAGCTGTAGGATCGGGTTTTACGTCCTTTTCTTTTTTCGATAATGTTTTTTCGTATGCCTTCTGCTCTTTTTCACGCATAAACTTTTCCTGTTCATCAACAACCTTTTCGGGAGTGTCTATTCCCTTTGTGTGCCAGGAAGACAAAACTTTGTGCATATATGAATAGCTGATTTTTTCCGTATGCGTTTTCATTTCTTCAAATGCCAGCACAAGCATGGGAACGGTAAACTTCCATTCATCCGACCATTGAGAAAGATATTTTTCCTGTGAAGAAGTTGGACGCGAATCTTTTATTCCTGCTGAAATACAGAATTCTGCCCAGATACCGTTTATTTTTTCAATATTTTTTAATTCTTCGTCGGCTCTGTCAATAGTATCGATTTCTCGCTGACTCCAGTCTACACCTATTTTATATATGTAATTCGTATTGGTGGATTTACCTTTTGTACGTGCATATTCGCAGATAGTAAGTATAACTTCCACGGGAAGACCGTAGTAATCGTGAAGAAGAATAAGAGAACTCTGATCTCCCGTACCTATCGTTCTTCCGAGTCTTAACTGTGCTTCATTAAGAAGAAGCCGTACTTCTTCGGATTCATCTATTCTTGTGCATATCTCGTTATAAGTCAGCTTTGAAGGATTATTGGCGGGAACTTTTGAAACCTTAGAAGGCGGATTATCGGGCAAAGATACACTGATTTGTGTTGCTGCGGGAACTGCTTCGGCTTTTTGTTCAAATACCGCACTTTCTTCCTCAAAGAGAACAAAACCCATATCCTTCCAGTAGGACAGAGCATCTTTTACTTCTTCTTCATTTATTCCTGTAGCATCTGCACAGGCGGGCACATCAAAAAGACTGCCCGAACAGGAAAAAGCATATATTATCACTTTAAGCTGAGAAGCAGAAGACAGAATCAGATACTTTTCAGCAATCTCGGAAGGCATTACCGTAACTCCGTTGTATTTGGCGGGATTTATTTTATACATATAATACTCCGTAATTTTATACGGAAAAAAAACGGAATTCACAGTCAAATTCTCCGAATTCCGTTTTTCGAATTCCGAATTAATTTTTATTTACTGAAAAAAGCAAGAAATGCTTTATATGCCATATATACGTCTGTTTTTGAAACAACTTCAAAGGGAGCATGCATTGAAAGAACAGGGACACCGAGGTCAACCACATCCACATTGAGATGTGCTATATATTTAGCAACGGTTCCGCCGCCGCCTTCGTCTACTTTACCGAGTTCACCTGTCTGCCAGCAGACATTTTCGCTGTCAAGAAGCTGTCTTATTTCACCCATAAATTCGGCGGATGCGTCACTTGTACCGCCCTTTCCTCTTGAGCCTGTATATTTGGTTATGCATACACCGTTGTTGATAAAGCTTGTATTTCTTCTTTCATAAACTTCGGGGAAATTGGGGTCAAATGCGGCATTAACGTCTGCAGAAAGACATTTTGAAGCAGAAAGCACTTCCCTTCCTTCAGCACCGTAAATTGAAGCAAGATCAGATACAAAATATTCAAGATATTTTGAATCAAGACCTGTATTACCTTCGGAGCCGGTTTCTTCTTTATCGGTAAGTACCGTAATACAGGTATAGTCGGGTTCTTCACAGTCAAGTATAGCCATAAGTGCAGGATATGCGCACACTCTGTCGTCGTGACCGTATGCACCTATCATTGAGCGGTCAAAACCGATATCGCAGGCCTTGAAAGCGGGCACTGCTTCAAGCTCGGCACTTAAGAAATCTTCTTCGATAATACCGTATTTTTCAAAGAGGATGTTCATTATATTAAGCTTTACACTGTCTGCGGCTTCAGTGTTTTCAAAGGGACGGCTACCTATAAGGATATTGAGGGTTTCACCCTTTATGCCCTCTGCCATGGTGCTTCTCATCTGATTTGCGGCAAGATGCGGAAGAAGGTCTGTAATTACAAACTTGGGATCTTCTTCGTTTTCACCGATATTTACGGTAACTTTTTCACCGTCTTTTTTAATTAAAACTCCGTGAAGGGCAAGGGGAATTGCTGTCCACTGATATTTTTTGATACCGCCGTAGTAATGTGTTTTAAAATATGCCATTTCGCATTCTTCATAAAGAGGATTGGGCTTTAAGTCAAGACGGGGT
Source organism: Acutalibacteraceae bacterium (assembly GCA_045538645.1). Lineage (GTDB taxonomy): Bacteria > Bacillota > Clostridia > Oscillospirales > Acutalibacteraceae > RUG806. The sequence continues at coordinate 3,771 of JAZSRT010000007.1, read as the reverse complement.
GAATCAACGTGCGCTGCGGCTATTTTAACGCCTTCTCTTATGTCTTTATGACCGATAACAGCAAGTATAAGTGATTTATCTCTGTTATTAAGATATACCTTTGAGCCTGCGGGATATCTTACATTTTTGTCAAATTCTGTAAAACCGCCTGCTTTTGCAAGAGAAAGTGCCTGTTCGACAGCTTCTCTTTCTGTTTTTGAAGAATCAAGATAATTCATATATCCTTCGGCAAAAGAATCTGCCTGTGACAAGCCTTCGTCACCGATAACAGCGGCAGTATGCTCTTTTTTCATAAAAAGTTTTTCTTTGAGAATTTCAATATTTGATTTTTCTTCGCTCATAGGTACTTCCTCCGATTAAATTATCTTATTTATTTCGTCTGTTATATTATGAGGCGGAAAGTTGTTTATTATTATATCCGCCGCTTTTGCTTTTTCAGCTTCGTCCTTCTGTTTCGAAAATCTTAACAGTATCTCTTCTTTTGTTATATTATCTCTTTTCAGAAGTCTTTCAAGTCTTATTTCTTCGGGGGCTGTTACTTTTACCGTTTTATGGCACAGAGTATGAAGACCCGAAGTAAAAAGAAGCGGAGCATCTATTATAACACATTTTCCGTTTTTTGTCGCTTCTTCGGCTTGTTTTTTGCAAATTAATGTAATTTCGGGATGTGTAATGCTGTCAAGAAGCTGTTTGCTTTCATCATCCCTGAATGCTCTTGATGCTAAAAGTCTTCTGTTGAGTGAGCCGTCTGAATTCAGTATATCCTCTCCGAATGAAGCGGCAAGCTTTTTAAGCACGGGACTTCCTTTTTCGGTTATACCTCTTGCGATTTTGTCGGCATCAACGGTAACACAGCCTTTTTTTTCAAGCTCTTCACACACGGTGCTTTTGCCTGAACCGCTTTCGCCGGTTAATCCTATTATTATTCCTTCGCCTGCTTTGATACTGCTGAAGCCTGCGGCACGGTAAAGACGGTTGCAAACACCAAGTCCCACACCTTCTTTTGAAGGAGAGCGTACAAGCACTTTTTTTGCTCCCATTATATCAAGCTCTCTGAATGCGTCAAAAAGTCTTTTTGCCTGAGAAAATGGGTCATCTTCTTTGCCGAATGTAACGGATGGAAGAGAAAAACAATCTTCTTCGCCTTCAAAGCAAAGAACGTGGTCTGCAAAAGATGGGTATTTATTTATAAATTCAATAAATTCATCTTTGCTTCCGTCAAAAACAGTAAGCCTTGCAGTGGGTGAATAGTGTTTGTATTTCATCCCCGGAGAAGCAGCTGTTTTTCCTTCTTTGAGGGGATTCAATACAGCATCGTGTATTATAACTTCACCGAGAATTTCTTTAAGCTGTTCATATGTTACGGCACCCGGTCTTAAAAGTACGGGCGGATCACTTGCAAGTGTAATAACGGTTGATTCTATTCCTATATCACAGTCACCGCCGCCGACAATTGCAGGCAGTCTGCCTGTCATATCATCAATAACATATGTAACTGATGTGGGACTGGGAAATCCTGATATATTTGCACTGGGAGCTGCAAGAGGCACACCTGCAGCATCTATTATGGCTTTTGCAACAGGGTGAGAGGGCATCCTTACAGCAACCGTAGTGAGCCCTCCCGAAACCTTATCGGGTACACAGTCTTTTTTAGGAAGAATAACCGTAAGAGGACCGGGCCAGTATCTGTTAAAAAGCTCCTTTGCCTTTTCGGGTACTTCCTTTACAAGAGAATATATCTGATTTATATCTGAAATATGAACTATCAGAGGATTGTCCGAAGGTCTGCCCTTTGCCTCAAATATTTTTGCAACGGCTTTTTCATTGAAGCTGTCGGCGGCAATACCGTATACGGTTTCGGTAGGTATGGCAACAGCCTCCCCCTGTTTTATAAGGGAAGCTATTTCTTCTATCTCATTTTTTTGCGCCGTTACATCCGTTATTGAATATATTTTTGTTTCCATTTTTATTCTTCATTTGCGGCAGCACTCAGTCTGTCGGCAGTGTCTGCCGTAATAAGAGCATCAATAAGCTCATCCAATGCGCCGTTCACTATTGCCTCTATCTTATATAATGTAAGACCGATTCTGTGGTCGGTAACTCTTCCCTGAGGGAAATTATAGGTACGGATTCTTTCGCTTCTGTCACCTGTTCCTACCTGAAGACGTCTTTCGCCTGCTATTTCACTTGCCTGCTTTTCTATTTCCATTTCGAGTATTCTCGAACGCAGAATCTTCATAGCCTTATCTTTATTTTTATGCTGGCTTCTCTCATCCTGACATTCCACAACGGTACCTGTGGGAATGTGAGTGATTCTTATGGCAGATTCGGTTTTGTTTATATGCTGTCCGCCTGCACCCGATGAACGGAAGGTATCAATCTGAAGGTCTGCGGGATTTATTTCAACATCAACTTCATCAGCTTCGGGAAGCACTGCAACGGTAACCGTTGAAGTCTGAATTTTGCCGTTTGATTCGGTTACGGGTATTCTCTGAACACGGTGAACACCGCTTTCAAACTTAAAGCGTGAATATGCCCCTTCGCCCGCTATCATAAAGCTTATTTCCTTAAAGCCGCCGAGATCTGTGGGATTTGAATACATTATTTCTGTTTTCCAGTTTTTTATCTGAGCATACATAGAATACATTCTGTATAAAACAGCGGCAAACAATGCACTTTCCTCACCGCCTGCCGAAGAACGTATTTCAACTATAACGTTTTTATCGTCATTTTTGTCTTTGGGAAGAAGAAGTATTTTCAGTTCTTCATAATTTTTTTCGGCATTTTCTCCGGCTGTTTCAAATTCCTCAAAAACAAGGTCTTTAAAATCCTTATCAAGTCCGCCCTGGTCAAGAAGCATTTTTGCTTCGTTACGGGCAGAAATATTATTTTTATATTCTCTGAATTTTTCAACTATGGGAGTTATGGTTTTCAGTTCTTTTAATAATGCGGTGCTTTTTTCTATATCCGTAGCAACTTCGGGTGAACAAAGAAGCTCATTTACCGCGGAAAATCTTTCTTCAAGCTTATTGAGTTTTTCTATCATAAAAATTACCTTATATTTTCTGTTACCTGATTAAACAAATATTTATGCTTCGGTTTTTTCTTCGGGACGGAGAACTTTTTTGATGTTTTTTTCCGCTTTAACTCTCGGCACCATTACTTCTCTGCCGCAGGTGGTACAGCGGAGCTTAAAATCCATTCCGCTTCTCAGAACCAGAAACTGTTTTGAGCCGCAGGGATGCTGTTTTTTCATTTCAAGAATGTCATTAAGTTTTATATCCATATAATCCCTCCGTCGGTGCAGATTTTATCTGATTCCTATCCAAGATATAATATAACACAATAATTATTATTTGTAAATCACAATTTACAGAAGCAATTTCCCTTTTTCACCCGTAGGGGAGGGGTTTCCCCTCCCGTTCCCGAGGGTTGTTATTTTTTTTGAAAAAAGTTACAAAAGTTATGTAACGGGAGGGGTGACCCCTCCCCTACAATGATAAATTATGATTCGCAAGGATGGTGAAAAATGAATCTTACAAATGAGGACAAGGAATATCTTCACGAAACCTTCATTTCCCGTAAGGAATGTGCGGAATGCACAAGGGGGATACGTGAGGAGCTGGCTCAGGGCTCAACCGCCTTTGCCACGATAAGACAGGATTTACGGTACATCAGGGAGAAAATCGACTCTAAATCAAAATTCAATGTGTCGGTTGTGATATCGGTGCTTCAGGCAGTCTGCACACTTCTCGTCACTCTCATCGCCGC
>JAZSRT010000112.1:0-16685 GCA_045538645.1 Acutalibacteraceae bacterium | reverse complement strand
TAATAGAATCGGGACCTGCGGTCGGCATTTTAAATAGAGCGAAGCGGAACAAGGCGTTTACGCCTTCCATTTCTTTTATCTTTTCTCTATTATCTATTATCTCATAATTTATCGAACTTTCAGTTCGATAAATTATGATTTGTTATTTCATGGCAAGAGAATTATTGAGAAGGACTGTGCTGTAGAGGAAAAGTACATTATCTGCATTTTCGAAATCCACATAGCCTTCAAGATATGAAGATGCGACATATCTTATGTCTACAAGAGTAATCTTTGAAAAGCTGCCTGCAAGAAGCGGAGCTACGGAGCTGCCGAAGGAATCACGGAAAAGAATCAATTCATTCTTCTGAGCTGCAGCGGGGTTTTCAATAACAGTTATTGCAACTGCACCTGAAAGGAACATCTCGTAAAGATCGGCTCCCTCAAGCTTGCTCATATCATAAACAGGTTTATTAACTGCTTTTCCTGTATCATAATTTGTAACAACACAACCCTCAAGCACATCATTTGAAAGATATACTATTTCATCGGTGGGAACCTTAAGACCCGACTGGTTATAATAAACTCCGTAAAAAGGCTTATCAAGTTTATTCACCTTAAAATTACCGTTAAATGCCGTACCCATTGAGGTGCAGAGCTTTTCTGCCACATCAACAATATTTTCCTGCTTCCAGTGGGTATCGGTGGTGTAATAATCATCTGCTGTAAGAAGCGGTTTTATATCAATGTATTCCGCAAAAGGAGCTTTACCTGAAACATTTTCGGCGAACTTGTCATAATCAAAGGCAAGGTAGCCGTTTTTTTCTGCAATAAAACAGTTTTTATCGGGAATTACACTAAGAAATACCTCGGCATCCGTATTCTTTATATAAGTGTCATATATATAATTCAGTTTTTCACCCGCATGCTCTGTCATACCGTCAGACATAGGATATTCAAGCTTTGAAAGATGTCCGTCTGCAAAAAATATTTTGTTGTTATCTTTTTTGTTAAAAAGGTATTCGGAGGCATATGCCTTTATGCTTCTGAAAACATCGCGAAGGGGAAACTGATCAGGGGATGCTTCTTCAAAAGCCTCCATAAATTCTCCCGAAAGAACACCTTCAAAAGAGAATTCGGGCAGCATAGCAAGCACACGTCTTTCGGAATCGGAATACTTAACAGGTTCCTTAAACAAAAACCAAGCGCCGAGACCGAATATCAGAATAACGGATAAAACTACCGTAATTATATATTTTAACTTTTCTGTCATCAGTCACACCTGCCTTAAAATCTGAAATATAAAAAGGGATTGAAGGAACCGTCAACGAGATATGCGGTACAAAGAAGGATAACAAAAACTGCAAACAACGGCGAAAGAACCGAAACAATTATATTTCCGTACTTACTTTTTCTTAAATGCTCCACGGCTTTTTTCGGGATGGGAGTGGCGCCCACTGCGGCAATGATAAGTATAAAAGCATAGCTTGTAAGATAATATAGCCACTGTGCACCCGCAAAGCCTACAGCACCTATTCCGAACATACCTCCGATATACTGCAATGCTTCACCCATAGAGGCGGCATTGAAAATAACGAAGCTTATTATAATAAGGAATAATAAATATATTCTTGATAAAACATTGCTTTTTGCAAGGTGCTTGCCAAGCCACATTTTTTCTATGGTCAGAAGCACGGCAAAATAAAGCCCCCACACAATAAAATTCCAGTCAGCACCGTGCCAGAAGCCTGTTAAGAACCACACAACGAAAATGTTTCTCAGATGCTTTAAGGTTGAAACACGGTTTCCGCCGAGAGGTATATACACATAATCCCTGAACCACTGGCCGAGAGACATATGCCATCTTCTCCAGAATTCGGTAACACTTTTTGATATATAGGGATAATTGAAGTTTTCCATAAAGGTAAAACCGAATATTTTTCCCAAGCCTATTGCCATATCACTGTAGCCCGAAAAGTCAAAATAAATGTGAAGTGAAAAGGCTATGGCATAAAGCCAGTAGAAAGCAACTGTTTTTTCGTCGGTTGCTTTGAATGTTTCGCAAAGCTCACCCAGGGCATTTGCTATAAGTATTTTTTTACCCAAGCCCACACAAAAGCGTATAATTCCGTCATATGCTTTTTCGAGAGAGTGTGTACGGCTTCTCAGCTCCTTTTCAACATCGCTGTAACGCACAATAGGGCCTGCAATAAGCTGAGGGAACATACTGATATATGCGCCGAGGTTTATGGGATTTTTCTGTGCAGGAACCGTACCGCGGTAAACATCCACGGTATAGCTTAATATCTGGAAGGTATAAAAGCTGATTCCTATGGGAAGTGCAATTCTTAAAAGAGGAATACCAAGCCCCGTAGCATTATTGAAATTTTCAATAAAGAAATCAACATACTTGAAATATACAAGAAGCCCCAGATCAACCATAACAGACAGTATCATAAAAAGTTTAGAGAGCTTTTTGCCTCTGAACCTTTCAATCAGCAGCCCGAAAACGTAGCCTACAAGTATGGAGATTATCATTATTACAACATATTTCGGTTCTCCCCAGGCATAAAAGACCAGTCCCGATAGTAAAAGCACGGAATTTTTAAGCTTTTTCGGAACTATAAAATACAAAAGCAAAACTATGGGAAGAAAGAAATATAAAAACGGAATACTTGAAAAAAGCATTTTTATAACCTCTTAAAAAGAAAAAGGTGCATATCAATTTATGTGATACAGCACCTTTTATAGTAATTATTTCAGTACGTTCTGCATTTATTATGCATCACAAAATTTATTCAGCAGTTGTTTCTTCAACAAATTCTTCTGTTGCAGTTGTTTCTTCTGCAGCTTCTTCTGCTGTTTCAGCTTCGGGATCGTATGCTGCGGGGCCTTCGCCGCCAACTTCCATACCGCCTACTTCGCCGCCTTCAACTACGTCACCTTCAACTTCGCCGCCTTCTTCTGCGGGAGCTTCTTCAAAAGCAAGAGGAGCCATTATAAAGAATACCTTGTTGCCTTCTGTTTCAACAAGCATTTCTTCTGCTGCTGTGCAGACATTCCAACGAAGGTTTGCATTGTCCTTAAGACCTGTTGTGAATGCATCAACGTCAGTATCTTCAGCAAGTTCAAATACATAAGCGATGAAAGCAGCTCCGCCCATCATCATATTCTGAAGAACAGCACCTTCAGAGAAGCCCTTGATCTCAAAATTTTCAAAACCTGCATTAAGACCTTCTTCAACGGGCATAACACCAAGGCTTGCAATGGGATTTTCTACATTCTCAAAAAGTTTGTTTGCAATATCTTCTGCGGAAAGAGTTGTGTCAGCAGCAAGAGTTTTAAACTCTGCAGCATACATACCTGCAACAGTGAGGTCAGCTACAGTTGTTTCTTCTGCAGCTGTTGTTTCTTCTGTGTTGCCGCCGCAAGCAGCAAAGCTGAGTACCATAAGTCCTGCAATGATAAGTGCGATAAGTTTTTTCATTTTGTTTTTCTCCTTTTATGTTTGTTTTTTATTTAGTCAGACAGGCGTTCCATATCTGCGCCCGGCTGTCAAAGGACAGTGTGATAAAATATGTGCCGTTTTTGTCAGTGAATTCTATTTCATATGTTTTTTCAGTGTCCGGGACGGGAATCATCCACTTTAATGCCACATTTTCACTAAAGCTTATGCTGTTACCGCCTTCGGTAAGAAGCTCTCCTTCGGAAGACAAAAGCAATCCGTCGGAAGCAGTAAGTGAAGTTTCTGCTTTTAATTCAAGTGTAATATCAACACTAAGCTCATCCATTGAGCGTGCAAGCATTATGCCGTTGTCAGAAGCTTTGGTAATATTCACTTCTTCGGCAAGCTTTTCACCGCCGATATATATATCGGGAATACTTCCTTTATCTGAAAGGGCAAATGCGGTTATTAAAACTACCGCAAATGCGGCGGCAACGGTAATTGCCGTTTTTACATAAACCCTGATATTGTTTTTGACCTGCGGAGCTTCGGCGTTTTGTATTTTATCATAAAGTTCATCGGGTGCTTTTATTTTTTTATATTCCGATATGAACTTTTCGTCAAACATTAAACTCCTCCTCCAAAAGTGATTTAAGTGCATCTCTTCCGCGTGACAGTCTCATTTTTACGGCAGAAACGGATAATTTCAGCATTTTTGCAGTTTCTTCTACAGAAAAACCTTCAAGATAATGAAGAATAATTACCGTTTTTATTTTTTCGGGAAGCTTCTCTACAGCTTCGACTACCGAAAAATTATCACTGCCGAAATATTCGGTATAAGACACATTTTCAGCCGAAGAAAGCTCTTCATGGTCACGTACAGAATTTTTTCTGTAAATATCGTGACAGCGGTTTACGACTGAACGGATAAACCAGGCCTTTTCGTGGTCAGAAGATATAAACAGAACATTGCTGCCCATATATTTAAGGTATACATCCTGAACAGCATCCATAGCATCGTCTTTATTTCCCGACTGCATCAGCGCAATTCTGAAAAGCATATCGGAATATTTATTATAGACATCGGCTATGTCTTTTTCAGGCTTAGGAAATCTGCCCACCTGACTGCCTCCTATACATAAAACGTTTAACAAACCAAAAAGGTCACAAATTTTTTAAAAAAATTTTTTAACTACTCAAAATCATAATTTATCGGGCAATTTGCCCGATAAATTATGATTTTACATTTCTATAATTTTCTTTATTGAGCCGTTATCATTTATTATTTCCGAGAAAAATTCGTGTGCCCAGACGTTGTGTCTTTCTCCTTTTACACGGTCAAAAGCAAAATATATTCTGCCGTTGCAGGTAAGCTTTGCGGCAACCCAGAATGAAGAAACAAATTCACCTGTAAGAGAATACGGAATTTTTATCTCTTTTTCTTCATAAGGCAAAAGCTCAACAAAACGGGCATATTCGCCTATATCACCGAAACGGTTTTCTTCGGGGACGGTATCTCCCCAGGTTTCAAAGGGGGATGCAATAAACAGGGATGAATGAAGTATTTCTTTTGTGGGATTTTTTACGGTGCAGACAATTTCATTCTCTGATATTGCAACCGATACTTCCGGCTCAAAATATCCGATTTCATACACATCATAATATTCAATTCCGTCAAAGGTATAGAATATCTTTACCTGACCCGTTGCACCCCTTTCGGGAAGAGTTATTTTAACGGGGATTCTTTCAAAGCCGCCTTTTTCTATGCCGACACTTACCTTTTCACGGTCTGAAATTATACCTTCGGAGCAAATAATATCAATATCGGCATTTATATCCTCATCAAGAGAATTGTTTACGGCATTTATATAAAGAGTTTCTTCTTTTTCACCTGTTCTCGGAAGCTTTTCAATGGTTGCCGCAAAGGTGAGATTACCCATAGGCATACTTCCCATATCGTGATCCCAGCTTCTTATATAAACACTTTTTATGCCTTCATCCTCTTTACCGATAACTCCTGCCCCTATTTTTTCGGGGGCGGGTATTTTTATCACAGCTGTTTCTATGCTGTGGGGAGTAACGCCGAAGCTGACGGTATTCCCGCCTGCTTTAAGAGGAACAGGATTTTCTTCAAGCAGATCGGTACTTACGGCACCGAATACATCAAATCCCGTTTTAAGGGTAACCTTTCCCTCAATTCCTTCATTTTCAAAACCGCGCACGGCAAATCCCCTTGCGCCGGGTAAATCAGGTGATTTTTTCAGATTGGCATAAGGATATCCTGCCGCCTTAAAGGCAGTTATGCTGAAGGAATCCGGAGATTTAAGGAATGCTTTTTCTTCGGGCAAGGGTGTATTATCGGCGGCTTTAACATCGGAAACGCTGATAATACTGTCATTGAATTCATATGCCTTTTTATAAACCTTACCTTCACGGTAAGAGCCTTTATGGGGATAAAGAGCATATGTAAAAATATGGCTTTTCTGTTCGGGAACCATTTCCCTGTCCCCGGTTACCTTACCCATATTGCCGTAAAAAGCAGCAGTATGAAAAAGCATCATATTAAGAGTTGCTTTGCCCTCTACACTTGAAGCAGGTGTGCCGTTATTGATAAGTACACATCCGTAGTCATCGGCTTTATTTATATCAGATGCACATATAACATCCTCAAAAGCAGCATCTGCACCCGCAGCAAGACTCTTTTCAAGGACCGAAACAAAATCGGCAAGGTCTTTTTTTGTATTACCTATAACAAGAAGCACATCAATATCCTTTTTATATGCGTTATTGTTATCTTTTGTATATATAAGAGCAAGTCCTGTTTTTTCAAGCTTCTTATTAAGCTTTTCACTGTCTTTTTTCTTAAGGGTGCTTAAAATATACTTTGTGTATTCATTTTCGTCACCCGACAAAGAAACAACAATTCTTGTATCGGTGGAATATACATCTTCATTATAATGAATTATTTTCATACCGCCGTGCTGCAATCTATCGCTGAATAATGTTACGGGAACGGCTTTTTTTGTAAGTGCAAAAAGTATTCTGTCTGAAATTTCCCTCACATCATTTTTTTCTTCTCTTATAACCGCTGTCATACCGAAGTTGAATGAGCCCGTATTATTGATGTTTGCAGTAAGTGTGGGCCCCACTCCGAACCACTGACAGGCGGGAAGAACTCTGCAGCCTGAAAAAGAAGCATACTGATGTGTCTGGAAGGACATATATTTTTTTGAACGTGTGGACACGTGAGGTGCAAAACGGTCGTCAAATACAACACCGCCGCCTTTGATATCCACGGGGAAGGTGACCGTAAACAGGTCATCCTCTGCCTGATAATCTTCAATCACCGTTCTGAAATCAACGGTATCGGCATTTTTATATAAAGTTATTTCCTGTATGAGTCTTGCAACGGTATCAAGCTTCACGGTAACGGTAAGCCTCTGATAAAGTGCACATTTTTCACTCTTCACATCGGCTTCATAATCACTTGACAGAAGCTTATGTCCTGTAGTGTAAAGCTCGTGCTGAGTTTCCATACGGTCGTGTATTTCTTTAAGAACATAAACCGTGTTACCGGGTGCGGGAGCAGATGAATCAATAAGCTCACGCTTTTCGCGCTTGTCATAAAGAGAAACTATAGTGCCTCCCTTAAGCGGGTCTGTTACGATACGGAATTTTGAATTTTCGATAAAAGTATCATTACCTTTTATTACAGAAAGTTCATCCGCTTTCTTTATTCTGAAAACACTGTAGCCCATTGCGGGAAGCTTATCTGCAATAAACCAGCCCTTGCCGTCTTCAATAACGGCGGGATATTCCTTGCCCTTTATATCAACAAGCACCGCACCGTTCTCATTTCTGAAATTTACGGGAATATTGAACCAACACTTACCTCCTCTTTCCCAGGTAAGAGGATTGAATACAAATATACATTCTTCACGCGTATGTGTTTTTATACCGCCTGCAATAAATCTGCAGGCTTTTTCGATTATATCCGTAAGCAAAGCTGCGCACTCACGGTATTCTATCATAAGGTCAACAAAGGATATTTCGTTATTTGTACCCGTAATTGAATCGTGATGCTGTGCACACAAAAGCTGTCGCTGAGCTTTATCGATAGCCTTATCGGGGTATTTTGCACCGTACATAAATGCTACCGAAGCAAATTTTTCGGCAGTAACAAGAAGATTTTCACAAAGTCTGTTTGCCTGCTTGAAATCTGTTCTTGTAAGAATAACACCGGAATGATGTTGGGTTATATCTCTTGAAGAATACTGAATTTCGGTATCTGTTCCGTTTCTTCTGTTTCTTTCCGCACTCTCATTCACATTTTTTGCAAGGTCGGAAAATACGGAAAAACGTGCATTGGATACGGTATTTTTCATCCAGGAGGTATCACCCTCTCTGGGATAAGCATCAATATATGAAAGTATGCCCGATGACGAATCACAGCCTGTAACTCCAAAGCGTTTTGCAGCAGCTCTGTTCATACCTTTATCATGAAGAAGACTTGTGCCGTCGGGGGAAACGTGGCGGAAGAGACTATCCACACCAAGCATCATTTTTCCCCATTTTATATAGTCGCATCCGCCTTTTTTGCACACCTGCGTTATCTGTGAAAAATGTCCGAAAACATCCCCGGGCTGATAAACAGTATTCATTCTGCCCAGAACATCTCTGTGATAAAGCTGTCCGTATATGAGATTTCTTACAAAGGCTTCACCCGATGAAGTAAGGTCATTGGGCTGATTGTAAAAACAGTCCGCCTCTGCCCTTGCTTGTGAAAAACAATTTCTGAGCACTTCACGGTGGGCAGGATAAAGGGAATAATAAGGATGAAGATAATCTATTTCGGAAAGAGTTGCCTTAAAATCGGGATTGCTGATAAGTCTTTCAATTATTGATTTTGTTATATGAAAAGCACCGAGAGCATACGTACGCTGCTCCTGATGATAAGTGGTATCAAAATGGAAATCCGAATAAATATGTTCATTTCCCTCATATCCGTCATAGGGTGTAACAGGGAAATAATAATCGGCTGTTTTGTTCCCTAAAGCTACGGGCACTTTTAATACATCTGTTTTTTGAGCAGGTATTTCAAGCCTGAGGGGCATAACACTGCCGGCATTAAGCCCGGGAACGGAAATTTTTCCGAAAGAATAATCAAGAACTGTTTCTTCAGTGTTTTTATCTGCGGCAACAAAAACGGGGAACACCTGCTTTTCGGCACCCTTTTTTCCTGTATATGCCGCCGTTATTGAAGGAGTTGTTATGTAAAGCCCGTCATTCTCAGTAATAACGGGAAAAACCGAACAGTTTGACATAGCAATATCCATACTGTCGGCAATATAGCCGGGTCTTATTTTGAACATAACAAGATTAAGCCCCGCCTTAAAGGTAATAAGACACTGATAGCCGAAGCCCCACAAGCCCTTTACTCTGCCGTAGGGACGAAAATCAACCTGTTCGCCGTTTACAAAAAGCGCCGAGCCTGAATTTTCATAGCATATAACGGCACGGCTTTCCTGCTTACAGTTTACGTAAAATGCCGCATAATACACGGCATTTCTCTGCTGTGTCACATAAAGTGCAGGGTCGCAGGCATCCGCATCATTATCAAAACGAAGACAGTTCCATTTTATAAACCCTTTTTTCCAGTAAAGATACTCATCGCCGTAATACTTATTGATAAGCCTTCCGCCAAGAAGAGGAAGAACATTTTTTTCTCCGCCGTCAGCAAGAAGATAATCGTGATTCAGTATCTTCTCTCTTTCATACATATGCTCAGCTTCAAAAGAACCGTCTGTATAAAGTACAAAAGGTCCCGCCGTCAGATAGTCAAGTATACGGTTATCGGGAAAAGGAGTGTTTTCACAGGGAAAAAAAGATTCAAAATCAAAAACGGGATATTCGCCTTTTTCGTTTTTTACAAATGCCATGGTGCTCACCTCAATATTTTACTATACCAAAATATCAGTAAAAAGTAAATATATATAATTTTATTTAAAAAATGGTATTAATTTTTTACTTGAATAAGAAAAAAACAGTGCTATAATATTTTTATCAAAGAGGTGACAGCTTATGGATAATAACTTTATCGGAGCAATACTCGCATTTATTCTCGGTGCGGTTATCTGCTTCGGAAACTTCAAGTTATCTGAATATTTTCTCACACATCACCGTGAAAAATTTTCTTCCGTTTCTTTTATACGGCAGTTGGTTCAGGTAGCTTATATACTCATTCTGTTCTTTACGGCAAAATTCACACCGTGGGACAGAACCTATATTCTTATAGGCGGCGTTCTGGGAATTACCCTTCCTATGTTCTTATTTACATACAAGCTTCTGAAAACAAACAACACCGCCTCCTACTCTGAAAAAAAGGGGGATGATACCGATGGGTGAACCGTCAACCGTTTTATTCAGTCTGTTCGGCATACTGGATGTTACGGGGGAAGTGGTTATGATGTGGATAATCGTGGCTGTTATCACCGTTATTTCACTGATAATAAAGCTTACTCTTAAAGAACGTCCCGGAAGATTGCAGAATGTGATAGAAACAGGTGTTGAAGCACTCGATAACTTCTTCAGCGGACTGTTGGGCGAAAAATCAAGAAAATACTTTACATTTCTTGCGTCCCTTTTCATATTCATAATTTTTGCCAACTATTCGGGGCTTATACCGGGTGTGGGGCTTACCGATTGGGCAAAAGCACCCACGGCATCCTTATCGGTTACCGCAGGCCTCGGTATACTTACGTTTATATTCCTTCAGGGGTCAGGTATAAAACACGGTGTAAAGCATTACTTCAAGCACTTTGTAAGTCCTATTTTTATAATGCTTCCCCTGTTGGTGCTTGATGAAATAATAAAACCCGCTTCCCTCGCACTTCGTCTGTTCGGTAATGTTTTCGGTGAAGAAATGGTAACACACCAGCTTTACGAAATATTCCCCATAGGCGTTCCCGTTGTAATGATGGTATTATCACTGCTGTTCTGCTCTTTGCAGGCAATGGTGTATACAATGCTCGTTTCCATTTATCTTGACGAAATGACAGAATAACAAAATTTTTATTTATAAGGAGAAATATAATTATGACAAATTCAGCATTCATCGCTATTGCAGCAGCTATCGCAATCGCAGTCAGCACAATCGCTCCCGCTATCGCACAGGGGCTTACCGCAAAATCCGCTATGGAAAGCATCGCCCGTCAGCCCGATGCGGCAAAAGACATCCGTTCAACTCTTATCATTGCACTTGCACTTATGGAAGCGCTTACAATTTACGGACTTCTTATTGCATTTATGCTTATTTCAAAAATCTGAGGGTGAAACAATATGAACATACAGTTTTCCGTTGTTATATGGACTGTAATATGTTTTCTCGTATTGATGCTCGTTCTTAAATTCCTTCTTTTTAATCCCGTTCTGAGACTTCTTGACCAAAGAAAAGAAAAGCTGAAAAAAGCTGAGGCAAAAAAAGCTGAAGTACAGAAGCTCACCGAAGAACACGAAAAAAGACTTGAAATTATAAAAGAAGACGAGAAAATACAAAAAGAAAATATTATTAAAAGCGAACTCGAACTTATCAGAGCAAAAAACAAGCAGGATATTGAAGAAGCAAAGGCGCAGCGTTTTGTTCGTATTGAAGAATACAGGAAAAACACCGAAAAAGAAAAAGACGAAATAATAAAGACCTTCGGCAATTCTTCCGAAAAAATCGCAAAGGCTTTTGCCGACAGACTGATATCACAATAATTTTACCCTGTAAGGCATATCCCGCCTTGCAACGGAGGTAAACATGGAAATACAATATGTAATAATAAACTTCCTGATACTTTTATTAATTCTAATTATCGCAGGAAGAAAAACCGTAAAAAGAATATTCGGCGACAGAAGACAGCGTATACTGTCACAGCTTGACGAAGCAGATAAAACCGAAAACACACCCCTTCCCGTGTTTTCGGAAGAAAGTGCTTTACCCGTACAGGATGATATCCCCGAGAAAATTCTTTCGGAAAAGGATTCTGCAGAAAAAAGACTTGCCGCAATTCACGCTTTTGAAGAAAGAGAGCTGCGTGAAATTCACCGTCTTATGGTGGAAAAAACAAAAAAAGAGCTGATGGCAGACTTTACCGCTTCGGTAAAGGAGCTGTTTTCAAAAGAACCCTATTACAGCAAAATAAGAGCAATCGAAGGCAGACTTATCGACAAAATACTTGAAGAAATCACCCTAACTCCCGGTGATATGGCATACCTTAAGCATCACGATGTGCTTTATGTAACACTTATGTCTGCTTTCCCTCTTGATAAAGAGCTTGTTGATAAAGTGGATAAAGCCACAACAAAGCTTCTTGATACTGTAAACGGTAAAACATCACTGTGGGTTAAAGAAGAGCCTGATTTTATAGGCGGTCTTCGTCTTCGTATCGGTGATACCGTATATGACGGTACGGTTTCGGAAGAGCTTTATCATTTTGAAAGAAGACTTAACCGTGAACCTCTTGTAACAGATGATGCGGTAAAAGAAATCACTGATGATTTTCTTAAAACTGCCGAAAACTATAAACCCGCCATCAACAAATATCAGCTGGGAAGAGTTCTCACCGTATCAGACGGTATATGCTGGTTAGACGGTCTTGCCGATATTATGTACGGCGAGGTTATTGAATTTGAGTGCGGCGAAAGAGGTATGATACTCGACATTCAGCCCGACAGAATAGGCTGTGTTATTTTCGGCGAATTTGAGCATATCGAAAGCGGCAGCAAGGTAAGAAGAGTAGGCAGAATAGCATCAGTACCCGTAGGTGAAAAGCTTTTGGGCAGAGTTGTTAATGCCATAGGCAATCCCATTGACGGTGACGGTTATATTTTTACAGACAACAGAAGACCCATAGAGGTTTCCGCTCCCGCAATTCTTGACAGAGCCCCCGTTGACACTCCCCTGCTTACAGGTATAAAAGCTATTGACGCATTGGTTCCCATAGGAAAAGGTCAGCGTGAGCTTATAATCGGTGACAGACAGACGGGCAAAACCGCCATTGCCATTGATACCATTATCAATCAGAAGGGCAAGGATACCGTTTGTATTTATGTTGCCATAGGTCAGAAGGAATCCCTTGTTTCGGAAATAAAAGAAACTCTCGAAAAGCACGGTGCTATGGAATACACAACAATTGTTTCCGCACCCGCTTCGGAATCTGCAGCGCTGCAGTATATAGCACCCTTTGCGGGCACTGCAATGGCTGAATATTTTATGTATAACGGCAAGGATGTCCTTATTGTATATGACGATCTTTCAAAGCACGCCGTGGCATACAGAGAGCTGTCACTTCTTCTCCACCGTCCTTCGGGCAGAGAAGCATATCCCGGTGATATATTCTATCTTCATTCACGTCTGCTTGAACGCTCGGCACATCTCAGCGAAAAGCTGGGCGGCGGTTCAATTACGGCACTGCCCATAATCGAAACACTTGCAGGCGATATTTCAGCATATATTCCCACTAACGTAATATCAATCACCGACGGTCAGATATTCCTTGACGGTGAGCTTTTCCACGAGGGACAGCGCCCCGCTATAAATGTGGGTCTTTCAGTTTCCCGTGTGGGCGGCTCGGCACAGTATAAGCTTATGAAGCAGGTTTCGGCATCCTTAAGAACAAAGCTTGCACAGTACAGAGAGCTTCAGGACTTTACTCAGTTCGGAACGGATATTGACGATGTAACAAAGCAGACACTCAGCTCAGGCAAACGGCTTATGGCAACACTCAAGCAAGGCAGATATCAGCCCACGGACAGCTGGAAACAGTCACTTATTCTCTTTGCTGTTTCCGAAAATCTTACAGGCGAGCATGACCTTGAAGCTTCCGGATACGAAAAAGGACTTATCCGCTATTTTGAAGCAGAAGAAGCTGCCCTCTGCGATATTCTTAAAACAGGCCAAAAGCTCTCGGATGAGGATACGGAAAAAGTGCGTAATGCAATCTTAGCTTACACTGAGAGGTTCTGAATATGGCTACATTACAGGTCTTAAAAAAGAAACTCAAAGGAATACGCTCCACACAAAAGCTTACAAAGGCTATGAAAACCGTTTCGGCGGCGAAATTTTCACAGCTCAACAGACTCTTTTCGGCTCATTCGGTTTACGGAAATACCTGCAGGGAGCTTTATTACGAATACGAAAGTGAAATTATCGGGCTTTTCCCCCAATGCTCCCCGTCTGCACCCGAAGCCGTATTTGTTATGGCTTCAAATAAGGGAATGTGCGGAGGCTTCAATTCGGAACTCCTTTCCTTTGCATCGGAAAAAATGAAGGAATTCCCCGAAAACACTTTATTTTTCCCCTGCGGAAAAAAAGCAATAAATTATTTTACAGAAAAAAAAATACCCTTTGAAAAATCTTTTGTTTTCAGCGATATTCCGAAAGCAGAAGAAGCGGAAGCTTTTCTTGAAGAAATACTCAGTATGCGAAAACAGGGTGTTATTTCAAAGGTTACGGTAATTTATCCCCGATATAAAAATGTTATGAAACAGGTACCGACAGCAGATGAGCTGTTTGCTGCCGTCGCTACAGAAAAAACAGAAGAAGAAGCTTTACCGTTGCTGTTTATTCCCGACAGAAAAACAGTAATGGAAAGCATTGCAAAAAATGTTATTATAACTGCCGTTTTTCAGATATTACTTGAAACTGCACTGGGCGCACAGGCAGCAACACTTACCACAATGCGCTCAGCTTTTGATACTGCAACAACATATTGTGCAATGCTTGAAACGGAAATCAACCGTAAAAGACAAAGCGAAGTTACTGCTGATGTTATAGAAACAGCAGTTGAGCACGAATAATAAGTTTGGGATTTACGGAAAGTTTAGAGGCGCACAGGGGCGCGGGAGCGCCGATTGAAGCTTTCGTTGACCTTTCTCGAAAGGTCACGGTGTCAAGAGGCAGAGCCTCTTGTCGCTGTCCGCAGACAGCGAAATACCTTTTGCTTCAATCAGCGCAGGAAAGTTGTTAAGAAAACCCTCGCCGGGGGTTTTCTTAAGTGCGAAGCACATATTAACAAAATGTGCTATTGCTAAATCACCGAAACCTTCCGTAAAAAGTTAAATTATTACTTTATTCGGCACGAAGTAATTAAATACGGGATTGTTAAATTTCCAAACGTTCCGTGAAGATATAAAAAACTTTGTTCCGTCTTTCCGGCATATAGGAGGTTAACCATGGCAAAAGGTTCTATAGGCATGGTAATGCGTGTTACGGGTCCTGTTGTTGACATATTATTTTCAGCAAATGAAATTCCCGATATTTTCCACGCCGTAACAATAGAAAAAGATTCTCACACCTTTGTACTTGAAGTATCTCAGCATCTGGGTGCGGGAATGGTGCGCTGTATCTCAATGCACCCCACAGACGGTTTGTCCCGCGGATTAGAGGCTGTTGACACAGGCGAGCCCATTAAAATTTCCGTTGGAGAAGAAACTCTCGGCAGAATGGTAAATGTTCTCGGGTCTCCCATTGATAACGGCGAAGAAATACACACAAAGAAAAAATGGTCCATACATCATCCTGCACCGAGTTTTGCGGACATTGTGGCATCCGATGAAATGCTTGAAACAGGCATTAAGGTAATTGACCTTATGACCCCTTATGTAAAGGGCGGAAAAATCGGTCTGTTCGGCGGCGCAGGTGTGGGTAAAACAGTTCTGATAATGGAACTTATCAGAAACGTTGCCTTTGAACACGACGGCTACTCTGTTTTTGCAGGTGTCGGTGAACGTTCAAGAGAAGGAAATGATTTGTGGAATGAAATGAAGCAGTCGGGAGTTATCGACAAAACAGCCCTTGTTTTCGGTCAGATGAACGAAACGGCAGGCGCAAGACTTCGTGTGCCCCTTGTAGGGCTTACCATGGCTGAATATTTCAGAGAAAATTCCCACAAAGACGTGCTTTTGTTTATAGATAATATTTTCAGATTTTCCCAGGCGGGAAGTGAGGTTTCGGCACTTCTGGGAAGAATGCCCTCGGCAGTAGGCTATCAGCCCACACTTGCTTCCGAAATGGGTAAGCTTCAGGAACGTATCGTATCAACGGGAAACGGTTCAATAACTTCCGTTCAGGCAGTTTATGTTCCTGCCGATGACCTTACGGACCCTGCTCCCGCAACAACCTTCTCACATCTTGATGCAACCACGGTTCTTTCAAGAAAAATTGTGGAGCTTGGTATTTATCCCGCAGTTGATCCCCTTGAATCCTCATCAAGAATACTGCTTCCCGATATAGTAGGCGAAAGACATTACAAAGCCGCAAAAGAAACACAGAGAATACTGCAGAAATATAACGAATTGCAGGATATAATCGCAATACTCGGCATGGAAGACCTTTCTCCCGAAGACAAGCAGGCAGTAAAACGTGCAAGACGTGTTCAGAGATTCTTAAGTCAGCCCCTTCACGTGGCAGAATCCTTCAACGGTATCAAGGGTGTTTATGTTCCCATTGAAAAAACCATAGAAAGTATGGAATACATCCTCGGCGGAGAGTGTGACAGTATCCCCGAACAGCACTTCCTGAATGCGGGAACAATAGAAGACGTATACAAAAAAATGTAATAACTCTTTCTGCAAAAATAATAACAGCGTGGTGATAATATGCCGTCAGAAAACAATATGCCTCTTACACTTGTTATAATAACCCCCGAAGGTGCTTTGCCCGAAATTAAGTGCAACAGCATAAATTTATGTGTTGCCGACAACGAAAAAGGCAAAGGCGGCGGCAGCTACGGCATAAAAAAAGGCCACGCCGAAGCACTGATAGCACTTAGCAGCGGCACCGTAAAAGCATATATTGACGGTAAAACGGTATACGAATGTACACTTTCAGGCGGATTTGCAAAAATATCAAAAAATACCGTCACAATCACAGGCAACAAATCATAATTTATCGGGCAATTTGCCCGATAAATTATGATAATGAAATTCACACCTTTGGTGTGAGTGAAATATTGCTTCGCAATGTGAAATATGAACTTCGTTCATATGAAATATTTGCTTCGCAAATGTTTCGGGACCTGCGGTCAGCATCATATGTGCTTCGCACGTTCCTGTAGCAGTTTAGCGTTGCACCGTAGGTGCGAGCAATAGAGCGTAAGCGGAATAAGACACGAAGTGTCTTCCTTCACTTTTGCCGACGGCAAAAATTTCACTTGACCGCAGGTCAAATTTCATATTTGTCGCAGACAAATATTTCACACGCCGCAGGCGTATTTCA
>JAZSRT010000106.1:0-2537 GCA_045538645.1 Acutalibacteraceae bacterium | reverse complement strand
CGGTCTTTTCTCGGCAGAGGTACCCGTGATACCCTCGTCAATATATCTGCCGACGAGCTCCCATTCAGGTCTTGCAGCAAGGATTGGCTCATACCAATCCAGCTGATTTTCAAGAGCCGAAATCTGTGCCTCGTGCTCCGTGGAAACTCGGGCATAGATTACAACTCTGCGTTTACCGAAATCAGAATTTATCATGCACATTCCTCCTTTATCTGATTGTGGTTTCCTTTTACAAATTCGGTTTCATCAACAATGTCCGCATATTCGCTTAAGATGTTGCGGAACATATACTCGGGAATCTTCCCGTCCCTGAACAGCTGCTCAATAAGCTTCAAAGCCGCAAAACAGTAGTCAGGATTTTTGCTTAAATCATTTATATCAATTTTACTCATATAATTCCTCCTATACAAATGTGTGGATTACCGTACGTCACGGTCACGGCTACGCTGACGCTGAAGATATTTGTAGTAGTGCTCGCAAGCCTTCAGCACAAAATCTTCCAAGTCTTTATCTTTAACCTTAGGTGCAATTTTCTGCAGCTTTTCAATGGGCACCTTGCACATAGGCTTCTGATTCGGTTTTTCTTCTGCAAGTGTACTTTCCATACTTTCGATAGTGAGTGTACCTTCATTGAAATCCCTGTGCATATGCCACGCCTGAGAATATGAGGGGGTGCAATCCAGCTCCTCAATTACACGAAGCAAGTCATACTGCATCTGCTCATCAAGGAACGAAAGCTCAACACCCACTGATAAAGCAATTTTATCTTCGTCCATCATTTCAAGCAGTTCGGGGATGAGATAAGTCAGACGGATATATCTGCGGACTTGATTTTTACTTTCGTTAATCTGCGCACCTATGATTTCTGCTGTTTCTAACTTCCGCCCAACTTGGGTGGAAGTTAAATCTGTTCTTTGTCCCTGTCTGCTCATAGCATCCATTTTTAATTTGAGTGCAAACGCCTTTTCACTCGGCAAGATATGCTCTCTGTGAAGATTACTGTCAACGAGCATAATTGCCGCTTCATCACGGCTGACGGCATAAATAAAAGCAGGTACTGTTTCCAGCCCTGCTTTTACTGATGCTCTGAGTCTGCGATGACCTGAGATAATCTCGTACTCATCGTCTGTGTTTTCAAGCGGTCTTACAACAATCGGTGAGATAACACCCTTCTGCTGAATACTGTCAATTAGGTTATTCATCTCATCATTGTCTAAGACCTTATACGGGTGTCCCTCAAAGGGACGGATTTTTTCTACCGGGATATTTACCGGTGATTTCAAATTATTATTCATTTATTTTCCTCCATAATAATATAATCTTTTACTTTCATTTCTCTGCCTACGTTCTTCTTCTGCAAGTCTTAAATACTTTTTCACAGAAAACTGTTTAGTACCGAAATACTTATCAAGATACTCGTCTGATGTCATTTCACGCTCGTACACTGTATCTTCTTTGGCATTATCTTCATTGCATTGAATCATCCTACATAATTCTTCCGGATGCATACATATCACCTCCCTTCATAATCTTTTTCTTTGTTCCTTTGCCTTTCGGGGAAATACCATTCACGGATAAGTTGTTTTTCCGTTTCAAGCTTCTCCTCAAGCTCGGGACTGTCTTTAATAATTCTTTTGGCGAGCTTTAATTTTTCCCGAAGCTCACCGATTTCAGCCGTTAAAAAATCCCGACGGGCAATAAGGTTTTCCTTGTCCGTCGGGTCTTTGCATCTTCTTATCTGATTGTAGATTTTATTACGCTGACTTTTCAGTTCCTCAATACGAAGCTCTGTCTTTGAAATAAACTTGTCAACCTCTGCAAAATCATAAAGCTTTTCGTTTATTGCAAGGTCAATCTGGTCCTGCATAAACTCAATCCTCGGAGTTGAGTATTTCATTTTTGGTGTAAACGGATGCGGGTTGCAGTTGTTCTTCTCTGCTATTGCACCTGCAAAAAGCAAAGCAAGAAACAAAAGTGAAATAACAGGTGCACCGAGTACGGCACCACCCACAATCAGTTTTGTAAACTCAGAAACCATTCTGTTAAAGGTTTCAGGGTGTCTGTAACATTCTCTTGATTCTTTGAATTCATAACCTTTGTAATTGAAAACGAATATCTGCCTCTTCAAAAAATCATTAGCATATAAATAATCTCTGAAATTGTTGTTTGCAGTAAACTTATCCTGAGTGTAAATCCGTTCTCTGATTTTTTCATAGGTGTAATCATCACCAAGTGTTGAAAGATTAACTGCGTACTTATCATTGCGGTAAGCTATCTTGCCGTTATCAAACCAATACCCCTTCTGAGTCATTATTCTGAAAAACTGTTTTTCATTTGCACTTCTCACAACTGCATAATCAATATCGTCACGCATATAATCGTATTTTGTTTTGATACCTTTCTGCATTGCTTTATAAATGTTATAAGGTATGCGTTTGCCTTTCGGGTTTTCAATTACGGATAATCCGTGTTCAATACAAACCTCATCACTCGTCTTTCTGAAAAGCTGATACATCGCTTTGTTTTCATTCATCTTT
>JAZSRT010000121.1:0-23113 GCA_045538645.1 Acutalibacteraceae bacterium | reverse complement strand
AAAAATAAACAGCCGCACGTGAGCGGCTGCTTGTAAGTGTAATGCGGTGTCAAACTTCAGTAATCCCTTTCAGGGATGACGCCTGTAATAGCCCCTTATAGGGGCTGTGCAAACCACCAGTTCAACTGGTGGTTTTGATTGCGCAGAAATTTTTTGTATATTTGCCTGTAAGGGGGATACTATGGAAGAAAACTATTATAGTCCGGTAATAAAAAAGGCTTATGAAATGCTTGAACGGGTCACTCCGCTTAAGAAAGATTGCGGAAAAATATGTGACGGCAAATGCTGTAAAGGTGAAAGCTCTGACGGAATGCTGTTATTCCCCGGTGAAGAAAAGCTGTTTATGCACGCAGACGGATTTAATGTGTATTTTGATGACAGATACGGTTATTACTGTGTCACGTGTAAAGGTAAGTGTGACCGAAAAAACCGACCGCTTGCCTGCAGAATATTTCCGTATTTCATATATGTTAAGGATGAACAGTCTGCACCTACGGTAGCCCCCGATATCAGAGCTGTTGAATTTTGTCCGTTGCTAAAAAATGGTCACAAAATCGATAAGAAGTTTTTACGTACTCTGAGAATATGTGCAGCAGCATTATCATCTGATGATACTGTTAAAAAGTATCTTATTGATTTAACAGCGGTATTAACCGATTTCAATGACCTTTAATGTAATTAACTGTTGATTTATTTCATTAAAAGTAATATAATAAATATGTTTGAAATAATTGCTTTACCAAAGGTAAGGAGATGCTGAATATGTGTTATGATGTTGCAATTATCGGTGCCGGTGTTATAGGTGCTCTTACTGCGCGTGAGCTTTCAAAGTACAATCTTAAAACAGTGCTTGTCGAAGCAACAAATGATGTTGCAATGGGTGCAAGTAAAGCTAACAGCGGTATTGTTCACGGCGGTTTTGATGCAAAGCCCGGTACATTAAAAGCTAAGCTCAATGTTAAGGGCTGTGCTATGATGTCCGAAGTATGTAAAGAGCTTTCTGTTCCTTATAAAAAGAACGGTTCTCTTGTTGTTGCTTTTTCAGAAGAAGAAATGGATACAATAAAGGAGCTTTATGACAGAGGAATTGCCAACGGTGTTCCTGATATGAAAATTCTCAATAAAGAAGAATTGAAAGCTTTAGAACCGAATCTTTCAGATGATGTTTACGGTGCCCTTGATGCAGAGAGTGCAGGTATTGTGTGTCCTTATGAGCTTACTATCGCCGCTACCGAAAATGCAGTTTCAAACGGCGTGGAATTTATAAGAAATTTCAGAGTTATGTCTATAGATTTTGAAGAGGGTAAATTTACCGTAAAGTCTGATAATTCTGAAATCAAAGCAAAGTATATTGTTGACGCTGCAGGCGCTCATTCTGATGAAATTGCAAGAATGATCGGCGATGAAAGCGTTAATCTTGTTATGCGCCGCGGTGAATATTTTATTCTTGACAAAGCGGTAGGAAATATGGTTTCTCATACAATTTTCCAGTGTCCCACAAAAATGGGAAAGGGAATTCTCGTTTCTCCCACTGTAGACGGTAATCTTCTTATCGGCCCCACGGCAGAGGATATTGATTCTAAAGATGATACTGCTACAACAGCAGCAGGTTTTGATACAATCAAAACATATGCAGTAAAAAGCTGTCCTGCTGTTTCAACAAGAAATGCAATTACTTCTTTCACAGGGCTTCGTGCACATCCTGTAAATGATGACTTTATTCTCGGTCCCAGTAAAGTAAATAATCAGTTTATCCACGCTTCAGGTATTGAATCTCCCGGACTTACATCTGCTCCTGCTATTGCAGAGTATCTTACAGATATAATTGTAAATGCTATCGGAGAAGTTACGGTTAATGATAATTTTGACGGAAGCAGAGCTGATGTTTTCCGCTTCAGACACGCAACAGACGAAGAAAAAGAAGCTGCTATTGCAAAAAATCCTGCATACGGCAGAATTGTATGCAGATGTGAAACAATAACCGAAGGTGAAATTGTTGATGCAATAAAAGCACCTGCCGGAGCACGTGACGTAGACGGTGTTAAAAGACGTACACGAGCAGGTATGGGACGTTGTCAGGGCGGTTTCTGCGGCTCAAAAGTTGTTGAGATACTTGCAAGAGAGCTCGGATGTGATGTTAACGAAATTACAAAATTCGGCGGTTCATCAAATATTCTGTTTGAAAAAACTAAGTAATGGGGGTAGATGTCATGTTAAATTATGATCTTGTTGTTGTCGGCGGCGGTCCTGCAGGCATGGCTGCTGCTCTTAAAGCAAAGGAATGCGGTGTGGAAAGTATTATTGTTCTTGAAAGAGCAGAAACTCTCGGCGGTATTCTTGAACAGTGTATTCACACAGGTTTTGGCCTTCATTATTTTGGTGAAGAGCTTTCAGGTCCCGAATATGCTGCTAAATTTATCGCAGAGGTTGAAAAGACCGATATCGTTATAAAAACCGATACAATGGTTCTTGATATAGATAATAATAATCTCGTAACTGCTGTAAATAAAACTGATGGCTTGCTTAAAATACAGGCAAAAGCAATTATATTGGCTATGGGTTGCCGTGAAAGACCGAGAGGCGCTCTTGAGATAACAGGAACACGTGCTTCAGGTATAATGACAGCAGGTACTGCTCAGAAATATGTAAATATAGACGGATATATGCCCGGTAAAAAGGTCGTTATTCTCGGCTCGGGTGACATCGGTCTTATTATGGCAAGAAGAATGACACTTGAAGGGGCTGAAGTTAAGGTTGTCTGTGAACTTATGCCCTATTCCGGCGGACTTACAAGAAATATTGTTCAGTGTCTTGATGATTTCGGAATTCCGCTTAAACTCAGCACAACTGTTGTTGAAACACACGGTAAAGACAGACTTGAAGGTGTTACAATAGCACAGGTTGATGAAAAGCTTCAGCCTATCGAATCAACCAAAGAATATATAGAATGTGATACTCTTATGCTTTCTGTAGGTCTTATCCCTGAAAACGAACTTACAAAAAATGTCGGGATAGGTATTGACAGAATTACAAACGGTGCAGTTGTTGATGAAATGCGTCAGACTGATCATAAAGGTATTTTTGCCTGCGGAAATGTTTTGCACGTACATGATCTTGTAGACTATGTTACACTTGAATCCCAGATAGCAGGAAAGGGTGCTGCTGATTACATACTCGGAAAATGTGATGAATCTCCCGAATATGTTAATACAACAACCGGTAACGGTGTAAGATACCTTGTTCCTCAGAGAGTAAACATAAAAAATAAAGAAGATATAAAACTGTATTTCCGTGTCGGTCAGATTTATAAAAATGCTAAAGTTGTACTTGAATGCGACGGTAAGGTTATTTCATCCAAGAAAAAGGTAAAACTTGCTCCCGGTGAAATGGAAAATGTTGTTGTTCCTGCTGATGTTTTAGCAGGTATGACTTCAGACAGTTCTATTGTTGTTAAAGTGGAGGAATAATAATGAAGAGAGAGCTTACTTGTGTTGCATGCCCTTTAGGCTGCAGTGTGACAGTAGAATATAATGATAATGAAATTCTTTCAGTAACAGGTAACACCTGTAAACGCGGTGAAACATACGCAAAAACAGAGATTACCAATCCTACACGTTCGCTTACTTCCTCTGTTAAAGTAAACGGCGGAATTCATCCTGTTGTACCCGTAAAATCAAATAAACCTGTTCCTAAAACAATGTTATTTGATTGTATGAAGGTTATAAATTCCGTAAGCGTTGATGCTCCTGTCTGCATTGGTCAGGTTATTATTGAAAATATTCTTGACACCGGTGCGGATATTATTGCAACCAATATAGACTGAAAGGGTTTGTCCTGATGGAAAAAGGATATAAAAAGACGGTCAGCATTGTTCCGACTGAAAGACAGATTGAGTGGCAAAAAACTGAATTTTACGGACTTATAAGTTACGGTATGCCTGTATTTACGGGTAAACAGTATGGTGACGGCTTCACTCCGCCTACGGTATTCTGGCCTGAAGAAATGGATACCGATTCATGGTGTTCACTTGCAAAAACTGCGGGAATGAAAGGATTGGTGCTTACCTGCAAACACTATGACGGTTTTTGCCTTTGGCCTACCGAGTATACCGATTACAGTATAAAGAATTCAAATTGGTTGGATGGGGAAGGTGACCTTGTAAAGATGGTCGCTGATTCCTGCAGAAAATTCGGATTAAAATTCGGCATTTATATCGCCCCTTGGGACAGACACGAAAAGTCTTACGGTAAAGGTAAAGAGTATGATGATTTCTTTTGCGGTTTGTTAAAGGAATTGCTTACGGAGTACGGTGATATCTTTTGTGTATGGCTTGACGGTGTGTGCGGAGAAAATGAAACACGCAATCAGAAACATGATTGGGGACGTTACTATAAGCTTATAAGAGAGCTTCAACCTGATGCCGTAATTTCATTCAGAGGCCCTGATGTGCGTTGGTGCGGTAATGAAAAGGGTGTAACTCGGAATGACGAGTGGAGTGTTGTGCCGGCACATCTCGGAGTGATGGATGACGGCAGCGAAGTTTTATCATCTTCAAAAAAATCCGTTCGCACATTCGATCTTGATATCGGCAGCAGAAAAGCAATAAAAAAAGAAACCGATTTTATCTGGTACCCGTGTGAAGTTTCTTTACCGATGCGCAGTCATTGGTTCTTTGAAGAAGATGATAAATATTCCATTAAGACTAAGGATAAATTGATAAAGCTGTATTACAATACGGTTGGCAATAATTCTTGTCTGATGCTCGGACTTTCTCCCAACAAGAGAGGGGAAATAGATGATACTGATACACAGATATTAACAGCTCTGGGTTGTGAACTTAAACTGTATTTCGGTTATAATCTTTTAAGTAAAAATGTTTCCGTAAAAGCATCGAGTGAATATAAAAACTCAAAAGCAGCAAATACTGTTACGGAGAATATGTCAGAATTCTGGCGTCCTGCTGAAAATGACAAAAGACCTGAAATCGTTTTTGACACAGATCCCGAAGAATTTTTTGATAAAATCACAATATCCGAAAACATTGCTCACGGACAGCATGTAGAAGAGTTTGAAGTTCATTGTTTTGATGCAGAAAAAAACAAGTGGAAAAAAGTAATTAAGTGCGGATCAATAGGATATAAACGTATACTTAATATCACCCCCGGTAAGTATTCGAAAATCAAGTTCGTATTTAATGAATACAGAGAATTTTTTGAAATTTCTTATATTGCTATCAATTAAGTTGTTAAGGCAGTTTCCTGTTTTGTGAAACTGCCTTAAATTTCTGTAAGTTTAGTTTATGCTAAATAAAATAAACAGCATACTTTTTAATTTAATTCACAAAAACCCGTTTACATATCAGGATATTTTTATTATAATATTAATGATTAATTTTAGGTGGATTATAATGAATTGTGATATGTATATGCCTGTAAGAGTTATTTCAGGCAAAGATTGTTTGTTGAAGAATTCAGAACTTCTGTTAAAATACGGCAGAAGGTGCTTCATTGTTACGGGAAAAACTTCAGCGATAAAGAGCGGCTGTCTTTCTCAGATAGAAAAGATATTTTCAGACGGTGGAATCTCGTATTTTGTTTTTGATGAAATTGAGCAGAATCCGCTTACTTCCACATGTAAAAAAGCCGGGGATGAAGCAAGGAAATTTAATGCAGATTATATTCTTGCTATTGGTGGCGGCTCTGTTTTGGATGCTGCTAAGGCTATTGCAATTTTTATCAGTAATCCCGGTTTTTCACATTCTGATATATATAACAGAAATGTACCCTGTGAGCATATACCGGTAATTCTTGTCGGAACAACAGCAGGTACAGGCAGTGAAGTTACGGGAGTGAGTGTTCTTACTAATTCGGACACCGGTCTGAAAAAAAGCATATCAGGCGCAGATTGTTATGCAGATATTTCTTTTTGCGATTATTCATATACCGTAAGTGCCAATACTGAAATCAGGATTTCTACTGCGCTTGATGCGTTTTGTCACGCTGTTGAAGCTTATCTTGCATCTTCAGCCAATGAAAATGTTTTTCTTTATGCCGCAAAAGCTATAGAGCTTCTGAGTCCGTATATTCTTAAAGGCGATTTTGAAAATTTGTCTGATGAAGATTTTGAAAAAATTTACATGTCTTCAATATATGCGGGGCTTGCAATAAATATTGCAGGAACCGATTTTCCGCACACTGTAGGATATTATCTTACCGAGCAGCATAATGTTCCCCACGGAAAGGCTTGCGCGGTTTTTATGCCGCTGCTGCTTTCAAGGGCAAAAAAATATTGCCCCGAAAGACTCGAAGCAATACTTAGTTATGCAAATTGTCAGTATGATGAACTTTGTAAGGCTGTCAGCAAATTAGCCGATATAAAGATATCTGTTTCTCCGGAAGAGATTAAACAGATAGCATTAAGATGGAAAAGCGGTGTTAAAAATTTTGATCGCTCACCGGGTGGCTTTTCTTATAAAGATGCTGAACAAGCTTTAATTGCACTTATTTCCTGAATATTTTTCTTTTGGTTTTATTTTCCGTACATACTATATTTTTGAACAGTGCCGTATGAGAGTCTGATATGAATTTATCAATGTGCATACTGCCGAAAAACCATTTTTTGTATTCACACTGCTGTGATAATTCATCAAGATAAGCACCGAGAGCTGTAACTCTTAAGGTTTTGTTTTCGGAAAGCAACAAAAAATCTCTTATTTTAGCAGGCGGTTCGTGAGTGATAATGTAATCAACTTTATATCCGTGTTTTTCCATATTTGAAACACCTGTAAGCATTTCTTGCGCTGTGGGAATTTCTTTTCTTAAAGTCAGATCGTCATTTTCCTGTAAATCCAGCTCAGGATCTTCACCGCCGCCCATTGTAAAGAACTTTTTGTTTTCTATCTCATAAATCTGGCCTCGCATTAGGTGATAAACATTATTCCTGATTTTATGCGCTCTGCCGCCGTTCCACATAACAACGGGCATATTATTGAGAACCTCAAAGTTTTCATGTGTGCCGTCTATAAAACATATTGTATATTTCCTTTTTTCGAGTCGGTTCAGGAATTGTTTTTCTTTTTTATCGTCATTCCAGATAAAACCGAAATCCCCGCAAATTATTAATGTATCTCCGTTGCTGAGCATACTCAGATCTGCTTTGCTGAGTCTTTCAGCATCACCGTGAATATCTCCGGTTATATATACCATGATTTTTCCTCCGGAATAAATTTTATTCTGTTTATATAATACAACAAGAAGTCGGTGTTGTCTATGAAAAAATTAATTATTTTTATTATAACTTTAACTATAATAGTATCTGCAGGTGTTTGCCCTGTTTTTGCTTCATATAACGATTCTGTTGAAATCGATGCACCAATAGTATATATGGTAAGTGCCGATGATGATGCATCGGTTATTTATGATAAAGCTTCAACCGAAAAGTGTGATCCCGGAGAACTTGTTAAAATAGTTACGGGTATTCTTGTTATTGAAAATTGTGCAGATCTGAAGGCTCAAGTTACAGCTTCGAAAAGTGCAATTTCATATGTTGAATTCCGTGGCGGCACAACGGCAGGTATTCTTGTCGGCGAAACTATGACAGTTGAAGAGCTGTTGTATTGTCTTCTTGTATATAATGCTGCCGATGCGGCTGCTGTGCTTGCTGAATACATTGCAGGAACAAATGAAAACTTTGTTATAATGATGAATGATTTTGCAAAAAAATTAAGGCTTAATAATACCAATTTTACTAATCCTGTCGGATATAATGAGGAGCAACAGTATTCTACTGCAGTTGATTTTGCAAGCATATTTAATTATTGTATTAAAAATCCGACTTTTTCGCAGGTTATATCTACATTCCTGTATGAAATGCCTGCAACCAATAAGTATACTGAGACCAGATATCTGAAAAATACAAATAATCTGATTAACAGCGGTATTTCAGACTACTATTTCAAATACGTTAAAAGCGGAAAATCAGGTTACACTGCAACAAAGAATTGCAATTCGGTTTCAATTGCTTCTAAAGACGGATATAATTATATCTGTGTAATTATGAATGCTGAAAATAAAGATTTTGATACGGACGGTGTATCTGAAAATATGTCGTTCGTGGGTGCCAAAAAGCTTTATGATTGGGTGTTTGAAAATATCAAGCTCAGAGTTGTTTGCAATACAGCCACATATGTTTGTGAAGTTAAAGTAAGACTTTCAAATGAGTATGACTATGTCAGTCTTGTGCCTGCCGAAAATGTCAGCGCATTGGTTCCTGCCGGTGTGAATGCGGAAAGTGTTTATATTGAACCTTTGGCAGAGCAGATGCCCGAGTCAGTTGACGCACCGATAAAAAAAGGTGATAAAATCGGACGTGCAGCTATAAAATATGCAGGTTCAACAGTTGCGGAAGTTGATCTTGTTGCCGATTTTGATGTAAAAGTCAGTATGATAAAATTTATCGGTAACGCCATATTAAAGGTTGTTTCTCATTGGATTTTTATTGTTCTGATGATTATAATTGCAATTGTTGTGTTGCCGCTTTGTATTATTTCGTACAGAAATAAGCAGAAAAACTTAAGACGTCAAAAAGCAAAAGAATTACAAAATAAGAAAAAGAGAGGATAAATTATGGATTCAAAGATTAAATATGCAATGCTCATAGGACTTGGTACAGCATTGGCTTGCGTGCCCGTTAAAGCATTTTTTTACAAGCCTGAAAAAATATCTGCCGAAAAACTGCCTGAAGAAAAAGTTGATCTTGACAGATTCAGAAAGAATTTATCGGATGCTATTAAAATCCCCACAATAGCAAGTAAGGATCCCGAACAGACAGATTGGTCAAATTTTGATGCATTTCACGCTTTTTTGCGTGAGCGTTATCCGTTGATTCATGAAAAGCTTGAGCTTATTGATGTTTGTAAAGGTTCTCTGCTTTATAAATGGCAGGGAAGTGATTCATCTCTTGATCCGATAGCACTTCTTTCGCATCAGGATGTTGTGCCGATATCCGAAGGTACATATTCAGACTGGACACATCCTCCGTTTGACGGTGTTGATGACGGCGAGTTTATTTGGGGCAGAGGCGCACTTGATATGAAAAACCATCTTATCGGTGTAATGGAAAGTGTTGAGGATCTTCTTGCTGAAGGTTTTATTCCCGTAAGAGATGTTTATATTTGTCTGGGGCATAATGAAGAAGTTATGAGTTCTGAATTCTCAGGCGCTATCAGTATGTGCAAGTACTTCTATGATAACGGTATTCATCTTGATTGTGTACTTGATGAAGGCGGTGCAATTCTTCCTGTTAATGTTAAGGGTGTGCTTAATAAGAATCTTGCAGGAATCGGTATTGCGGAAAAAGGTTATGCTGATTTTGAAGTTGCTGTTACTGCAAAGGGCGGTCATTCTTCACAGTCTCCGAATCATACTGCATTAGGCCGTCTTGCTGATGTAATCAAGGATATTGAGAATCATCAGTTTAAGGCTGAGCTTTCTCCGATGATGATGGAATTGTTTGATAAAATAGGAAGAAACTGTTCTTACCCCGTTCGTCTTGTTACTTGTAACCTGAAACTCCTCAAGCCTCTTATCACCAAAGCAATGACTTATATTCCCCCTGCAGCAAGTCTTATAAGAACTACTCAGGGTGTTACAATGGCTTCAGGAAGCCCTGCACCCAATGTTTTGCCTCAGAGAGCAAGTATAAATGTTAATGTTCGTATATACCCCGGTGAAACTGTTGAAGATGCAAAGAATCACCTCAGAAAAGTAATAAAGAATAAAAAAGCAGAAATAACCGTAAAACCCGGCTGGAAGAATCCTTCAAAGCTTTCACCCACGGATTCAAGATGCTTTAAGGCAATAGAAGATATCTGTATGCGTACAGACAGCAATAATATTGTAGCCCCTTATCTTGTTATGGGCGGCACGGATGCTTGTCACTATGAGGATGTATGCGAAAATATTTACAGATATTCACCCTTCCTTGTAAGCACATCTTTGTTACTTACCACACACGGTACTAACGAAAGAATCCCCGTAAGTTCAATGGCTGACGGTATTGTTTTCTTTAAGAGATATATCCGTAAGGTATCAGACAGATAAGTTTTTTATCGTTAATAAATTTGATTTAATAAAAGAGATTCAGAGGCGGAACAGCCCACTTCTGGATCTCTTTTTTTGCATATATACTCAAAAAAGCCCCTGCCCGTAATAGTGGACAGGGGTTAATAAAACTTATGATAAAGCCCCGCTAAGCCGCAGACAGCAATAATAACCTGCTCTCTATAGCAGGTGGGTATCCTCCCATCCGTTTCACGCTCCCTTCGTCCGACATAAAAGTCGGGAGGTCTGCAATCCGCGGACGGAGTATCAGGATTCCCTTAAAATGTGTGTTGGGTTAATATTGGCTGTCATTTTACTCGCACAAAGCAGGGTATTTTTTATCATTCATTTTCAAATTCAAAAAATTCAGCAAGACGTTCTTCAAAAGCGGAAGCAATTTCATCAAATTCTTCTTCGCTTTCAATAGGCTCAAGGACTGTGTCGCCGTTTTCTTCGCTAACTTTAAGAATTATAAGCTCTCCGCTGTCTTCAGCTTCATCTTCTTCAGCATAAGCAGGGATGAGGGCGATATAACGTTGACCGTCTTCGGTTTCGATTCTGTCAAGTTCTTCAAATATGTGTTCATTACCGTCATCATCAATAACGGTAACAAGATTTTCAAAATCATCCATTCTTGTAAAACTCCTTCTGATTACATTATTATTTTAATATTTTTAATAACATATGTCAACTGTTAATCAATAAAAACAGCTTCCCATGTAAAATTAAATATTTCTTCCGCACTTAGCTTGTTTATTGCATCTTTTTGCGAAAAATCATCTTTCTTTTCAAAAGAATCATTAACACCGTACCAGGGCTCTATGCACACATAAGGAGCTGCGGGCTTTGCCCATATGCCGAG
This sequence comes from Acutalibacteraceae bacterium, assembly GCA_045538645.1. Classification (GTDB taxonomy): domain Bacteria; phylum Bacillota; class Clostridia; order Oscillospirales; family Acutalibacteraceae; genus RUG806. The sequence continues at coordinate 12,151 of JAZSRT010000121.1, read as the reverse complement.
ATACGGAGAAGCGCCCATATCAAAAACTACGGTGTGCTTACCGTCGTTATGCTTTAATGTTATATTTTTAGATTTTATTCCGTGCAGAATAAGTGCATCCTCATTAAAAATATCCTCAGTTATAATGATCTCACGGCTATTGTCAAGAACGGGGTATGTTTCGGGCAGTCTTAATGAATTAACAAGATCAATTTTTTCAGTTTCAAGTGTTTCATTTTCGTCGAACACGAGTTTGTCCCCGAGCTTACAGTTAAATCCGGGATGTGCACCGAGTGAAAAATACATATCGGTATCGTTTTTATTTACAACACAGTGATTTACGGTAAGTTTGTTTTCATCAATAGTATATGTAACAATGAGGTCAAATTCATATGGGAAAATTTTCAAAGTATCTTCTGTTTCTGAAAGTATAAAAGACATTGTATCATCTTCTTTTGAAAGAAGTACCCAATCCGTTTTTCTTGCAAAGCCGTGTTTCGGCATTGTATATTCTGTATTATTGAGTGTGTATTTATCATCTATCAATCTTCCGACTATAGGAAAAAGAATAGGAGACTGTCCGTACCATATGCTTTCATCGCCTTGCCAAAGATATTCGTAATTGTCTTTTTTTGAATAGATGCTTGTAAGTTCACATCCGTATTCTTTTACACCTACTTTAATGTGTTCATTTTCTATAAAATGTACCATATCCGTACCTCCGTATTGAGAGTATAATTTTATTACAGCAAACGAGCCATTACCTTTTATGATAATGGCTGAATTAAATAAATATTTACAGCAGATAAACGCCGGACTCAAGAATTACAAATTCGTGAGAGTCTACTTTGACATATTTATATACAGGTTCGTCAAATTCTTTATATTCTTCAACCGAAAAATTACTTAATTTTACTCTGTTGATTTTTTTTGAATTTTTGTTGCAGACATAAAGATATCCGTCATATTCGTCAACAGAAACCGGATGAGAAAAAGTAGAAGAATTTTCTCCGCCTATTCGCATCACGATTCTGTTCTGAGCAATTGAATATTTTATGATAAGGTTTTGCTCGGGAACAACGCTCCAGATAAAATCATTATCAACAGCAACATCTCTTGCGGGGAAGTCTTTGTATTTTAAATCAGCTGTTTTGATAAGATTTCCCTGTTCGTCAAAAATTCCTGTTTCGCCTGTAGAATAAATTATAAAAGTGTGACCGTTCCAGAGTTTTGCTGTATCGCAGGATACATAGTCTCCCAACTGACGTGCAATAGGAGCATAAGAACTGCCGAATTTTGTGAGAAGATATGCATTTTTAGTGACCGTAGCTATTGATTTAGTAGCAGTATCAAAACTGTAAAATGATACCTTCACAGCTTCATTGTCCTGGTTTTCTTTAAGGACAAACAATATTCCTGACGGAAAACCTATAAGGTCAAGAATATCAAGGCTGACAACTTTAATCATATTTATTCTCCGGTTTCATTGTTTTTTATAATAAATGAGAGTGTCATCAAAGAATCACTGAGGTGAACATTTGCAACATTGAGTTCGGGATATTTTCTGTGTATATCGTAATGTGAAAAATTCCAGAAACTCTTAATACCTGAAGCTACAAGTGTATCAACCATATCAGGGGCTTTATCTGCAGGCAGGCACAAAACTGCCATATCGGGCTTATGCTGAGCACAGAATTCTTCAATACTGTCATCAGCGGAAATAGGGATATCTCTGATTTTCATCCCCTTATATAAAGGATCGCAATCAAATATTCCTATGAGCTTAAAGCCTTTGTCTTCAAAAGACATCTGACTTGCAACAGCCCGACCTAAATTACCTGCACCTATAAGAATTGCTGTTTTTAGTTCATTAAGACCGAGTATTCCTGCAAATTCACCGATGAGTTGCTCGATATTATAGCCATAGCCTTGCTGTCCAAAACCGCCGAAACAGTTAAAATCCTGTCTTACCTGTGAAGCAGTCAAGCCCATAATTTCTGCAAGTTCTTTTGATGATATTCTTTTTTTTCCGTTCGAATAAAGATCGCAAAGGAATCTGTAATATCGGGGAAGCCGAGAAATTACAGATGATGAGATCCCGTTCGGTGATTTCATTTTATCAGATCCTATCAGATGTTATTTTAACAAGAGTATCCATTACATAATTGCCGAATTCACTGCATGTACATCCGTTATCGCGGCCTGTGATTTTCATTGATTCATCTGCCATGCAAATATCCAGAGCCTTATCAAGGTTAACACTTTCTTCTGTATAGCCTATGTGGGCAAGGAGCATTGCAGCAGCTCGGAGCATTGAGCAGGGGTCTGCATACTGAGCTCTGCCTTCTTTTACCATTCTGGGAGCAGAACCGTGAATTGCCTCAAACATAGCATAGCGCTTGCCTATATTTGCACTGCCTGCAGTGCCAACGCCGTCCTGGAACTCTGCAGCTTCATCGGTAATGATGTCACCGTAGAGATTGGGAAGAACAAACACTTTGAAATCAGTTCTTCTCTTTTTGTCGATAAGTTTTGCAGTGCATATGTCTATGTACCATTCATCGGTTATGATTTCGGGATATTCTTTTGATATTTCACGACAGATATTCAGGAATTTACCGTCGGTAGTTTTAATAACATTAGCCTTCTGAATAATAGAAACACGGTCTTTTTTATTGTTTTTTGCATAGTTATAGGCAAGTCTTGCAATTCTTTCAGTTCCTTCAGTTGTTGTAACAACAAAGTCCATAGCAAGCTCGTCTGTAACATTTACGCCTTTTGAGCCTACAGCATATGCACCTTCAGTATTCTCACGGAAGAAAGTCCAGTCTATTCCTTCTTCGGGGATTCTAACGGGGCGAAGATTTGCAAAAAGGTCAAGTGCCTTTCTCATAGCAACATTTGCACTTTCGATATTCGGAAGACCGTCACCTGCCTGGGGTGTTGTTGTGGGTCCTTTTAATATAACGTGGCATTTTTTGAGTTCTGCCATAACGTCATCGGGAATCGGCTGCATTTTTGCAATTCTGTTTTCTATAGTAAGTCCTTCAATATTGCGGAATTCGATTTTTCCGGCTTCAACATCTTTTTTGAGCAGGAATTCAAGAACTCTTGCAGCTTCAGAAGTAATAACGGGACCGATTCCGTCACCGCCGCAAACACCGATTATGATTTTTTCAAGTGCGGAATAATCAACAAATTCCTTTGTTTCTTTTATTTTTTCGTTTCTTTCAAGCTGCTCTCTTAAAAGCTTTTCGTAAGCGCTGAGAGCAGCAGCAATTTTTTCTTCAAACATTTTAATTCACTGCCTTTTTTAATTATTTGCCGTATAGTTAAGCATACCGCCGGCAAGAAGAATCTGCCTTGCTCTGTCTGATAAATCGAATTCAACACGGAAGGATTCTCCTGTTGTGATGTTTCTGAGCTCAGCTTCCGTGCCGTCAGTAACAGCCTGCTTTATATTACAGAGTATAAGTTCATCATTCTGTGAAATTTTATCGTAATCTGCGGCATCTGCAAAAGTAAGAGGAATGATACCTGAATTGATAAGATTGGCTTTGTGCATTCTTGCAAAGGATTTTGCAATAACTGCTCTTATGCCGAGATAAAGGGGAACAAGTGCGGCGTGCTCACGTGATGAGCCCTGCCCGTAGTTTGAACCGCCGATTACAAATCCGCCGCCTTCTTTAAGGCATCTTTCAGGGAACTGAGTATCGCAGACACCGAAGCAGAATTTTGAAAGATACGGAACATTTGAACGGTAGGGAAGTATTTTTGCTCCTGCGGGCATAATGTGATCCGTTGTTATATTGTCACCGACTTTAAGCATAACTTTTGCCGTTATTTCTGTTTCAAGCGGTTTTCCTGTGGGGACAGATTTAATGTTGGGTCCGTATTTTACGGTTACATCTTTCGCATTTTCTGTTGATGCAGGAAGAATGACCATATTGTCATTAATAAGAAACTTTTCAGGCATAGTAATTTCGGGCATTTCACCGAGAGTTCTCGGGTCTGTGAGTTTGCCTGTTATTGCAGATGCTGCGGCAACTTCAGGGCTTACAAGATAAATTCCTGCATCAGCTGTGCCTGATCGTCCTTCAAAGTTTCTGTTGAATGTTCTGAGGGATATACCCTTTGAATTCGGTGACTGACCCATTCCTATACAAGGTCCGCAGGCACTTTCGAGTATTCTTGCACCTGCTGCTATCATATCGGCAAGAGCGCCGTTTGAGGCGAGCATATTAAGAACCTGTTTTGATCCGGGGGCAATAGAAAGACTGACATTCGGTGCTACTGATTTCCCCTTAAGAATGGCTGCAACTTTGAGCATATCAAAAAGTGATGAGTTTGTACATGAACCGATACAAACCTGATCAATTTCAATTTGTCCGATTTCTTCAACTGTTTTTACGTTATCGGGCATATGAGGCATTGCTGCAAGAGGAACCAATTTGTCAAGCTCTATTACAATTGTTTCATCATACTGAGCATTTTCATCGGCAGATAATTCAACAAAATCCGCTTCTCTGTCCTGAGCCTTCAGGAATGCTCTTGTAATTTCGTCGGATGGGAATATTGAAGTGGTTGCACCGAGCTCTGCGCCCATATTGGTTATGGTTGCTCTTTCGGGAACTGAAAGTGTTTTTACTCCTTCACCGCAGTATTCGATAATTTTACCTACGCCGCCTTTAACAGACATAATTCTCAGAACTTCAAGAATAATATCTTTTGCTGCCACCCAGGGGCTGAGTTTGCCTTTTAATTCAACCTTCACTATAGACGGCATCGGAATATAATATGTACCGCCGCCCATTGCAACAGCTACGTCAAGACCGCCGGCACCCATTGCGAGCATTCCTATTCCGCCGCCTGTGGGAGTGTGACTGTCGGAGCCCAGAAGAGTTTTTCCGGGAATGCCGAATCTTTCAAGATGAACCTGATGGCAGATACCGTTACCGGGACGCGAATAACGAATTCCGCGTTTGTTTGTTACAGATTGAATAAACTGATGATCATCAGCATTTTCAAAACCGTTCTGAAGAGTGTTATGATCGATATAAGCAACAGAGAGCTCTGTTTTTACACGTTCGATATTCATAGCTTCAAACTGAAGATAAGCCATGGTACCCGTTGCATCCTGAGTCAAGGTCTGATCTATTCTGAGCCCGATCTCTTTGCCGGGAATCATTTCACCGCATATAAGGTGATTTTTGATTATTTTTTGTGCAAGTGTAAGACCCATTATTTTTTCTCCTTAATTTAATAAATATTATTTTAATACTACTATTCGTAGTTGTCAATTAAATTATTTGGATTTTTCAAAAATATAACTGTAATAATTTCAATAATTAAATTTATAATAAAGTTAGTTTGTCAGAGGTGATAGTATGAATAATTTAATAAATGACAGAGAATTCAGATGTGCTTCTGCAGTTAATGAAACTGTTGAAGACAGTGATGAAATAATACCTGCAGCAGATGATTATGACGGGTATTTTTGTGTAAAAAATAACGGAAAGCTATTTTGCTGCATGACAATAATCGGTCAGATAGAAGGACATATAGCCTTGTCTTCACAAAACAAAACTACAAAATATGAGCATATGATTCCGAGAATAGTAACTCTTGAGAGTGATGATAATATATCGGGGCTTTTGCTTTTGCTTAATACCGTCGGCGGTGATATTGAAGCCGGACTTGCTTTGTCGGAACTTATTGCAGGACTAAAGAAACCTACGGTTTCATTAGTTCTGGGCGGAGGGCATTCCATAGGAATTCCGCTTGCTGTTTCTGCAAAAAAATCCTTTATCACAAAAACAGCAACAATGACTATCCATCCTGTAAGAATGAACGGCTTGGTTATGGGTGTTCCTCAGCAGCTTGCATATTTTCAGAATATGCAGGAGCGGATTGTAAACTTTGTCAGTGAACATTCTTCTGTTTCTGCGGATAATTTCAGAAAAATGATGCTGTCATCAGGCCAATTGGTTTCAGATTTCGGAACGGTTCTTGATGGTGAGCAGGCTGTAAACGAGGGGATAATAGACAGCATCGGAACATTAAGTGATGCATATAATGCACTTACGGAAATGACTGAAAACAATTAACTGTTGATTTTTATTGTAAACAGATGTAAAATATTATAAATAATTATATCTGAGGAGCGTATTATTTTGGCACAGGCTTCTAATAAAAAATCATCAAATGCAAAAAAGCCCGGAACAAATAAAAAGAGTCCGGCAAAAACTACTAAAAAAACTCAGCGGAGTAAGTCAAAGCAGCTTACCATGAGCGAAATAATTTTCAAAAAAGAGTTAGGTTCCACTATAACATTTGTTGCGGGGCTTATTCTTCTTATTGTTGCGCTGTTTTCAGGTGCAGACGGTTCAGCATGGAACAGCATCCATTCAATGTATTTTGCGTTGTTCGGTATATGTTCATATTATATCCCGCTTGCTGTTTTGTTTTTTGGCATTATATGTGTGCTTAATAAGCAAACAAAAAATCAATTTATCAAAGCAGCAGAAATTTTTTGTTTGTTTATTCTTATCTGCTCATTTTTCCATGTGAACAATTTTGCAACCGAAACAGTTAATTTCGCTGATTCTGTCAAAGCAGTTTTCTCACAGTCGTATGAAGATTCTTTAAAGGCTCTTACAAACGGCGGCGTGATAGGTGCATTGTTTGGCGGAGCCGTTTATCAGTTAAGTAAATCAGTTCTTATTTCCAATATCATTCTTATCCTGTTTTTCCTTGCGGATATAATGTTTTTGTTCGGTATCTCTTTGTACAAGGTTTTTATACGTATGGAAAAGCCTGCAAAAAAAGTCGGGGAATTTACAGGTGATGTTATTGAAAAATCAAAGCAGGAAATAGAACGCCAGAAAAAAGAACGTGCCGAAACCAAAGCACAGGAAAAAGGTAAAACAAAGGATGTTGATCCTGCAAGGATTGTTAATGATTTCTTCGGCAGCGGCGGAAAAGATTCGGTAACTGAAATTTCAGATGACACTGAGGAAGAAACTGTAATTTTTGATGAGTATCCTGCAAGAAAAAAAGAGAAAAAAGAGCTTGTCAAAGACGATGCTACCGAAGAGCAACAGGCTGATAAAAAATCTCCTGAAGCTGAGCCTAATATTTTTTCTGTTTCCGATTTTATTAAAAATCAGAAATCAGATGATTCGGTTCAGGAATATGAAGAGATCAATTCCGATGTTCCTTCTGCCTTTGAAGCAGCAAAACTTGAACCGTTATCGGAAAAAGAAGCTCAGGCATTAAAAGAATCCCTTGATGATGCTGTTACTCAGGTTCAGGAAAGAGAATATGTTTTACCGCCTCTTGACTGTTTAAACCGTCCGAAAAGCAATAGTTCGGATTACAGCGAAACAGAGCTTCAGGCTAACGGTGAAAAACTGATTGCTGCATTGGGTAGCTTTAACGTCAGTGCAAGTATATGCGGTGTTGTTCCCGGTCCTACTGTAACACGGTATGAACTTTCACCTGCTCCGGGTGTTAAAATCAGCAAATTTGTCGGACTTGCCGATGACCTTGCTTTACATATGGCAGCCCCTGCAGGTCTCAGAATAGAAGCTCCCATTCCCAATAAGGCTGCTATCGGAATTGAAATTCCTAATCGCAGTAAAACAACAGTTACGTTCCGTGAAATAATTGATACAGATAAATTCAGAAATGCAGGAAGTAAGCTTACCGTTGCTCTCGGAAAGGATATTTCAGGCACGCCCATTTATTCAAATCTTGCAAAAATGCCGCACCTGCTTGTTGCGGGTACAACAGGTTCGGGTAAGTCTGTATGCCTTAATTCAATGATTGTAAGTCTGCTTTATAATGCATCTCCCGATGAAGTAAAAATACTTCTTATTGACCCGAAGCAGGTTGAATTCGGAGTTTATAACGGTCTTCCGCATCTTCTTGTGCCTGTGGTTTCTGACCCCAGGAAAGCAGCAGGTGCACTCGGTTGGGCTGTAACCGAGATGCTTTCAAGATATAAGACTCTCAATGCAAACGGTGTACGTGATATAGGTGCATATAACAGTTTATGTGAAGAACGTGATGATCTTACAAAGATGTCACATATCGTTATTTTTATAGACGAGCTTGCCGATCTTATGACAGTGGCTCCCGCTGAGGTAGAAGATGCAATTCAGCGTCTGGCTCAGATGGCTCGTGCTGCAGGTATGCATCTCGTTGTTGCAACTCAGCGTCCGTCTGTTGACGTTATTACCGGTGTTATCAAGGCTAATATACCCAGCCGAATTGCACTTACGGTTAAATCACAGGTAGACTCAAGAACTATTATTGATTCGGCAGGTGCTGAAAAACTGATGGGTAACGGCGATATGCTTTATTATCCTGTCGGAATTCCGAAGCCTGTGCGTGTGCAGGGCTGTTATCTTTCTGATTCGGAAATTGAAAATGTTGTATCTTTTATAAGAGCAAATTCCTCTTCAAATTATGATGATTCTGTTCAGCAGGAAATTGACAAACAAGCAGTAAGCGAAAAGAAAAAGACAGATGATACAGCATCATCATCGGGTGTTGATGCAAATGATGAATTGCTTATGCGTGCCATAGAGCTATTTGTAGGTGCTCCCGAAAAGGCTTCAATCTCAGCATTACAGCGCCATCTCGGTTTAGGTTTTGCAAAAGCAGGCAGACTTATGGATACTCTTGAGCAAAAGGGAATTGTCGGCCCTCATATGGGCAGTAAGCCGAGAAATGTTCTGATAACAAAAGCGCAGTGGTATGAAATGAATGCTATGTCATCATCTGATACAGCTTCAGTTTCTGTTGCAGAAGCAGTAGAGACAGCTTCTGCTGATGAAGTTTATGATGATTCGGAGAATCAGTAAATATGTTTTTACCAATTAATAAAAATGAAATGCTCGAACGCGGATGGCATTATGTGGATTTTGTATACGTGAGCGGTGATGCTTATGTTGATCATCCGAGTTTCGGTGCTGCAATAATTACCCGTGTGCTTGAAAAAGCCGGCTATAAAGTCGGTTTTTTAAGTCAGCCGGCATGGCAAGATTTGAATGATATTACTGCCTTCGGAAAACCCCGTTACGGATTTTTTGTTTCTTCCGGAAATATCGATTCGATGGTTGCTCACTACACTGTTGCCAAAAGGCGCAGAAGTGAAGACATGTATTCCCCCGGAGGTAAAAGCGGAAAAAGACCTGACAGGGCAGTTGAAACATATTGTAAGCTTATAAGAGAAGCTTACGGAGATATTCCTATTGTTATCGGCGGGCTTGAAGCTTCGCTCAGACGTTTTGCTCACTATGATTATTGGTCTGATACGGTTATGCCTTCAATTCTTGTTTCTTCAGGGGCAGATATTCTGTCTTTCGGTATGGGAGAAAAGCAGACAGTTGCAATTGCGGCGGCTCTCAGCCACGGAAAAAAGTCTGCCGATCTGAGAGATATTAAAGGCATCTGCTATTTGTGCGATGCAAAAGATACTCCTTATACGGGAGTAGAGTGTCCTTCTTTTGAAAATGTATCTGTCAATAAAAAAGAATACGCTGTAGCCGCACGTATTCAACAGGATGAACAGGACTTTTTCAGAGGCCGTGTTATAAAACAAAAACACGGCAAGCAGATGCTTGTGCAGAATGTACCGATGGATCCTTTGACAACTAAAGAGCTTGACGAAATTTATGAGCTTCCTTATATGCGTACTTACCATCCTTCGTATGAAAAATATGGCGGAGTTCCTGCAATTGAAGAAGTTGAGTTTTCTGTAACTCATAACCGTGGTTGCTTTGGCGGCTGTAATTTCTGCTCGATAGCTTTTCATCAGGGAAGGTATATTACTTCACGCAGTAAAGAGTCAATAATCAGAGAAGCCAAGCTTTTAACAGAATTGCCGAACTTTAAGGGATATATTCATGATGTCGGCGGTCCTACTGCTAATTTCAGATTCCCGTCCTGCGATGGTCAGGAAGACAGAGGATTGTGTAAGGGCAGAAAATGTCTGGCTCCCGTGCCCTGTAAAAATCTTAAATGCGATCACAGTGAGTATCTCGGCATATTGCGTGAATTGAGAGCTTTGCCCGGGGTAAAGAAAGTATTTGTAAGATCCGGTATCAGGTTTGACTATATGCTTCAGGATAAATCCGATGCATTTTTTAAGGACCTTGTAAGATATCATGTCAGCGGTCAGCTAAAAGTTGCTCCTGAACACTGTTCTGCAGCTGTTCTTGATAAAATGGGAAAGCCGCATATTGAAGCGTATAAAAAATTTGCTGACAAGTATTTTAACTTTACAAAAAGCATAGGTAAAGAGCAGTATATTGTTCCTTATCTTATGTCGTCCCACCCGGGTTCAACATTAGACGATGCAATAGAGCTGGCTTTGTTTATTAAACAGCAAAAACTGCGACCTGAGCAGGTACAGGATTTTTATCCTACTCCGGGAACTGTTTCTACCGCAATGTTTTACACAGGACTTGATCCGTATACAATGGAGAAGGTCTATGTTGCGAAAACCTCCGAAGAGAAAGCAATGCAAAGGGCATTGATGCGTTATTTTGCACCTGAAAGCAGAAATACTGTTTTGCAGGCATTAAAAAAAGCTCACAGATATGATCTTATCGGTGATTCGGATAAGTGTCTTATCAGTGTGGGTAAGTCAGAAAATAAGCCTAAGCAAAACAGAAAAAACAAATCATTTGCGAAGGAGAAAAATTATGCGAAGAAGAAAAAATAGTTCAAAGATGGCATTGGTTTATGCAGTTTTGTTTGTGATTTCACTTGCAATGATTGCTGTTTTTGCGCCTCAGCTTATCGGCGTAAATTTCGGAGATGATAATACTGAATATTATCAGTCGCCCTTATGTGTAAGCTTTATTGATGTAGGACAGGGAGATTGCAGCTTGTTATCGTGCAACGGTGTGAACATTCTTGTAGACGGTGGGGAATCTCATTATGCAGGGACGGTTTTGTCATATTTAAGATCTGTCGGAGTTGATAAAATAGATTGTTATGTTTTAACTCATCCTCATTCCGATCACATCGGTGCTTCAGCTTCTATTATAAGCAGTCTTCCCGTTGAACAGATTTTTATTACGCATTTCAGTGAATTTAATATGCCTACAACAAATACATATGAAAATGTATTGGATGCCATAAGTGAAACTTCAGCAAATGTTGTTGAGGTTGCGGCAGGAGATACATTCAAAATCGGAGATGTTGAACTTAATATTGTAGCTCCCTTTGAAGAATCAGATGATTACAATGATATGTCTATAGTATTTACTGCATCATATAAAGATACCGAAATATTGTTTACTGGTGATACAACAAAGAAAATTGAAAAACAAATACTTACAAACGGTTATGATGTTGACTGTGATGTTTTGAAGGTTGCACATCACGGAAGTTCCACTTCAAGCTCCGCAGAATTTGTTGATGCAGTTTCTCCCGAGCTTTCCGTAATTTCCTGCGGAGAGAATAATTCATACGGTCATCCCCATAATGAAATACTTGAGCTTTTTGAAAACAGAGCACTTAATTTTATGCGTACCGATGAACTCGGTACAATAGTGTACTACGGTGACGGTAAAGTTATGAAAGCGGAGGCACTCGGATGAAATACACTGTTGACAGGATAGAAGAAGGAGTTGCAGTTCTTGAAAATGAATTATCTGAGCATATAAATATTCCTCTTTCCGAGTTGCCTGCAGGCATACGCGACGGCAGTGTAATTGTTTATAATAATGATCATTATGAGTTGGATTTAAGTTCAGAGGAGAAAAGGCGTGCAGAGATGTTTGCCAAGCAGCAACGTCTTCTTAATAGAAATAAAAGAAATTAATAATAGAAATTAATCGTAATTTGCAAATTTTTAAATTTACCTATTGACAAAGCGTATTTGTTCTGTTATAATTTGTCACGTTCCCGATAAATGCGAGAGTGGCGGAATCGGCAGACGCGCACGTTTGAGGGGCGTGTGGTAATCCCGTACGGGTTCAAGTCCCGTCTCTCGCACCAAAATTCGACAAGTTTCGGCTTGTCGAATTTTTTTGCTTGGTGTCTTTAGACGTGGAAATAAACCCCCGGTTCTACCGGGGGAAGATAAAATACTTTAGTATATGTATTAAAACCTCCATGATATAATGGGAATGGTTTGACGACCGCATTACCC
>JAZSRT010000032.1:0-22690 GCA_045538645.1 Acutalibacteraceae bacterium | reverse complement strand
TTGTTTGCTTTGAAATTGCACCTGAATACAGAGGTAAAGGAATTGCATCAGCTTTTATCGAAAGAGTATGTAGTGATGCAAAAGAAAATGGTTATGTGGCTGTTGAAGGCTATGCAAAACTTTCCGAAAACAGAGATGATTACGATTTCCAAGGTCCTGTACAGCTTTACAAGAAAGCAGGTTTTGTTGAAGTCGCAAGAGAAAACGGACAGGCTATTATGCGAAAAGTATTATAACTACAATACTATAAGGAGGTTTTCCAATGAAGTTATTCCATGTGAGCGAAGAATCAAATATTGAAGTTTTTAATCCGAGAACACCAACTCGCAATGATTTAGATAATAATGTTGGTTTAGTATGGGCTATTGATGAAGAACGGCTCCCCAACTTCTTAACGCCAAGAGATTGTCCGAGGGTTACATATCACATTGGTAGAAACACCTCTGATTGCGATAAGAATAAATTTTTTACTTCATCGTCTGTTAAGCATGTTGTTGTAATTGAAAACAGTTGGTTTGACATAATGAAAAACACTACTTTATATTTGTATGAATTTGATATAACCGACTTTGAATTACAAGACGAAATAGCCGGATATTATGTTGCAAAAACACCGCAAATCCCAATAGCAAAACATCCAGTTTCGGATTTGTGTTCAGAGTTGATACAAAGAAATGTTGAAATTCGTATTACTGACAGTTTATGGAAAATTGCTGATGAAGTCAAAGCATCCACACTTAATTGGTCTTTATGCAGAATGAATAATGCCAAACCAAGAATATAGCAAACAGATACTGCTCTCCCCGTGAGGGCAGTTTTTCTTTGTTTTGAGTTATAGTCCGTTTTATGGGACTCTGAAATTTGTATAATACAATCAGGTATGATACAATTATTGTGACCTCAGATTGGAGTGATTTTCATCCCCCTCTATATAATTAATAGGGAACTTTTGCAAAATCGCCCATTATAGAGTAACAAGTGAAAATCAAAATCCGTAACAAGAAAACAGTAATTTTGTAAAAATACAGTTTTTGACACTTTTCACACGAAAAAGATAGTAAAATAACCTCAAAAATTCAAAAAAGGAGATGAAAAAGCACTATGGGAGCCTTTTCTGTGACTGTCGCATACCGTGACGGAAGAGCATATTGGAATAAAAAGAACTATCCCGCCGGTATATTCGCAACAAATTTTTTGAATGTTTTTTATAAAAATGATACCGCCGCAAGAATTTCTGTCTTTTCAGACGAAATTAACCACAATATCCTCAAGCAGTTAAGGTGCGGCTATCTCAATATCCGTAATTTTACCGATACAGGCAGAATGATTCTTGAAGAGTTGAAGGCTCTTCCCAATATTCCTGTTTACAGTATCCTTGACTTTGATGCCATTCAAGAAAGGGTTGCATATCTGTTCAGTGAAGAAACGGGACAGCGTATCTGCGACTACTTTGTGCGAAGAGCAAAAAGAAGTCTTATACCCCAAGATGAGGTTATAGTTGATACTGCTTACCGCTGTTGCGATTTTGAGTATATAAATGAGAGTGAAGGAATCATAAATGAGTTAACCGGAATTATTACATTCTTCAATAATATCAGCGATGATATGTACTATACTCATGAAAACCTTGTTGCTTTTGTCAATTCTCTGCCTGATATTGAAAAGCACGATGAGGGACATCTCTTGCCCGTAGCAAAGCAGATATTCGGCAACAAGACATTCTCTGTAAATGAAGAGTTTATTGAGGTCAGGAAAAACATAAAGAGTCAGTACACAACAGTCGCAAGAAAGCTATACTTTGATAGCTTTTACAGCTTCATTGTTACGGATTTCTTTGAGGGATTGCACTATGGTCATTACCCTAAAAGATGTGAGGTGTGCGGTAAGTATTTTCTTATGCAGAGTGCAAGAAAGCAGAAATACTGTACCAACGGTATTGCACCAAAAAAGATAAACGGTCAGAAGCTCACTTGCAGACAGTATGCTGCCGCTATTCGTAAAAAGGAGCTGTCAGAAAACAATCCAATTATGGATATTTACAATAAGCGTTGCAGCTGTATCCGTACTGAAGCTTTACGAGGTACAATTACACCTGCATTTGCAGAAAAGGCCAAGGTAATAGCAAGGAACAGAATGCTGTTAGCCAAGCGTGACCCTGAATATTTCAAAACACAGTACAAAAAGGATTTATCCCGTAAAAAGCTTTATGCGGATACGGAGAAAAACTAACAGAAAGGATGTGGCATAATGAAAAAATGGGAAGAAGATTTATATATGTTTCACTGTGCCACGGCACCGAAGGAAAAGAAATCCCTGCAAGAATATATTGAGCTTTACCTGACCGAGAAAGACGAAAGATATTTCAACTATTTCCTGCACTTTTACGAGCCGAAGCTTAACGATAAAATTTACGGCATAGTACACAACTATGCTATGCAGGGGCATTTTGCTGATTTGAAAATGGTCTTCGTTCACGGACTTTACAAAGCTCTTGAAAAGTATGATTTATCGCTGAATGTACCGTTCCTTTATTTTGCAAAATATTACCATGAGCATGAGATTCACGAATACATCCGTTCAATGAGGCATGGTCTTACCATACCAAATGCCGATGAGGATAAAATGCTTCGCAAAGCAATGGCTCTTTACAGAGAGTATGGCGAAGTAGCTACTCAGGAAAACGTTGAAAAGATTGCAGAGCAGATTGAGCGTTCACCTAAATTCACCTGTGAACTTATCACCGCAGGACTTCATAACACCTTATTTATACCGTTTTACAAGGAATACTGCGACGAAGATTCGGAAGAAACCGCTGAAGATGTTACAAGCGACAACACCTTTAACCCGGAACTTGAGCTTATCCGAAAAGAGCAATCTGAGTCAGTATGGGGTGCATATAACGACCTTGATATTGGCACACAGCTGATGATAGCTGATAATCTTGCTTTCTGCCACGAATGTCACAGCATATTTGAGATGCAAAAAGACAAAAACGGCGAACCCGTTAAGGTCCGCCGTAAGAAGAAAACGTATAAAGAGATTGCTGCTCTTAATGAGATGTCAGAAGAGGAAAGCGTGAGGGTTGCTTTGCAGAAGGGGTATGAGGAGATGAAATTAGGGTTGAAGGTGAGACTTTAATACAAAACCAAAAAGTCCCCTTTGCTAAACGCAAGAACTCTGCAATCTAAACGGTCATAATAAACAACACAAAATCATTAAGTTCAGTTTTTTATCAGTGTTAGGAAGTTGGTTTTGGTGGCACTATCTACAGTTGGTTTTAGGTATAAAAATAACACACCACTAAAGTGTGCAACACCCGGAAGTTAGAGTATTCACAAAAAAATTAGTTTTAAACGGTGCAACAACCGAGAGTCCTACGCTTCGAAAATGATGGTTTGCACCTAATTTTGCATCACCATTTTATTAAGAGAATTAATTTGCTCCAAAAGTAATGTTAAACACTCATTTTATTTTTGTTAACTGTTTTATTTTATCATACAACAGCTACTATTATATACATCTACATTATTATAAAAACGTTTTGCATAATTTAGAATAAAATGATTTTTACAAATGCAAATATTATTGCTATTACTTATTGAAATTGCACCACCATCTCTAACAGCAAAGTTTCCTATAAAAATACTTTTTTCTATTTGAACATCTGCACATTTTTCCAAATATATTCCACCACCCCACTTTGCAGTATTAAAAATAAATAGGCAATTGTTTATAAAAACATTTTTACAATTTAATAAATAAAGGCCACCGCCATCCTTTTCTACATGGTTAAATATAAAAAGTTTTTTATCGATTCTAATTTTATTTTGTTCTCTTAAAAACAATCCTCCTCCTCTTGTTTCTCCTTCCCACAGTTCTAAATTATCATTTATCCATTTGCTTTTGTGACCTCTCCCATTAATAAAAATATTATTCATATTTTAAAAACCTCATAATTTAACATAGACTCAAAACTTTTCGAATAATTTAGCATAAAATTTTCAATTGTGATTGGGGACTTCTTTATGCATAATTGGCAATATAACGGATTGCCACCAACCCGAAGAAAAGAAAACCCTTCATAACATTCAGGCTTATTTTCACAATTTTTACAAAGAAATTCTGGGTAACATGATTTGAGTTCTTTTGTTTCAATAATATGATTATGTTTGCGATAGTGATTTCGTATGTTAGAACCTGGATAAATATGTTCTGTTTTATATAAATCATACTGATTGTATTCAATTGTCTCTTTAATCGTATTGATAGTTTTTTCTCTATTTGATAGTTCAGGTACTAACTTAAGTTTAATATTGTTTTCTGATGTATATGCAATTAAATCATTGATGGATTGATGTTCTTCGTTTCCGGAAATAACCGAATTAATATTTATAGGTAGAATTTCTTTTGTTGTATTAATATTACGAATTATTTGAGCAACAATTTTATTTCCATTTTTTTGATTAGATAATTTAGAATAATACTCACCATCTAATGAATGGAAAGAAAAGTTCATATAATCTAATAATTCTATTATTTTAATGTTTTCTTTTGATAGTTCAAAATATCCATTTGTGGTAAGCGAAACTGAATATCCTATTTCCTTTAATGTTTTCGCTGCACAAAGTAAATCAGAATACAAAAAAGGTTCTCCACCTGTTATATGAACTCGGCTAAACATCGACCGTAAATTTGTCATAATATCAACAAAATTAGAATCAATTAAAACATCTTTTGTACCAGAAGCACCTTCGGAATGACAAAACCAACATCGCATATTGCATTTATCAGTTACTTTTAGTCTGAGTTTATCATTTAATACTTTTGTTATGTTTTTTTCACTATTCATATTTGCTCCTTAATTAACAAAATAATTGCATTACAAAAGATGCTATACCTGCTACCTCCGAAAGCACTGTTATTGTATCTAATATGTTTTGAGATAAAGTCTTTTTAAATTCATTCCAATGGTTGTTTTTTAATGTAAATTCTTCTTGGTTATCAGACAATCCACTATTAACGATTTTTTCTATTTCAAGAATAACTGTCTCTAATTCTTCGTCTTGTTTTGCTTTTAACAGACCAAGAAAGATAAAATATTTTTCTTGGTCTAACGCCTTGAAGTGTATTGGTTTCAATTGTGTAACTTCATGCTCTAATTTGTTATTTGAACCTATTGTTTGACTAATACCTGATATATTTCCAGTGTTAAAAACACTTAAAAATTTATTGCTTTTACGTTTCATATTACTTATCTCCTTATTATAAATGGGTTTTACTGCAAAATATAGTTCATTAATGTATTCTTTCAGCAAGCCATTGGACTTGTCTTCAATATATGCCAATATCTGCACTTCAGGTTGGATATCGGCTTGATTTTTCAGCCACAAGTGAAAATTTTTATTTCTTAAAAATGGATTTTTTAAGGATTTATATAAAATCATAGCTTCACTAGTGTTTTTAACTATTGATTCTTTAAATACGCTCCTTTCGTTTTTTTCTTTAAGATTTATAAGATTTTTTATTTCTTTATATTCATTATTAATACACGAACTAAAATCAAAAGTTATCATTGTTTTTTTGATTTCATTAATAATTTCTTTATAACACATCAAGTATTCATTAAAAACTTCTGATTTTTTCAAGTTAAGAATATCATCACAAGAAAAATTATTAATATCTTTTAAATATCTTAATGGATATATGTCCAAAAAATGTTCAAAAAGAACTGTGTCCCGATAATCAATAGAATATGGATACAAGACCTTAAATATATGATCATATGTTAAACTTAATGGATTATTGCAATATGCTCTATATGCATTTTCACAACTTACAACATAGTTTTTAAAGAGAATAAAATCCAACCAACGTTTTTGTATAATATGATTCTTATTTTGTTGTGATTTATGCCTATCTATTTCAATCTGAATGTATGTTGGTAAAAGTGCAAATTCTTGGACTTCTGCCATTTTTTTTAGGGGTTCAACATATATATTTGCAATTTTACTTGAACCGACATATGCTGACAAATTAATTAAAGATTTACCAGAAGAGCTTATATCATGTAAAATATTTTCAGTTAGCTCTTTTCTCATTTTACAGTTTCTTATTCTTGGTGGAATATCTTTCAAAAATTTATTTAGTTCATACATTTTATCTGCGTCATTAACGCTATAATCTTTTGGAAACCAAGAAGATTTTATTTTAACATCAGCATTGAATGACTCTCTATCTGCTCCTAAACCTAATCCAGCAATTGGTTGATAATTATCATTAGGTAAAAAAAGTTTATAGTATTTTTTTACAAGTTCTTGAATATACACTGATTCAAAATAACAGCCAATAGGTATGGTAACGCTATTTCCGATTAAAATGCTATATACGAAGTGCTTATTTATTATTTTTTGCATTTGTTTGCTAGAAACATTAGATAGTTTTTGAGCTTCGTAATCTGCTGACATATAAAGAATATCGTTCATATATACCCTTTCAAAATAATAGTGTGATTAATACAACTACATACAGAAGAACATATTTTGTTGGTATAGAATTTACACAAAAGAAGTTGTTATACAAGTAATATTTATGGCTTAAAAATGCTACTTTTAATTATTAAGCGCGAAAAATTTCATAAAGCAATAAAAGAGTTTTATTAGTTTTGAAGTTTATATAAATGAAGGTTTTGATAAAGCGTTTTGTTGATTTTGTCAAGCAAGTTATATTTACACATATAGATATATCACAATACACTTTAAGATCAAGGTCACTTGCAAAAACGTTATCTTTTTCGACAAAAACGCTTACTTTTCACCGAACTCCATCACAGCCTTTTTAAACGAACCTATCTTCCTTAACGATGTATAAACAAGCTCATCTTTATCTCCATATCTTACCTTAACAAAATCCTTTGTCACTTCTGACACATAATGCAAATTAACTATGTAGCTGTAATGTGGTTGGGCGAAGGATTTTTCATCGAGGACGGTTTTCCAGTGCTCAATGGGGTGGTAGGTTTCGACTTTTCTGTTCGTCAGGTACATCACAGATTTTCTGCTCTCAATGGTAATGTACACAATTTCATGAGGATAAACAATGCAAATATCCTTGCTGCAGGTGGTCACGGGGATTCCGGGTGAGAAATCAAGGTTTTCGCTGTCGCTTACGGGTACAAACAAGCCTTCGCTGCCGTAATATGTAATCGGTATGCACGCCAAATCGTTGTTTGACAGTAGCTCTGTTATTTCCTCTTTGGTTTTTGGTTGTCCGATTTCTTTCACTTCCATAGTTACTTTTCCTTAAAATAAAACTTCTCTTATACAGATAAAGTGTCGTTAAGTGGAAAAAGTAACACCGATTTTCAAAAAAATATCGAACTTTGTCGAATTGCACAATGAAGACTACCTATGGATTATGCACTATAACAACAAAAGCCACCGGGTCAAGGTGGCTTTTATCATAGTTAAATATTAGTTAGTGGTTTTAATTCACCGTTATTCCAAATGTAAACTACGCCTTCTTTTACCGTCCACTCTGCTTCAGGTTCAATCAGACTTGCATCTACAACTTTCAAATTTTCATCTATTACCCAAACTATATTGTTTTCATCTTTTAAATACACTCTGTTATTCTCTGTTTGAAGACTGTTCAGTGCAGAAAATTTCGCTCCATATATTTCTATCTCTTTAATAAAATTACCATCAAGATCGCAAACGGAAATATTTTCACCGAGCGACGGAATAACAAACAGATTGCTTTGCGTTACAAAGAAGGCGGATATATCACAAAAGGGTAAGGTGTATGTTTTATTTCTTTTACTATCATAAACCCATAAATTATCATCCGCATCGGTAAAGAAAACGTTTCGGTTTGAAATGCAGTATCTGATTGCACGGCTATCAATATTCAAGTCAACATCCTGTACTTTGGTATTGTCAAGCAGCAATTCAACTATATCACTTTGTGTTAATATATGTTCACCGTTTACGCAGTAACCTGACAAACCACCTGAAACATTACTTGTAGGTGCATAAAAGTTCAGTATATCATCAAGGCCGAGAAAGGCATCAAAATTAGTAAGGCTTACATCTCTATACACAATTTCGTTCCTACCTGTTTTTATAAAGTATCTGTAAATCCTTGTACCGTTTGAAACACCGTAGGACTCAGAATACGAATTCACATAATAATAAAATGATTCATCATCGGCGGCAATTAGGCTGTATGTGCGACTATGCTCGTTCTGAGTTTCATCAACCGCATTTTCCTGTACTTTGTAAATCTGTGTACCGTTTTCATTTGCTTGTATTAGATTTATAGTTGTCGATTCATCACCTAAAGTAATAAACTTGTTTCCTGTAGAAAATATTGAAGTTGAAGTCAGATAATTAAACACGGTATCTTCGTTGATTTTAACGCCATTATTAGCAAAGGCAAGTATACCAAAGCTTGACGCGAAAACTGTTGCTGCTATTAGAATTAGTATGACTACCTTTTTCTTCATCATCTCTCACCTCGTTTTTTTACATAGAAAAAGGCTACCGAAAATATCAGTGTTGCCGTTATCAGTGAAAATGGCAGTGCCCATTGTCCACTACTTACTGACAGCACAACAGTGCCGCCGTAGTCTTCACCTGAGAGCACAGAATCACCGAACAAAAATCCATTAGAAAGCATCAGCGAAATCGGTGAGAGATAGTAAATTATCGGGGCTTTAAACACATATTGAGGTAGCAATACAGAAAGCACACCGCCCATAACGACAGTTACAGCGCTATCAAACACATTGCCTAAAACAAAGCATAATGCCATAAATGCACCATAACCTACAGCTTTTATTGTTGTTGTAAGAATATAACCTTCCATCAGTGAAATATTGTAGCTTGTGTTTTCAAAAAGTGACAGGCTTTCAAGAGATGATGTGAAATCGTTAACAGAAAACTGAGCAATACCCACACACAAACGCATTGCATCTATCACAAATGAAAATAGTGTTATAAAAGAAACACCCAACAATAAGTCTTTCCTATATAATTTTTTACCGCCTTTTGGTGCAGTGTTTTTCATCAAGGTTATGTTGGTTTCATTTTCAGAAACGTAAGCACTTACAGCAAAAACTATACAGAGCAGCACCAAGAAAAAGTCTATCTTTTCTGAGCCGAAAATAAATGACCAAGCCTTTGCGTGTATGATCTCCCTGCCGGTCTTTGAAGAAAAGTATTCGTAATCTTCCTGAAATACAGAGACACCGAGACTTCCGAGTTTACTTTCTTGGAACAGTTCTTCAATAAGGTGATATTCTTCATTAGTTATTTTGCCTTTTCTAAGAAGCTCATTACATTTACTTTTCCACTCATCCGGATTATTTATATATTCAAAATTAAGTGCCATAAGTTCTGCTTTTGCTTGTGTCAGCTCACCACTGTATGCGGCAACATATTTTTCATAAGCCTCTTTATCATAATCAGAGTTGAAATAATCTTCGCTTTGAGCTATGCACATAGCAATTTCTATAACAAGTACCCCTATAACAAATAAAAGAAAATACCGCTTTAAAAAAATCTTTTTTAGTTCCTGTTTAAGCATTATTTCTCCTCCTTTGGTAAAGGTGGCAAGAAAGTAACAGAAAAACTCCGCCGAAAATTAAAGTACCGATCAAAGAGAGAACATACATATATACAGGATAATTGAGTATATTTTCAATCCGCAGAGTTTCAAACAGCCTAACGCTTATAAACATGGTGACCGGATTGAAATATCTTATTATACCGAAAAATCCGTCTGTAAAAAGGTTTATACCCATTAATGCAATAACGCTTAAAAAACCTGTTACAAAGGCTTGATAAGATTTTGAAAAGAACACAGAAAACAAAATAGCAATAACTCCCACAATAAAAGCTCCAAATATTTTCAGAAAAGAAATCAACATAAAGAATGAAACGATGTTTATATTAAGCGGTGAATACGCGAAGCTTTCAATAGCATATATGGGCAAAAGAAATCCGCTCGGTCTGCGGCAAACCCAGAATGCCAGTAAATCTGTGATGAAGAATATCGCACCGACAACAACGCAAAATGCAGCCAATGAAAGCAGCTTTGCCCAAAACAAATTCTTTTTTCCGTTTGGCGAACACTTTACAAGAGAAAGCATCTGTGTTTCTTTTTCTCCTGCAAAAAGATTGGATGCGCAGTAAACACTAAGAAGTAAGACAAACAATGCTGAAAGATGATAAGTCAGAAGATATTCAAATTCGTTTATTCTGTAATATTCCGATATATCCCTTTGACCATAAGTCTTCTCTATTAAGTCGGCAGTTCTTATGCTATATGTATCGCCATGGGTTTCTGCTTGTATTTTTATTTCGCTGTTCTTATTAAGTAATGGGTTTATTATACTGTCGGAGTATGTATACAGTCTTTGCATTTCATCAATTATTTCTTTTGAATAGACCATATCTGTATAAGCCAGTGGGAAATAAAGATTTATGCTTTCCTGTGTCTTACCCTCAGATATTTCTAAGGCGATACTACTATGATTTTTCAGCTTTTCAAGTTTTTCTGCTGTGATATTTCCCATATAATCTTTGTCCATTTGCAGTTTAATTACATCTGTTTCTGCAACAGCATCTTCAGTAAGCATAGTTTCTTTTGGTGTTACAAGCAAATCATAGTTAAAATATATATTAACCACATTTACAAACAACAAAAGCACTATAAAAAACAATAAATATCTTTGATGAATAAGTTTTTTTAATTCAAATAAAATCAGTTTTCCCATAGTGTCACCTGCCTATGGAATGATAGAGAAATACATCCTCTAAATTAGGATAAAGCTGTATTGCTTCTGCGCAAGGTTTTTCATCGCTTACAACACGCAGAACATATTTATCTTTCTCACTGAAAATATTGCTTATCTTATATTTTTTTACATAGTCTTCCATTTCGTTTGTTTTAGCCTCTACTCGCCATACCTTTTCTGAAATATCACTTGTAAGTTTTTCGGGAGAACCTGAAGATACCACCTGACCGCCGAAAAGCAAAACGACCTCGTTTGCTATGTATTCAATGTCAGACACAATGTGTGTTGCTACAATTACAGTACGATTTTGGGCGATTTCAGATAAGAGATTTCTAAGGCGTATTCTTTCAATGGGATCGAGTCCTGCAGTAGGTTCATCAAGTATTATTACCTCAGGCTCTCCCAAAAGTGTTTGTGCAAGACCTACACGGCGAAGCATACCGCCTGAAAATGTACCGACCTTTCTATCTCTGTGCTCAGTAAGATTTACAAACTCCAAAAGTTCATTTATCTGCTTTTTGTTGTTACCTTTAATGCCTTTTAGTGCAGACATATACTCAAGAAATTCATAAGCAGTATAGTTTTTATAATATCCGGGGTACTGCGGTAAAAAACCGAGCTTTGAAAGAAAAACACTGTCCTTATCAGCTATATTCTTATCGTTATATTTTACTTCTCCTTCACTCGCATCAAGAAGGCCCACCATAATGCTCATCAATGTAGTTTTTCCCGCACCGTTGGGACCAAGTAATCCGTAGATGCCTTTATCGAAATTGAGATTTATACCGTGAAGTATCTCTTTTTTGCCAAAGCTCTTTTTTACATTACATATTTCAATAGCCATATTACACCTCAATAATTTATTGCGGCTATGCCGAATTCGCTTCCATTTTGAATGGCAATATAAACGAATGAGTTTTCGGTATCGATGCAGACAATATTTTCTGTGACATTGACAGCATAAGCAACCTCAAATTCACTTAAAAGATGTCCCGTTTTTACATCGTATAGCCTGAATGTACCGATTTTATCAAAAGTCAAAATAACCTTTCCGTCTTTGCTGACCTTTGCCCAATAGCTTTCCGTTTTAGTTTTAAGAGTAACATCTGCATCTTTTCCTGTTTGCAGATTCAAAACTGTTACTGAGGGGCTTACTTCCTGATTATCATTGTAATTATAAATAACTGCATAATTGCCGTTTGAGGTACATCTTTTATATGAACCGTAAGACCACTTTTTCTGAACAGTTCCGTTTAAAGAGCAAAGTTCAACAACCGTACTGCCGTCCTCGGTATAATAGGTAAGATATGAATCTTCAGAACAACCAACAAAGTGTCGAAGCATTGTATCATCATATACAAATCTTTCTTTTTCACTATTTTTGAGATTTACTTTATAAGGGGTATTTTCTGTTCCGTAAATCTCATT
Source organism: Acutalibacteraceae bacterium (assembly GCA_045538645.1). Taxonomy (GTDB): domain Bacteria; phylum Bacillota; class Clostridia; order Oscillospirales; family Acutalibacteraceae; genus RUG806. The sequence continues at coordinate 10,464 of JAZSRT010000032.1, read as the reverse complement.
GTAAAAAAGGCTTTCACCATCAGAACTCCAGCAAAAAAATATGTTTAAAAGTTCACTGCCTGAAAATGCACTTTCTTTAATTTGCGTATACTCTTTATTTCTCATTTCATCGGATAAATCAGCTGTATCTGTTGCAAAATCAGGATAATAAGCTTTCATATACTCTTCAAAATACTTATCAGCTGAAAAGTCCGTGTTAAAAACAAATGAGTTTTGGAGAGTACCATCAAAAGAATAATCATAAACCATAGCGTTTTCCATAAGTGTATTATCTGCTGCAAAGAAATGACCGCTTGCAGTATGGTAATATTTTACTTTGTCCGGAAGTGTGCACCGTTCCACAAGTTTTTTCTTGCTTGTATCATAGAAAACAGCACACTTATTTATACATTCATCGTTTTCATCAAAATCTGCAGTAACACAGCAAATAATACTTTTGCTGACTTTTCCGATGTAAAGTATTGTTTTGTTATCGAGTATTTCTGTAAGCTCTACACTTGATTCGTCAAGAACAACGGTTTTTATAGTATGCTTTTCTTCTGTGGTATAAATCAAAGTTTCTTCGCTGTCTGGTGAAATATCAATATTTAGAATTATAAATATAGCAAAGGATAGCACACCGAAAACAAGTGCGACAGAAATAATTAATGCTTTCTTGAAACCCATTTCAGTTTACCTCCTTATCATTTTTTTCAACAATAAAGAAGTGTGTATTAGTTTTATCCGCATAAATGTAAGTGTTGTCAGTCATAGGCAGTTCACCATTATTTTTACTGAATAAAACCACATAAGCATGATTGTTTTCTCCGAGAGCAGAAATATCCACCGGCAAATTAATTCTCGTAACTGATTTTGAATCAACGGCAAAATCCACATATGTGCTACCGTCAGAAAGTTGAACAAGCTGATGATTAACAAAAAGTGCGGCTCTGTATTCGTCAGACTTTCCAAAAACTTCAATGGTTATCTCCGCTGTTTTATCGGTAGAAGCACGAAGCACTTCTGCACCTTTTTCGAGAGTTTTCCTATCTGTATAAATTAAAAACTTATAGTCAGTTTTAAAGGGGTCAATATCTGTTTCGGAGAACATTGATTTATAAAATTCTGTTATCTCTGCTTGTTCGGTTTTAAGTGTGGCTCCAATTTGCTGTGTAGGTGCATCAGTTTTCATTTTAAGAACAACACCACTGCTGGCATTATAAGCATGATAAATGTAAAGTCCGTAGCTATCTTTTGTTCCGTTATATGTGTTCTCATAAGACGGCATAACCATTGTTCCCACAGCTATATTAAGTTCATCTCCGGCTTTTCCGGTATTGGGTGTAAATTCAAGAGAAAAACTTACACTTTCGCTTTCACCTGCATTTATAGTGTGCATATATGCTTCATCGGTTTCTTTTCCGTCTTTACTTATTAATTTAAAAGCCTGATATATACCGTCAAGAACAAGAGTAACACCGCACTCCATTGCATCTCCGCCATTATCAAAAGTAAAGTCAATTTTCATTCTTCCACCGGTATATTCATAACATTCCGTGCCGTCAGAAAGTTTTACATATCCTGTACCGCCTGCAAATGACTTGCCGTAGAAATAATTATTGTTTAATACTTTCTCTGTTTCTGACAGGGTTGTACTTTCGCTTTTAAAGAGATTTTCTTTTGTTATTTCTGTTGTTTCACTATTTTTGACAACAGAACCACAAGCCGTCAGCGAAAACAGTATCGCTACAGCCATAAAAACAGCTATTAACTTTTTCATATTATATTTTAACCTCGCTTAATCTCATTTAGTTTTTGAATAAACAGCATGCATTTCGCCACTGTCGTCGAAGGATATTTCAACCGTAAAACTATCACTTGTTCCGTCGTTATACTTTACGGTAAATGTTATAATATCTTTAATGGCAGAAAGGGGTAAACTTGGATTTTCGTTAAGCATATCAAAAAGCTCACTGCTCCAATTCCAGAAAATGCACATGCCCTGTTCATTCTCGTTACGGTTGCCGTAAAGTTCAACATACTGTTTTGCAGGAATTACAAAATGTTTACTTGTATATTCAGATTCGCCGCCTAAAGAAGTACGGTCCAGTTCAATATCACCAATTCCGTCAAGGGTGATTTCTATTTCAGACAACCTATCGCAGTCGATACCGTTTGTTGAAAAATCATTTATGCATCCGTACCGCAGAAGAATAGATTCATTGTAATTGCTTGTAATTCTACGACTTCTGTTTTCTTCCGAATAAAGTTTCAGATCTTCACACATAGTCCTGAAAGTTTCTTCAGCGAAATCGGATCGCTCCTCATCTGTAAGTGTTGAAACATCATACAACTGTAAAATGCCCTTCACAGGTAACTCCATTGTTGTATTGCCTGAAACAGAAACGGTGTACGGCTCTCCGCCTTCGGCTGTAGATACCAACAAAAGACCAAAACTGTTATTGCTTTTGTGTGAAGTATCATCTGGCCAAAACGGTAAAAATGTTACACTTCCGAATGCTGATACGACAAGAAGTACAACTGCAACAGCTACAGCAACTACTTTTCTCGGTACATATGAATTCCAAAAAGATGATTTAACACTGGATTGTGGTATTGACATATCTATCCCCGACACCGATAATATTTCATTTAAGTTGTCGGGTGTTTTTTTCTCTGCTTGTCTTTTAATTTCTCTTTTAATTTTACCGTACATCAAATTCACCATCTTCCTTCAGATATTTTTTTAGTTTTTTCATTGCGTTATTATATGACCAGAAAACACTCCCTTTCGGCAGATTCTTTTCACGGGCAATTTCAGTGAGAGTGAATCCGCATATAACACGGAGAATGACAATATCACGCTCTTTGTCGCTCAGGCATTCAAGCATTTGAATATAAATAAGTTCTTCATCTACCGGAGGACTGTCGCAGAAAAGTTCTTCAGCAACAAAATCAATAGGTACAGTGGGGTGCTGTTTTCGTAAGAAGTCCAATGTTTTGTTTTTAGCAATAGTATAAATCCACGCAGCTGCTTTACCTTTTGATTTATAGTTCCTGCTGTTTTTGATTACAGAAACAAAAGTTTCTTGCATAACATCTTCGGCATCAACTTCATTACCGAGCAATTGAAGAATATAAAAATATATAGGAGTACGCATTTTATCGTACAGTTCTGTTATTGCTTTAACATCACCGGTACCTATTCGTTTTAACAGTAAATCCGTTTCGTGATTTGTCATTTTTTCACCTCCTGTACCCGTTCACTTATATAAACGCTGAAAAAAGTCAAAGTATTGGGTTTTATAAATTATTTTTTGTCTTTTTTCTTTACACTAACAAAATTATCGGATAAAGTCTATGGATGTAATGAATTTTTAAGATTTGAAATAATTGTACGCAAAAAGCAACGAGAAAAATCCCGTTGCTTTTTGTTGTGATATTAGGTTGTATAAATAAGCTCTGCACAAACAATTTCTCTTGCCCTTTGTTCAATATTACCCATACGGCAAACCCATTCCATTTGTTTTTCTTCTTTCAGTTGCTCGGTAACACCTTCAGTCTCTTTCATCTGCTCAACAAGAGTATCAAACATATCTCGTGCATGATTTTCAACCTCGGCGCAGTACTGATAAAGTTTGCCTTGACCAAGTAGTAAACTAAAAAGCACCTTCTTATGTTTTTCAAGATAATCTTTGTGCATCATACCCCATTTACCGAGAGTGATGTTTGCTTCTTCAGGCGGTAATGCGAGGTTAGGGATGAAATAATCACCAACACGACGATATTGAATTTTGTTTGACATAATAATTGCCTCCTTTAATTTTGTAGCTTCATTGTACAAATTAAAGGAGACTTTGTCGAATGTGCGGATTGAAAAATTAATGCAAATAAGAGTGAAAAATAAGCGTTTTTGTCGAAAAACGGAGCGTTTTTGTAATGTGAATTGAGATTATAAGATATTAATAATATATTAGATTATGTATATGTAAAAAAATATCGATTGTACTCCGTATTATATCTTTTGAGGGGGAAGTTCATCATGAAAAGTCAAAAATACCTGTTGGATCTGGTTTTAAGTAAAGGTAATTGTTTATTTAACCTTTCTCAATTTTTAAAAACTGATAATGGCAATAACTATATGAAAGTTTCAAATCTTGTAGCAAAAAATGATGATTTGAATAAAAAAATTGAACCAAATTATTTCCCAAAAGACTTAAGTTCTGCTTCTTTTCCAACCTATTTGCATGGACTAAGTCTTTATAAAACACTTTTATGGTACTGTTCGCAATTAAAAACATATGGTAACGATATTAATAATTTTCTCAAGTATAAAGAATCTTTTGAGCAATACATATTAACTAAACAATACCAAAATGCTCTTAATATTCTAAATGAAGTCGAAACAACCTTTGGATTATCCCTTTGGCTTATAGAATGTTATTGTTTGTTGGAAGAAGTTTTTGAACAACAACCATTGTTTGTTGAAAAATTAGATACTACATCATTAAACTTTTATTATCATTTTAGAGGAAAATGTAACACAAAGGACCCTTTCTTTTCTTATAACAAGCGAGTTCGAGAGAATTTGGATGATGCAAAAGTCGATAAAGAATCGCATGCATATTATAGTTATAAGTTATTTTTAACCCCTCCAACAACAGATGATGAATGGAAGGATATCCTTCTTATTGAGGGTATGTATTCATTGATAGATATATACATTACAGTGGTAAACTGTTTGCAACATTACTTCTCAAAAAGTATTTATAATAAAAAAAGTACGCATCTCACACTGTGCTATAAAACTATATATGGATTATCTTGTCCTGTGTGTCAGATAATGTATAATCTTTTAATTGAAACAGATGAAAATACATTAGATGACGATTATTCTAATGATTTTTTAGCTGCTTTTGAAAGCAATAACCACAAAAAAGTCGTAGAAATGTTTTTTAGTAATGATTCGAATTTATGGAACTCATTTGTAGCTTATAGATTTGTTGCTACATCGTTATTGGTTTTAAATGAAAAACCTGAAAAAACCAATGGTATGTTAGCTAATGAAATTGTTCAATTAATCTTTGATATATTGAGAAAAAACGAAAATGAGAACTTAAAAAACAGTATTGAAAGATTATCCGTTTTAGCAAGAATATTGCATTCTTTTTCTATCCATAAAGGAATTTGTATCTTTTTGCGTATAGTTGCAAACAATAATTATTTTTATTCATTTCATGAGCAATATAATTCTATCGAAGATATAAATCTAATAAATTATGAAGTTAATAGCAATAATGAGGTATTATTGCCATTTAAATGCATATATTGCAAGCCGTCAGAAGAACATATTACTACCATAGAAAGGATATTTGAAGCACAAGCAACTGATAGTTATGTATATAATTATTACAAAGAAGCATACTACAGATTGAAAATTTTAAAAAATATTGAATTAAAAAATCTTTCAGAGGCAACATTTCTATTGATTGAATCATATATAAAAAATATGTTTTTAATATACACAATGAACACAGATGAGATTTCTAATAATATATGCAAAAAGTTCATAGAATCTAAACCTCTTTCACTCGAAGAATTATGTTTTGTGTTTATTGATAATGATTTTAGTGAATACAAAATAGATTGCTTTCTTAACTTCTTAGATAACAACGACTTTGAAGCCCCTCTTGATATAACTGAAAGTAGTTATAATTCGGAATTAGTATGTTATTTGCTTTATGATATTTGTAACCAAAAACTACTTTCAAAAATTTATTGGTTATTCGATTCAGCGGAGGAAGTAAAAGAATACAGGTTAAGAATATGCAATTATTTGTTAAGTGTTGAACAATTAAAAAACAATAAAGAATTAAAGATAGAAATAGAAGAATTAACCAAGAATTTAGAATTGAAAAAACGTTTACGGGATGTTGATAAAAGCCGAGTTTTTGTAGATGTCAGAGATATTTATAAAAAAACATATGATGATATTGATAATCAAATAGAAATTTTCAACAGCATATCACCAAACACATATGTACAACCAAATGACAAAGAAAATGTTTTCTATTACAAAAACCCTAGGTTGTATATTTTAGAGGAAATATATCTAATATATGCAAGAGAATTTTGTTTCAGCATTTCGGGCATAGACACATCTTTGAGTACACGTGTACGGCACGGTTCTTTATCAAATCAAGTTTTACGCACATTAACCGATAATAGCTTAGCATATAATAGTCATGATTCTAATAAGTTATTTAAGGATTTGGAAAAAAACAATGATATAATCAAGGAAATCAATCCATACCTACGCACTTTTAATTTTAATGTAAATCAAAAATTGGAGTATTTGAGACAGCATACACTAAAAGTGTTTGTAGATGAACCAATAGAAGGTGCTATTTTCGATTACAGTTTATCTATGGCTGATAAAAAATATTTGTTTGAAGTTTTTGGAAATGTTGGAAAAACAAATACAGAAAAAGTCATTTCCGTATTAAACAATATTTTAATAACAAAAACAAACTGTTTTCTTATAAAAATTAAAGAAGATGTTCTTCCAGATTTATTAAACTCCTTAATAGATGAGTGCAACAAGTTTAATGAAAAAATTACTCCTTATATTAAAAAACTTTCAGCAAAGCAAAGCATTGGAAAGAAAATTACTGATTGCAAAGTTGCTTTAAATTCAGAGATTAATGCTATTTACGAATGGTTCTCTTTGAATGATTCGGATAATTGGGATGATTTTACTTTTGATGATTTAATCGATATGTGTTTTGAAATAGAGAAAAAACTTTTCTCCGAATTTGAATCAATAAAAATTCATAAATGCAAAGAGCAGAATTTCGTATTTAAAGGAGATATTTTTAGACAATGTATTGATATTGTTCTTATGTTATTTAATAATGCAATTCAACACTCTGGCTTTACAGGACAATTAAGTAATTTAGAAATTGATTTTTCTATAAAATCAGATAACAGTTCAATATATTTGATTGTTGAAAACAATCTATCCGAAACAATTGATAAAGAAATTTTAAACTTAACAATACAAGATATTAATAATAACTATAAAGAACATAAGTATTTAATGATAAATACAAGACAAGAAGGGGGAATGGGGCTTCTAAAAGTTATGTCGATATTGTTTTCTGCGACACAAACATATGAGCAATTTTATGTTTCAATGCATGAAGGCAAATTTAGAGTTGAAATAAAAATCAAAAAGGAGATAGTTTTAGATGATAAAAATTTTAATAGTTGACGATGATGATTTTAAAATCAATAATATTAAGGATGTTTTGAATGAAGTAAATAGTAATTATAATATAAATATAGAAAAATCATTAAACAGTGGATTGCGTCGGATACGCAAGGAGACATTTGATATTATTTTATTAGATATGAGTATGCCAACTTTCAGTATAACAGATTCCCAAAATTTTGATTCATATGGTGGAAAAACTTTTTTAAGAGAAATGAATCGTAAAAAAATTAAAACGCCTGTTATCGTTATTACTCAATATGATATTTTTGGAGAAGGCAATTCTCAGAAAACTGCCGAGAATTTGGATGAGGAATTTAGAAAATCATTTTCGAATTATAAGGGGATGGTAAAATACTCTTCGATACAAAATGATTGGATAACAAACTTGAAACAAGCATTAATGGATTTAAATTAAAGTGTAAAGGATGTTAAAAATGGTAAAGGTTTTATTAGTCGATGATAATGATGTTAGAGCTCGAACACTATATTCATGCATTGAGGCATTGAACGATGTAAAAATTGATACAGTGACAACGAAAAAAGATGCATTATTATTTATGGAAACCACAATATATGATTTGGTGATAATAGATATCATGTTGCCTGAAAACATGTCTACTATCGGACCATCTAAAAATGCTGGAGTAGAACTATTAAATAACATTGAAATGTTAAATAGAATAAAAAAGCCATATCAAATAGTAGGAATAACTTCAGATAAAGATGTTTACGATAATGTAAAAGATGTTTTTGAATCCAAATTAATTCCTCTTTTTATATGGGATCCCATCGAAGAATATTGGAAAAACTGGCTAATAAATAAAATTTCATACCTCAAAAAACTTAATAACCAAAAACCAACAAGTGTTAATGTAGATATTGCTATATTGACAGCTGTGGAAGACGAATTCGATTCAGTTAAATCATTAATTGATAATTGGCAAATTATAGAAGTAGATGATGATCCTACTGCTTATCTGATTAACACCTATACAGTCGGTGGCGCAACAAAAAAAGTATTATTGGCCAAACTTTCGGAAATGGGTATGACTGCAGCGTCTTGCATAACGACAAAAATCATCAAAACATTTTCACCACAAAAGATTTATATGGTCGGCATATGCGGTGGAGTGCGTGGAAAAGTAGACATTGGAGATATAATAGTAGCATCTAACACATGGGATTATGGTAGCGGAAAAATAAAACAAAAAGAAGATGCAACCAAAAATGGTTATTATGATTTTGAAGCATCTCCAAATCATATTAGCAGTTCAATTTCAAATATAGATAATATAAAACTACTAACTGAAAGTATAATATCAGAAGTGACAAACGATTGGAACAAAGAACATAAAAGCAATACCATTATGCCTAAAATACATATTGCTCCTATGCCTTCAGGTGCCTCTGTGATATGCGATGAAACATTATTCAATGAAGTAATAAGACCACAACACAGGAAATGTGTGGCTATCGATATGGAAACATATGGGGTATATTTTGCTGCAACTAAATCCACTAGAAAAAACATTGATTTTTTATCAATAAAATGCGTATCTGACTATGCAGACAAAGAAAAAAATGATGATTATCATGAATCTTGTTGTTTTACAAGTGCTAATTTTTTATTTAAGTGTATGCGTGAAGGAGTATTATAACTTTATATAGAAAAAGCTCCGCAATCACGGAGCTTTTTCTCTGTATTCTTAGATATAAACAAAAAATCCGAACCCTTTTCCTATTGGGAAAATTTGGTTCGGATTTTTCTGGTTTGGTGCCGGTGACCGGACTTGAACCGGTACGATGTTGCCACCGAGGGATTTTAAGTCCCTTGCGTCTGCCTATTCCGCCACACCGGCTGGTGCTTGTTGCTTTAATATTATAATCATAAGTATGTTGTTTGTCAAGGTGTTTATTGTTAGTGAAACGAAAAACTTTGTAGAGTCGTCAATGATAGGTGACACTTTTCTCAAAAAAAATATGATGTTCAAAATTGTTTCCTGAGCCTGAGATAAAAAACTGCCGATTTTTTGTTCAAGGTAGCCACCACCAAAGGTGGCTTGACCTTGATTGATTGGGCAACTGATGATACAATTTTTGATGTCGATTGTGAGTTTTATTCACCGTTTCCTTCACCGTCGACATTTCTTTTTCGTCATCAGTTGACCAAGCTGTCAAGGTTGGCGGCTTGTTGTGCAAGAAACTCTTTGTATTTTTCATTCGGTGTTTTGAAATTCAAACATATCTTTACGATGTTATTTGATTTTCTGTTATACGCTGCAAGTTGTTTTCTTCCGTCTTCAAGGCTATACATTCTCATTTTTGAATAAAACCTTTTTTCGTCTGTTCTGTGCTGTCTTTCAACTTTTCCGTTATGTCTTGGTGTTGCTATTCTTATTCTTGTATATTTTATCCCAAGTTTTTCAAGCTCTGCTTCAAAAAGAGTTGGTTTTGGCTTATCACTATGCATAGCATTAGTCCATTCCGAACCATTATCTGTTTGCACTAATTCTATCTTAAACGGAAAAAAGTCAACTGCTTTTCTGATAAAATCCTGTGAACTGTATGTGCTGTGTTCATCATACATCTCTCGATATACCATTCGTGTATATTCATCTATTGCTGTATATTGATAATATTTCTTTTCTCCTGCAATACAATATCTCGGCACATATTTTACATCAATCTGCACCTTTTGTCCCGGATACTTCATTTGTTCATATGGCTTTGGTTTGTATTCTTTTCTCTGTTTTCTTTCTTGTTGCAATTGCAGCCTTTTTATGGCTCTGCACATACTTTTGTAGCTTCGATTGTATCCTTTTTCTCGGATCTTTTGCCACAATACAATTTTGTCATCCTTATTCTTTTGCCTGTATCTGATAATCAGCTCATATTCTTCTTGTGTATGCTCTGCAGGATGATGATGCGGTCGATGCGACTTATCTATCAGACTTTTCCAGTTACCGTCATACTTTGCTTTCCACTCATATATGGCATTTCTGCTTATCCTGAACCTATTTGATGCTTTTGTTACTCCGTGTTTTTCAGAATATCGAATTACCCGTTGACGAAACCTTGCATTTGATGTTAAACTAACCATAGAAAATTCAACTCCTTTTCGGTAAGTGTTTTTGTGGTTATTAACATCATACCATATTTGAGTTGGATTTTCTTTTTTATTTGTCACCCATCAATTGTACCATAACATT
>JAZSRT010000006.1:0-28559 GCA_045538645.1 Acutalibacteraceae bacterium | reverse complement strand
AGCTTTTCAAAAAACTGTGGTTTTTCAGTGCCTTTGGTTTTATAGGTTTTTCGGGCTTTTTTTTCTTGTTTGAATGTATTATTGCTGAAATAGAACAATAAAGTCGGATCGTAGCCATGTCGTTCTGTGGGCCAAGGAGTTGAGTTGCCAATTTGTCTTCCTTAAGACCGCTTGGCCTCCGACTTAGCTTTTCAAAAAACTGTGGTTTTTCAGTGCCTTTGGTTTTATAGGTTTTTCGGGCTTTTTTTTCTTGTTTGAATGTATTATTGCTGAAATAGAACAATAGCTGAATTCTTGCATTTTGAACAGGGACAATTTTTATTACTTATCCGTCACAAAAGTTGATTTTACTCTTTGGCTTATATATAATTATTACATAACCGCTGAAATGAGTGATATTATGATTAGAATACTTATCATAGAAGACGATGTAACAATTGTTAAAAACCTAAGTGAGCTTCTGCGTCAGGAGGGCTTTGAAATTAGCAGTGCTCTTAACTGTAAAGACGCAGAAAACAAAATTGAAACAAAGCAGTTTGACCTTGTGCTGTTGGATGTGCTTCTGCCTGATGGGAATGGATTTTCATTATGTAAGAGAATCAAGAGCATAACTGACTGTCCCGTTATCTTCCTTACCGCTTCTGCTGATGAATTCAGTGTTGTGACGGGGCTTGACATCGGTGCCGATGATTATATTGAAAAGCCGTACCGCCCGAGAGAGCTTATTTCCCGTATAAAATCCGTTCTTCGCAGAACAGGTAAAAGCCAAAGTATGCTGACTCTCGGAAACATCAGTGTTGATATGGATAAAGGAATTGTCACCAAAAACAGCAAGGACGTTTTTCTATCTGCCTTGGAATACAGACTTTTTCTCGTTTTTCTTAACAATCCCGGAATCACACTTACAAGGAATAAACTCCTTTCTGAAATTTGGGATATTGCAGGTGACTTTGTCAATGACAACACACTTACTGTATATATAAAGAGACTCAGGGAAAAAATTGAAGACGATATACAGAATCCTAAAATCATTCTTACGGTAAGAGGGTTAGGTTATAAATTAGGTGAGCAAAAATGAAACTTTCAAATAATCCCGAAATAAGAAAAATTTTGTTAGTAACAGTGATACCCTCACTGTTACTGTGCTTTGTTACAGCTTTTTTCTCAAAATTAACAGCTGTCTGTGTTTTGATTGTAAGCACATTTTTAATAGTCTGCTTTCTTGCTTTTACAAAACAAAGATATAACAGAATTAACAATCTTGAAGAAAGTATAGATAAAATTCTCCACGGTAATGATTCAATAAATATTAAATCATTCGGTGAAGGGGAGCTTTCCATTCTTGAAAGTGATGTTCAGAAAATGCTTGTGCGACTTCGTGACCAAAAAGATATTCTACAAAAAGAGAGAACTTTTCTTGCAGATTCTATTGCGGATATCTCACATCAATTAAGAACTCCGCTTACAAGTATAAATCTTATTCTGTCTCTTTTGCAATCTTCTGATATTACGGAAAAAAGAAAAAATGAACTTTTAAGAGAACTTTCATTACTCATTACAAAAACAGAATATCTTGTTTCCGTTCTTCTTAAAATCTCAAAGCTTGATGCCGGTACCGTGCAGTTTGATAAAAAAGAAAATGATCTCAATAATCTTTTGCAGAAGTCGGCAGAACCGATAATGATACCTATGGATATAAAGAATCAGAGACTTATTACAGATGCGGGTAACATTTCATTAAATTGTGACTATGCATGGTGTCTTGAAGCATTTGGTAATATTCTGAAAAATTGTACTGAACACACACCCGAAAACGGTACCATTACCGTAAAAGCAGAAGATACACCGATTTTTACTGAAATAATAATTACTGACACGGGTAAAGGATTTGAAGAAGATGACATACCACATATATTTGAACGCTTTTACAAAGGTAAAAATTCATCAAAAGAAAGCTTTGGTATAGGTCTTAATCTTGCCAAAATGATTATAACTGCCCATAACGGCACTGTTAAAGCAGAAAATTCCGAGAGTGGCGGTGCGAGATTTATTATACGATTCTATAAACAGGTTGTGTGACGTTTCTGTAATAATTAAGTCACCGTGCTGTAATTTTATATTGGTACAATGAAGCCGTAATCAAAGAAAAGGAGTAATTCATTATGGATATTTTGAAAATCGAAAACCTTTCAAAAATTTACGGTGAGGGTGAAAATCAGGTTAAAGCCCTTGACAATGTGAGCTTCAGTGTACCTAAAGGACAGTTTGTTGCAATTATCGGTCCTTCCGGCTCGGGCAAAAGTACGCTTCTGCATATTTTAGGCGGTGTTGACAGACCCACAAGCGGAAAAGTGTATCTTGGCGGTCAGGACGTTTATGCACAGGATGAAGACCGTCTTGCAATTTTCAGAAGAAGACAGGTAGGGCTTATTTATCAGTTCTATAATCTTATCCCTGTTCTTAATGTCACGGAAAATATTACCTTACCCGTGCTTATGGACGGAAAAAAGGTTGATAAAAAATACCTTGAGGAGCTTTTAGGACTTCTTTCTCTTAAAGGAAGAGAAAAGCATCTGCCCAATGAGCTGTCGGGCGGTCAGCAGCAGAGAGTTTCTATCGGCAGAGCACTTATAAACAGTCCTGCGGTTATGCTTGCTGACGAGCCTACGGGAAATCTTGACTCAAAAAACAGCCACGAAATTGTGGAGCTTCTTAAAGCCTCCAACAAAAAATACGGACAGACACTCATAATTATTACCCACGATGAATCCATCGCTTTGCAGGCGGACAGAATCATTTCAATAAATGACGGCAAAATTGAAAGCGACCGCCTTCTTAATAAGTGAGGTGAGTGTTATGAATATTTTCAAGCAGTTCACCGCACGTTCCTTGAAAGAGAACAAAACAAGAACAATTGTAACCATAATCGGTATAATTCTTTCCGTTGCAATGTTTACTGCAACAATTGAAGCCTTTGTGACGGTAGAAAGCTATCTTATAAACTATGCCGAAATGTATAACGGCAAATATCACGTAGGCTTCAATAACGTTGAAAAGGAAGATTTTGACACCGTAACGAAAGACGAAAGGGTAAAGGAATACACCTATATTCAGGACGTTGGCTATGCTGAAATAGGCTCCGTCAATGAATATAAGCCGTATCTTTATATTGCAGGTATTCCGGATGATTTCACCGAAATTATACCCATACACCTGACCTCAGGAAGACTTCCCGAAAACAGTAATGAGCTTGTGGTATCTGAGCACGTTTACTATAACGGTGACGTAAAGCTGGAACTCGGTCAGCAGATTACTCTTGATGTCGGTCAAAGGCAGTGGGCAGAATTGGTGAATATTTCCGAAGAGGAAAATATTGCCCTCGGCGGAGATAACAGAATGAAACTGACACAGGAGGTACCTTTCCGCGCACCTGTCGCTGAAGAACCACAGGAAATATTAATAAATACTGAAGAGAAAACCTATACAATAGTCGGCTTCTGTCTTCGTCCCGATGAAAGCGTTGAGGATTTTGAAGCACCGGGGTATACGGCTTTTACCATAAATGAAGACGGCAATAACGGAAGTTTCAGCATTTATTCTGTGCTGAATCAGCCTACAAAGTACGAGCAGTATTCTTCAGATATGACAAAAGAGCTCGGACTTTCGCGTTCACAGATAAACAGCGACCTTCTTATGTTCAGCTTCCAGAGCTTCAATTCTGCATTCCCCGTACTTGTTATAGGTCTTATGACCATACTTATAGGACTTATTGTTTTCGGGTCCGTATCTCTTATTTATAATTCATTTTCAATTTCCGTAAGTGAAAGAACAAGACAGTTCGGTATTCTGAAGAGTATCGGTGCAACTAAAAAGCAGATAAGAAAATCCGTTCTTTACGAAGCCGCCGTTCTTTGTATTATAGGAATCCCTGCAGGTGTTATTGCAGGGTGTCTCGGAATTGCAGTAACATTTTATTTCTTAAGCGATTCAATTTCAACCTTTCTTGCCGACCTTACAGACCTGAAAATGTGCTTTGTATTTTCACCTCTCGGGGTAATCATTGCAAGTCTTATAGGTTTTGTTACGGTTATAATTTCTGCATATATTCCTGCAAGAAAGGCTATTAAAATCAATCCCATAGATTCCGTAAGGCAGACGAATGAAATTAAAATCAGAAGAAAAAATGTAAAGGTATCACCCCTTACGGGTAAGCTTTTCGGCTTTGAAGCAACCCTTTCTTCAAAGAATTTCAAGAGAAACAAAAGAAAATACCGCACAACTGTCTTTTCTCTTTTTGTTTCCGTAGTGCTTTTCATTTCCGCTTCATCTCTTGCATCTTATTTTACGGATATTGTTGAAGCCGAAAGCCAGGATATGAATTACGACGTTAAGGTTCAGATGTTTGACTTAGGACATCTTGATATTACGGGTGACGTTACCGTAACCGAAGAATTGGTTAAAAAGCTCTTTGACGGAATTAAAGGAATTGAAGGAATTGAAGAGACAGCTTTCAGACAGGAAAAATCTGAAGACTATAACATTGACAGACAATTCATTTCGAAGGAATATCAGGATATGGTTGACCGTGAAAGGGATTTTGGGACAGAACAGAAAAATTATCTCAATAAACACTTTATTTACAACATAGTAGATGATGCTTCTTTCAGAAGTCTTCTCAAAGAAAACGGTCTTGACGAAAAGGATTATTTTAACAAAAATAACCCCAAGGCACTTGTTTATGACAAAAACACTCATATCTATCAGACGGGCGATGAAGAAAGAGTTTACATTGTGCCGTTCCTTGATAGTTCGAAAATCCCGGCAACCCTTGAAATTACACAAATTCTTCCGTATTTTACAGAAAACGGAATTACCTATTACCATTTCGGGCAGACCGAAGTTATAAACGGAAAAACACACTATGTCTATGATATCGGACGTGATGAGGGTGAAGAGTTTGACGATTCAACAAAGCGGTATCTTACTGAACAGGAGGCTGTAAGCTATCCGAAAATTTCAATCGGTGCATCACTTAAGGAAAAGCCCTATTTTGTAGGCAACGGAACTAATCTTATTTATCCCGAGTATGTCAGAGAAAGTGTGCTTACAGATGTTCCCGCTGAATCTGAAATTTATATAATTACACCCGAACACAAAAAGGTGGCAGACGATATTGAAAAGCTGAAAAAGGAAATAGCAGGTCCTGCCAACAATATAAGTGTAACCGATTATGCTGCTGAAATTGAAAGCACGCGCGCACTTGTTACAATAGCAAAGGTGTTAGCTTACGGCTTTATAATTCTTATTTCCTTAATTGCCGCAGCTAACGTGTTCAACACAATTTCAACTAATATTTCCTTAAGAAGACGGGAAATTGCAACCCTTAAATCCGTAGGTCTTACAAGAAAGGGTATGGTTAAAATGATGACCTTTGAATCTCTTCTTTACGGACTTAAGAGCCTTGTTTTCTCGCTTCCCGTATCGCTGGGAATCACTTATATTATATGGCTTGTTGCCTCCGACAGCGGTTATTATATGAGCTTTTACGTACCGTGGGATAAATTCCTTATTGCAATTCTAAGTGTATTTATAATAGTGGCGGTAAGTATGGTTTATTCAATAAAAAAGGTGAATAAAGACAATACAGTTGACACATTGAGAAACGAGAATATATAAAAATAGTCACGCAGGCTGTAAAAAGTCTGCGTGACTATTCTCGTTATGAATAAATTCAGTTAAGAGGTAACAAATTCCCTCGCTCTGTCCGGAACAGTTTCCCTTTATAGTTTAGCATAAAAAATAAATATCCTGAATAACTGTTGTATTATTGTTGTTTGCTTGAAAGTCGCGGTACAGGTGTGATATAATGGTTTTATTAACAAGCACATAATATTAACTGATATATTTTTTATACAATCGGGAGGAAGAAATTATGGCATGGTATGATGAAGCCATATTTTATCATATATATCCGTTAGGGCTGACGGGAGCACCTAAACAGAATTCTTACGGAGAACCTGTGCATCGGCTGAATACGCTGCTACCTTGGATTTCTCATATCAAGGAAATCGGATGTAATGCGATTTACATCGGTCCGCTTTTTGAATCAGTAGGACACGGTTATGAAACAACGGATTATAAAAAATTAGACAGCAGACTCGGTACAAATGAAGATTTGACAAATTTTGTGTCAGAATGTCACAAACATGGAATCCGTGTAATCCTGGATGGGGTATTTAACCATACCGGCAGGGATTTCTTTGCATTTCAGGATATTAAAAACAACCGTGAAAATTCACTGTACAAAGACTGGTATTGTAATGTGAATTTTTTTGGAAATAACTCCTTTGGTGACGGTTTTTCTTATGAAAACTGGGGTGGATTTGACCTTCTTGCAAAATTAAATCAGCACAATCCTGCAGTCAGAGACTATATCTGTGATGTGATTCGCTTCTGGGTAAGGGAGTTTGATATTGACGGAATCCGTCTTGATGCGGCAGACGTTATGGATTTTAACTATATGAAGGCACTGCGCCTTGTGGCAAATGAAGTAAAACCTGACTTCTGGCTTATGGGTGAAGTTATCCACGGTAATTACTCACGCTGGGCAAATGACGGAACTCTTCATTCTGTAACAAATTATATGCTTCACAAGGCCTTGTATTCTGCTCATAACGACCATAACTATTTTGAGGTTGCTCATACAATTAAGTATGTCAGCGATATGGTTGGAAACCGTCTGAAGCTTTATACTTTTGTGGATAACCACGATGTGGAACGTATTTATACAAAGCTTATAAATAAAGCACATTTTATACCGGTGCATATTATGCTCTACACTTTACCCGGTATTCCGTCAATATATTACGGTTCTGAATTCGGTATCGAAGGAAGAAAAGAACGTTTCTCGGATGATTCATTAAGACCTGCATTAAGTTATAATGATTATAAGATTGCATCGGAAACAAATCCTTGCACAAAGCTCATTGCAGCACTCGGAAAGATTCGACTGAATACACCGGCTCTTTGTTATGGAGATTACAAAGAATTGGAGCTAAAGACCACTCACTATGCCTATGCGAGAACCTTTAACGGTAAGTCTGTAATTATTACAGTCAACAATAGCGATAACGATGTTAATATGAACCTTGCCTGCGGTAATTCCGCAGCATATATCGGTGCACTGACGGGAGAAAGAGTATGTGTAAACGGTGGACTCATTCAGGTTCGCGTTGCAGCAAATTTCGGTGAAATATGGATTCCTGCAGAGCTCAGCAGTGAAAGTGTTGCACCCATAAAAACAGTAGAAATTGAGAAAATTCCCGAACCTGTAAAGGCTGCAGAAGAACCTAAGAAGTCGGAATATATAAAAACAGCGACAAAGCCTGAGAAGCAGGAGATTATAAAAACACAGAATGAAAAGAAACCTGAAAAAGTTGTCATAGCCCCAAATAAACGATATGAAGATATGTCAGTGGAAGAGCTTCAGGAGGCAATTCTTGAAAAAATGAGACGAAACGGCCCGGTAACTGACTATATGTTAGGAACGGTGCGTGAAAATACTCATCACGGTTCTTTGGTGACATGGGTTAAAAGCTTTAACTGAATATTAATAAGAAAAAGTGAATTGCAAAATTCAATTTCAATTCGGGAGGTAATATTATGAAATACCGTGAGGATAAATACGGAAACAAACTGTCTGTTTTAGGTTTCGGGTGTATGCGCTTTAAAAAGAAGATGGGCAGAATAAATACGGAAGATGCAGAGCGTCAGATAATGACTGCTTTTCGCAGCGGTGTTAATTATTTTGATACAGCTTTCATATACCCCGGAAGCGAATCGACAATAGGAGAAATTTTTGAAAAGAATAATATTCGTGACCAGGTGTATATTGCTACAAAGTTCCCGCCGCAGCTTATGCGCAGCACAGACATCCTTGATAAACTTTTTAATGAGCAGTTAAAAAGACTTCGTACAGACTATGTTGATTTTTACCTTATGCATATGATGAGCGATATTAAGGTTTGGGAACGATTAAAAAGTATAGGTATTGAAAAGTGGATAGCGGAGAAAAAAGCGAGTGGTGCAATCCGTCAAATCGGGTTTTCATACCACGGCAATTCAGATATGTTTTGTCAGATTGTGGATGCTTTTGACTGGGATATGTGCCTTATACAGTATAACTATATGGACGAACATACTCAGGCAGGGCGTAAAGGTCTGAATCACGCCAACGAAAAGGGTATTCCCGTTATGATTATGGAGCCTCTTCGCGGCGGCAGACTTGTAAACAATCTTCCGTCGGATGCAAAACGTATTTTCGAAGAATACCCGGTTCAGCATACCCCCGCACAGTGGGCGCTTCGCTGGTTGTGGAATCAACCTGAGGTTACTGTTGTGCTTTCGGGAATGAATTCCGATGAAATGGTAGAAGATAATATTAAAACAGCATCTGATACACAGATCGGTGAAATTACCTCTCAGGATGAAGAGATGCTCAGAAGTGTTGTTAAGGCTATCAATTCCAAGATGAAGGTTGGCTGTACGGGTTGCGGTTACTGTATGCCTTGTCCCGAAAATATTAATATCAGCGGAACCTTCTCCGCTTATAACCGCCATTTTTCCGACGGTAGTTTTGCTGGATTCAGAGAGTATGTAAAATGTACAACCTTAGGGAAACATGCACCCGCGTCAAAGTGCATAGGTTGCGGAAAGTGTGAAAAACATTGCCCTCAGAGCATTGAAATCCGCAACGAATTAAAAAATGCTCAGAAAGAACTTGAAGGTCCTGCATACAAAGCGTTCAACAGCGTTGTTTCGGTATTCAGAAGGGATAAATAATTATTTTAATTTAAAGATGGGTATATTTATTTAATTTGATTATATTATTTTTACAGATGCTTAAACTTAAGGGCAGTGTACTTCAGTGCACTGCCTGATGTTTTTACTTCTACTAAGCGTAGGTTGTCATTAGCTTTCTTTCAGATTATAATGTATTCATAACAAGTAAGAGGAGCGGATTCTATGAATAATTATATAACAGGTTCTACAATAAAAAGATTGCGGGAAGCAAAGGGAATGACTCAAACTCAGCTTGCCGAACAAATCGGAGTGAGTGCGAAGGCAGTTTCAAAATGGGAAACCGCAAAAGGATTACCTGATATCACTCTGATTGAGCCTTTAAGTAAGTCGCTTGGTGTTTCTGTTATGGAACTGATGTCAGGTGATACTGTTATCAACAAAAACATTTCTTCAAATATTTTGTTTTCAAAGTTTTATGTTTGCCCTGTTTGCGGAAATGTCATACACACAACGGGAGAAGCTGTAATAAGCTGCTGCGGAATTGCTTTACCGCCTCTTGAAGCGGAGGAAATTGACGAAGAGCACTTCGTAAGCATTGAGCCGGTTGAAGATGAAAAATTTATTACGATACATCACGAAATGACGAAACGACATTTTATTTCTTTTATTGCTTATGTTACATCAGACAGAGTGCAGTTTATAAAACTATATCCCGAAGGAAATGCCGAAACAAGAATTGGCTTCAGAGGAAGAGGGTATCTGTATATCTATTGTAATAAACACGGTCTTATGAAAATGAAAGTATAGAAAATTTATATATCATATTTATTTCAGCATAATGATATGTTATAATTCAATTAAAATAGGGAATATGGAGTTTTTGTATGACAAACAGAGAGCGTGCGATGAATATTCTTCATTACAAAGATGCCGACCGCCTGCCTGCAGTACATTTTGGGTATTGGGGCGAACTGCTCGCAGAATGGGCAGAGCAGGGAAAAATTCCGAAAGAGCTTGCTGAAAACAACTATGATGGTAATGAAAAAGACAGAATCCTTGATAATATTATCGGATGGGATTTTAACTGGTCTTGTACCGCAGGCGCAAAAAACGGACTTTTTCCCGGATTTGAAGCAAAAGAACTTGAAGTTTTGCCCGACGGTTCAAGAAGAGTTCTCAACAGTGTTGGGGTTATTGAGCGCATTAAACCCGGTATTACTTCGATCCCTTCTGAGGATGACTATATTCTCAAAGACAGAGAAGCATTTGAAACTCTTTATAAACCTAAAATGCAGTATACTCCAGAAAGAGTTAATTTTGAATATTTCAGAAATTTTAATGAAACCCGTGACCAATCAAGACCTATAGGTCTTAATCTCGGCAGTGTGCTTGGCAATATCCGTGATATGACATCGGTTGTGGGTATGAGTTATCTTATGTATGACGAGGATGAAGATTTGTTTGCTGATATCATTGATACATATGCTGAAATGCAGTATCTGTGTGCAAAAGCAATTCTTGAAACAGGTGCAAAGTTTGATTTTGCACATTACTGGGAGGATATCTGTTTCAAAAACGGTCCGCTGCTTTCTCCTGAAATTTTTGATGAACTCTGTGCAAAGCACTATAAAAAGCGTAACGATTTGTGTCATGAATACGGAATTGATATAATTTCACTCGACTGTGACGGTGTAACGGAAAAGCTGCTACCTACTTGGTTTGAAAACGGGGTAAATACAATGTTCCCGATTGAAATCGGTGTGTGGGGTGACCAGTTTGAACCTGCACGAAAGAAATACGGCGAGGGTATGCTTGGTGTTGGCGGAATGGACAAAACCGCTCTGCGTAAAGACAAAGCAGCGGTTGATATTGAAATTGAAAGAATAAAACGTCTTGTTGCAATGGGGGGCTTTATTCCTTGCCCCGACCACAGACTTATGCCCGGAACAAAATTTGAGCTTGTTCAGTATTACGCAGATGAAATAAAGAAAATAAGAATATAAAGGAGAAACTGTTATGAGTATCTATCTTGAAATATCAGAAAATCTTCAACGGGGCAAAGCAAAAATAGTTAAGGAACTTGTTCAAAATGCAGTTGACAGCGGACTTCCTGCTGTTCAGATCCTTAATGAAGGATTGCTTTCGGGCATGAATATTATCGGTGAGAAATTCAAAAATAATGAAGTTTATGTTCCGGAGGTTCTTGTTGCCGCAAGAGCTATGAATATGGGAATGCAGGTTCTGAAGCCATTGCTTACAGAAGACGGTGTTCAGTCAACGGGCAAGGTTTGCATCGGTACGGTTCAGGGCGATTTGCATGATATCGGCAAAAACCTTGTTAAGATGATGATGGAAGGAAAGGGACTTGAGGTTGTAGACCTCGGCACCGATGTTTCACCCGAAACCTTTGTAAATGCTGCCATTGAGCAAAACTGCCAGATTATTTGTTGTTCAGCTCTTTTAACAACCACTATGGAAGTTATGGCTGATGTTGTAAAACAGGCTCAGGAAGCAGGAATAAGAGATAAAGTAAAAATTATGATAGGCGGTGCACCTGTTACCGAAGATTTCTGCAACAAGATAGGTGCAGATAAATATACATCCGATGCCGCAAGCGCGGCTGATGCCGCAGTGGAGCTCTGCCGCTGATATGAATACAGAAAAGTATCTTACAAACTCCGAAATATTTCAGTATAAGCTTATCGAAACAAATGATATTCCGTTTTCACACGAGGTTGTTGATATGTGTAAGGCTAACCGGTGCGGAAAATACGGTACTTGCTGGACTTGTCCGCCGGGAGTTGGTACTCTTGACGAACTTGAAAGCAAAATAAAAAGCTATAAAACCGCCTGTGTTTTTACCTGTAAATATGACCTTGAAGACAGCTTTGACTTTGACGGAATGCTCCGTGGGCAGAAAAATGCTAAGCAGGTTTTGCGTAATATAATTAATAGCCTTGAAGAAGACGGCAAAAAATTTATGGCACTTGGCTGTGAAGGCTGCGGACTTTGCGAAAAATGCACATATCCCGATGCTCCGTGCCGTTTTCCCGATAAAGCTGTTCCATCGGTTGAAGCCTGCGGAATAAATGTTGTTGAGCTTGCAAAAAAATCGGGGATAAATTATAACAACGGTGTAAATACCGTAACATATTTTTGTGTTATCCTGTTTTAGGAGTTATCATGAAACCTAAGGTTAAAGAACTATTGAAAAATAAGAATAAAACCGTTCCTATTCTGTCTTTTCCGTCAACACAGATTCTGGGAATAAGTGTAAACGAGCTTATTTCGTCGGCAGAAATGCAGGTTAAGGGGATGCAGGCAATTGCCGAGAAGTGCAATGTCGGTGCATCACTCAATATGATGGATTTATCTGTTGAAGCTGAAGCCTTTGGTGCGAAAATCCGTTTTTATGATGAGGATATTCCCGCTGTTGAAAAGGGAATAATTGATGATATTACTGATGCGGAAAATATTATTGTACCCGAAATCGGAGCTGGCAGAACCGGCATATGCATTGACGGCGTAAGGAAAGCAAAAGAAATAATAACCCATATTCCCGTTTTCTGCGGAGTTATCGGACCGTATTCTCTTGCAGGCAGACTTTTCGATATGACAGAGCTTATGCTGGAATGCTTTGACAGTCCGGATGAGGTAAAAATATTGCTCTCAAAGACAACGGAATTTATAATTAAGTATATAAAGGGATTCAAAGATGTTGGGGCAGACGGAGTTATTATGGCAGAACCTGCGGCAGGTCTGCTTTCGCCCTCACTTGCTCAGGAGTTTTCAATGCCCTTTGTTCAGCAGATATTCAACGAAATAAACAGTGACGATTTCATTATCTGCTATCATAACTGCGGCAATGCGGCAGGCGATATGCTTGATATGATATCGGAGCTTAATACGGATATCGTTCATTTAGGAAATGCAATTGACCTGAAAAAAGCCCTTGGAGAATTGCCGAAAGATAAAATTGTTATGGGTAATGTTAACCCTGTTTTGTTCAGAACGGGAACACCCGATGACATCAGAGCGGATGTTCAGCGAGTATTTGACGAATGCTCAATGTATGAAAATTTTATGATTTCAACGGGTTGTGACGTTCCCGCTGCATCAAAATCAGAGAATATCAATGCATATTTTGAAAAGGTAAATGAGCTTTATGCATAAGGTAATAATTAACGGTAATATACAATATGCAGAAGACGGAATGCGTTTGTCCGATGTGTTAATCAAATCAAGTAAAGGGATAGAACACCCTTGCGGAGGAAAAGGTATTTGCAAAAAATGCCTTGTTTGCGTTAACGGAATAGAGGAGCTTGCGTGCCGATACATAATAAAGTCTGACATCATTGTATCTTATGCCGAAAGAGGCGAAATTGTTTCCGAATCAGGTATAAGTGAAGCGGGGGGATTGGCAGAAAATCTCTGTTTTGCCCTTGATATCGGAACAACCACACTTGCGCTTGCACTTTTTTCTCTTGATGAAAACAAAATAATAAAAGTTATAACTCGCACTAATCCGCAAAGAGCTTACGGTGCTGATGTTATGACAAGAATTGATTATTGCCGCAAAAACGGGGTTAATGAGCTTAACAGAACTCTGATATCTGAAGTCAATTTAATGATATCAGAGTTCAATCTGCATAAAATTGAAAGACTCTTTGCTTCGGGAAATGTGACGATGCTTCACCTGTTTTTTGGCATTGACTGCGCGTCAATGGGCGTTGCACCTTATAAGCCGACATTCCTTGAGCATAAAATTGAAAATGCCGAAAATCTGGGAATAAACGGAGTAGAAACGGTTGAAGCTTTGCCGTCGATCGCTGCTTTTGTCGGTGCTGACTTGGTTGCAGGCTTGAATTATATCGGTACGCCAAAAAAAGGAAGACATAATCTTCTTGTTGACCTTGGAACTAATGCTGAAATTGTTTTATTTTCGGAACAATCAGCTTTATGCACTGCCGCTGCTGCAGGTCCGTGCTTTGAAGGTGCGAATATTTCCTGCGGCATGAGTGCGACAGAAGGTGCGATTTATTCCTATTCTGAATCAGCAACCAAAACCGTCGGCAATGTTCCGGCAAAAGGTATCTGCGGCACGGGTCTTGTTGATATAATTGCGGAACTTATCAGCGATGATACAGTTGACGAAACAGGCTTTATGGAATGTGAATCCTTCGAAATTGAAAATGGTGTTTACATAAATCAAGCAGATATAAGACAGTATCAGCTTGCAAAATCAGCGGTTTGCTCTGCAATTATAACATTGCTGAAAATAAAAAATATTTCTTTTGATGATATTGAACAAATGTATATTTCAGGCGGCTTTTCCGCAAAGATCAATATTGAGAATGCTGTAAAAACGGGTCTGCTGCCAAAAGAATTGAGCCAGAAATGCAGTGCAATAAATAACAGCAGCCTGCTCGGCACGGTTAAATACGCCTATGAGAAAAATGATCTTGCAGTTTATATTGATAATTCAACCTATGTTGATTTGTCTGCTAATCCGACCTTTTCCGATTTGTTTATTGAAAATATGATGTTTGAGGTGTAATGATGACAGAGCGTGAGAGATTTATAAAAGCACTCAGAAGAGAACCGATTAAAGGTCATTGTCCTACCTTTGAGCTTGTGTTTTTTCTGACACTGGAAGCTATAGGAAAAATTCATCCGTCGCAGCAGTGTTTTGAGCAATGGAATCAGATGAGCAGCATTGAGCAGAAGCTGCATATTGATTATATTGCCGACTGTCATATTGAGGTTGCCGAAAAATATCATCATAGCGCAATTTTTGTTCATCCTAATCCGTGGGGATATAAAAATATTGTGAGGCTGCTTGAAGCAATCCGTGAAAAATCCGGCGATAAATATTTTTTGATGATTCATGGCGACCCGACTTTTGAAATTCCCAACGGCGAAAATATGATGGAGTTTACTGAAAGAATGTATGATGATGAAAACGGACTTAAAGCCGAAGCGCAGAAGCGTCTTGCCGATTGGCTGAAACTTTCCGAAAAGCTTTCAAAACACACGGGATTGCTTGACGGCTTTGCACTTTGTTCCGATTATTGCTTCAATGTTAATCCGTTCTTTTCACCGTCAATGTTTTCTGAATTTATTGCACCGTATCTTCAAAAGGTAATAAAAGCTTACCGAGATATGGGATATTATACAATAAAGCATACTGACGGTAATATTATGCCTATTATTGACCAGATTGTTGAATGCAATCCTGATGCACTGCATTCTCTTGACCCTCAGGGAGGGGTTGACCTTGCCCGGGTTAAACGCCTTTTCGGTGATAAGGTTGCACTTTGCGGTAATGTCAACTGCGGTCTTTTGCAAACAGGAACAGAGGAAGAAGTCATTGCCGATGTCCGTCGTTCCCTTAGGGATGGTATGAATGGCTGGGGCTATGTATTTTGCACCTCTAACTGTGCATATACGGGACTTCCGCTTGAAAGATATGAGCTTATGAACAGAATATGGTATGAAGAAGGAATATATAAATAAAATGCCCGGAGCGTTAAATTCGTTCCGAGTTTTTTATTATATAGAAAATTGCTTGAGAATTGAGCAATTTGAATATAATAAGAAACACCTTATATCATCAGATTCTGGTCAGGGGTGATAAATAATCCGCTATATCAATTCGGTTCTTTGTGACTTAAGTCACGGAAAGTTATTGTTTTAAGTGTTATTATTAAGACACAAAGTCAAGAAAACGGCTTCGTCGTATGCCTGCGGTGAAACGTTTTCGGATAGTCCATCGCCGGGCGAAGCGTAGCTGAGCGTTCGGAGGGACATATACTCTTTTTTACTTATAAAGTAAAAAACTTGCTATTCGGCAGAAAAGAGGTAGATTATATGAAAACGATTATTATCGGCGGTGTTGCCGGCGGAGCTTCTGCGGCAGCAAGACTGCGAAGACTCAAAGAAAATGCTGAAATAATTATTTTAGAGCGCGGTGAATTCGTTTCATTTGCAAACTGCGGTTTGCCGTATTTTATCGGCGGTACAATAACTGATGAAAAAATGCTGACACTGCAGACACCGGAAAGTTTTAAGTCGAGATTCAACATTGATGTCCGCGTGTTCAGTGAAGCTGTAAAAATCTCACCGAAAAATAAAACAGTCACTGTTAAAAATCTCCGCACTGCAGAATGTTATGAGGAGAGCTACGACAATTTGATTCTTTCACCCGGTGCAGAGCCTGTAAAACCGAACCTGGAGGGTGTTGATAAAGATAACGTTTTTACTCTTCGCAATATTCCCGATACCTTTAAGATTAAAAATTATATTGAAAACAAGAACCCCCGAACAGCCGTTGTCGTCGGTGGTGGCTATATAGGTGTTGAAATGGCTGAAAACCTTAAAGAAGCAGGTCTTGAGGTTTGTATTGTCGAGCTTGCCGACCATCTTATTGCACCTCTTGACGTTGACATGGCGGCAGATGTTCACCGTTATATCAAAGAAAAGGGCGTAAGACTTTATCTGAATAACGGTGTTAATGCGATTGCTGACGGTAAGGTCATTCTTCAGAACGGCGAAATTCCCGCCGATATGGTGATTATGTCTGTAGGTGTCCGTCCTGAAACATCATTGGCAAGAGATTGCGGAATAAATCTGAATACGAGGGGAAGTATTATTACCGATAAGAATATGCGTACAAATATTCCTGATATTTATGCTGTGGGTGATGCCGTTGAAGTAAAGGATTTTATCACAAGTACACCTGCTTTTATACCTCTTGCAGGTCCTGCTAATAAACAAGGCAGAATAGCCGCAGACAATATTGCAGGATATGAAAGTGTTTACACAGGCACGCAGGGTTCTGCCGTTCTTAAACTCTTTGATATGACTGTTGCTACAACGGGCCTTAATGAAAAAAGTGCAACTGCATCAGGGATTGACTATGACAAAACATACATCTATTCCGCACCTCACGCATCATACTATCCCGGCGGCACTAATATGTCGATTAAGGCACTATGGGACAAAAAAACTCTTAAAATTATAGGTGCCCAGATTGTGGGCTTCGAGGGTGTTGACAAGAGAATGGATGTCCTTGCAACAGCAATACGGTTCGGCGCAAAAATCACGGATTTAACCACTCTTGAACTCTGCTATGCACCGCCGTTTTCAAGTGCAAAAGACCCTGTAAATATGTTGGGCTTTGTTGCTGAAAATGTTGTCAGCGGTAAGGTCAAACAGTTCTTCTGGCACGATGTCGAATTTCTGCCCCGTGACGGAAGTGTAACGCTTCTTGACACCCGTACACTTACGGAAAGAACCCGAGGTCATATAGACGGATTTATGCATATTCCTCTTGATTCTCTTCGTGGAAATCTGCATCTTATACCAAAGAATAAGCCCGTATATGTGCACTGTCATTCGGGACTTCGGTCTTATATCGCTTGCAGAATACTTACAGGTAACGGCTACGAGTGCTATAACCTTGCAGGCGGTTGGCGACTTTATGAGTCTGTAATGAATGCACGCACCGTTCCCGAATTTATATGCACTGAATGTAAATAACAAAAACGAAAGGATGTGGCAAATATGCTGTTCGGATTATTTAACCGCAAAGATATTAATAAAGGCGTTGAAGAGTGGAGAAATACAGAGGGTGCAGTTCTGCTTGATGTCCGCACTCCCGAAGAATATCAGGAACGTAGTATAAAGGGGAGTGTGAATATCCCTCTTGATGCTTTGCAGAACATCGGAAACACTGTTCCCGATAAGTCAACTCCGCTTTATGTACATTGCCGCAGCGGCGGCAGAAGTGCAAGTGCAACAGCAATACTAAAAAACAATGGCTACACAAATGTGCACGATATCGGCGGAATACTTTCATATAAAGGCAATTGAGCCGGTTAGTCAATATAAAATTAATCTCTTTGTAATAGATTAATATCGTTACAAGGAGATTTTTTGTCTTTAAGTATGAAGAGGTATATTTTTGAAAGCGGTTATGTTTTTTTACAGTCAGTTTTATTTGATATTGTAAAATATTATATTTAAATTTGTAACATAATTTTTTGTAATTTGTTAAAAACTTGTCAGAGACTATCAGATAAATACGTAATGTACTGTTGCAATCCGATGTTTTCAAAATTAGTTGATATATCCTGTAGTTTTTGTTAAAATTAAATTAATTTATTTTCTGAAAAAATTTTGCGAGGGAAAATATTATTATGAAAAATAAGTCAAAAATAGTGTTGGTTGCCGCAGTAACAGGTTTTGTTGCGTTTTTGTTTGCTGTATTTACAATAATTTCTGTTTTTATAATTATAAGTAATTCTGAAGAACATACGGAAGAAGCTAATATTTCTGAAGAATTAAATGAAAACGCAGTTACTGAAAATGTGTATTCCGATAAAAACGAAATCTATGATACCACAACATATTCTTCGGTACCTGAATTTACATCAGCTATGAACAACGAAAATATCTATGGCGATGATATATTTACGGAAAATGAACCGGAATACACGGAAACAGTTCTTACAGATAACAGTTTTTATATCGTTTCAGATACGCCAAGCGGTGCAGGCGTCGTTATGCGGTCTAAAGCTTCATCAACGTCAGACAATTTGGGTGTATTGCCCGAAGGAAGCCGTGTGTATGTATTTTCGGATCATTCATCAAATAAAACAGGGTATGTCAGAGTGAGAACAGCGGATACTCAAGCCGATATGCACGGTTATGTACTTAAAAGATATCTGCGTTTTGAAAGTGTATTTGTGCAGAATGTTCCTTTAGCCGGCTCACAGACAAAGTATATCTCTTTTGCAACTCCTTCACACGACGGTATCAATTTGCGGGCTGAACCAAATTCAAAATCAGAAAAACTCTGCCTTTTATCAGAAGGAGAGCGTGTAACTGTGCTTGAAAATTACGATCCTCAGAATAACGGATATATAAAAGTAGCTTATGATCATCCTCACGCAGGTGAAGTTTATGAAGGCTGGGTTCTTGCTCAGTATCTTGTTGATTGAACGATTCAAGACATTTCGGATTATTCCGAAGTGTCTTTTTTGAATCTGATTGAAAAAATTGAATCCGTAATTAATATGTGGTATAATTAATAAAAAAGTATACAGGTGAAATAATGAGTTTAACGGAAAAAGAAAACAGTAATATTAAATTTTTAACAGATGAGGCATACAGATATTTTTCTGATGATTATTCAGGCCATGATTTTAATCATACTGAGAGAGTGCTGGAAAATGCAATAAAACTGCAAGCAGCAGAAGGCGGAAATTTATATATTATTGAACTTGCTGCTTTGCTGCACGATTTTGATGATATTAAAATTTCTTATGCTACTTCGGAGAATAAAGCCAATGCAGAACGGTTGCTGAGATATATCGGTGAAGAAGATGAGCTTATAAAAGCAGTGAAAGATATTATTGATTCTGTTTCTTTCAGCAAGGGAAAATCGGCGGTAAGTCTTGAAGCAAAAATAGTTCAGGATGCAGACAGACTTGATGCTATAGGTGCTATAGGTATTGCACGTTGCTTTGCATACGGCGCAAGCCGTGCAAGGCCGATTTATTATGATAAAAATTTTATTTCGGATAAGATAGACGGCTGTGATTCCGGTATAGCACATTTCTATGCAAAACTCCTGAAGATAGAAGAAAAAATGCAGACGGAAACAGGTCGGAGGCTTGCATCGGAAAGAACTGAATTTATCAGAATTTATTTGAAAGAGTTGTATGACGAGTTGAATAATAACAAGTAGTAAATGCAATTGTTTATTGCTTGACTTATAATAATAAAATAGTGTATTATATTATGATGAAATAATGTGTTCGGAGGAAAATATGGCAAAAAAAGCAGATTACGGCAACGAGAGTATTGTTGCTCTTAAGGGTGCTGACAGAGTCAGAAAAAGACCTGCTGTTATTTTTGGTGATGACGGTCTTGAAGGATGTCAGCATTCGGTTTTTGAAATAATCTCCAATTCCATAGATGAAGCAAGAGCAGGATACGGTAACAGAATAGTTGTTACACGTTTCCTTGACAATTCAATTGAAGTTCAGGATTTCGGCAGAGGTATGCCTGTTGATTTCAATACAAAAGAAAACAGATTTAACTGGGAGCTTCTTTTCTGTGAGATGTATGCCGGTGCCAAATATAACAATAATGACGGAAGCAGTTATGAATTTGCTCTCGGACTTAACGGTCTCGGACTTTGCTCAACACAATATGCTTCTGAATATATGGAAGCCGAAATACATTCGGAGGGATTCTGTTATAAACTTGAATTCCGTAAAGGTGAAAATATCGGTGGACTTATAAAAGAGCCGTATGAGAAAAAAGACACAGGTACAAGAATACGCTGGAAGCCCGATCTTGATGTGTTTACGGATATTGCTATTCCTTTGGAATATTATCAGAATGTATTAAAGAAACAGGCTGTTGTTAATAACGGTGTTCGTTTTATATTAAAAAATCAATTGACCGAATCCCGTTTTGAAACTTATGAATACCGATATGATAACGGTATTGTGGATTACCTCGGAGAAGTTGTTGATAATAAAAGCATCACACCTGTTCAGTTCTGGTCCTGCGAAAAAAGCGGTAAGGACCGTGAAGATAAGCCTGAATATAAAGTTAAAGTGTTTGCCGCTTTGGCCTTTTCCGATAAAATGTCTATGAAGGAATACTATCATAATTCGAGCTATCTTGAATATGGCGGTGCTCCCGATAAAGCCGTAAAGAGTGCTTTTGTTTCGCAGATAGATGCTTATATGAAGCAAAACGGTAAGTATAATAAAACGGATTCAAAGATTTCTTTTCAGGATATTGAAGATTGTCTGGTGCTTGTTGTTTCTTCATTTTCAACTCAGACTTCTTATGAGAATCAGACAAAAAAGGCTATTAACAACAAATTTATTCAGGAAGCAATGACTGCATTTTTTAAGCATCAGCTTGAAATATATTTTATTGAAAATAAACTTGATGCAGATAAAATATGCGAAAGAATACTTATAAATATGCGTTCACGTGTTCGTGCGGAAGCTACCAGAGTGAATGTTCAGAAGGCTCTTTCCGGCGGCAATGATATGCTTAACCGTATAGAAAAATTTGTTGATTGCCGCAGTAAAGATGTAAATGAGCGTGAGATATTTATCGTTGAAGGTGATTCTGCATTGGGTGCCTGTAAGCAGGCAAGAGATTCTGCTTTTCAGGCTGTAATTCCCGTAAGAGGTAAAATATTGAATTGCCTTAAGGCTGATCTTGCAAAAGTCTTTAAGAGTGAAATTATTACAGACCTTATAAAAATTCTCGGCTGCGGTGTTGAAGTATCGGGTAAAGCAGTAAAGGGAATTCCCGAATTCAATATTGATAATCTCAGATGGAATAAAGTTATAATATGTACCGATGCCGATTATGACGGATTCCAGATAAGAACTCTGATTCTTACAATGATATATACACTTATGCCTTCTGTAATAAAGGCAGGAAAAGTTTTTATTGCAGAATCTCCTTTGTATGAAATTACTTCAGGAAAGCATACCTGGTTTGCGTATAATGAAAAAGAAAAACAGGATGCTATTGATGAAATAGGGGATGCGAAGTATACTGTTCAGCGTTCAAAAGGACTTGGTGAAAATGATGCTGATATGATGTGGATGACCACTATGAATCCCCGGACCAGAAGACTGATTAAAATCGAACCTGATTTTGATCCTGTTGCTATCGCTGATAAGTTTGACCTTCTTTTGGGGGATAATCTCCAGGGAAGAAAAGAACATATCGCAGAAAACGGTCATTTATATATTGATATGGCTGATATCAGCTGAAAGGAATTGCTATGGCAAGAAAAAAGAAAACATCTGAAGATGAAAATAAAGCTTTGTTACCTATGGATCCTAATGCACATATTGCAGGTGCAGGCGAAGTTGCAAATCAGTATATAACTCAGACTCTTGAACTCAATTATATGCCGTATGCTATGAGTGTTATTATGTCAAGAGCAATTCCTGAGATAGACGGCTTCAAGCCTTCGCACAGAAAGCTTTTATACACAATGTATAAAATGGGATTACTTTCAGGAGCAAGATCCAAATCGGCAAATATTGTCGGTGCTACAATGAAGCTTAATCCCCATGGCGATATGGCAATATATGAAACAATGGTAAGACTCACAAAGGGTAATGAGGCATTGTTGCATCCGTATGTTGATTCCAAGGGTAACTTCGGTAAAGCATATTCAAAAAATATGCAGTTTGCAGCTTCAAGATATACCGAAGCAAAATTAGCTTCTATCTGCAATGAGTTATTTGCTGATATTGACAAAGACGCTATTGATTTTGTTCCCAATTACGATAATACTATGCCGGAACCTGTTTTGTTTCCCGTAACATTTCCCAGTGTGCTTGTTAATTCTAACTCGGGTATTGCTGTGGGTATGGCAAGTAATATATGTTCTTTTAACCTTAAAGAAGTTTGTGAAACTACCATAGAACTTATTAAAAATCCCGAACACGATTGTACCGAAACTCTTAAAGCTCCCGATTTCAGCGGCGGAGGCTCGTGTATTTACGATCCCGTAAAAATAAGAGAAATATATTCAACCGGCAGAGGATCCTTAAAAATCAGAGGTAAATGTCAATATGATAAAAAGAATAATTGCATTGACATTACCGAAATTCCTCCAACCACCACGTGTGAAGCAATAATCGATAAGGTTATTGAGCTTGTAAAGGGTGGTAAATTCCGTGAAATCAGCGATATAAGAGATGAAACAGACCGTTCGGGACTTAAGATTACAATTGACTTAAAAAGAGGTGCTGATGCCGATAAGGTTATTCAGATGCTTTATAAAAGAACACCTCTTGAAGAGCCTTTTCCCTGTAACTTTAATGTTCTTATCGGCGGCACACCGATGACACTCGGTGTAGGGGATTTGCTGAATGAATGGATAGCATTCCGTACAGAATGCGTAAAAAGAAGAACTTACTTCGAATTGAAAAAAGCAAAGGACAGGCTTCACCTTCTTAAGGCTCTTCAAAAAATACTTCTTGATATTGATAAAGCTATAAAGATAATCAGACAGACGGAAGAAGAATCTGAAGTTGTACCTAATCTTATGATAGGCTTCGGAATTGATGAAATACAGGCTGAATACGTTGCTGAAATCAAGCTTCGGCACCTTAACCGTGAATATATTCTTAAACGTCTTGAGGATATAGAAAAGCTTGAAAAGACTATTGAAGATCTTGACGATATACTTAACAGTAAAAACAGAATAAAAAAGGTTATTATTGACGAGCTGAAAAAAGTTATTGAAAAATATTCAATGCCTCGTAAAACTGATATTATTTATGAATCTGAGCTTGAAACAATTGATGAAGACGAAGAAATTCCCGATTATTCTGTTATGGTATTCTTTACTAAAGAAGGATATTTCAAGAAAATTTCTCATCAATCATGGAGAATGGGCAATAATCATAAGCTCAAAGAAGGCGATGAGGTAATTCTTGCTTTAGATGCTTCGAATAATTCCGAATTGTTGTTCTTTACAAATAAAAATCAATGTTACAAATCAAAAATTTCTGATTTTGATGAATGTAAGGCGAGTTCTTTGGGAGATTTTGTTGCAGCAAAGCTTCAGATGGATGAAGGCGAAACTGCTGTGTTTGCTGCCGTTGTCAGTGAATATAAAGGCTATATTATTGTATTCTTTGAAAACGGCAAGGTTGCAAAAATTGATGTTTCGTCTTATGAAACTAAAACAAACCGTAAGAAGCTTATAAAGGCATATTCAGATAAATCTCAGCCTGTGGCATTCAGATACATTACTGATGATACGGAATTTGTTATATCAACTTCTGCTTCACGCTATTTGTGCTTTAATACAGGTGCGATTGCTTCAAAGGCGGCAAAGGATACTCAGGGTGTTGCTGTTGTTTCTCTTAAAAAAGGTCATAAGGTTGTGAAAGTTGAAGACTTCACTGAAGACAGATTTGTAAAACCTGCAAGATACCGTGCAAAAACTTTACCTGCAACGGGTGCTTTGCTGTCTGCTGAAGACCAGGGCGAGCAGTTAACGCTTGAATAAATTTTTATTGTTATTTTTTTGAAAGGAAAAATTGATATGAGTCCGCTTCTTAAAAGAAAAAATGGAATTATTGATGATAAGTATCTGCTGAGAAAGTATTGTGCTCTTTCTGCGCTGTTTGCTTTCGGAATAATGATGGTTATATATCTTTTTCACGGCAATACATTGTGGTTTGGTGATCACACCGTTTTGAGAATGGATCTTTACCATCAGTACGGTCCGCTATATGCAGAAGTTTATGACAGACTTACTTCAGGTGAAAGTCTGGTTTATTCGTGGACCTCAGGGCTTGGCGGTTCATTTTTAGGCAATCTGTTTAATTACTGCAGCAGTCCTTTTGCTTTGGTAATGC
Organism: Acutalibacteraceae bacterium; assembly: GCA_045538645.1. Taxonomy (GTDB): domain Bacteria; phylum Bacillota; class Clostridia; order Oscillospirales; family Acutalibacteraceae; genus RUG806. Next base: position 4,323 of record JAZSRT010000006.1, on the reverse strand, counting down.
TTATTCTCGGTCATAAAAATATGCCTGAAGCAATTGCTGTTATGATTATGCTTAAAGCAATGCTTGCTGCTGCAAGTTTTACTTATTATGTAAACAAATCTAACGGAAAAATCAGAAAAGAAAGCATAGTTTTTGGTTTGCTTTATGCTTTTTCTGGGTATTTTGTGGCATTCTCATGGAATATTATGTGGTTTGATGCTGTTGCTGTTTTTCCGCTTGTAATGCTCGGTATTGAAAAAATTATACAGTATAATAAACCCGGTCTTTATATTTTTGCAATGACATACACAATGATTACAAACTACTATATGGCTTATATGGTTTGTATTCTTTCTGTTATGTATTTTCTTTACTACTATTTCGGCAGATATGAATTTAATTCTCTTATCTTTAAGAAAAAAGAAGCTGATGTTGCAGTTGAAAACTGTGACACTTCTTCAGATACAAATGTTGGAACTACGGTAGCTGATAACCCACCCGTTTCGGAAAACCTTTCGGTTTCTGATGAAAATACTGATGGCTTCGTAAGCTTTGCTGATATAAATGCTGATGAGTCTTCGGTAGCTGAAGCTGCGGCAGAAACAACTGATTCGGAAGAGGTTGTCAGAAAAGCAGAAGAGGAAGCTTTTACAGAGAGCATAACAGTTGCTGAAAATGTCAATTCTGAACCTGTAAAAGTATCAAAGAAAAAGAAATCGGACGGCTTGAAGAATAACCGTTTCTGGGTAACCGGTTGGTCTTTTGCGCTTTCTTCATTCCTTTGTTTTGCTTTGGCTGCATTTGCACTGCTTCCTGTATATTACTGTCTGCAGACTTCTTCTGCTACTGCTGATCAATTCCCCGAAAATGCAAATCAGTATTTTGATATATTTACCTTTATAACCAATCATTTCCCGGGTATAGAACCTACTATAAGAAGCAGTGGCGATAATGTAATTCCCAATGTATATTGCGGTCTTATTTCTGTAATTCTGTTACCGTTCTATTTCCTTTCTTCAAGAATTCCCGGTAAGCAGAAGGTTGTTTCTGCAGTTCTTCTGATTGCTTGTCTGTGCGGTTTTGCTCTTAACTATTTTAACTTTATATGGCACGGACTTCATATGCCTAATGACCTTCCTTACCGTTGGTCTTTTGCATACTCATTCTTCCTTCTTATAATTGCATACAAAGCTTTCAGAAATATTGATGAGTTTTCAAATAAAGCTTATATCGGTATGGGCTTTGCCGTTATGGGATTCCTTATTTTAGTGGAAAAAATCGGTGTTCCCAATGCAGATACGCTTACCATTATACTCGGTGCATTATTTGCAATTCTCTATGTTGTTATTTTCGGTATGATGCGTTCTCGGAAATACAGACAAAGTGCTGTTGTAGGTCTTTTGTTTTTTACCATTATTCTTGAGATTGTTGCGGCCGATGCGCCTAAAATGGTTATGCAGCAGAGTAAAAAGGCTTATACATCAGATTACAATTCATATTTGCAGATTCAGGAAGATACTGAAAGTGACGATAATGAATTGTTCTACAGAACCGAGCTTGCAAAGCTGCGTACAAGAATGGATGCTTCCTGGTACGGTTACAACGGTGTTTCTATCTTCTCATCTATGGCATATGAGCATACCGCTAAAACAATGAAGGATCTCGGCTTTTTCGGTAATAATATAAACAGTTATACCTATTATCCTCAGACACCTATATTTAATTCGCTGTTTTCAATTAAATATTTGTACGATAATATGAATTTTATCAATGATACTGATTTTTACACTGAGAAAAAAACAAATGATAATTTTACGTCGTTTGAATACAAATATTATTTGCCGTTGATATCATCCGTTGATGCAGGTATCAAAGAGTGGGATCACGAGTCATCCGATCCGTTTGTTGTGCAGAATAATCTTATGTCTTCTGCAACAGGTGTTGATGATATTCTTATTCCTGTTGATGCTACCGGATTTAATTCGGAGAATATTGACCCTGTTTCTGTTGATTCAATCAATTCTTCAACATTGTTCAGTATTTCAAAGTCAAATAGCGGAAGTGAAGGAAAAGCTTTTGTGAAAATCACTCCCGAAGAAGCCGGTAACTATTATGTATATGTAGGATCAACTCAGTTGTCTGCACTTAAAATTGACGCAGGAGAATTCTCATATAATTATGTCAGCTCTTCTATTCAGCCGTTTATCATTGATGTCGGTTATCTTGACACTGATGATGAAATCGTTGTGACTTATACCGTTCCCTCAGGTACTAACACTGCAAAGCTTACTTTTGCAGCTGCAAAAATTGATATGGAAAAGTTTGAAGAGGCATATGATATTATTAAATCAAACGGAACATTTGTTATGGATTCTTTCGAAGAAACATCTTTCTCGGGAACTATGAATGTAACAAATGATAATAATGTGCTCTGGACTTCAATTCCTTATGATGAAAGCTGGAATATTTATCTTGACGGCGAACTTCTTACCTATACAGAAACAGACGAAGAAACAGGCGAAGTTATTACAGAAGGTGATGTATTCAAGCTTGGCGGCGGTCTTATCGGTATCAATGCCGATAAGGGTGAGCATACCATTGAATTTGAATACAAGGCAAACGGTCTTTCTACCGGCATTAAGCTTACCGTAATCGGTGTGATTGCCTTATTATTGGTTGCGGTATTCAAAAAATGGGTTTTACCTTTAACAGAAAAGAAAAATATTGTTCCTGTATTCTTAAGAAAACCCGATTACTATAATGAGTAATTTATGAGGCGCATATGGATAATAAGAGATTTCTGAATACCGTTATTGATTTCGGAACTTTTGTCGGCAGTTATGATTGCGGACAAAATGTCAGTATGGACTTGTATAAAAATGTAAGCATTGATGATTTTATGAAAATGCTTCAGGATATCCGTAAAAACGGATATCCTGAAGAACAACATGCTATAACAGACAATTTTTACAGTAATACATTTTTGAAAGACTCTTGCCGTTATATTGCTACCTTTGATGAATCTGTCGGAGAAGTGCGACTGATTGAAGACCCTTTTACACGGGCACTTAACATTGATTCAGGTTCATCGGGAAAATGTCCTTACAATTTTTGGCAGTTTGAGGTTGACCACAGCCTGATTGATTGCGGTATGTGCTATATTGTTCAGTTTTCAGACTATTCATTTTTTGTTGTTGACAGCGCACATACATATTCTGTGAATGATGATAAACGTATATTTGATTTTTTAAGAACACATACACCGGATGATTTACCTGTCAGAGTCAGCGGTTGGTATTTTTCACACGGCCATGTTGACCATATTGCAAAATTTCTCGATATCCTTATGTATAACGATGAAATTGTGATTGAGGGCTTATATTACAATTTTGTGCCCAATACGCATTTTTCATCAGACAGCTGGATGCATTCTGACAAAATGCATACGGAGTTGTTTAACAGGGAAGTTGAAAAAAGAAAAGATATTCCTGTTTATAAAGTTCATTCCGGGCAGTATTTCTATATTGACGGTGTCAGATTTGATGTTCTTTGTACACACGAAGATATTTTTCCGAATTCTCTTGACAATTATAATGATTCATCAACAGTTATTATGATGACTGTCAATGGCGATAAAGTATGTTTCCCGGGTGACGGCGGGGGAGAGGTCAGCACTGTTTGTGAAAGACGTTATCCCGCTTTTTTGAAATGTGATATTATGCAGGTGTCACATCACGGTCACTTCGGTACTTCCGAAGAATTTTATAAATTAGCTTCTGCCGATGTTGCCTTGTTTGCAACAACGCAGATAAAGTTTGAGGAAGAATATCATCATTATAAAGCCAATGAAATTGTGTGCGAATTGGCAAAACACGTTTTTGTTGCATCAAACGGTATTGTTGGATTCACTTTTCCTTTGAAAGGTTCTGAAATTGTGTTGTTCCCCGATGAAACTTTTGAAAATTTTGAAGGGGTATACAATCTCTGGGGATATGAATACACAGATGAATATAAAGACAAACTAAAAAAACGCTTTTTAGAGTCGCGCAGAATTTTTAATTATATAAATTATTAAAATATAAAAAAAGACTTGACTTTTGCTTTTGCCGATGTTATAATTCTTAATGTTCCGACTGAACAAGCGAGAGTGGCGGAATCGGCAGACGCGCACGTTTGAGGGGCGTGTGGTAATCCCGTACGGGTTCAAGTCCCGTCTCTCGCACCAAAAATACCTGAAGTCTGAAGACTTCAGGTATTTTTATTGGTGTCTTTAGACGTGGAAATAAACCCCCGGTTCTACCGGGGGAAGATAAAATACTTTAGTATATGTATTAAAACCTCCAT
>JAZSRT010000107.1:0-15844 GCA_045538645.1 Acutalibacteraceae bacterium | reverse complement strand
TGCCTGGATTCATAAAGAAATAGTGTTCTGCACGGTGTGTTGATGCACAAAGAGTAAGTCCTTGTTTTTCACACTCTGTTTTCAATTCACCTAAAACATCTCTGTACGGACCCATTTTCGTTGAATTCCAGCGGTTGAATTCAGTGTCATACATGGCAAATCCATCATGATGCTCGGCAACGGGCATAACATATTTCATACCCGCTTTTTTGAAAAGTGAAACCCATTTTGCTGCATCAAAGTTCTCCGCCTTGAACATCGGGATAAAATCCTTATATCCGAATTTATCCTGAGGACCGAAAGTATTTCTGTGAAATTCATAAGCAGAGTGAGTTTTTTCATACATCTGTCTTGAATACCATTCGTTAGAGTAGCCGGGAACGGCATAAAGACCGAAATGGATAAAAATACCGAGCTTTCCGTTTGTAAACCAATCGGGAGCCTTATGTCCCGAAAGGGATTTCCAGTTGTCTTTATATTTGCCGTTGGATATTACTTCATCAATGGTTTTTAAGTATTCGGATTGTGTCATCGGAATACCTCCTCAGTTAAAGAGAATTGAGTTTACTATTCCCTGCAGTCTTTCCTGTTTACCCGAGCAAGGTATATCTGTATTGCCGAGATTTTCTGCATAAGCTGAAAGCTCTTCAAGTGAAGCTTCACCGTCTATTATTTTCTTTCCGATTCCGTCATTGAAGGAAGCGTATTTATTTTTTACGAATTCGTCGATTCTGCCGTCTTCAATTATCTTTGCGGCATTTATAAGACCGAGGGCGAATGCATCCATACCTAAGATAAACGCTTCAAACATATCCTCATATGTATTTGAGGGACGTCTTGTTTTTGCATCGAAGTTAAAGCCGCCCGTAAGACCGCCCGCTTTAATAACTTCATACATACACATTGTGGTTTCATATACATCATAGGGGAATTCGTCTGTGTCCCAGCCGAGCAGCAGGTCGCCCTGATTTGCGTCAATTGAGCCCAGCATTCCGTTTATGGCTGAAGTACGAAGCTCGTGCTGGAAGGTGTGACCTGCTAAAGTTGCGTGGTTGGCTTCAATGTTCATCTTAAAGTCTTTATCGAGTCCGTACTGTCTTAAGAAACCGATAGCTGTTGCGGCATCAAAATCATACTGGTGCTTCATAGGCTCCTTGGGCTTGGGTTCAATATAGAAGTCACCCGTAAAGCCGATGCTTCTGCCGTAAGAAACAGCCATTTTCATAAGGCGGGCAATATTTTCCTGCTCAAATTTCATATCGGTGTTGAGAAGTGTTTCATAGCCTTCTCTGCCGCCCCAGAAAACATAGCCCTTACCGCCGAGCTTTACGGTGATATCAAGAGCTTTTTTAATCTGAGCAGCTGCAAAACAGAAAACCTCTGCGGAATTTGTACTTCCCGCACCGTTCATAAAACGGGGGTTGGAGAACATATTTGCAGTACCCCAAAGGCACTTTATACCTGTTTCCTTCATTTTTCCGAGAATATAGTCGGAAATTTCATCAAGTCTTGCGTTTGTTTTTTTTATATCATCAGCTTCGGGTACAAGGTCAACATCGTGGAAACAGAAATATTCTATTCCCAGCTTCTGCATAAATTCAAAGCCTGCATCAACCTTGGCGTATGCATGCTCCATTGTACCTTTTTCTTTGCCGAAGGACTTATCTGCAGTGTCTCTGCCGAACATATCCGTGCCTGCCGCACCGAGATTGTGCCACCAAGCCATAGCAAAGGGAAGATGCTCTTTCATTTTTTTGCCGAGAATAACCTTTTCGGCATCATAAAACTTAAAAGCAAGGGGATTTGCTGAAGCAGCACCTTCATATTTTATTTCCTGTATGTTTTTGAAAATTTCACTCATTTTTTTTTCTCCTTATCTCATATTTCCGAATACATCCTTAAGTGAAGGATAAATAAGCTTGTATTTATTGTATCTGTCTTCATAAAGGGCAGTAAGATTTTCATCGGGAATTACACATTCTGCAATTGCGGTAAGCTTATCTGCGGCTTCGGTTACCGATTTATATTCACCTGCACCTACCATTGCAAGAATTACACCGCCCATTCCGGGTCCCTGTTCGGTTTTAAGTATATTAAGCTTTATTCCGAGAACATTTGATAAAATTTTTCGCCACAAGGGACTTTTTGCGCCGCCGCCCACAAGACAGCTTTCTGTTATTTCGATTCCGAGATTTTTTGCAACTTCGAAAGAATCTCTTATTGCAAAAGCAACACCTTCAAGAACCGCAAGCACCATAGCCTCTCTTGTTGTATCAAGAGAAAGACCGAGAAAAACTCCTCTTGCATCTGTATCGTTTATGGGGCTTCTTTCACCCATAAGATAGGGGAGAAAATACACCGTGTTATTTCCGGGCATATCTTCGGTTATGTTTTTCTGAAGTTCGGCAAAGTCATTTTCTTTCAGTATTTCTTCCGAGAACCACTTATTACAGGATGCGGCAGAAAGCATACAGCCCATAAGATGATATTTGCCGTCGGCGTGACAGAAGGAATGCAGAGAATTGAAGGAATCCACCCCGAAGGTTTCACTTGAAATAAATATTGTTCCCGAAGTGCCCAGGGAAATGTTACATTTGCCGTTTCCTACCGTGCCCGTGCCTATAGCGGCAGCGGCATTATCGCCTGCACCTGCAACCACTTTTGCACCGTGAAGACCGAATTCTTCTTTTACTTCGCCTATAACCTCATAGCTTTCAAAAAGCGACGGCATCATATCTTCCGTTACCGAGCAGATACCGAGCATTTCTTCTGACCAGCATCGGTTTTTTACATCTAAAAGAAGCATTCCCGATGCATCGGAATAATCACAGGCGTGAACTCCCGTAAGCTTATAATTTATATAATCCTTGGGGAGCATTATTTTTTTGATTTTTCTGAAGTTTTCGGGCTCGTTATTTTTTATCCACAATATTTTAGGTGCGGTAAAGCCTGCAAAAGCAATGTTTGCGGAATATTCCGAAAGCTTTTCTTTTCCTATGGTATTATTAAGGTATTCAACCTCTTTTTCCGTTCTTCCGTCATTCCATAAAATAGCAGGGCGGATAACTTCGTCATTTTTGTCGAGTATTACAAGTCCGTGCATCTGTCCCGCAACACCGATACCCTTTATAAGTGAACGGTCGGTGTTTTCAAGTATTTCATCAAGTGCCGATAAAGTACCTTCCCACCAGTCCCGGGGATTCTGTTCAGACCAGCCTTCTTTGGGGAATATAAGAGGATAGTCCCTTGAAGCAGTTTTTAATATATTACCGTTTTCGTCTGCCAGAAGGAGCTTTACACTTGATGTTCCTAAATCTATTCCTATATAAAGCATATGGCCTCCTTAATCTGTTACAAACATTTTTGAGCCTCTGCCGTCAAAGCTTACCGAAAAAGTTTTGTCGGCAGTGATTTTTTCGCCTGTCCATATATCACGGAGAGTTCCGAAAGATGCGATATCGGCTGAAACGGCATCTAAGGAAATATCTTTTGCTTCATCTGTAAGATTAAAGAAAGCAAATACGTTTTTGCCGTTTTTGTCTTTACAGGTCCACACTGCAGTTTTCTTGTCCCAGAGAAGCGGACGGTTTTCAGATGAATTTTCGTTTATGTCAAGAAGCTCTTTGTTTGTAATAAGCGAATATGTGAAATCATCCATCATAGTCATCTCTCCGCCGAACATCAGAGGCGAACGGAAGATGCACCATAAATTCATTACCATATACTGCTCGTCTTTTGTGAACCTTGTTTTTCTTGCCCTGTATTCGGGTAATTCTTCCGTTAACTGAATAGTACCTAAAGGCAGCATATCGCAGTCGGGGAAACAGCCTGCACTTATGTGGGGATACCAGTTATAGCACAGCTCAAACATATGGTCGAGTGCATCGCTTCTGTCCCAGAAATCGCCGCTCATTCTCCACATATTTGCATAAGTCTTCAGATGCTCGGCTTCCCACAAGGGTGCGGGTCCGGGGGAGAGGCTTAATACCATATCCCTGCCGCAGTTGTCTATTGCCTTTTTTATCATTTCTATTTCTTTTTTTGCAGAATACGGGTCGTGGGGTTTGAATTCGGTATTGGCAATATCATCTACCTTTACAAAGTCAACACCCCATGAAGCATAAAGCTCAAAAATCGAGTTATAGTATTCCTGTGCACCGGGTCTTCCGGGCTCAATTCCGTACATATCCGTATTCCAGGGGCAGATTGAATACTGCTGTGCAATATCTCTTGCAGTGACACCCGGAGTGACAGTGGGAGTGTTAAGGTGTACACACTGACGGGGGATACCTCTTAAAATATGTATGCCGAATTTAAGCCCCATTGCGTGAATATCATCCGCAATTTTCCTGAAGCCTACGCCGTTTGCCGATGAGGGAAAACGGTTGGGAGCCGGGATAACACGGGAATATTCATCGTAGCATAATTCCGTGAAATTATGGTAGTAATATGAGCTTGCCGTAGGCTCATACCACTGGATATCGCATACAACATATTCCCAGCCGTATTCCTTCAGGTTCTCAGCCTGATATTTTGCATTTGCCATAAGCTGCTCTTCATTTATAGCTGCACCGTAACAGTCCCAGGAGTTAAATCCGCGAGGCGGTGTGGGTGCACAAAGATTTTTATTTCTCATAAATTTACCTCTTTTATACAGATTAAATATATTATACATATATTATATTTGTTTTACAAGAAATAATTGTATATAAGGAGAGTAAAAAGACATTCAGTCCGGTAAACTGAATGCCCATATGTTGTTTATCTGGTTTTCTATTCTTTCATATGTCCATTTCTGTGCGCTTCTTACTTTTGAGTTGGGGTCAAGAACGGAGAAACCTTCTTCTGAGTAGTCTGTCAGCACTATAAAATGTCCTTCCGTGGTAAAATCGCCGGGCTTCATTATCAGAATTATGGGATTGCCGTCATTTAGTGCATTTATCATACTGTTTTTATGAAGGGGGAGTTCTTTGCTTTCAAGTCCCAGCTTTTGGGCACCTTCACTCATAAGGCTCCAGCTTGTACCGTTGTTTTGTGATGCATATCCTTCTTTTTCGGCAAAGCAGGCAATATATTCCGGATTATATTTAATATCTCCCGTAAGATATACCGCAACCATAGAAAGGCAAACAGGTCCGCAGCCTGAGAGTGCCATCAATTCACCTGCGTATTCTTTATAACCCCAGCGCATATCCCATTGCAGAAAATGGGGCACGGTTTTGCAGTTTTTATATTCATCCATAGAATAATCTTCGTCCGAATCCTTTTTCAGAGGATAGTTCAGTACAAATTCTTCCGTTTCGGGATTTTTATTAAGCAGCTCCCTCATTTTTTCGGGATAATCTTCAGCCTGCAGGCCGTTTTCTTTTGCAAATTCATCTATTATGATGTCGGCTTCGGAATTTATGCTTACATTTTCGTTTGTCCCATTGTTTCTGATATTTGTTATTATACTGTCGGTAATAATAAGAAGTATTACCGTAAGAATCATTATTAAAGCAATGATCAGATTTCTTTTTTTCGGGTTGTTCACTTTTGTCACCTCACGGAAATTTTATAATACAGGCAACAAAAAGTGAATTAAGAGCAGTTTGTGTTTTTCTTAAGAATTTATTATGAAAACAAATAAATATGCCGAAAAGTAATTCTGAATAAATAAAAATCGCAAAATATACAAAAAAATTTAAAAAACACTTGATTTTTTTTGGGCGCGTATATATTATATAAATATGTATATATAATAATTATTTGGAAGGAGGCTGTCGCAATGCCCGAATTTACATATGAAATCGTAAAGCACATCGGTATCATCTCTGAGGGCTCCGGCGGCTGGGCAAAGGAGCTCAACCTTATCAGCTGGAACGGCAAGGAGCCTAAGTATGACATCCGTGACTGGGGTCCCGACCATGAAAAGATGGGTAAGGGTATCACTCTTTCGGCAAATGACATAAAGGCTCTTAAAGAGCTTTTGGCAAACGAAGAATAATAAGTGCGGAAATGTTCCGCCGCCAAAAAAAGACAAAGGGACGGATGATATTCAGGCTGTCCCTTTTTTCTTGTAATTTAATATTTTATCTGTTTCGGTGCCGTGTGCATCGGGGCTGTTATTTTATTATATAGGAAATTGCTCGCATTGTGAGCAATTTGCGTATAATTCGCGCTACGCGCTCATTGAATGACGCACGCTTATTGAACAAGAAACACCTACAGCCCCCAAGATTGGGGTAGGGGGTTGATAAATCGAAAGATTTTTTCTTATTTTCTGCGGAGAAATAAATAATGTACAAAGAATTCAAAGACAGAAAAAGAAATGTTATTTTTCTTGACAGGACCGAATCTACAAACAGTGATATAAAAAAAATGATTTACGGTGCTGTTGAGCCTGTTTTTGCCGTTGTTTCGGCTTCTTCCCAGACAGGCGGCAGAGGAAGACTCGGGAGAAATTTTTATTCTCCGAAAGGCGGTCTTTATTTCTCTTTATCTCTTCCTTTAACGGGAAAAGAAAAAAATATTCCCTTTATAACTTTGCTTGCTGGGCTTGCTGTCAGTGAAGCCGTTGAAGAGCTTACGGGTGTAAAAACTCAGATAAAATGGCCCAATGACATTTATCTTAACGGTAAAAAGCTCGGGGGAATTCTGTGTGAACTTGTATCGGGTAAAAATTTAACTGCTGTTGTGGGTACAGGTATCAATTTTTCAGTAACAGCAGATGATATTCCCGATGAGCTTACAGGTAAAATGACCTCTTTTGCCATAGAAGATATTCCTGTTCCGGATAAAAAGGAACTTATAGATATAATTACAAAAAAGACAGATAAATATATTTACGAAAATAATGAACTTTCTGAAGTAAATGATGACACCATAGAAAAGATACGTAACCGTTCATTTTCCATAGGTAAAAATGTAAGATATATTCTTGGTGACAGTATACTTGAAGGTATTATTACCGATATTACAAAAACAGGAGCCGCAGTAATCTTGCTTCCCGACGGAACAAAAAAAGAAATATTCTGCGGAGAGATAACACAGTAAAATGAAAATATTAAAAATACTTTTGCTTTTAAGCGCAGGTATTACGGTGATCTTAAGGCTTTTTTCCTATAATAATTCGGAGTTTTTAGACCCGGGCACCGTAAAGCTTCTTAATATAATAAGTATAGTATCAGCGGCAATTTGTCTTGTGTGTGCACTTATATGGGTGATAATAATAAAAACAGAAGAAAAAAGAGGCACGGAAAAATGAAAAAGAGATTAATAAGTTCAATGCTTATAACGGTTTTTCTTTTATGTATTATGTCGGTTTCATCTGCTGCTGCCGTAAGAGGTGATGTTGACGGCAATTCAAAGGTTACTGCGGCGGATGCAAGACTCACACTCAGATGCAGTGTGGGACTTGAAAAATTCAATAATAAGAAGACGTCTGCAGCCGATATGGACGGTGACGGAAAAATCACTGCGGCAGATGCAAGAAGAATTCTACGTATATCTGTGGGACTTTCTGAAGAAAATGCACCTTCTAATGATTATGAAATTCTGAGGAGCGGAAATTTTTATATGCAGGGTGAAATGTCCTCAAACGGTGTTTATTATGACAGAATGGAAATGGCATTTTATAACGGAACTACTTATATGACTTCCGATTTTAACGGTGCTGAGCTTGGAATGCTTATTAAGGATTCAAGTATATATATGATATATCCCGAAAAAAAGGCAGCGCTTCATATGTCAAAAGTTTTATTGTCAATGGCAGGACTGTCGTCTGATGAACTTTTGTCCGAAGCAACACCTGATTTTTGGGCAATGCCTCCGTTAAGCGATATGCAAAAAGTAAGAACAGAAAAATTCAGAAATACGGATTGTACGGTTTATTCTTATAATGATAATGACGGAATTATTGAAGTTTATATAAGCGGAAACAGAATTTTAAGAATGGTGAATTACAATACAAATATGAAGTATTTATCGGATATGGTAATCAACAGCATATCTGCCGATGTTCCCGGAAGATGTAAGGATGTTCCCGATGATTATAAGCTTTATAAGGGAACAACGGGTATGTTAGCTTTTATGAGTCTTTTAGAAAATGTATAAAGAAGAATATGAAATAATATATTCAAAGCGCAAAACCATAGCTTTGTGTGTTAAAAGTGACGGAAAAGTTGTGGTAAGAGCACCGCTTAAAACTTCAAAGAAAGCAATAGAAGAATTTGTTGAAAAAAATTCTCTGTGGCTTGAGAAGGCTAAAAATAAGGTTGAAGAAAAAAAAGAAATCCGCAAAGATGCTTCCCCCGAAGAGGAAGCCGTTCTTCGCCAAAAGGCAAAGGAAATACTTCCCGTTAAAGTGAAATATTACGGTTCTCTTATCGGTGTTTCACCCGCAAGAATAACGGTGACGGGGGCAAGAACCCGATTCGGTTCGTGTTCGGGAAAAAACAGTATTTCATTTTCGTTTTATCTGATGCGTTATCCCGAAGAAGCAATAGATTATGTTGTGGTTCACGAGCTGTGCCATATCCTTCATCATAACCATTCAAAAGAGTTTTATAAAGAAATAGAAAAAATACTTCCTGATTATAAACAAAGGGAAAAAATATTACGAAATTATAAGGGAAATGACCCTAAACAGGAGATTTGACAATGGAAAACACAAATGAAAAGAAAACTACGGTATTGAGCCTTGTTCAGGCATCAGGCACACCAACCCTCGGAAATTACCTGGGCGCGTTCAAAAACTGGCATAATATGGCGGCAGAAAATGACTGTATTTTCGGCGTTGCCGACCTTCACGCAATCACCGTAAGAAGCGAAGCCGCAGACCTCAGACGCCGTTCTGTAGAAATGTATGCCATTCTTCTGGCTTTAGGGCTTGACCCGGAAAAAAATATTGTATTTCTGCAGAGCCACGTAACAGACCACGCTCTGCTTGCCTGGGTGCTTAACTGTTATACAGCTTTCGGCGAGGCTTCAAGAATGACACAGTTCAAGGATAAATCTCAGCGTCACGCAGACAATGTAAATGTAGGTCTTTTTACATATCCCATTCTTATGGCTGCAGATATTCTTCTTTACGGTGCGGATAAAGTACCTGTAGGCGATGACCAGAAGCAGCATCTTGAGCTTGCCCGTGATATCGCAGAACGCTTTAACGGTATTTACGGAAATGTATTCAAGGTTCCCGAACCTTATATCGGTAAAAAGGGTGCAAGAATTCTCTCTTTACAGGAACCCGAAAAGAAGATGAGTAAATCAGACCCCAATATAAAGTCCTTTATCTCTCTTGCAGACGAATCTTCTGTTATTGCAAAAAAGATAAAAAGTGCCGTTACGGACTCGGAAGCAAGAGTTTACTACGGCGAAGGCAAAGCCGGTATAAATAACCTTATGACAATTTATTCCTGTTGTACGGGACTTGATTTTGATGCTATCGAAAAAGAATTTGAGGGCAAGGGCTACGGGGAATTCAAGGCAGCTGTTGCAGAAGCCGTAGTTGAGGAATTAAGACCTATGCAGGAAGAGTATAAGAGAATCCTTTCAGATAAGGCATATATAGAAAAATGTGCAAAGGAAGGTGCCGAAAAAGCATCATATCTTGCACACAAAACTATGCGCAAGGTAATGAAAAAGGTCGGCTTCTATCAGATATAAGACCCCGGATATTATAAAAGTCTGTTTCACTTTTTACGGTGAAGCAGACTTCTTTTGTAAAGAGGTATTTTTAACTCTATAGGAAATTCCTTCCTATAAAGCTAAAAGATTATATGTCCCCCCGAACGCTCAGCTACGCTTCGCCCGGAGACGGACTATCCGAAAGCGTTTCGCCGCAGGCGTACGGCGAAACCGTTTTCTTGTAAGATAAAAGCCGAACCTGTTTCCGGGTCCTGCTTAATTTTCCGGCTTGCTTTTATGTCAGAACGGTCGGCACACAGTTTTATCTGATAATAAAATCAGCAGATGCTTTTCCGCTGTTTGTGCTGCAGTAAAGTACATTATAATAAAGTATTATTCTGTATTCACCGGAAGAAAGTTTTGTTCCGAAAACTTCTTCAGTGCCAATACTTATTTTTCCGCCTTCAGTGGGATAGTACTGAGTATAAATTTCAGGAAATCCGAAGTAAGGGGAAAATGGTATTTCGGTCCATTCACCGTCTTCATTTTTTTCAACATAAAATCTTATTTCTGCAATTGCTTTTCCTGTATTGTTTTTCCACTCTGCTGTAATAATCTGCTTTTCGGTTTCTTCTGTATTAACCGAAATATCTACCTTGTCGGGAGATCCGGGAACAATAAAAGATACGGCAAAAAGAATGACAGCGATAAGTTTTTTTAATACGAGGCTTATGTTTATCATATTTTTTTCCTTTCTGTGTTTTTTTATGATTTTACAGAAATACCTGCAGTTATTCCTGCAAAAAGATAATACCATTTAAAATGTTATGTGTCAATATATATTTTGTGTGACAATATATATTGTTTTGCAAATTTTGCTTTGACTTACGGCATTTATTATGATAAAATTAAATCAGAACGCAGAGAGGAAGATTTTTTTTGCCCAATACGGATAATTTCAAAAGGGGTACCGTTGAGCTTGTTGTGCTGTCGGTGCTTCTTAATAAAGATATGTACGGCTATGAAATAGTAAAAGCCGTAAGCGAAAAAAGTGCAGGGCATTTTACCCTGCCTCTCGGAACATTATATCCTGTTTTTTACAGATTTACAGAAAACGGATATATCAGTGATTATGACAAGGTGGTAAATAAAAGACTGAGAAAATATTATCACCTCGAAGAAAAGGGAAGAGAGTATTACGAAGAACTTCTTTCGGAATACCGTAAAGTATCCGAAGGAGTAGAGCTTATATTAAAGGCGGTGGAAGAAAATGAATAAATCCCTTATTTGTCAGCTCGATTCATATTATAAAGAAATAACCGATTATCTTATTTGTTCTAAAAAAGAAAAGAGCAGCTTTATTAAAGAGCTTAAAACAGATATAGACGAATTTATACTCAGTTTTCCCGAAGCGGCATATGAAGATATAATAAGCACTTTCGGTACACCCCGTGAAATTGCAGACAGCTTTATTTCTCTTGCAAAAACCGAAGATATCAGAAAAAGACTTGATATCAGAAAACTTATTACAGGCTTATTGCTGGCTGCATTTATTATATACCTGCTTTTTATTATCATAAGCCTGATTGATGTTCACACCGAATCCCACGGTTATTTTGAAGAAGGATTTTTATTTATACAAAAAATTGTAACAGGCGGTGGTGTTTTGTGAAAAAGATAACAGCGTTATTGTTATGTATACTGATAATGGCTCTATCGGTAATATCTTGTTTCGCATCGGCAGAACCTATGGCTGAAAAAGAATACCTGCCAGACGGGTCATACATAACCGTTACAACAGAAGACGGTATAAAAGAGGAAGCAGAACAGACATTTTTTGCCCGTCTTATGGAGTTTTTCAGAAAACTCATAGAATTTTTCAGGGGCAGCCGAACAGTATCAAAAACAAAATATGTAAATTATTATTCTTCACGTGATGAACTTTTGTGGACAGCAAAGCTAAAAGCTGAATTTGTATGTACAAAAAACAGTGCCGTGTGCAGCGATGCACAGTTTACTATGGATATTTATGACAGTGATTGGGAGCTTATTTCTTCAGAATGCACCAAAGAAAACAATACGGCATCCGCCGATTTTCAGGTAAAACAGTATAAGCTTTTTGTTCCGCTTAAAACAATAGAAAGAAAAATCACAATGACTTGTGACACAAAGGGAAATATTGGTTGAGCTGAAGAAATTTCCACTTTTTATAAACAGCAAAAACAGGTATTTTCAAGGTGCTTTATGCCTTTGAAAATACCTGTTCTGATTTTTTGTAACTGTATATATCAGTATGCCGTATAGCTGTAGCCTGAGGCTATGGTGTAGTTTTCATAGAAAACACCGTCCCACACAATGTCACAGTTCCAGTGCCAGTTACAGTGAACAACAACTATATAGTTTTCGCTTGCCGTGATATTCTGTCCGCTGTAATAGCTGTAGCCCGTTATGTCGCCTTTTTTGACAACATCCGTAATAAAGACGGAATGATGCTTGTCAAAGCGGATATAGTCACCTATCTTAAGAGTGTCCCAGGTAACACCGTATTTTCTGTCGGCATTTTTACCGAATACTTCTCTGTACATCAGCTCGGCAAAGCCTGCGCACTGACCTTTGCAATATGCGTATGTGCCTGATGTATGGTCGGAGCAGGGAGTTTCGGTAACATCGGGATATGTTTTGCTTGGTGCGTGATTGTTCCAGTAATAGCCGTTCGGATATTTGCTTCTGAGGGCATTGATTTTATTCTGAAGGGGAGTTTTTACCGTTACTTCAAAATAGAATTTATGACCGTCGCAGTCGATAATTATACAGGAAAAGCCCTTTGAAACGGCTGTTATTTCACCGTTTCCCGAAATTGTAACGGCTTTTGGGTTTGAGGAGGTTCTGCTTACTTTCATTCCTTTTCTTGTAAGAACATCTGCTGTTGCTTTTTCACCCTCGGTAAGTGTAATTTCTGATATATCAGGGTAAAAATATCCGTCGTCATTCGGGGGAATAAAAGAAGCGAGAGAGGATTCTTTATCAAGATTTACGGATACTCTGAGGGCAAGTCTTGCATCTGCTGCAGTAACCTTTTTATCACCGTCAGTATCTGCATACTTCTCAATCAGGGGAATGCATTTTGAAAGTCCCACAGATAAACGCAGAATGCTTCTTGCATCTGAAGATGAAACTTTTCCGTCACCGTCAATATCACCGCTTCTGAGGGTGCTGTCAGCTGAACCTGAAATAACACTTACGGTAAACAGCATTGAAAGCATTAATAAAAGAGCTACGGTTTTGTTTAATAAGTTTGTTTTCATAAACATCTCCTTATGCCACAGGACTTATTTCAAAAAATACAACACCGTTGGGATCAACTGTTTGTGAAAGAGATATTTTGCCGTCTGTTACATTTTCGGTTCTTACTTCGGGCTCAAGACGTGCACATTCTGCATATTTATCCTTGAGTAAGGAGAAATAAATTTCTCTTGCATCTGCATTCTGTAGATTTGTGTAGCTTTCAATTACGGGGCAATCGGGAGACCAGCCGAAGCAATCGTCACCGATGCCGTATGTTTTTCTGTCTTCGACCCATTCGTCAAAGTAATTACAGTCATCATTGATGTTGTATACTTTAATTTCAACTTCTTTTCCGTCAAACTGAGGAACTGAAACATCAAAATTGAGATCGGCTGTTTTGCTGTAATCGATGTCATTCTTGAAGTTATAGCCCATAATTCTGAGAGTATTATTCTCAGAATCAAATGCACTTATTGCATCTATTTCGGGGCAGGGCAGAAGACCGTTCTTTGTTTTTAATGTCTTTACACGGTTCATACCGCCGAATTTTGCAATGTTTGAAGCTACGTGATAAGAAACTGTGGGATTACCTTCAAAAAGTCCGCCCGAAAGATAATCCCATGAGCTTAAGTAATCTCCGCCGATATCAAAAAGCTGTTTGTAAAGTCTTGCATCGTAGGCAGCCTGATATGTATAACCTACGGTACGGGAGAGAAGCTGACTGTCAGATGCGCCTGAGTTAATTCCTCCGTATATTCTGCCTTCGTCAATGCCGAAAATAAGGCCTGAAAGTCCTGCACCGGCGGCACAATCCTTGAGATATTTTATTGAATCATACATAGTTTTGCCTGAGGTGAATTTACCGGGTTTCGCATCATAAAAAGAGGACGAAAGGAAGCATATTCTTGAGCCTGTTTCTCCTGTTTTATAGTTAGTGCCCTTAGCACAGTGTTCAATAAATATCTTTTCATCCCATAATCCTTCGGTAACGGTCATAGAATGTGCACCTACAAAGATATTTTCACCGATAGCTTCTTGCAGTGCAGCAACGGTATAATCGTAAAGCTTACAGTAGGCGGCAGCGGAGCTTTCGGGAGTTTTGTCGGGAGCAAAGAACCAGTCTGCGTTTTCATATTCCGTCATAACGCCGAATCGCCAGGTGAGAACCTCTACTTTCCCGAACTCACTTACGAGTGCATCGCCTATTGCCTTTATATAATTATAATATACATTATAATCATCGGGGGGATAGGGATTTGTTCCGAATGTAGTATCGGTTCTTGCAAGTGCAGAATATTTAAGAGGGACACTGCCTATTTTAAGATGAGGCTTTGCACCAAGCTCAAGTATTCCGCGGCAGTTTTCAATAAGAGGAGTAAATTCGTAATCGTCGAGGGTGTCAAAATCCAGCGGGTCCTTAAAAAGGTCACGGTCTTCTGCACCGCCCGTGCATTGCATAAGCTGAACATATTCAACAAATTCACCGATATTATTTTCTTCGTTGATCTTAAGGTCGGTGAATTCATTGCTTGAATTCATATTCCATATATTGATGTTACTTACTGCATTGGGTAACTCTTCTGATATAACCGATGTGTCAACATCAAAATTATAGTCATTAAGAGAAGGGAAAAGTACAAAAAGAGGGGCAAGCAGGAAAGAAAAAACTTTCATAAAAAATTCGCATACAGCTTCCATGTTTATCATCCTTTCTTTTATTACATTATATAATACATAAAATATGCGCTTAATTCAATAATATGTAAAAAACTTTTTTAACAATATACGTAAACTTCAATATATAATAAATGACAGAACAGCAAAAACTGTCCTGTCGGATTTAAGCGCAGAATACATGATTTCCGATCTGTGTCAGAACGGGGCGTGAACGTATCCATTGGTTCGAAGCGGTGCGGGGATTATAATAGTATATGGCACCGCCTGTGGGGTCCCAACCGTTCAGCGCCTCTGATGCGGCTTTTTTTGCAGTATCCGTAGGTGCAACATTCCAGTTCGCATCCCGCACACAGTCGAATGCACCGTTCTGATAAATAACACCTGAAATGGAATCGGGAAAAGAAGCGTGAGAAACACGGTTGAGTACAACAGCACCGACAGCAACCTGTCCCCGGTAATTTTCACCGCGTGCTTCGGCAGCTATGAGCTTTGCAAGTAACCATACATCGGATGAGCTGTAGCCCGAAGAAGAGGATAAGCCGAGATATAATAAGGTTGTGGGACCTGCTATGCCGTCAGCCTTAATGCCGCAGGATTTCTGGAAGGCAGTAACTGCATTTTTGGTTGCAGTGCCGTAAATACCGTCTACACTTCCGCCGTAGAAGCCGAGGGATTTAAGCTTTTTCTGAATCTGTCGGACTTCTTCGCCTCTGGAACCGAAAGAAGAAAGTGTCATTTCGCTTCTGCCGTCAATATTTTCATTATATATTATAAGAGATAATGACATAATGACGACACAAAGAAACACAGATACGGCAGATCTTATCAGGAATACAGAAGTTTTGTTAGTTTTTGTCAATTTAATGCACATCTTTCAAAAAGTAATATATTTAACATTATCTATTATTTCCCGAAAATGAAAAAAACACATAACAATATCTTGTAAATAGTTGCATAAAAGTAAGAAAAACACAATATGTTGTGGTTAAAAAAATACTTCAAAAAAAGATGAAAAAAGTTTAAAAAAAGTGTTGACAAGGGCAAAATGTTGTGATAATATATGCAAGCACTTGAACGAGAGTTCAGTGCTTCAGGTCAAATAAAGGTTCAGAAATGAATCAGAAAAAAACTTGAAAAAAATCAAAAAAACACTTGACAAGCGTGAAACGATGTGATATAATCACAAGGCACTCTTGAGAGAGTGGTAAAGACGGACCTTGAAAATTAAACAACGACAAAAAATGAAACCCTTGAAGATTAATTTGAGTTTAAC
>JAZSRT010000073.1:0-19957 GCA_045538645.1 Acutalibacteraceae bacterium | reverse complement strand
TTGTTTGCTTTGAAATTGCACCTGAATACAGAGGTAAAGGAATTGCATCAGCTTTTATCGAAAGAGTATGTAGTGATGCAAAAGAAAATGGTTATGTGGCTGTTGAAGGCTATGCAAAACTTTCCGAAAACAGAGATGATTTTGATTTCCAAGGTCCCGTGCAACTTTATAAAAAAGCAGGTTTTGTTGAAGTCGCAAGAGAAAACGGACAGGCTATTATGCGAAAAGCGTTATAACTATGTTTTTCTAAGGTGACAATAATGAAAGTAGAATTAAAACAGTTAAATGTTAATATGGCTGAACAAGAATATGACATGCTGCAAGGTATTCTTGATGTAGAAAACGGTTTTACGAATCCTGCATACAACTTATCCTATAAGAAATATAAAAAATGGTTACAAGAGGTAGATAATCATTCTCGAGGTGTAAATTTACCAAAAGGATGGATACCATATACTACATATATTTTATATGTTGACAATGTTCCTATAGGTTATGGCAGAGTAAGACACTCATCATCTGAATATTTGGAAACTGTCGTTGGAGCAGGAAATCTTGGATATGGAATTTCTAAAGAACACCGTGGTAAAGGTTATGGAAATATCCTGTTTAAAGAATTGTTGAAGAAATGCAAAGAACACGGTTATAAAGAAATTAAATTGTTTCCTTTGAAAACAAATGAAGTCACTGTAAAGATAATGCTAAAAAATGGTGGAAAAATAATCGGTGATTTCAAAGGCGAAAAGCATATTATAGTGATTCCGTTAAAGTGATACATAGGTGACGAAATATGATTAAAATAGATGCCGGAGATTTTTTCTTGGTTGAACCATGCGAGGAATATGCAGAACAAATAGCTGAATATAAACAAGCTTGTCTGGATGCAGATTCTTCAATGGATGGTTGTGGTCCTCTCCGTAAAAGTGAAAACTCAATAGCATATATTGCAGAATGTAAAAAATATACAAAGCCTGAAACACTTCCGAAAGGATTAGTTTTAGCAACACAGTTTTTCTACATACGCAAAGCTAACAATTGCCTTGTCGGTATGATACAGGTTCGACATTATTTCAATGATTATCTTTCTAAATACGGTGGTCATATCGGATATTCGATAAAACCCAACGAAAGAAGAAAAGGTTATGCAACATCAATGCTGAAAGCTGTTCTTCCGTATTGTAAAGAAATCGGTCTTGATAAAATACTTATTTCTTGTATTGACAGCAATATTGGTAGCGAAAAAACAATACTGAAAAATGGTGGTGTTTACGAATCAACTGTTTATGAACGCAAAGAAAAATGCCGCTTGAAGAGATTTTGGATAACACTTTAATAATAGGATTGAACACTGACTGTCTTCAAACTCGTGAGGGCAGTTTTTCTTTGCTGTTTCGCCTTCATCTAATTATATAATGTAGAAATTTTTCAAAATCATATTGTTTTCCGTAACACTATAAAAATAATATCTGTAACAACACATTTCGCCTTTATTTTCAAGGGCTTTAAGATAAAATCAATTTTATCAAAACAATAAACCGTAACAATTTTAGAAAAATAATGTGCAGAAAACTGATGCCAGACCATATCGCAAAGCAAAGTCCGTTTTATTGGACATTAAAATTTGTATAATGACTATGGGATGTGCTACAATTTAGTTCAGGAGGTGAAGTAATGGAAAATGTAAATTTCTTTAGTGCCGACTATCGTGACGGCAGAGTTATCGTAAATAAGAAATCTGCTAATGCAGGGATGTACTGTGTGCATCTTCTCAATCAGTATTACAAAAACGATACCGCTTCACGAATATCAGTTTTCAGGAGTGAGAATTGGTATCTTCAAAGAATGCTTGACGCAGGTTATATAAACACGTCAACTTTTGTTAAAGCCGGAGAAGAAATGCTTAATATCTTTTCAGCTTTACCAAAGCTCAAGCCTTTTGATAATCTGAATACCGACCGAGAAAAGGAAAGAATCAGAACTTTGTTCACTTTTGAAAATGCAGAAACGATTAAAGATTACTTTCACCGTAAAGCTGCAGTTATGAATATGGATGAAGGTCAGATATTAACTGATAACCTTCCGTCTGAATATGATAGAGAGATTTTTGCGTCTTCTGAAAAACTACTTAGCAATGTAAAAGCAACCTTGTTTTTCTATGATAAGTTGGCTGATGATATTACCAAGGCGTACAAAAAGCTATGTGTGTTCGTCAGCAGACTTGATGAAGCTGAACGTTTTGATGAATTGCATTTATTACCTATAGCCCTTGAAGTTTTCGGAAAAGATGTTTTTCCTCTGCGTACCGAGTATGTATCACAAAAACAAGTTGCCCGAAGATTGTATTTCAACAGCTTTTACAGCTTTATTATTACAGATTTCTTTGAAGGCTTGCATTACGGTCATTATCCAAGGCAATGCCAAATATGTGACAGATATTTTCTTATGACTTCTGCCCGAAAGCAGAAATACTGCAACGGTTATTCTCCGTACCAGTACAAGGATAAGAAAATCTCTTGCAAACGGTATGCGGCAATTACTAATCGCAAAGAGAGAGCAACTGATGACCCGATAATTGCAATATATGAAAACAGGTATTCTGCTATCCGGGTTGAAAAGAGACGAGGTAAAATTACCGAAGAATTCGCTGTTATGGCAAAGGCTGTTGCAGTATCACGAAAGCAAATGGCGTTTGCAGATACGGAATATGCCATAAGGCAATACGAAAAGGATATGCAAAGGGAGAAGCTGTACGCAGATACAGAAAAGATGTTCAAATAAAGGAGGTGGCTCCGTGAGAGATTGGCAAAAAGATTTAGAGATTTATAAAATTAAACCTGCACCGCCGAAAATGGAGTTGCAAAAATATATAGAGCGTTATTACGCAGAAAATAACGATAAGTATATATCTTGGTTTCTGCATTACTATGAAAAAAGTATAAACACAAAGGTAATGGGTTGGGTACAGAACTATGCTATGTATGGTCATTTTCCGGATATAAAGCAGGCGTATGTTATCGGCATATTGAATGCCTTGAAAAGCTATGATGCTTCACGTGGCATACCGTTTATTAAGTACAAGGAAAACCCTGCAAAACGAGAAGTTCACGAATATATCCGCACTATGAGAACAGGTTTTACTATTCAGAGTAACGATGAATATTTAAGGCTTCGCAAGGCTATGAGACTTTATTATGAGCATCAAGAGAAAACTGATGCGGAAACAATGCAAATGATAGCTGATGAGATCGGCACAACAAAAGAAACGGCCGAAGATATTATCCGTTGCGGATTACAAAATACTCAATTTGTTGAATTTTACCGTCAGTATGAGGATGAAGAAAATGAAAAAAGCCGTGAAGAAGTTGCTTTTGACAACAGTTCACGGCCTGACGATTTGTGTATTAAATTTGAGTTAGCAAATCTTGTTATGGATGCCTTCGAGCATCTGACAGACTACAGAGAAAAAGCTATAGTTGCAGCTCATCTCGGTTTCTGTATGGACTGTTATTCAGCAGAAGAGCCTGATTACAATGACCTTGACTACAAAGGTAACCCCATACTTAAACCACGCAAGGGCAAACCGTTTGTTGATATTGCTGTTGACCACATGCTTTCCTCACCTGCAAGTGCCGATAAGATTTACAGAAAGGCGTTGGAGAAGATGCGGAAAGAGTTGGTGGAAAGTAGATGTTGGTATAAATCTTGTAAAAAAAACAATCAACATACGGATTAAAATTTATAAAGTAATATTACTTAATATACCCATAAAACATAAAAATGTTAATATTTATTCTAGCCATTTTACCTTGCAGAAATCTCGTTCAGGTGTCTTTGGACTTGTTTTACTATAACCTAACAAAACACCAGCCAATATAGTACCGTTAGGGTTAACAATATTTGCGATTTCATCATATGCGTATAATATATCACAAACCCAAAGACTTGATATACCTAAATTGTGTGCTTCAAGAATCAAATTTTGAACACTTGCTCCTATAGACTGAATATCACAACACTCGCACTGTGGACATTGTATTTGCCATAAATCACCATCATTTTTACTTTTCGTTATTTGTTTGTGCTCATAACAAATTAAAACTAAAACAGGAGCTTCTTTTATCAACATAGCAGTATCTTTTGCCATCGCTAACCATTTAGGCGGAAATTCTTTATCGACTACATTTTTTTCTATAGAATCATAAAAAGATTGGAATATCTTGTCCTTCGTCCTTCCTGTACAAACAATAAAACTCCATGGTTGTTTGTTTTTAGCAGAAGGAGCGTACATTGCGGAAATCAAAAGTTCTTCTATAGTTTTTCTATCTATTGGTTTTTCAATAAAACTACGCACGCTACGCCTAGAACGAATAGAACTAATCAAGGATTTTGTTTTTAACAATCTTGTCAACCTCTCTAGCGTATCTTAAAGTATCCCTTAATGCTGTCTCATCAATTTCAGAATTTAAAGCTACAGAATCTAACCATGCATTTTTAAATCTAACTGTTTCCAAACCTGTACAATTAACAAATGACACATTTATCAGTCTTGAATTTGAAAAATCACACCCATAAAACGAACAATTTGCAAACTGTACATTTGAAATAGATGAGTTACTTAAATTTGACAAATCAAACTTACAGTCATCTATCGTTTGTCCTTGATCAGATACTATCCTTGAATTGGATAATATACATCTTACAAACGATGAGTTTTTTATTGTTGTTCCGACAAATAGCGCATCAGAACATACAGCATCATCAAACGATGTTTCTAAAAGTTCAGTAGCGGAAAAATCAGATAAATTAATGGTTGCATAATTGAAACTTGACTGTTTTATAACAGCGCCTTTAAATGATACGTTGCTACAATAGGATTTTTTGAAGTCACACTCATTTATTTTACTTTCAATAAATGTGGCATTGTGCAATCTGCTTTCGCTCCATATTGTTCTTGATATATATGAATAAGAAAGTGTTGCATCTGTTAAATTAGAATTAGTAAAATCACATTTGTTTATTTTACAATTAGACAGTATAGCTTCTTTTAAATTTGCAAATTTAAAAGAGGTATTACACTCTCTGTTTGAGCTATATCCAATTTTACTATCAAACAACTGAACTTTTTGCATATCACAATTGTCAAAACATACATTTTGAATGTCTAAATGTATCAAATTTGCCTTTATAAAATTTGAACTTTGCACATCTACGCGATTACCTGTACAATCCCTCGTTCCAAATCTTTCTAATCCTGTCATATCGGCATTATAAAATACGCTTCCTGACAATTTGGTATCATCACTAAATATTACATCTACTAATTTAGTATTGGATAAATTAATATTTCTGCAGTCAGCATTATCAAAAGAAATATTTTGAAGAACTGAATCTCTAAAATCAGCGCTTTTCAAACTAGAGTTATCTTTTATCTTAATGCTTTTTAATACTGAATTTCTAAATGCTGTCTTTTCAAAATTGACGCTTGATAATGTTAAATTTGAAAGGCTTATATCAGAAAGGACTTCTCCCGCCAAAATATTCTGAAACACCAAGTTTACTGTAGAAAGTATAAAATCTCCAACTTCTACTTCATCTTCATCTTTCAAGTCATCTAAATGTAAAATATAGTTTCTATATTCTATCGTCTCCCTATACTGCTCTGCTATTCTACGACGTGTTGCTTCCTGCTGAATCCCTGTATTTGAAGAAAAATCTATTTTTGAAAAGAGAGCCAAATAAACCAAACTATCGTTTACAAAATGCACTGGTGCATCTTGGTGGTTTGCAGAGATTCTTTCAATTACAGTCTCCATATTATTTACCAAAATTAAAAACTCATTCTTTTTCATAGGTTTAGTATTAGTAACTTCTTTGTCAAATATGTATAATTTAAATCTAGCCGTATCTACTAAACCTTTCTCGTAATTAATAATGGAAAAATCAAAATGACACAATCTGATTATAGAGAAAACAGATAAAACTAAACATATATAAATGATATATATTAAGTAACTTTGAGAACTTTCGGCAGTTTCTATTTGTTTATCCTTGGAAATAATAGCTATAATAAAAATAGTAACCACTACTAAGCTGACTGACCAAATCATAAGTGAACATAAGGAGTTTCGTTTTTTCTTTAAAAAGGCGCCTATGGTTTCTATTTCTATAGGATTATCAATAGATTTTCTCTGCAGAGTATTATTTAAGAATACATATGCCGAAACCGAAAACCCGATCATTGAAATCAATACAGTCGTTGCTTTTTCTAATGCATTCGTAATATAAAAATATTTCTCAACAGGGAATAACAAATTTAATGCAAAACAGCCTAAAACTATTGCAGCAATAATTATACATATTGATATTTTATATGTTTTAAGGAAATTCCACATACCTTTTAATATGCTTGTTATTAATCTTTTCATTATGTACCTTAACCTTTAATCTAAATTCAAGTTTTCTTTTATCCAGGTGTGTTCCTCTGCCAATCTATCCATAAAATTATCATCTAATTCAATGGATATGTTATCTAAAAAAGCGTTGTAATCTTTTTTCATATTACAATCCTCTAAAAATTGTTCCAACAAATTTTTTCTATCAACCGATTTTTCCACAAGCAAATACTCATTAAAGAGTTTTTTTAACTTTATGTCTGCTTCAATTGTGGATGTGCTTTTTATTTTTTTATCTTCCCAATCTCCAAACCAAGATAAATAAATTTTGGATTGAAACTCAATAGGAATTCGGTATAAAAGTTCGAATAGATACCAAGCAGAAATTTTGTTATAGTGCCCATTTGCATACAAAAACTCTATAAGAGTGTTTTCTCGAATATTTGAAGGAAATACAACAATATTATCAACACCATTATTTAACGCCCATACTATAGACTGCAAAGAATCTTTTATTTGTTCTTCGGCAGTTAAGAACGGAGCTCCCAAAAACACATTTGCAGAAACGCACAACTGACTATACTCATGAATTAAGTCAACTGTTTTTTTGAATTCTTTTAAATCTATAGTTTTGTTTAGACATTCGCTTAAAACGATTTGGTTAGACGACTCGAGACCTAATTCTATTACAATCTCCTTATTCTGTAATATATCGCAGATTAGATTCAATTTATCTGTTGAAATAGTACTATAGTGAGTTTCAAAAATAATGGTATGTATATTAAGATTTTTTAACATATTAAGAATATCAACAAATATATTTGAGGGAATTTCTCTTGTGTCAAAAAAACTACCATATGTACCAATTAGTATACTTGAAAAATCTTCTTCGTTATCCTTTAAAACGGAAAACAAATTTTGTATTTCTTTCTGAGTAATCAAAGAAGAGTAACCATAATTGCACATGACACAACTACCATTTTTTTTGAAAACACATCCTTCACTTCCTATACAAACATGAAGCATATTATGTCTTTTTCTTATTGTAAATGGTTGATTATCACATTTTATATTCTTATGTAACTTTTTGCTTGCGTTTGACAATACTCTATTCATAAAAACACCTAAATTATTCTTTTTAAACTTAATGTATTATTTTGACAAAATGCACAGCTTGGTCCAAGCTCCAAATCATATTTTTCACAAATACATTTCGCAGCCATATAAATATCATATAAAAACTGATTGCTTGGAACCATTCTATTTTGCAATTCTGTCTCAGGAATAGGTCTGAATATCGAAAGAATAGGTGCTACACCAATTTGGCACAATTTTTCTATTCCCCTCAAAAGAGACTCTCTGCACTCCAGCCCAACAACAAAAGCCGACCTAACCGCACCTTTTTTCCCTAACAAGTCAACGGCTCTTGAAAGTGCGTTTATATATTGCTCTAGACTAATTTTACCTTTACCAGGCATAATTTTTGCTGCCAACTCTCTGTCGTAAATTTCTATATTAAATCCAATCTCTGTTACACCACAATCAACATATTCATTAACATCTCCTACATTTAGTGGCGGCAAGCACATTAAATAAATATTCATATCAGTATATTTTCTTATGTGTTGGCATATATTTAATATATTAGTCTTTTCTTCACCTATTTTGTTTGAGAGCCCTCCAACAAGAACATGACTAATAGAACTTTTACTATTAGAAAAATATAAGCTTATTGATTCTAATATGTCTGAAATATTAAAATTAATAGTTTTGTACTGAACTTCACAAAATCTACAAGGAACATTATTCTCTTTAAAAACACAAAAATCACAATTCTGAATACGCAATCTATCTAAAGATTTTAAACATATATTTTTTACTGGAACACCTGATGAAGTGATCGATTTAGAAATGTCATCTTCCGAAGAAATTGCAACATCGTATATTTCATTCTTATAGTAGAACAAAGACAACTTATTCATTTTGTAATCTATGGTAAATGGAGACAATTCCGCAAATTTAACATACAGAGGCGAATTAATTGCATATTTTCCATCAACTATTAAATCTACAGAGCAGTACACACCCGGTTGCATTCCACCATTTTCCTTTAGATGTTTTTTTGCATCATCAGTCAATACAACTCCTTGATTTAATAATGAAATCTTTGTTTTTATAAAATCTTTTTTTCCACAAATATCTGAAAACCAACTATTTGTAGGTGTTGGTAAATTTGGATGTATTTCGACTTTTTGTTCGGGTGATATACCAACAATATTTGTATTAAAAATAACTCTAAATAAATATGCCTCATCTTCAATATCACAATCAGATTTATTATATCCATCAAGTAATATATCAGAAACATATTTTGACTTTTTTAATTCATCCAACAACTTATCAGTATGTACTTTATATATATCATTATCTTCCTTTATATATGTGAAACAACTATATTTAACTTTAACATTGTCTAAAACTGATTGTAAAATACTTGCTCTTTTTCTTGTAAAAGCTTCAAGATTGAATTCAGGAATAGTTTTAATTTTTAATTCTGACAATGCTTTATTTAACGCAACTGTAGATGCTTGAAAACGATTGTTCATCTCTAACATATATATTTTATCTTCGACAATCATTGCATCTATTCCGAGAACACCTCGATAACCAAGTTTTTTTATTTCTTCACATAGCGTTAATGTGCTTTTTACAAACATCTTTTTTAAAGATTCGCTTACTTCATTTTCATAAGCAACATAATCCGCACCCCTATACAGTAATCGGTTATTGTCCTC
The DNA here is from genome assembly GCA_045538645.1 of Acutalibacteraceae bacterium. Taxonomy (GTDB): domain Bacteria; phylum Bacillota; class Clostridia; order Oscillospirales; family Acutalibacteraceae; genus RUG806. The sequence goes on along the minus strand of JAZSRT010000073.1, from coordinate 10,770 downwards.
CATCATTATTTGAATTGATGCGGGAAATATCAAAATATCATTATCATATATTATTGCATGAATATTAATTGGAACATTTTGCTCATAATAGGGAGAAACCAAATATACACTATCTTTATCTAATAAACGCAAAATATCTTGTTCGTTTTCTTTATCAAGCAAAAGAGTCCCATATCCACCAGATGCTACATCTGCTTGAACAATAAATCTATTAAAACCTGGATATAGTTGGCGAAAATAATTTAACGAACACTTATCACCTTTTATATTATTAGATAGCAATGTTAAACAGATATTTTTAGACATGTTTCTGAAGTTGATTTTTGAATTGAAAAATTCAAGAACACTGCGCTCATTGTAGCAAACTGCATTTTTTTGCACGCTTAAATCACAAGAGCTTAATAGATACGGATTATATGCCATAAATTTTACATTGTCATATTTGTTCAAAAAATCAAGTTCTTTGCTGTTCATAAAATTAGTTTGCTCATCAGTAATATGATTATGGTTAATTCTGCTTTTCTGTGTGGATGAAAAAGATTCATTATTATTTTCATTATTTCCATAAAGAGTAACAGAAGCAGAAAAAAAGTCATTTGTATAAATAATATCGGACTCTCTAGGTCCAATCCAAATATACTTGTTCAAATCAACGCACCGCCTGTTAATTGTTTTATTCGTTTACGAATTGACAAATATCATCAATGTCGCAGTTTAATTGTTCTGCTATCTTTAACAATATCTTCATAGAAACTTCTTCATCTCTTTTCAGTTTTGTCATTGTATTTGGCGCTATCCCAATGTTTTTCCTAAAGTCACTGTGGCTTATTTTTTTATCTATCAACTGTTTCCAAAGTTTGTTATATGATATTTTCATTTAACATATCACCTCATTTTAAATAATACAACAAAAATAGCAAATATTCAATAGTTTCTCTTAAAATTGTGATAAAATTTATTTGAACAATAGCATTTTATATGAACAATTTGTACTGATGTAATTGCAGGGCTGTACACGTTTTTTTGTAAATGTTTTCTAAAAAACAATCAATGATCATTGACAATATACTTTTTTTGACTATAATAAACATACTACTGGTATGTAAGGTGAATTATGGCAAGAAATAAATATCCCGAAGAAACAGTAACCTTGATTCTTGACACAGCTCAAAAGTTGTTTCTTGAAAAAGGTTACGAGCACACAACAATTCAAGATATTATTGATAATTTAGGCGGTCTGACAAAAGGAGCTATTTATCATCACTTCACATCAAAAGAGGATATTCTAAACGCTGTTACTGCAAGGCTTTTTCAGGAGAACTCGTTGGCTTGTAAGTGGAATAAGATAGCTGAGGATACCTCTCTAAACGGTGCAGAAAAACTCAAAGCTATGCTTTATGAATCTCTTGTTGACGAACAGGAACAGAAATTCAGGAGTATGGGTATTCATCTGCAGAATATGCCGCATATGTTAAGCGACCTGCTTTTAAGGTCTGTGAATGATATTGCACCTAATGCAATCAAGCCTGTACTTGAAGAAGGTATAAAAGACGGCTCAATTAAAATACCCTTTGCAAAAGAGCTTGCAGAGGTTATCTCTTTACTTGCCAATGTTTGGCTCAATCCTCTTGTTTTCTCTATGAGCGATGAGGATATTGAGAAAAAGTGTCAGGTAATCTTGGGTATGATGGCAATGCTCGGCGTTGATGTTACTGACATGTATCCGGCGGTTTACAATATGAACAAGCAAATCAACGAAATGGATAACAGAAAATAATAAATTGCCACCTCGGTGGCAATTTATTAAGGAAACATACATACCAAAAGTATGAATACAAAAAAATAAGCCGCATCTGCGGCAATATATTTCATCATTTTACATACAAAAAGTATGTAACGAAAGGAGTTTTACAATGAAAACAAAACTGCAAAATGAAAGAACACATTACCTTTTAGGTTTGTCAGGGCAGAACATATTATATGCTCTTGTGTCATCCTGCTTTGCCTACTATCTTCAATTTACAATTCTAATCCCTGCCTTTTGGCTCGGAATCATACTCAGCACGGCAAAAATATTCGATGCGTTAAAAGACCCGTTTATAGGAGCGTTCATCAATAAAAGCAAATGGCCGTTAGCAAAATATCTGCGATATTTACCTTTACCAACTGCTATAATAACGGTTCTGTGCTTTGTGATGAAAATTTATTCTGACAGTAACAGCACACTTGAAAATATAACAATCGTTATCTATAGCTTTGCAATATTTATCATTTGGGAGATTATGTTTTCGTTTGGTGACATTCCTATGATAAGTTATCCTAATGTACTGTGTTCAGATGAAAGAGAACGCACTAATCTTCTTTCTTTGCGTCCTGTTGGAGCTATGGTCTGTAGCATTTGTTGTTTGATTGTTCAGCCACTTGCCTTTGCAATTTCGGGAGCACTCGGCGGAACACAGACAGATGAACGCAATGCCTTTTTCATTATTACTCTTGCCTTCTCCGTTATTGGATGTATTCTATATCAGTTGACCGTATCTAAAGAACGATTAAACCATAACGAAAAAAGAAGCGCTAACACAAAGCAACAGTACAAATATATACTTACTAATCCGCTTTTGAAGAAAATTATTATGTCGGGACTGCTGTCTTCAATGAGTGCCTTGCAGGGTGTTGTACTGTCTGCATTGGTTGCCTTTTACTTCTCAAGCAAAAATTCGGGACTTACTTTCCTTTATACATTCTTGCTCGGTACAGGTAGCTTTGTCGGCTTAATGCTGTCAACATTTCTTGTGCCTATGCTCTCAAGAAAGCTCGGAAATGTAAAAGCCTATGTCTTATGCAACCTTGCATCCATACTGCCGAACATTATGATTTTTGTATTGTATCTTGGCAACAAAACAACAATGAACACTTTTGCAAACTTTGCGATTATGTTCATACTTTCACTTATTTCCGGCAGCTTCCTGAGTCTTGCTTCAAACATCCGTACTCTGCTAATTGATGATGCGGTAGAGTTAGAATACAAACTGTCAGGTACAAAGCCAACAGCACTGTTCTTCTCATTTCAGACGGCAATCATCAAAATTCAAAGCGGTGTATCTTCATTGATTTCAAGTGCGGGATATATGGTGATAGGCTTCACAAGTGCCGAAACGGCAAAACTGAATGAGTATATTGCTAATGGTTTTGTAGCAAGAGAAAGTGCGGAATATACAACGCTGTTTACAATGCTGTTCTTCCTTTTCAGCATTTTACCGGCGGTAAGTTCCTTGTTGGCTGTTGTGCCGTTTATAAAAATTAAGAAATAAGATAAATCAGCGACAAGATGAAAAATTTCTTGTCGCTGACTGCTTTATACATATATTAGCTCACTAATTACAATTTCTCTCGCTCGTTGCTGAATGTTTTCCATTCTCTGCATCCATTCCCATTGGTTATGCTCTTTTAATTCTTCGGTGACACCTTCGCTTTCTTTCATCTGCTCAATAAGTGTATCTAACATCTCCCGTGCCTGATTTTCCACCTCAGTACAGTGATGATAAAGCTTAGCTTGCATAAGCAGTGTATTAAAAAATACCTTCTTATTCTTTTCGAGATATGATTTGTGCATCATTCCCCATTTACCAAGCGAAACACTTGCTTCTTCGGGTGGTAAAATGAGATTCGGAATTAAATAGTCACCAACACGGCGATATTGAATTTTGTTTGACATAATAACAACCTCCTTATTTTTCACTTTTATCAATGATTTTCAATAACAGTTCGTCAACATCCTCGGTGGGCAATTTCTCAGCCAAGAGCATATTGCGAAACTCATTCATACCATTGATAAGTAAATTGCACTCAAAATCCGTAAACCTGATTTTTGTCTTTCTGCTCATAAATAAAACCTCCTGTTATTTGGTAGCTTTATTCTACCTAATAACGGGAGGTTAGTCGAATGTGTGGATTTATATATAAAAAGAAAAGAGAGAAAAGTGTTAAACTCTTCTCTCTACTCTTTGACTCGTCGCAATGCTCGTACTCTTAAGTTAGTGTCCTTAAGAGTACGACGCATTTGTCACGCTTTTTTTGATTGATATTGCAATTGTATAAAAATACTGTTAAAATAAATAATATCATTTTTTTTGGGAAAGGAAACTGATATGACGAAGGAACAATGGAAAAAAATCAGAGGTTCGTCTATTGCCCCTGATCAGATAATGTTATCGATAAAAGGTGACCCAACTGAAAGTATGACTGTCAGATGGCGTACCGATGTTAGTATTACGGAAGGATTTGTGCTTTTCAGAAAAAAGGGCACGGATGATGAATGGACAAAGGTGCAGGCAAAGCGCAATGCATTTGAAACCGATGTGGATGAAAGCAGTTTTTTCTTTGCCGATATGTGTCCTCTTGAAAGTGATACCGTATATGAATATACCTGCGGTGACAGTAAAAACAGAAGTGAGGCTTATTCTTTCAGAAGTGCCGAAAAAAATCCCGTAAAATTTTCTTTTCTCTGTCTTTCAGATGTGCAGTCGGGCGGCCCCGAACCTCCTGCAGATTATTCGGTGCTTGGTGAAATTGTAAAAAAGATACTCTCTGAGCATCCCGAATGTAAGTTTATTTTAACAGCAGGGGACAATACAAACTGCGGTCAGACCGATGTGCAGTGGACAGGTCTTTTTGAAGGACTTAAAGGTATTATAGAATCCACCCCCATTCAGTTTTGTATGGGCAACCACGATGATATGGGATTCCAGGATTATTTCACCTTTACGGGAAAATATTATTCCGAGCACGCAACTTATTTTACAAATCAGTTAAGGTATTCTTATCCCGAAAACGGTCCCGAAAACTGGATAATTCCCAACTATTCCTTCAGATACGGCAATACAATGTTTGCCGTTACGGGCACAAGCGGATTTGAATTTATAAATGAGTGGCTTGTAAAAACTGCAGCAGCGAGCGATGCTACGTGGAAATTTGCTGCTCACCATTTCCCCGTATGCTATTCGGGTCCTAATCTTGAATGCTACGAAACATATCCGCCGATGATGGAGGGAATTGATAAGTATGATATTATGTTTTCGGGACACGAGCATTCATATGCAAGAAGCTACCCCAGACGTAATAACGGACTTTATGATAAGCCCTCGGAAGGCACAATACACTATAACATAGGAAGCGGCAACCGCAATCCTCCCGGAACCCGTGTTGTTCCAAAGGTATGGAATGACTGTACATATGAACACGAAGAGGATCTTTCAATGTTCAGCATTGTTGATATCGACGGTGATAAATGCACACTTACTGCATATGTTGAAGACGGAAGAATTGTTGACCGTTGTGTTATTGATAAAGCTGAAGATGTAATTTATCCTATAAGACGTGCGCCTAAATACAACCGTCCGAGAATAAAATTCAAAGGCTATGATTTAGGTCTTTGTGTAATGGGAACACTGCCTCAGAATATAAACGGCATATGGTATGTTCCCGCCGGGCAGATAGTAAAATTTATGGGCGGCGAATCTAAGCACACAAAGGGTAAAGTGAGAATTGAGGTTTATGACAGATTCTCGGAATTCACCGAAGGAAGCGATATAATGGTAACGTCACAGGGTGAAATAAAAATGACCGCACCTTGTCTCAGGCTTGCAAGAGAACAGCTTTATGTTCCTGTGGAAGACTTCTGTAAGCCCCTTCGGATGTACTATGCATATTTCGAGCATAATAATTTTATCAGTATAGAATCAGATACAGAGCTTTTGCCTGTATCTTATCAACCGTAAATAAGGAGGAAAAAACAATGAGAGAAATTAACCGTTCAGACAAGCTTCAGCTTGTGCATTCCGACATCCGCGGCCCTGTTTTTGTTGAATCCAACAGAATGAGAGCACAGGGGATTGATGTTTTAAGACTCAATACAGGCAACCCCGCAACCTTCGATTTCAAGATGCCCGATTCTGTAAGAAATGCACTGCTTAATAATGCTGATAAGGCTGTTGCATACTGCGACCTTAAGGGTATGCCCGATGCAAGAGAAGCTATATGCAATTATCACAAGGGCAAGGGAATAGAGGGTATCACTCCCGATGACGTATTTATAGGTAACGGTGTAAGTGAGCTTGTTACAATGGCGCTTACAGCCCTTCTTAACTATGGAGATGAAATTCTTGTTCCGTCCCCCGACTATTCACTTTGGACAAATTCCGTACATATCGCAGGTGCAAAGCCCGTACATTATATTTGTGACGAGCAAAGCCTTTGGTATCCCGATTTAGAGGATATCAAATCAAAGATAACATCAAAAACAAAGGCTATTGTTCTTATTAACCCCAATAATCCCACAGGTGCACTTTATCCCAAACAGCTGCTTGAGCAGTTGGTTGCGATTGCAAGAGAGCATCAGCTTGTTATCTTCTCCGACGAAATTTACGACAGACTTGTTATGGATGAATTAGAGCACGTTTCTACTGCCACTCTTTGTCCCGACCTTCTTTGCATTACAATGAACGGTCTTTCAAAGTCCCATATCGTATGCGGTTTCCGTTGCGGCTGGATGGTTGTAAGCGGAGCAAAGGACAGTGCTAAGGACTTTATCGCAGGTCTTGTACAGCTTTCCGCAATGCGCCTTTGTGCAAATGCACTTATGCAGCTTGTTATTCCCGCAGCCCTTGATGACCCCGAAAGCACCCGCGCAATGATAGTTCCCGGCGGACGTCTTTATGAACAGAGAGAAGCCTGCTGCAGAGAGCTTGATAAGATAGAGGGTATCAGCTATGTAAAGAACTCAGCTGCCTTCTATATCTTCCCCAAACTTGATGTAAAGAAATTCAACATTACCGATGATCAGCAGTTTGCAATGGATTATCTCCACTCTAAGCACGTTATGATAATCCCCGGCAGAGGCTTCAGCTGGAAAGAACCCGACCACTTCCGCATAGTAATGCTCCCCGAAGCCGAACAGCTGGCAAAAGCTATGCGCGATCTCGGCGATTTCCTTAAGGATTACAGACAGAACTGACTATAATAAAATTAATTATTCCAAAACAATATCCCCGACACAAGCACACATCTTGTATCGGGGATGTTTTATATTTTTTTGATTTGTCAGAAATTCTCTTTTCCCTGTAAATATCTTACAGCAACTATATATTTTGTGGCTGAACGGGGATATGAGCTTTTAATTTCAAAATAGCCTTTTTTTGTAACAAGCAGAAGATTCATTTTTGAGGAAGTCTTGACGGAATTTATTTCATTTACGGGAATTGTGATTGTTCCGTTATCTGCTGTGATTTCAATTCTGTCGCCGAAGAGATGAATGGTGCCGTTCTCTGAAAGAGTAGTGATTTCAGAATTTTCAATTGTAGTGATAAGTTGGTTTTCGTCTTTGAATAAAGATTCGGAAGTGTTCTGTTTTTTTTGGGTGATATCTTTTAACAGGGTCTTCTGGAAATTGTCCCAATCAACAATGTTATCAAAGTCCATATCATCACTGTGCCAGAAACCGTAATTATCAACTTTTGCTTCAAATCCGCAGCTGCAGAATATCTTATCTCCTTTTGTTCTTAAAAAGCCAACCTCTCTGCATTTCGGACAGCCGTAAAGAATTATTTCTGCATGCTCTGCAGGATCTTCGGTTATATATTCAACAGGATTGATTCTTTGCTCGTCATAGATATTGAAATAAAGGTCTTCTGAAATATGCTGATATAATTCATCTTCGCTCATTGCCCGTATCTGTTCTTTTGTGTAAACGTTTACAACCTCACCCGATATGGGACCTTTTCTGCCGTTTTTTGCCCAACGGGGTTTTTTCAGATATCCGCCTTTTCCGCGGTAGGTTACAAATGTGCAGTCACATTCTTTAACAAGGGTTGCGTTTCTTTTTGAAATAAATCCTGTTTCGCCTGTGCTTGTCATAGCACCTTCGGGGTACATTGCAACATTCACTCCTGCGCGGATGTTTTCAACGATACTGCTATATAAAGCATCTGTACCTTTTTCTCTTTCAAAAATAATGGGTGCATCAATAAAATTGTAAAGCTTTCCGATAATACCCATTCGCATTACGTGGTCGCTCATAACAAAGCGGACATATCTTTTCATTGTTTTGATAATATATGCAGGGTCAATAACATCGCTGTGGTTTGCAAATACGAGATAGGGTTGGTCATTTATTTTATGCTCGGTGTCGGAAAACTTCAGAATTCTGACTGCAGGACCTTTGATTATATTTCTCAGGACAAAAATCAGTATTTTGCCTTTTAAAACTCCTTTTTTTATATTATTCCCCATTTATTTAGCCTCCTTGTTTTGGTTATCAAAGACCGAAAAGATCTTCAAAAACATCACTTATACGGTTGAAGAATGTTACAAGTGTATCAAAGAATCTGTTTATACAAGAGTATTTTTCAATTCTTAAAGTGTCGCATTTTTCCTCTGCTTCAAAAAATACGGCGTGTTCAAAAATTCTGTCTTCGCCTTCACCCTGCGCAGAATTGGGGGAGTGCATTGCCATCATGAGTTTGCCTTCTTTTGATGTGAATAACATCGGATGACCGCCGTCAAATGCCGTTTTTGTGTTGAAGTTAAAAGCACGTGAATAAAGTCGGGTAAATTCCTGTGTCCATGTGCCGTCTATTTTGTTGTTACAGCTTCTTGCAATGCCTACGCAGTAGCCTTCGTGAGAAATTGTGGACCAGAGCATAAGAAGTGAACCGTCGGAGGTTGTGTAAAGGAACGGTCCGTCGGTTACACCGGATGCAGACCAATGCGGGTCATCGGCACGGAATATTTCTTTTGGTTCTGAAATAAAGTGAGAAAGGTCGTCGCTGAGCTTTGCAACTGCCATTCTGCCGACGCCGTCATCAGTTGCAGTCCATTCGCATACATAAGCCATCCAGGGCTGTCCGTCCGAATCAATGTATAATGTGCCGTCAATACTGTCGGCGGTATGAGGAGTGATGTGACCGTCGGAAATTTCAACAAAGGGTCCCAGGGGAGAAGAGGACATAAAAACGGAAGTTCCTCTGAAGCCTGTGGTTTTTGAACGGTAAGAAGCAAAGAGATAAAAATTGCCGTTGTAATAATGGCATTCGGGAGCCCAGAAGTCACCTGCAGCATCAAAACTGTTATCAGCAATAAATACATTATAAGAAGGGGACCAGTGTTCAAGATCGGGGCTTACTCTGCAGCCGTAACCGTTTGTGGTTGCAAGACCTGTGCCGTACATATAATAAAGCCCTTCGTGCAGCAGTATAAAAGGATCTCTTACGAGAATATCATCTGTTTTGTAAGGGTACTCGGAATTCAGTGAAAAATCTGAAGCATAAGAAATAAAAGAACAGGGAAAAATAAGTAATGTTGAAAGAAAAAGTGCAAACATTTTTTTCAATTTAAACACCCCTATATATATTATTAATTACATTATACATATTACAACAAAAGTGTCAATATCTTTAGGTTGAATAATAAATCGGTGTGTGGTATATTATTCGGGAGGTGATAAAGTTGGATTGTATAATAATAAAAGATCTTAAACTCTTCGCATATCACGGTGTTAATGAAGAAGAAAAGATAAACGGACAAAGCTTTGTTCTTGATATAAAAGTATGGCTTGATCTGAAAACACCCTGCGAAACGGATAATGTGGAGGATACCGTCAGCTATTCTGCTATTATAAAAAAAGTAAGCTCGGTTTTTACTTCACAGAAGTATGATTTGCTCGAAAAAGCCGCACAGGCGGTATCTGATGCTATATTCGCTGAATTTCCGACAATCCGGGAATGTGAGATAATTCTCAAAAAGCCCGAAGCGCCCATAAAAGCAGATTTTGCTTATGTGGCAGTAAATATCAGGAGAAAAAGAAATGACTGAAACTGCATATGTTGCATTAGGCTCAAATATAGGTGACGGTAAGAATAATATCATAACGGCACTTGATGCTCTGAACAGTGTTCCCGGGGTTACGGTAGAAAAGGCATCGGATATGTATGAAACCAAACCCTGGGGATATGAAAAGCAGAACAACTTCAGCAACGCCTGCGCAAGGCTGAGAGTAAGCTTATCACCTGAAGCGCTGCTCGGGGTATGTCTCGGCATAGAGGCAGGAATGGGCAGGGTGAGAAAAATAACAAACGGTCCGCGTATTATAGATATAGATGTAATTTTATATAACGGACAGACTCGTAATACAGATGAACTGATACTTCCTCATCCGAGAATGAGCGAAAGAGACTTTGTGCTTGTGCCGTTATATGATGTTGCAGAAGATGATATAAAGAAAGATATTGAAGATAAAATAAATAAACTTAAGGAACGATACATAGTGTAAGGAACAATATATTGTGGTTTTGGTCGAAAAGAACAGAATATATGGCAGATAGCACAAGAACTACCCGGTTACGTTGTAAAATGTGACGAAAAAAAATCAAAAAAAGTGTTGACATTTGCTTTTTCGTGTGATAATATATGCAGGCACTTGAGAGAGCGACCGCGAATGAACGGGTCCTCCGAAAAAAGTGAAAAAAACAAAAAAATAGTGCTTGACAAAAGGTAAAAGATGTGATATCATTACCGAGCGTCAAAAAGCGCAGACGGTTTTTCAGAAGCTCAGATAAGTGAGAAAAAAAGAAAATCGAAAAAAATCAAAAAAACACTTGACAAGCGTGAAACGATGTGATATAATCACAAGGCACTCTTGAGAGAGTGGTAAAGACGGACCTTGAAAATTAAACAACGACAAAAAATGAAACCCTTGAAGATTAATTTGAGTTTAAC
>JAZSRT010000094.1:0-10128 GCA_045538645.1 Acutalibacteraceae bacterium | reverse complement strand
GTATACAAGCAGAAAATACAGTTGCTTTTACAAGGTCATCTGCACTCATTGTGGAAGTTTCAATAATATATTCAAGACCGCCTGAGAATACTGCATTTGAAATTGCACAATGGTTGATGTTAAGTTTGTTTATGGCAGTTTTGATGCCGAATTTTTTCGTGTAATCTTTGTTTGACAGAGTTGAGTTAGGATAAACCTCACATCTGAAAACATTGATTGAATCGTGCTGACCCCGTTCAAGCAATTCACAAATGCCCTTTGAAAAGCTGTCAAGAGTTTCACCGGGAAGACCGAGAATAAGCTCGGAATATGTGGGAATATCCGCTTTTGCATACATCGCGAGCAAACGTCGGAAATGTGCAAGGTCTATATTTTTTCTTCCTATTATTGAAAGAACGGTGCTGTCTACGCTCTGGAATGAAAGAGTCTGGGATTTGCCCATATCATTTTCGCTGAGCTTGCGGCTTATGTCACCCACAAATTCACAGCGGTTTTTGGTGAAATTCACCTTGAGCTTTTTTGGATATCCGTATTTGTTTTTAAGTTCAATAAATTTGTCGGTGATATCCATATCTCTGTCGAAAAGTCCGAAATTCGCATCGGCACAGTATACATATTCCACCTTGTGACAGGCTAACCACTCAAGCTCTTTATAAACTTTTTCTATATCAAATTTACGGACTTTTGAGCGCAGTATGCCCCAATCGCAGAATGCACAGTTGTTGGGACAGCCACGGTTTGTTTCTATTATGGCAGAAAACTCTATGCCGTCATTCAATATACTGTCGAATATCCCCGTAAGATAGGGTGAGGGATAATCGGGAGTGACAGGATTTTGTCTTTTCCCGTTAAAGATACTGCCGTCGGGGTATTTTACCGATATGTTGTCTATGTCGGTAAGTGCTTTGTTTTCCTGAAGATGCAGAAGTATATCTCTGAATGCTTCTTCGCCGCCGCCGTGTATCAGTATGTCCGCATCGGTATATTCGCTGAATGCAATGTTTTCATCGGGGGATATCTGATGGCCGCCGAAAACGGTGATGCAGTCGGGATATTTTTCTTTAAGTGCTTTTGCAAGTGCTTTGTTGTATTCATTGTTCCATATGCTTGAAGAAAATCCCACAAGATATGGGGTTTGCATAGCTTCAACAGCCTTGTTGATATCCGTTCTTGTATATATGAATTTTCCTAAAGAATATTCTTTTTTTATTTTTTCGTCGCTGAATGCGTAAGCGGCAAGACAACCTGCAGCATAGGGTATATATGTGCTTTTTACTTTGTCGCCGTATACGGCATTTGCCTGTACTAAATAAATATTTTTCATCATTTATCCTTTTTTTGCTCTGACTTTTATTCCTTCGGCAAGTTCTTCGGGTGAACACGAGAATGCTGATATAACTTTAGCTGAGCGTTTTATTTCTGAAGTTATCTCGGTTCTGCCGTCATAAGAAAGTCCCACTGTAACATTTTTACGTGTGATGCTTTTTGTGAATGAAGAATATATCCATACATAAGCTTGTCCGTTATCGGAATGTATGGCAGCGGACGGTACCGTAAGAGCATCTTCCGATGTGCCTGTGATAACTTTAATATCGAGAGGTATGCCTGCCTGATTGAAGCTTTCCGTTGAGTCGGGGGTTACATATACGGCATAAACAGAAGTTGCAGGCATTGTTCCCGTGAGAATATTATAGTATTTCGTTATGATATCGCTTCCTACGGGTTCTTCTTTTATCTCTTTCACAATACCCGTGACAGTAAGATCACCGTCTGCCGTCATCTGAACGGTCTGACCCGGTGTGATGAAATTAACATCATAATCATTATCTATAAAGACGGCTTCAAATGTGCTTCCGTTATTATATGTTACACCTGTATTTTTTGCATATGCCACAACAGTTTCTTTCTGCACCTTTTCGTAGCTGACTTCGGGACGCTTTGCATTACTCAAAAAGAAGCTTATGAGGCTTATCGCAACAACAAGGGCAACAAGCGATGCTCCTGTAATTATTATGCGCTTCTTTGCTTTTGCTATGGCTTCATCACGCATTTTTTGCCTTTTTTCTTTGGTAATAGCCTTTCTTGCAGGTTTTGGAAGACTGTTTACCGCCTCTTGTGAAATAAGAATAGGCTCCTTAACAGTTTTTTGTTCGGGATCCTTTTTTATTATTTTATCGGGTATATCCTTATCGTCTATCTGAAACAAGCCAGAAAGATCCGGGTAGTTGTTGGAGTTGCTGTTATCTTTCATCATTACACTCACCTTTGATAAGCAGTTCTACTAAACTATTATAATACATAAAAATAAATTATGGAATAGCAAACTTTGAAAAAAATGTCACATAAGGAGAATATATTGATTATGTTAAAAAAAACGGTATCACTTTTGGTTATTTTTTTTGTTGCAGTTTTTTTTGCCGGCTGCAATAAAGAAACAAGAATAGATTTTTCCGAGCTGCTTTTAAGAACTGAGAGGTATCACAAGGATATTGACACAGATATTTCGGAAGCATTTTTTTCCGACGGCAGCTGGTTTGTATTTTTGTCAACTGTGGCAGAAGATGATGTTATTCTTAAGGCAACCGAAGATGAAAATAAATATCTTGTTTCGGTGAGTGTCAGCATCGTCAGCAACGATATTGAAGGAAGTGCCGACGCATTTATAAAACTTGCCGAAGCCGTTATAAAAGCATTTTGCGATGTGGAGGATTCAAAAGCCTTTGCCGAGAGGGTAGGGCTTTATGAAGAAAATATTGTTTTTTCGGAAGAACGCCGGGTTTATGAAGAGGGAAGATATAAGCTGTCCTTCTTCAATTCTTCCCTCGGCTCATCCGTTATTGCAGAATTGGTTTATTGAACAGAAAATAAAAAAGTCTTAAGTTTATAATCCAATCCGAAATCATAATTTATCGGGGAAAGGGGCGCAAAAATCACCATATTTGCCGCGCAGTAAATATAAGGGCGCGTGAGACTGTTGAAGCGTAATGTAACTTTGGGTTTTGTTGCTCGTAAAAAGTTTAAATGCGCTTTGTTTTCGCCGCTGGCAAGCCGTACATTGGTACTGCGAAGCGGCGAAAACAAAGCACAAGTCAGTAAAGAAAGAACAGAAAAAGTATCCTCTGCATCATCACTCAGATGCTAAAGGATACTTTTGTTTTTGTTTGTGCGCCAAATAGGGTGTTATGATTCTTTGTGCCATTTTACGCCTTGGGGGGTGTCTTCGAGGACAATGCCCATGGCTGTCAGTTTGTTTCTGATTTCGTCTGCTTTCGCCCAGTTCTTTTCTTTTCTGGCTGCAGTTCTTTCTTCGATAAGTGCTTCTATTTCTGCGTTGTCGCCGTCTTCTTCTGTTTTTTCATTATAAACTATACCGAGAATGCCCGTAAGCTCGTCGAAAAGCTCTGTTGCTGCAATTATGGTTGCTTTATCGGCTTCGGGAGTGAGTATATTTTTGTTTATATATCTTACAAGGTCAAACAGTGTGCCTATTGCATCTGCAGTGTTAAGGTCATCATCAAGTGCATCGCAGAATTTGTTTTTGAATGCATCCAATTCTTTTGCTGTTTCTTCTGTAAGCTTGCCTTCGCTTTCAGCCTTCTGAAGACTGAAAGCAAGAGAATCTCTGCAGGTATGAAGTCTTGTAAGGGAAGATTTGCACTGCATAAGTGAATCGTATGAATAGTTTATGGGGCTGCGGTAGTGGCAGGATATCATAAGAAGTCTTATGGGTTCATAGCCGAACTGCTTTGCAACATCACGCACCGTGAAGAAATTCCCCTTGGATTTTGACATTTTTTCGTTATCAACGGTTATAAATCCGTTATGCATCCAATAATTTGAGAAGGGTACACCGTTGCAGCATTCACTCTGGGCTATTTCGTTTTCGTGGTGGGGGAAAACAAGGTCCTGACCGCCGCAGTGAATATCGATGGTCTTGCCAAGGTACTTTCTGCTCATTGCAGAACACTCAATGTGCCAACCGGGACGGCCGTTACCCCAGGGAGAAGCCCAATAGGGCTCGCCGGGCTTTGATGCTTTCCACAGGGCAAAGTCCATGCTTTCCTTTTTCTTTTCGCCGATGTTGATTCTTGCACCTGAAATAAGATCATCAAGGGGCTGATGTGAGAGCTTGCCGTATTCCTTAAATTTAAGAGGGCTGAAATATACATCGCCTTCTGCTTCATAAGCGAAGCCTTTTTCGATAAGTGTTTCTATAATACTGATTATTTCGTCAATATTTTCGGTAGCCTTGGGATGAATTGTGGCTTCTCTTACATTAAGTCCGCCTGCATCGGTTTTGTATTCTGAAATATATTTTTCGGAAATCTCGGAAAAGCTTACGCCTTCTTCGTTTGCACGGTTGATTATTTTATCGTCAATATCGGTAAAATTCTGTACGAAAGTGACTTTGTTGCCTTTGTATTCAAGGTAACGTCTTAATACGTCAAAAACGCATATGGGACGGGCATTGCCGATATGGATATAATTATAAACCGTAGGACCGCAGGCATATATTCTGAATTCACCTTCGGTAATAGGTTTTAATTCTTCTTTTTGTCTTGTAAGGGTATTGTAGACTTTCATTTGCTGTTTTCTCCTTTTATTGAAGCGAGCTCTTTTTCGAGTTCTTCAATGCGTGTGTATAATTTTTCAAATTCCTGGCTTATGGGGTCGGGTATATGTACCTGATCAAGCTCATCCACTCTTTTACCGTCACGCTTTACCACTCTTGCAGGGGTGCCCACGGCTGTGGAATTGTCGGGGATGGGATGAAGCACCACGGAACCTGCGGCAATGTTGGAATTGTTGCCGACGGTAAAGGGACCCAGCACCTTTGCACCTGCGCCTATCATAACACCCGAACCAACGGTGGGATGTCGTTTGCCGACATCCTTGCCGGTACCGCCCAGGGTAACGCCCTGATAAATGGTTACATCGTCGCCTATTTCGGCTGTTTCGCCTATAACTACGCCTGTGCCGTGGTCAATAAAAACGCGTCTGCCTATTTTTGCGCCGGGATGAATTTCAATATTTGTTTTTCTTGCTGCACGCTGAGAAATAAAGCGTGCAACAAAATGCATATTGCGGTTGTAAAACCAATGGGCACGTCTGTGCGCCCTTACTGCTTTAAGCCCCGGGTATAAAAGCAATATCTCAAGTGAGGATGTTGCCGCAGGGTCACGGTCCTTAACGCTTTTGATATCTTCTTTTAACAGCTTGAAGTAATTTATGGTCCGTCACCGCCTTTTTTTTGTTTACTGTGGTGCCGCTGTGGTTTCAAGATCGTTTAAGAACTGTTCCACGGAATTTCCTCCTGTGGGATCCTGAATTACAGGCTGAGTATCTTCTTCAACGGCGGTGTAAACTATTATTGTTACACTTGCGCCTTCGTTTACAAGCTCACCTGCTGCAGGGGTGGTTTCCACTACAGTTTCGGGAGTGTGTGTGCCGTCGTTGTGGAAGTAGGATTTTGAGCAGACAAAGCCTTGCTCCGTAAGGTGCTTTTCAGCCTGTTCATATGTCCAGCCCGTAACATCGTCCATAGCAAAACTCTTGGGCCCCGAGCTTACCGTAAGAGTTATGGTTTCACCTATATTTGCTGTGGCATTTGCGGGAATGCTCTGTGAAATAACATAGCCTTCGGCTACAGTGGAGCTGCTTTCCTGAACGGTTTTTATATCAAAACAATCTGTGTATGTTTTATCTGCAAGAATATCAGCTATCTTGCCGTTAACAAAATTGGGAACCTGTACAAGGCTTGTGCCGATAGTTGTCTGCTCAGTGCGAGTAGGCTCAGTGTCATCGTTTACCAGCGCAAACACAAGCACGGCAATACTTATAATAAGTATTCCGAGAACGGCAAAAAGTGCGATTATGAGTGCATTTTTCTTTTTGTTTTTTGCTTCGTTTTCAAGTGCCTGGCGTGCTTTTATTCTGTCTGCTTCGGAAGAAGCCGGTTTTCTTTGCTGAGGATTTTGTCTTGGCTGAGGTGCGGGTGTCTGACGTGCGGGAGGAGCCTTTTCCGGGACAGGTTTTTTCTCAACCGTAACAGGCGGAGTATATGTGGGTGCGGATGCGCCGATAACCCTCGGAGAAGCGGAAAGATCGTTTCTCAGTTGTTCTATATTATCCGTTCTGTCTTCGGGATCTATTGCCATACCGTTTATAAGTGCATTTATAACATATGGCGGAAGCTGTTCCGCAAATTTTGCGGGGATCATCATTCTGTCATTCTGGGCTCTGGTTTTTGCATCTATGGGAGTGGTACCTATAAGTGAACGGTAAAGCACGCTGCAGAAGGAATAGATATCTGTCCAGGGACCGAGCTGCTTGTTTATCGTATACTGCTCATATGCGGCATAACCGTCAAATATTTCTGAATCAAGAGCACCCGTGGTGGTTCTTACGGCTTCAATGCAAAAATCCGTAAGCTTAAGCTTGCCGTCTTTTGAGAAAACAAAGGCGGAGGGGTTTATGCCTTTGTGTATAATACCGGAAGTGTGGAGTGTGCCGAGTGTTGATAAGATGGGCATAAAGAGTATTCTTGCTTTTTCCCAGGAGATAAAGCCTTCTTTTGTTTCAAGAAGATAATCCCGCAGGGTTATTCTCTCGGATTCATCATATACTGCATATGCAGTGCCGTTATCCTGAAATACTTCATTTACGCTTATAAGAGCGGAAAGACCTTTAAGCCGTTGCAGCTTTATCCACATAAGCACAAAAGCGTTGAGGTATTGAGTGTATACGCTGTTGTTTTCGGGGGCAACGCCGACAGAAATAAGGTCAGCTTCTCTTTTTGCAATATTTTCGGGGAAGAACTCCCTTATTGAAACCGGTTTGTTGAGTTTTATGTCAAAGGCAGAATATGTTATACCCTCACTGTTTCTTTTCTGAGCTTTCGCAATGAGGTAACGCTGCGCAACTATGCTTTTTACGGGAAGCAAGGGAGAGTTCTGGATAACTTCGGTTTTTTTGCCGCAGTGGGGACATATGCCGTTTTCGTGTTTTTCTCCTAAGCATTCCATACAGAGTCTTGATATGTCAGTCATTTATTTCATCTCCGTATTTTAATATAAATAATTATACATCATAAAGTATATCATAAGCATCGCCGCAGCACAAGAGCTTTTTTATTAAAATCATAATTTATCGGGCAATTTGACCGATAAATTATGATAGTGAAATACGCCTGCGGCGTGTGAAATATTTGTCTGCGACAAATGTGAAATTAGACCTGCGGTCAAGTGAAATTTTTGCCGTCGGCAAAAGTGCAGG
This sequence comes from Acutalibacteraceae bacterium, assembly GCA_045538645.1. Taxonomy (GTDB): domain Bacteria; phylum Bacillota; class Clostridia; order Oscillospirales; family Acutalibacteraceae; genus RUG806. Next base: position 2,853 of record JAZSRT010000094.1, on the reverse strand, counting down.
AAGACACTTCGTGTCTTATTCCGCTTGCGCTCTATTGCTCGCACCTGCGGTGCATTGCTGAAACTTTATGTGTTTTCGTTCTGCGTTCTGCACTCTGCACTTATAAAATGCCGACCGCAGGTCCCGAAACATTTGCGAAGCAAATATTTCATATGAACGAAGTTCATATTTCACATTGCGAAGCAATATTTCACTCACACCAAAGGTGTGAATTTCACTATCATAATTTGCAGGGCTTGCAGCCCTGCAAATTATGATTCGTTAGCACATTGAGTGTGAGACTGCTATTGAATTTTTGAAATTAATGAAAAAAACGTAAAAAGTCGGCATTTTTCTCTTGACAAAAAGGTTTTTGGGATATATATTATAGATGTAGTTAGCACTCTCAGCATTTGAGTGCTAAATCAAAAAGTATAACAGGAGGAATTACCGTGGAGCTTTCCGAAAGAAAAGAAATGATACTTTCGGCTATTATCGAAAGATTTTTAACCACGGGTGAGCCGGTAGGCTCAAAATTCCTTGCAGGGATGCTTACGGTTCCCGTGTCTTCCGCAACGGTCAGAAATGATATGGCAATGCTGTCGGATATGGGTTATCTTGATCAACCCCATACTTCAGCAGGCAGAATACCTTCAGATAAAGGCTACAGATATTATATAGATAAGCTTTTGCAGAACTTTAATCCCAGTGATGCAGATATGTTCAGAATATTAAGCTCAATAGACCATTCTGAAGGTGATGCGGTAAGTATACTCTCCCAGATATGTGAAGTGCTTTCTGCGGTAACGGGTCTTACGGCGGTGGCTCTTACCCCGTCAAGTGAAAATGCCGTAGTAACCGGTGTAAAGCTTATCCCTTTAAGCAAAAAAAGTGCAATGGTTACGGTAAGCACATCAATAGGTATCACAAAAAGCCGTATTTCAAGGCTTGAGTGTGAAATAGATTATCCGCTGATGGAGCTTTTTTATAATGTTACTGCGGCAAATTTTATAGGGCTCGGCAGTGAGGGCTTTACAAAGGCAAAGCTTCAGTCGGTAGCAGCATCTCTGGGTGAACGCTCCCTCGACATAATGCCTCTTATAGTATCGTTTTTCGATTGTGCATCGGATTGTTCGGGTGCAGATGTTATAGTAAAAGGTCATTCGCATCTTCTATCCTGTGCCGAACTCGGTTCAACAGGTGTTGAAATAATAGAGCTTCTCAGAAACCGCAGTGCAGTTGTAAGTTTAATGGAGGCTGACCGTGAAAATGCCGTAACGCTTAAGATAGGTTCCGAAAATGAGTTCAGATGTCTTCGCAGGGCGGCGGTTATAAAAGCCAGTTATTCGGTCGGTGAAAATGCAGTCGGTACAATAGGTGTTATCGGGCAGACAAAAACCGATTATTCAAGAGTGATCCCTCTTGTTAAATATATAAGTGAAATTGCAGGATCCATCCTTACAGAAATGACGGATGATTGATATTGCGAAAGGACGGTTTGTTAAAATTGGCAAAGGATAAGAAAAAAACAGAAAAAAATATTCCCGCAGATGAAAACATAGCTGCGGAAGAAACAAAAGCTAATGAAAATCCCGGCGCTGAAGAAAAGGCCGATGAAAGGGATAAAATAATAGAAGAACTTAACGAAAAGCTTCTTGAAGCAAACGATAAGCTTTTAAGAACCGTTGCGGAATATGATAATTTCCGTAAACGCAGTGTTAAGGAAAAAGAAGCTATTTATTCCGATTCAAAAACAGATATTATAGGAAAGCTTCTTCCGGTAATAGATAATTTTGAAAGAGCTGCTGCTGCCGATGCCGATCTTGAAAATTATAAAAAAGGCATTGATATGACAGTAAATCAGCTTCTCACTGTATTTTCTTCTCTTGGCGTGGAAGCCTATGGAGAAAAGGGAGAAGAATTTGACCCCAATATTCATAACGGAGTTATGCATATAGACGATGAATCACTTGGCGAAAACGTGATATCGGAAGTTTATATGAAAGGCTATAAAATGGGTGACAAAGTCATCCGACACGCAACCGTAATAGTTGCAAACTGATACAATAACAATTCATTATATTCGGAGGAAAAAACAATGGCAAAAAGAACAGACCTCAAAAAGATTCTGATCATTGGCTCGGGTCCTATCGTTATTGGACAGGCCGCTGAATTTGACTATGCGGGCACCCAGGCCTGCCTCGCCCTCAAGGAAGAAGGATACGAGGTGGTGCTGGTGAACTCCAACCCCGCTACCATCATGACCGACACCACCATCGCCGATAAGGTGTATATGGAGCCCCTGACCCTGGAGTACGTGGCCAAGATCCTGCGCTACGAGCGCCCCGACGCCATCGTCCCCGGTATCGGCGGTCAGACGGGTCTGAATCTGGCCATGCAGCTGGAGAAGAAGGGCATCCTCAAGGAGTGCCACACCGAGCTGCTGGGTACCTCCAGCGAGTCCATCGAGCGCGCCGAGGACAGAGAGCTGTTCAAGGAGCTGTGCCAGTCCATCGGTGAGCCTGTCATTCCCTCCGAGATCACCTACGATCTGGAAGAGGCCAAGGCGGCCGCTCTGCGCATCGGCTACCCCGTGGTGCTTCGTCCCGCCTTTACTCTGGGCGGTACCGGCGGCGGCTTTGCCAATAATGAGAAAGAGCTTCTGGAGATCGGTATCAACGCCTTCAAACTCTCCCCCGTCCATCAGGTGCTGATCGAGAAGTCCGTCAAGGGCTACAAGGAGATCGAGTTTGAGGTCATGCGTGACTCCAGCGACCATGCCATCACCATTTGCGGCATGGAGAACATCGATCCCGTGGGTGTTCACACCGGTGACTCCTGCGTGGTCGCTCCCATCCTGACCCTGAGCAAAGA
>JAZSRT010000086.1:0-5204 GCA_045538645.1 Acutalibacteraceae bacterium | reverse complement strand
TTCCTTCATATTTGTCGCAGACAAATATATCATCCGAACATTGTTCGGATATCATCCGTCGAATGACGGACATCATTAGCACCAACGGTGCGACATCATTATCATAATTTGAAAGGCTATCGCCTTTCAAATTATGATTTGCAGAGTTTTGTGAGGACTTCTGTCATTTTTTGGAGGCTTTCTGCTGAAATAAATTCTCTCACGCTGTGGAAGTTTTCGCCGCCGGTGGAGAGGTTGGGGCAAGGCAGGCCTTCGTATGAGAGTCTTGCGCCGTCGGTTCCGCCTCTTATGGGGACTGTTACGGGTATAATGCCGCAGGCTGAAAATGCTTTTTCGGCATTATCTATAAGGTACATAAACGGCTCTATCTTTTCTTTCATATTATAATAGCTGTCTTTTATTTCAACGGTAAACGTGTCTTTGCCGTAGACTGAGTTAAGATAAGAAACAAGATTTACAATAAACTGTTTCTTTTTTTCAAACTTTTCTCTGTCGTGATCTCTTATTATCATTCTGATTTCGCCGGAGGTTTCGTCCGCTTTTATATCGTGGATGTGATAAAAGCCTTCATAGCCTTCGGTGCAGGCAGGTATTTCGTTTTTCGGCATCATTGATATGAATTCGTTTACATATAAAACCGCATTTTTCATTTTGTTTTTTGCAGAACCGGGATGAATTATAACTCCCTTTACTTTCACAACTGCACTTGCGGCATTGAAGTTTTCATACTCAATTTCACCCAGTGTGCCGCCGTCTACGGTATAGGCCTCTTTGGCGGCAAAACGACTGTAATCAAAGAAATCTGCCCCTCGTCCTATTTCTTCATCGGGAGTAAAGCATACGGCAACAGTTTTGTGAGGCACTTCGGGGTGAGTTATCAGGTATTCGCACATAGAAACAATCTCGGCAACACCTGCTTTATCATCCGCCCCTAAAAGTGTTTTGCCGTCGGTAACAATAAGGTGCTGTCCTTTATAATTTTCGATAAAGGGATATTCCTTAACGGTGGTAAAAATCCCTTCCGAAAGCTCAATATCGCCGCCCGCATATTCGATTACACGTGCTTTTACAGGCGCATCGGGTGCATCGGGAGAAGTATCCATATGAGCCACAAAGCCGATTGCCCCGGGCATATTTCCCGTAAGACGGGCATACACATAGCCTTTTTCGTCAAATATAACATCTTCCATTCCCATTTCTTTCAGCTCATCCGCAATAAACTGCCCCAACACCTTCTGTTTGTCGGTAGAGGGAACTGTTTCGGAAAACTCATCGGAAGAAGTGGGAAAAGAAACATATTTCAGAAATCTTTCGGTTACATTCATTTACATTCACACCTTAAAAATATTTGCTTTAATTATACAAAATCTCCCCTGTAAAAACAAGAGAGACTTGAAAATATCTGTATTCGACAAAGCTGTTAATTACGGATTGCTGTTTAAGAATGAAAGTGTAACCTGTGCGGTTTCATCGGCAAGGTTTTCTATAAACATATGTCCGCCGCCTTCAACAACGTAGTCAACACTTCCTTCGGGAAGATAGGCTCTGAATGCATTTTGTGCATCGGCACTTATTATTGAATCTGCACTTGCGTTAACATAAAGAACGGGTGCTCCGTTCTGAATTACATCGTAATTTGTGTTGGTAAGCATTGAGAAGTTATAGCAAGCTCCCTTGCCTGTGCCGTTAATGCGAAGGGGTTCTGAAATTTTCGTAATATCGTAATTTGCGGCATAATCATTATCAACAAGAGCCATTTTAAGGAACATCTTAATAAGGAAATCAAATCTTGTCATAAGCTGCATAAGGGGTCCTACCAATGCTACAAAAATATCGTTACCCATAATTTTAGCCATTGCGGGGGAATTTTCATTGCCGGATGTGCCGTAAAGAAGAAGATTCTTAACTGATTCGGGATATTTCTCATAAATAGCCTGTGCAACAAAGCCGCCCATAGAGTGACCTGCAACATACCAGGGGTCATCAGAAAGCTCGGTCATAAGAGCGTGCATTATGTCTTCTCGGGGTAATTTATCCATACCTGCAGTTTCTCTTGTGGAGTAACCGAAATCGGGAAGATCGACCATAACGCAGGTGTAACCCTCATTAACCAGTATTTCGGCAAGAGCAGTCCAGCAATAAGAAGAAAGTGCAAAGCCGTGGATCATAAAAATCTGACCCTTTGCATTTTCAGCTTCCCATTTTCTGTAGTGAACGGAATAATCTTCATATTCAAAAAAAAGGCTGTCGCTGAAGGGAGTTTCGTACGCGGCAAATGCGGGAACACTGACCGCAAAGAGAAGACAAAAGCTCAGCAAAAGAGATATTACTTTTTTCATAATAAAAAGTTCCTTTCAGTAGTTTATAATGTGTTTATAAATATAATAGCATCGGGAATAAAATAATGCAAGTGCAGACAAAAAAATTACAATAAATTTATAAAATATGTAGAAATAATATTAAAACCGTGTTAAAATAAAACGAAACGGAGGTAATCAGTATGGATATTATGGATCTTGCCTCAAAAGGCATTATAAAAATTACAAAGAGTTTCGGTAAAAAAATTCAGAGAACAGCTACGGCTTATCCCATTCCCGATGAAAAGCCCACATTGATTCAGGGCAAAACTTTCCGTGCAGGCTTCAGCAAGGCTGAAATTATGCCCGACCTTTCACTTGACAGAACCTACTGGATAGCAGGTCACGGTTCGGGACACAAAATGGAAGGGACACTTTCCCCCGTATACATCCACGCTATGTGGCTTGACTGCGGAAATGATGAAGGCATCATTTGGATAAGTGCAGACATTGTAGGTCTTACTAATATTGAAGTAAATAAAATAAGAAGTATGATACTCTCCCGCCCCGAAATGAAAAACTGCAAGGCTGTATTTTTCAGCTGTACACATTCTCATTCGGGTATTGATACTCTCGGTTACTGGGGCAAGGCAAACTTGGTCAGCATTCCTTCCGACGGTAAGGTGCCCGAATATATGGAAATGCTTTTCAAAAAGGCTGTAAAGGTAAGTGTTGAAGCTTATAACAACAGAAAAGAAGGAAAGCTCTATAACGGCAGAATCGGTATTGAAGACGGACTTTCCACCGGCAGAAGACTTCCCGACAGACACGAGGTTCTTACAAGAATCAGGTTTGTTCCCGATGACAAAACTGACGAAATATGGATAATGAACATAGGTGCACATCCCAATTCACTTGGCGGCTCTAACCGTATGCTTTCAGGTGAATATCCCTATTTTATGCGTGAACAGATAAAAGCTGAAAAGGGAGCAGAAGTAATTTTCGGTATCGGTGCCATAGGCGGTATGGATGCAAAAGACTTCGGTAATGAAGACAGGGTTGAAGAAATCAAGTGCCAGGCAAAATATTATGCCGAAAAAGCATTTGCAATCGAAAACGAAAAGGAGCTCAGCCCCGAAATCAAGTTTATTACACAGCAGTTTTATCTGCCTGTTGATAACAATGTTCTCACCCTTCTTGCAATGAGAGGAACCATGAGCTTTAAGGCATTCCCCTCAAATATTTCAGAAACGGGTATTGCAATGAAAACGGAAATAACCTATATGACAATAGGTTCACAGAAGATTCTTATGTTACCCGGTGAAAACTTTGTTTCAACCGTTTACGGCGGATATATGGATGCGGAAAATTCCACAACAGGCAAGGGCCCCGAAATAAATGCAACACCCCTTGCGGATATCGCAGGCGACCACGAAATGATAGCCTTCGGTGTAACAAACGATATGACAGGCTACTGTGTGCCCGCAAACGACTTTGTTCTTCACCCCACACAGCCCTATCTTAATTCCACCCGCGACCGCTTCAACGAAAACCACTACCACGAAACAAACTCTATGGGTCCCAATACTCATAAGGTGATAGCAGAAGCATTTGAAAAGGTAGTTAAGAATTTCAAATAACACAAATCATAATTTATAGAACTGAAAGTTCGATAAATTATGAGATAATAGATAATAGAGAAAAGATAAAAGAAATGGAAGGCGTAAACGCCTTGTTCCGCTGCGCTCTATTTAAAATGCCGAACGCAGGTCCCGATTCTATTATCCATTATCTATTATCTTTTATCTTCATAATTTGAAAGGCTATCGCCTTTCAAATTATGATTTGATTTTCTTAAAATCAAACAAATGGCTCAGGCTTACTGTTTTGTCAGTATGCCTGAGCCATTAATTATTTAATCAATATATTTTATTGCTGCAAGGGCTGCGGTGGCGCCGTCGGCGGCGGCGGTGGTGATTTGTCTTATTTCTTTGCTTCTGCAGTCGCCTGCAACAAAAATACCGCCGATATCCGTCAGGCAATTTTCACCTGCTTCAACATAACCGTAATCATTAAGCTTAACCGTGTTTTTTACAAAATCCGTTGCGGGGATAAGCCCGATTGCAACAAAGCAACCGTCACATAATACGGTTTTTTCTTCATTTGTCTGAGTGTTTTTTATTATGATGCCCTTAAGCGAATCTTCTCCCGTAAAACCTGTTACGATGCTTGAATAGATTATTTCAACATTTTCCTTGGCTCTCAGGATATTTGCAAGGCTTTCTTCACCTGTGAGAGTGGCGAGATTCTGTATAACCGTAACTTTTTTGCAGTTTGACGATAAAAGTATTGCTTCCTGTAAGGCAGAGTTGCCGCCGCCTATAACGGTAACTTCCTGACCGTTATAAAAAGCTCCGTCGCAAACAGCGCAGAAGGAAATACCGTTACCCAGATACTTTTCTTCGCCTTCGATTCCCAGATGTCTGTGAGAAGCTCCCGTGGCGATAATAACGGATTTTCCGAAGAAAGAACCGTTTTCGGTAATAACTTCCTTGGTTTCGCCGTTTTTAATTCCGGTAACCTCTTCCATTTCAAACTCCGCACCGAGAGAAATGGCGTGTTCCACCATTTTATCGGCAAGTTCAGTACCCGAAAGCTCACCGAAGCCGGGATAATTTTCTATTTTCGGAGAAAAAGTAACCTGACCTCCGAAAACACCTTTTTCAATAACAAGAACACTTTTTTCTGCTCTTCTTGCATAAATGGCAGCAGTAAGCCCCGCAGGCCCTGCGCCGATGATTATTATATCGTACATATAAACCCCCATAAATCATACTTTGTAGGGCTGTAGCCCTACAAAGTATGATAGTGAAATTCACACCTTTGGTGTGAGTGAAATATTGCTTC
>JAZSRT010000115.1:0-41083 GCA_045538645.1 Acutalibacteraceae bacterium | reverse complement strand
TGATATAGTGTTTCCGTCAGAAGTTATGCGGTAGTCTACAAGAACTGTATCTTCCGCTGTGAATTTTTCGGTAAAACTGATCTTGATATCACATAGATGGAAATTTTTTTCAGAAGAAAAAGATTTGAGAAAATATCCGCTGAAATAAATATTAGTATCAGATAACTCAGAGTTGTAAATGAAATACGTATTGCCTTTTTTTGGTTTTGCTTGTATGTCTTCAGTTGATACAAAGTATTTTTCTGTGTCAGTTCCTTCTATTGAAAACTCACTAAAAGAAATATCCTTACCGTTAACAAAAAAAGAAAGATTTATATCGGTTAATTTTTCCGGTGACGGAATAAATACCGAAACCGAATAAAAATCTTTTGCTTCAGTAAAAGACAATTCTACTTGTTTACCGGAGGCAAATGAATTAATATTCATAAGCATAATCATCAGAATGACAATTAACGGCAGTATGAGTTTTTTTATGTTCATATTTTGCAAATTTTGCACCTCCGATTAAAAAAATAAGCCTCCGTATTACGCGGAGGCATTAAATTATTCAAATTAACCTTAGATTAATCTGATGAGCTCCTGAATAAGAACATAAAGTAATGAATTTTTGAAAGCATCGATAAACTTTGCGATGATATCCTTGTTCTGTTCGTTGAATTCAATAGGTGCTTCACCGTTGTCAATTGTGAGAGCCTGTGTAACGGTCATACCGCCTTCGCTGATGATTTCAGCACGGACATAAAGGAAATCCTCTGCTCCTTCAACTGTATCAAGGTCAAGTGTGAATTCGCCGTCAACCATTGAGCCTTTATAGATAACCTTGCCGTTTGCAATCCACTGGATAGTTTCAGCATCAGTTGCTTCAACTGTAATCTTATGACCGTCAACAACAACCTTTGTGAACATGGGATATGCGAGATCTGTGTTAGCTGCATCAATAGGCTTATCGGGACCGATATTAAAATCACTTGCCCTGAGGGCTCTTGTTGTGGAGAAGAAAGCTCCGTTTGTCATAGTTTCCTTGATGTTGTCAACATCGTTTTCTTCCATCATAAATGTCATAAAGGAAGTGTCAATATTGTTTTCATCGTGTGCATCGGTGTTAGCATAGCCGATAATTGTTTTTCCGTAGGGAAGAGCATATAAAAGCATATTGTCCCAAAGAACTCTGTCATAGCCTGTAGGACCGTTATCCTCGTTGAATACCTCGATGCCGTAGCAGGAGTCATATTTAAGAATAATATCTGTAAGGAATGCAATATTTTCGGGATCATTTACTGCATCGGGATTGGAGTTTGAATCAAGCCAGTCGCCGGGGTGGTTGATGTGGGAAATGCCGCCTTTTTCGTGGGTAAACTTAACAGCTGCCTCAAAAGCATTTTCACCGCCGCGGTAGCCTGTTCCGACACCTTCGGGAAGGAAGTAGCCGTTAACATGGCACTTTGTAAGGGTAAGATCGTTGAGCTCGTTAGCACCAACAACGCAAGTCATTTTTTTGCCTCTGTTGTTATATGTGCCGGTAATCATACCCTCGTATTCTTCATCGGTAAGAGTTGCCTGCTTGTTGCCGAGGATGAACTGATAATTGTAAAGGAAAGGATATTTTGGAGCTCTGTTCCACTCAACACCGGTTACACCGTGGTCAGCGTTAGCAAGAAAGTCGAAGCCCTTAGCATAGTATGCCTTGACCATTGTTGCAAGATCAACATCACCATCAGAATAAGTTGTGTGTGAATGAAGAGTGCCCTTATAAGCACCCCATGCATCGTCGCCTTCCCAGATAACATTCTCATAGGGAGAAACAATTGTGTAGTCTGCTTCAGCTGCAAATGCTACGGCGCCGGTTGACGCAATAAGCAATGCGCTTAAGAGTAATGAAATAATCTTTTTTGAAAGTTTCATCGGAATCAATCCCTTCTATTTATCATTAAGTTAATAATACTATGTTTTTATAAAAATGTCAATAAAAAGCAATTATTGAACTTCAATTTTTGTCGGGTCCGGCAGATCAACAATTGCAGCCTCTCTGCCGAGAGCAGGGATAATTGTTTTTGTGAGAGTGTCAATGCTTATTTTAAGAGTTACTGTATTGATACAGGGATGTATGCCTATTTCATGGAGTTCGAGAAGATCCTTATCTATAATAAGCTTAACCTTCTTTTCTTTATCGTTCATCAGTCCCATAACGCTTACTGAGCCGGGAGTGATGTCAAGATATTTCTCCATATTTTCAGGACTTGCAAAGGAAAGTCTTGAAGAGCCTATCTGCTTTGAAAGGAATTTTGTTTTGAATACCTTTTTTCCCGGCATCATAAGAAGATAAAAGTCTGTTGCCTGTGCATTACATAAAAACAGATTCTTGCATATTTCAGCTCCTAAGTTTTCTTCAATTTTTTCGCATATTTCCATAGTATCCGCTTTGTCGTGGGAAACACCGAAAAGGGGAATTGAGTGCTCTTCAAAAAAGGTATAGACTCTTTTCGCCTTGTCCTCGTGTTCACCTTGCGGAATCGAAGTAAATGGTTCAGATATATTCATTTTTTCATCTCCTCGGCGATTTTCATAATTCTTTTGAATCTGTGATTAACTCCCGATACGGTGATGCTTTCCGAAAGCATTTTTGCAATTTCGGAATTACTAAGCTCTCTGTCTTCGTATCTGAGCTGTGCAATTTCTCTGAGCTCCGGCGGGAGAGAATCAAAGCCTGCTTTTTCTTTTATATATGCTATTGCATCATATTGCTTGCTTGCAGCTGCAATGGTTCTTGCAAGATTTGCATTCTCAAAATTCACTTTGCGATTAACGGTGTTACGGATATCCTTAACAACTTTTGCTCCCATAAACTGAAGGGAATTCTCTGTAGCTCCCATTATGGCAAGCAGGTCCTCAATATCTGTAGAACTTTTGAAGTAAACCGTGTAAGAACCGCTTCTTTGTGTTATTTTAGGAACGGGCTCGTATTCATCAAACATTTTTTTCAGATCTTCACAAAGTCCTTTTGCAGAAACCGAAAATTCAAGGTGATATTCTTTTTCGGGATTTGTTATGGTGCCGCAGGAAAGGAATGCGCCTCTTATAAATGCAGCAAAGCAACAAGGGTTCTGAAAATTGGCAAAATTGACACGTCGTTTTATTGCCGTGTCTGATATGCCGAGTCTTTCGAAAACGGCATCTATTACGGTTTTATCTTCAATATGAACCTTATGCTTTCCGCCGCTTGTTTCAACGGTATTTACCGTAAAACCCGAAAGAAAACAGACTGCATCGCAATAAGCTTCTGCAATTGCCGAATTTTCTGTTAGTATAGAGAATTCAGTGGCAGAAAAAGCCCTGCCGAAAAGCAGAAGCCCGTAACTCTGAGCCAGTTTACAGCAGGGTTGATTTTCGATATTTAATAATTCTGTTTTGACTTCACTTGAAAATGACATGATTTTAGTCCTTTAATATCTCAACTTCCGGTTCAAGTAATACACCGTGTTCTGTTAAAACTATATCTTTTATTATATCCATTAATGCTGTTACGTCTGAAAAAGTTGCATTTCCCGTATTGATTACAAAGCCTGCGTGTTTTTCGCTGACCTGTGCACCGCCTACACTTCTGCCTTTAAGACCGCACTCATCAATGTGCGCTGCTGCATAGCCTACGGGAGGTCTTTTGAAGGTACTGCCGGCACTGGGAAAATCGAGAGGCTGAGAATTCTTTCTCTTAGACATAAGCTCATCCATTCTGACTTTTATGTCTTCGGGATTGCCATTTTCAAGCCTGAAATAAGCACAGGTGACAATACGGTTATTTTTCATAAATGAAGTGTTTCTGTAAGAAATTTCAAGCTCATCGGCAGGAGTTTCTTCAGGGGTACCGTTTTTTTTGTCAACACTTCTTACTGACATCAGCACATTTTTGATTTCACCGCCGTAAGCGCCTGCATTCATATATACGGCACCGCCGACAGTACCGGGAATACCGTAAGCAAATTCAAGCCCCGTAAGCGAATTTTCAAGGGCAAAATTGCAAAGTGCAGTAAGGGAAACACCGGCAGAGCAGGCAATAATACCGTTGCCAAGATAAAGCATATCGGTAAGTCCGCCCATTAACTTCACGGTTATGCCGCTAAGTCCCTCATCGGCAATAAGTACATTGCTGCCGTTGCCGAGAATATGAAGCTTTATATTTCTTTCATCCGCATACTTAAGTATTGCGGTGAGAACAGCCTCTTTTTTCGGAATAACGAGAACCTCTGCATTGCCGCCTATTCTGAAAGAACAGTGGTTTTTAAGCGGTTCGTCAAAAATAATGCGGCATTCTTCGTTTTTAAAGTTGGATAAAAAAGATTTCTGAAGATCTGTCATAAATATCACTCTTTAATTATTCATCGAGAAGTGCGGCACCGATGATACCTGCATCGTTACCGAGTTCAGCAGCAACAAGCTGTGTCTGCTTTTTAGCGTGGATTGAATAAACTTCGGATTTAAGAAGTTTTCTTACGGGACCGAGAAGGTTTTCTCTTTCATTACCTACACCGCCGCCTACGCATACCATATCAGGCTGGAATATGTTTATGATATTACCGATTCCGCAGGTAAGTAATGTTACATAGTTGTTAACAACCTGCTGAGCTGTAGCATCGCCTTTTCTCATTGCATCAAATGCGGTTCTTCCGTTTACCTTGTTGATATCACCGCCGACAATGTCCCACATAAGAGAATTGAAGTTCTTTCTCATTGCTTCTTTTGTCTGAGAGATGAGTGCTGTTGCGGATGAATACTTTTCCCAGCAGCCTTTTCTGCCGCAGTTACACTGAAGACCGTCATAAATAAGAACTGTATGGCCCATTTCACCTGCTGCATAGTTTACGCCTGTTACGAGCTTGCCGTTAACAATTATACCGCTGCCGACACCTGTGCCGAGGGTAATCATTATAAAATCTTTTACACCCTTGCCGCAGCCTGCAACAGCTTCGCCGAGTGCTGCACAGTTGGCATCGTTATCAAAATAAACCTTCTGAATGCCGAGTCTGTCTCTGAGAAGCTTATATGCGGGAACATTGTTGAAGCCCAGATTGTTTGCAAATTCAATAAGTTCATCTGCCTTGTTAACAGAACCGGGTGTGCCGACACCGACAGAAATAATTTCGTCCTTTGTTATGTAAAGCTGACTCATAGCGTCCTTTACTGCTTCAGCCATATCGTCAAATATATCTTCTGCGGGTCTCGGAACGTTTGTTTTTCTTGATGCTTTTGCAAGTATCTTGTTGTTTTCATCGATAATACCTACAACGATGTTAGTGCCGCCAAGGTCAATTCCTACTCTATACATATTATTTTCCTCCGTAAATAAATCCATATTTTTTAATTTTATTTGTATAATAATATCTGAAAATCAGATATATATTACATTTATCAATGCCAGACTTCAAGCACATTTGGTTTCCCGGATGAATTTTCATCATCAACCATTCCGAGGCTCTGAAGAAGCTCTTTTGTTGCATTGTAGCCCATACGCTTTTGTCTGTTGTTCATTGCCGCACATTCGATTATAATTGCAAGATTTCGTCCGGGTTTAACGGGGACGGTGATTGCGGGTATATTTATGCCGAGAATTTCCATATATTCTTCTTCAAGACCTAATCTGTCATATACCTTATTTTCGTCCCACAGCTCAAGATTGATGATAATATCTATCTTTTCTGTCATTTTAACAGAACCTATACCGAAGAGGTTTCGGGCATTTATTACACCGACACCGCGAAGCTCCATAAAATGTCTTATATTTTCGGGGGCTGAACCTACAAGGCTTTTGGATGATACTCTTCTTATTTCAACCGCATCATCGGCAATAAGACGGTGGCCTCTGTTGATAAGCTCAATAGCAGTTTCACTTTTACCTACGCCGGAGTTACCTACAATAAGAACACCTTCGCCGTAGACTTCAACAAAAACACCGTGTCTTGTTATTCTTTCAGCCAGCTCAACTCCAAGGAAGGATATGAGCGTTGACATACATCCCGATGTTGAGTCTGCAGACTTGAGAACGGGAACCGAATGCTTTTTTGCAAGCTCCATAAATTCTTCTATCGGGTCGATGTTTCTTGAAATGATTACGCAGCTGGGTTCGTATGAAAAGAAATGTTCAAGACATTTTGTTCGTTTTTCTCTTGTAAGGCTGTTTATAAAACCGAATTCGGTGAGACCGAAAAACTGTATCCGTTTCGGATCAAAAAAATCGTGATAGCCTGCTAAAATAAGACCCGGTCTGTTTACATCCCTTGACGTTATAAATATCTCTTCAAGCTCTTTAGGCGCAAAAAGCACACTGAGAGCATTATACTTTACCATTTTCTGAAGAGATACCGAATATTCCTGTGCCATTAGCTTTTACCTCTTTTATTAGTCAATGATCCCTTTTGTTAAGGTGTTATCGTTAACTGAATAAGTGTGTTTTCCCGGGATTGTGACGGTTGTACCGTTGGTAAGTGTTACGGTAATGTCATTTCTTGTGTGATTATATATCATTGTTGTGGTATTTCTTGCAAATATATTTGAAACGTTTCCTTCGTAAATATGAAGCTTTGCATCTTTTCCTATGACATATATTGTATTGACATCACTGTTTATTCCCGTATTAACGCTATCGCCTTTTATCATAAGACTGTCGGCAGCAGCATTTACGGTTATACCGCCCTGTGCTCCGAGTACTATTACTTCTGTAACGGAAGAGTTGATTTCAGCCTTTCCGTAAGTGTTTATAATAATTGTTTTATCAATATGATTTTCTTTGCTGAATATAAAATCCTCTGTGCCTTCGTAAGCAACCGCATGCAAATCGGGATTTTCAAGAAGGGTGTTAAACTTTTCTATGCTTATTGCGGGGTTTGCTTCTTCAGCTAATGAGATTTTTTCTTCAGCTTCAGTAATTTTGTATTGAACGGTTACTGAATCGGAATCACTTTGCACGGTTGCAGGTTCACCTTCGGGAGCTTTGCAGGAGGAAAAAGCAGTGAGACAAAGAATTCCTGCTGCAAATAAAGCAATACTTTTTTTATACATAAAAAAGCCTCCTGTATTTTTATAAAGCCGGAGTGTGACCTCCGGCAAAATATTTCATCAAAAGTTGTTTTTTTACTCTGCTTCGGTATTTTCCGCAGCTTCAGAGTCTTCTTCTGTAATTGCTTCGTCTGTGAGTTCTTCGGTTACAGCTTCTTCAGTTGTATCTTCTTCGGTTTCATTTTCAACTGTTGTATCCTGCTGAGCTTCGTCTGAAGCAGCTGTTTCATCAGCTTCAGTTTCTTCAACCTGGTATGTGAAATCATAGCCGGTTGTTTTTGTAAGATTGAACACGATTTCGATATCGCCGTATTCAGCAAGTGCACCTACACCCTGAGCCTTAACTGTAACCTTCATATTCTGTTCAAATCTGATAAATGTTATATTACCTTCACCAAGGTCTGCATCTGCTGTAACTTTGCATTCAGCATTTTCGGTGGTATAGTCTGAAACAACGATATATTCAGAAATGCATTCAAAGTTTTTAAGAACATCTTCTTTGTTCTTTGCACCGCCGAATACGCTTTCAATAACAGCGTCATCAGCTAAAATAACGGTGGTTTCTTCTTCTGTTGTTTCTTCTTCGGAAGCAGCATCTTCTGCAGCAGCAGTTTCTTCTACGGTTGTTTCTTCAACGGTAGTTTCTTCTTCTGTTGTTTCTTCAATGTATTCTTCTTCGTAGTACTCTTCATAATATTCTTCTTCAAGAGTAGTTTCTTCAGCTGTGGTTTCTTCTGTTGTCAGAGTTTCAGCCTCGGAAACGGGAAGATTTTCAAAATAATTGAATGTAAGATGAAGAGTATTGTCACTGATATACTGTCTTGTAACAATAACTTCCTCTTCTTCACCGTTTTCGTTTGTTGTAACTTCGCTTACTTCATTGCCTTTTTCATCGGTAACATTTTCGGAAGCGATGTTTCTGTTGAATTCGAGCTTTACGATTTTTGAAGCATCTATATCCTTAAGGAGAGTATCAGCTGTATCTGTTATTTCTTCTGATGTGCCGCCGGGGTTGCCTGACATAATAAATGTTTTAAGCTGGTCTGCAGCCGCATCAAGTATGCCTGCTTCTTCACCGTCTGCACCGAGAACTTCGGGCTTGCCTGCGGAATAGCTTACATTTTCTGTAATTGTAAGAGCTGAATCAACTGAAGAAGCAAGCATTTTATTGAATTCAGCTATAACGTCAGCTTCTTCGGGGGTATCAAAAATTTCAGGTTTGTTATTAGCTGCATTTCTCATGCTTTCAAATATGCTGCAGGATGAGAAAGAAAGTATCAGCATAGCAACTGTAAGGAATGAAATTACTGTTTTAAATGTTTTTTTCATGAGAACACGACTCCTTTATAATTATACGTAAAATAGTATAACAGAAGTATTATTAATTTGCAAGATAAATATATTAAATATACTATTAATTTGGTAGTCTTTATTCAATAATAAAAAATCTGCATATCCGCGGGATTCGGGATATGCAGAGAAAAAACTTAATATTCGGTTTTAAGTCCCTGTTCATCAAACAGGAAAACTGTTTCGAGTGCTATTTCAACACCTTTTTCAATTGTTTTAAGATTAAGAATATCAGCTTTATCATCACGTGTGTGATAATACTTGGGAGGACCGGGATTCATAGCTGCAAATGTTGTTGCGTGAATGCCTGCCTGTGTCATAGCTGCGGCATCGGAAGCACCTGCAAAAAGAAGGGCATAGGGAAGATCAACACCTGCATATTCGCCGCCTTTTTTAAGAAGGGCACAAGCCTTTCTGCAATGCTTTGTAAGACCTGACATATCTTTGTGGTAAATAGCCATATCGTCATAGTCTGTAATCGTATCAAATGCGATAAATACTGTTTCAACGTCACCGTCTTTGAATTCGGGGTGAAGCTTTGCGGAAGCTTTTGCACCTCTTAAGCCTTCTTCTTCTGCACCTGAGAACATAGCAATTACTTCTGTGTTTTCAAATCTGATGTTATTGTCACCAAGGAATTTAAGTACTGCAGCACCTGTCATACAGCCTGTAAGATTGTCATTTGCACCGTCAACACAAATTTTGTAATTCATAAAAATTGCAAGACCTATATAACCGGGAATAAATGCACAGCCTATCCAGATAAGAACGGGATTGACTTCACCTGTTACAAGCATATATATGGTTGTTGCAACCGTATATATAAGGCCTGCTGCGGGATATACAAATGCTACATACATCATAGGTGCGCCGCCCATATGGGTAAATCTCCACTCAATTGATGAGTCTGAGTGTCCTGCGATGATAATTCTTCTTTTTGTTTCACCTGAAGCTTTTCTTATGCAGTATGTATTATGGGATGTCACTTTTTTGAAGAAGGGGTCAATAACGGGTTTGTAAAAAAGAAATTCACCGAATAACATTATTGCGGTAAGCACGCAGAATACTGCAGTTACGATGGGGGCGAAGTAAGCTTCGGGGAAAAACAGAACATTTATTACTGCGGAAAGGGTAGACAGCAGCATAAAAATACCTGCAAGTCTGAGCCAACCGAGGAAAGCTCTGTGAGCTACCTTGAACTCTTCCTGTTTTACTTCATCGGCAGCGTCTCCGACTTGTTTTGCCATATAGTTCTGGGCATCAAGTTCTGCCTGGGTACCGGCTTCGCGGGGGCCTATTTCCTGGCAGATTTTTTTGATTGTACGTGCCGAAAAATTGGCATACATACGAAGACCGGATTTGAAATTCGGTATACTGTTAGAGGCTCTCATGCAAAAATAACTCCTTTAAATATAATAAAAAAATTCTAACACAATTTCCAACGCTTGTCGAGATATAAAACCTCTAAACAAAAAATTTTTTATTGTAGAAAATTAACAAAATCATAACATTTATTTTTCTTCACTCGAACTAAAAATGCAAAATAATCCACATTGTAAAGTGTATTTGTTGAATAAAATTAAGATTATAACGGAAATTCGGTTAAGATGATTTTCAGCGCGGGGACGAATAAGATACTTTCGTCTTTCTTCAGAGTGATAGCTGTTTCTGCCTTTTTTTGCTTACCGCTAAAAAAAGACGCTGAACCCGACATTTCGGATGCAACATCTCTTTTTAATAATTTTTCGGTATAAAAACCGTAACCTTTTTATATTCCAATTGTCAGATACTGCAAAACGGTGTTCCGCCTTATTGTATCATATTCAGAAGAAAAGGATTTACGGTGAAGTTAACTTAAAAACTCTTATTTCATACCGTTTTCGTAAGCTTCGATCATCTTTTTAACCATCTGACCGCCTACAGAACCTGCCTGACGGGATGTGAGATCGCCGTTGTAACCCTGCTTAAGGTTAACGCCTACTTCTGTAGCAGCTTCCATCTTAAACTTGTTAAGAGCCTCTCTTGCTTCGGGTACAAGACTTGAATTACTACCCTTCACCATGTTTCACTCCTTTTGCAAAAAAGTTTCGTTTAATTTGCATTAGTATTATGCACACAAAGAATATTTTTATTACAAGAAGTTTTTCCCTCGAAAAAGCATCTTGATTTTTGTGTGCTGAGTGTATTATTTGCGGTAAAAGGAATAAAATCAAAGGTAAATAAAGGTATTATTTTTTTATCTGAACAAATAAATCATTATTTTTTTCATTTCGTTAAACAAACAAATAAAAGCTGCTTTAACGGAATTAAAGAAAGCAGATATGCCGGGTAAATCGCAGGAATCATCTCCATTTTCAGCAGGTCCCTCTGAAGAAGAATCAAAGACAAAGGTAAATCTTCCTCCGGGGGCAGTATCACCGTTCAGGTAGAATGACATAGCATCACTGCCGCAAAGATTGTCTGACCATTTGAAATTGAATTTTATTTCTTCTGAAGTAAGACCGAGCTTTTCTCTGGGAACACAAAGCTTAAGGGTATTGCCGTTTATTGCTATGTCAACCTTGCATACTTCACTGAACTGTGTTCCGCCCATTGCTTTTTCAAGAACTGCTTTTCCGTTTTCGGGAGAATTGCGGTTGATTACATATTCAAAGCCTTCCCAGTTCTGAGAGACACCGCTTGTATCGGTATCAAGCAAAAGCCGCATCCAGTCACTGTCGGTACAAGGGGAAAGATCTTCGGCGGTTTCAACATAGAAGTATATATTATTATCATCATAAGCAACTTTTGAAAGTACGATATCATTGCGCATGGTGTCATTTGTATAATGATATCCCTGCCAGCCGTCGCTGTTTCTTGTTTTTGTATTGCCTTTGTAGTGCTTATATTCGGGAAGAACGCTGTCCCACTGTGAATCGTCACCGTTTATATCAATGGTTTTATTTGCATCATTCAAAGGCTTAGCAGAGGCACCTTTGAAGCGGCGGACGTTTTCAACAAGCTGATAATAGTAATGGTCCTTAAGAATGCCGTTTGAGGGTTCAATATCACGGCTGTATTCGGGGCTGAACTGATCGGGAAATGCATTTTCAACACCGTTCCATTCCGTAAATCTGCCTGCTATCCATTCGTTGAAGCCTGTTACAAATACAAATTCGGGATCCTGTTCGATGGCATAGTCCCACTGCTGTTGGAAATTGAGACCGTAAAGAAGGGAATTTTCAATATTCTTGTCAACGGTGATTTCTTTTTCGCCGTAGGAGTATGTATAAGAGAAGTATCCGTCTGTGAAGCTTCTGCCCTGAACTGTACCTGTGGGAGAATTCATGGCAGTAAGTCCGTATTCATTTGCATTCTGAGCAACAGAAACACAAATCTGCTCAACATTGCCGCATATGTCTTTACCGAATTTTGTCTGAGGATAATCGGAACACCAACCCCAGGTATCCTTAAGCTTACTTGTGTCATTGGCAAAATATGTTGATTCATTATCTCTGAATGTGAAGAAATTGTATATTTGCCTGTCCTTTTCCTGCGTAAGATCCAGACATTTTATATCTGCCATAATAAGAGGCTTGTCTTCCCAGAAAAACCAGAGGTCTTTGTATCTTCCCGTGCTGTAAAGGTCATCATAAAGATTTATAAGCTGAGTACGTGTGTCTTCGGCACCTGAAAAGTTCAGGATAAACGCAATATCCGGAGTGTTTACGCCTTCTTCACGGGCTTCACTCCATACTTTAAGCAGTGCTTCATACCCTTCGGGGAAAATAATATCTGAATTTGTGGTATCAAAAATAACGGTATCTATGTCTGCATCGGCGAGAAGCTCAGCGTGTTTTCTGAGAACATATTCATCGGTATTGGTATAAAATCCGAAAAGAGGCTCGTCCCAGAAATAAGGTCTGCCGTCATAAGTGTTGTTCCATGCGGGATGCTCCCAGTCATTGACAGCTTCCGGGTAAATATCAAGCACACTTCCTGTTGTTATGGGAGCGGTATCTGCAGTCCAGGGATAATGCCATATCCAATAGAACATACCCACAAATTTTTCGGGATCTTTATTTCCGACCTGTTCATTTGAAGAAAGCGTTCTGCCCAGACCGTCAACTGCTGCCCACAAGGTGGGATCTATGCTTGCTGCACCTGCAAGAGCGGGGAACATACCCAAAGTCAGTATAAGTGATAAGATGAGTGCAAACAGTTTTTTTGTTTTCATTTTTCTGCCTCCTTTTTAATTTTGTATTTAATTTCCGTAAGAAGTTATTATGCTTCGGGCAATGGCGGATTTTGTTTTTCTTGCTTCCATCGCCCTTCGCTCAATGAATTTATGGGCTTGTGCTTCTGTCATACCAAGGGAACTTATAAGGATAAGCTTTGCGCGGGTAAGAAGCTTAAGCTCTTCTATTTTGTCACTGCAGTCGGATGCGCCTGTTGTTAATGAACTGATTTTTTTTGCAGTTGCCTCAAGCAGCGAAACGGATTGCTCAACTATGTCAGGTGTGTTCGGTTTTTGCAGTGTAAGTATACCGTAAGGAGATGTTTTTTGTGATGCCTGCTCAAACAATTCTTTCGGAACAAACATAAGAACCGCATAATTTTTTTCTTTTGCGCATTTTACGGCAAAGTCAAGACCGAAGCCGTCTGAAAGAGGTGCATTTATAATTAATGAAGAAATATTGTGTGTCATCAGAATTTTCTGCGCATCGGCAATGCTTACGGCGCAATATGTATTTTTTGCAGAAATCTTTTGTACTATCGGTATAAGACAATTTGAAAATTTTACAAAACTGCTTACGATAAGTATACCGTGTTCATCCGACATAATTGTTTGCACCTCCGATACTGTTAATTTGTTTTATTTTCTTTACATTGCAGAACATTTATTATATTATATACTAAAATAACATTTAATGCTACTGTATTTTTATTTTCTCATTAAAAAAAAGAAAAAGGGTGTTTTATTATGTCCGAAAAACTGTCTTTATATGTATTGACCGATACTCACTATCTTTCCGAAAAAATGTGGGAAGAAGGCGAGAGTATCAATAGTCGGGAAATGGGCGATCAGATAGCCATAAAATGCACGCCGCAGATTCTCAGAAGTTTTTTTAAGAAAATTGTTGCCGACAAGGAAGCGGAATATGTTCTTATAACAGGTGACCTTATAAACAACGGTGACAAACAGAGTCATACTGATTTTCAGAAGGAACTGAAAATGTTGACAGATGCAGGCAAAAAGGTTCTTGTGACCTGTGCCACACACGATTATGCGGGGCTCGGTGACGACGAAAATATTTTTCATCCCGTATACTACACAAAAAACGGTTGTGAACCTGCCGAGCGTGTTTATAAGACTGAATTGCCTCAGCTTTATTATGAATACGGCCATAAGTATGCCGATAGCGTACATGAGGAGAGCGGTTCATATTCGTTGGCGCTGACTTGCGGACTTCGGCTGATTGCAATTTATGATAACGGTAACGGCAGAAGCCATTGCGGCTTGTTTGAGGACGGTTTTGACTGGCTGGAGCAGGAAATAATAAAAGCCGAAAATAACGGGGAAACGGTTTTTCTTGCTGTTCATCATCCTGTTGTACCACCGTGGAATATCTACAAAGAAGTTGTTGAGTTTGAGATGTTCGGCGGATATAAAAAGCTGAGTGAGCTTATGTGCAGGTACGGTGTAAAGATTATTTTTACGGGGCATACACACGTTCACGGCATCAAAAAGTTTACCGATGAAAGCGGTCGCTTCTTTTATGATATAACAACAAGTGCACTTCCGTCTGCAGGCGGAAAAATGCGAAAAGTCGTTTTTGACAGTGAAGCAAAAACCTGCAGTATCGAAAGCATCGGAATAGAAATAATAGAAGATTTTGATACGGGCGGAAAAAGTGCAAAGGATTATATTTATTCTCTTAATTTTATAGGGCTTGTTGAAAAAAGTCTTTCGCTTATAAAAACAGATTGGAATACTTTTGTAAATAATGTATCTCATGTGGCAAATGCCGATATTCTGAAAAAGCATCCTGTTATTTCAAAGGCCCTTATAAATAAGGTAACGAAAATGAAAATGTCATTTTTCGGACGCCTTGGAAAAAAATACGGGGGCGTTAGCAAAGAGGATATAAATAAGCTTAAGAACATTTTATTTATTGATGCGGTATTTAATATAGTCGGCAGTGTTTTTGGCGGAAACGGTCCTTATCCGCCCGCAACACCTGAATATAAAGCCCTTACAGGCAGTGTTATAAGAGCAGAAAAATTGCTTAAGGCTTTCAGATTTGATGTAAATAAATTTGTGCCCGGCAAAGAAAACGTACTTGAAACCCTCAGACCTTTTTTGTATAATACCCGTACAGGCGATGACGATAAAATTATTATAGATTTGGAGAAGTGAAAAAAATGATTAAATTTGACTGTGATTATCTTGAAGGTGCACATCCGAGAATACTTGATGCGTTGGTAAAAACAAATTTTGAACAGACTGCAGGTTATGCGGTTGACCATTACTGTGAAGAAGCGAGAGCGCTTATAAAAAAAGAATGTGATGCTCCCGAAGCAGATGTGCATTTTATTGTGGGCGGAACCGGAACCAATACTACGGTTATTGCATCATCCCTTCGTCCTTATCAGGGCGTTGTGTGTGCTGTTACAGGACATATAAATGTACACGAAGCAGGTGCGATTGAAGCTACGGGACACAAGTGCATTGCCCTTCCTTCTTCCGACGGTAAGGTGGCAGCCGATGTTTTCGGTAACTACTGTAAAAACTATTGGGCAGACGTAACACACGACCATATGGTTCAGCCGAAAATGCTTTATATTTCTCAGCCCACCGAAAACGGTACCCTTTATACGGCTGCCGAGCTTAAAGCGCTGAGAGAAATATGCGATACATATGATATGCTTTTATATGTTGACGGTGCAAGAATGGGCTACGGACTTATGGCAGAGGGAAATGACGTTACTCTTCCTTTGCTTGCAAAGCTTTGTGATGTATTTTATATAGGCGGAACAAAAGTAGGTGCGCTGTTCGGTGAAGCGCTTGTTATAATTAATGATGATATCAAGAAAGATTTCCGGTATATGCAGAAAAGACATTGCGGAATGTTTGCAAAAGGCAGACTTATGGGACTGCAGTTCCTTGAAATGTTTAAAGACGGTCTTTATTATGAAATGGGCAAAAACGGCATTGAAAAAGCCTACAGAATAAGGGATGCTTTCAGAAAAGCAGGATTCCCGTTTTTATACGAATCAAACACAAATCAGCAGTTCCCCGTACTTCCCGATACAGTTCTTGACATTCTGTCCGACAGATTTTCGTGGGATTACTGGTGCAGAGTTGACGAAACTCATTCCTGCGTAAGATTCTGTGCCTCATGGGCAACAAGCGATGAACAGGTAAAAGCTCTCGAAAATGCTATAGCCGATTTCAGTACGAAAACCGAATAAGTATTAAAAAAGCAGAAAACTAAGAAATAATAAATCCTCTTAAAGCAGACAGTTGAAACATTAAAGTTTCAGTAATGCTTTAAGAGGATTTTTCAGCTTTATAGGAAAATCTTTCCTATAAAGCTAAAAGATTATATGTCCTGGAAATTTTTATTCTTCAGCGAGAGCTTCGCCCAATTCACTGCGAACAGCGTAAAGCTCCCCGGCATCAAGTGTATAGTCCGTGTAAGATTTTGACAGACGGCTGACATACTCCTTAGCCTTGTCCGTACCGAGTTTTTCTGCGGCAAGGGTGAGATAGTCAAAGTCATCTATTCCGTCGGTTACACATTTAAGTCTTAATGAACCTACAGGACCTTCTTCGCCGACGGGCAATCCCGGATACAGCAGCAAACCGTCGCCTGCTTCATCTGCACCTGAATTATTTGCAAACGCTTCCGCAAATGTAATGGAATTTGTATATGGATCAGCCGAATTCCATAGATTGCAGGTTTCATAATACAAGAATCCCTGATAATCTGCCGCAAAATTCTGCCAGAACATCATACGGTGCTTAACTGCATTCTGATATGTAAATAAATTGCAGTATCCGCTGTCATCCGAGGGAGCACAGCAGACATACCACCAGGCTTTGTCGCCCTTAGCCTGTCGGTCGGAAAGCCATTCCGTAAAACCTTCATCTCTGTCCTGTGCATCGATAATAGAACACAAAATATCACACTTGTCTTCCTCAAAGAGGTAAACCGGCATAGTGTTACCGTCCAGATCGGTAATCTGAGTGTTTGATGTGAACGGGGAAACCATATGATAACCGGGACAAAGCTCGGCAAGACGTGCTGTTCTTTCCGTAAAAGATTCTATACGTCCCTGCGTATTGGTCGGCTCGTCAACCGGATAGAAATATGCCTTTTCTGCCCATTCGGGATTTGAATTGACCTTTTCCCAGTAAGCAAGAAGCTTCTCGTCATCTTCCGGGTACGGTATACAAAAGGCACTCACACGCGGGTCACTCATATAGGCGTCTGCACGTTCATCAAGAATGTCATAGGGAAGATGATTCGCACAGAGCTTGTGCTCTAACAGATAATCATAGTATGCCTTGTAGACATCTCTTTGCTCTTCTGTAAGCTCAATACTTCCGTCATAAAAGCTCAGCCAGGTATTTATTCCGTAATTGTTGTTTTCAAGACCTGCGGCAAGCTTAAAAATCGAGCCGGTTAAGCCAACTGCGGTTTCTAAGGCAGACTCCTCGGGAAGTGTGAAATCCCAGACCTGAGCGGTGACTGAAGTCTGAGCAATTGCTTCGCCTTCATATAATAATTCCACAGGGGCTGTATATGTTCCTGCAGGTGTGTCGGCAGAGCTTACGGTTTCTATGTAGAATGTCTGATTCATATTTTTCTCAACCGTAAAGGGCGTCTTTTCATCATAAGGGATAAGCCCGTCGGGGAAATAGTCTGAGGCAAAATTACCGTGGTAAGGTACTTCTATATAAGCTTCGCGGAATACGTAGGCTTCAAGTGTGTTGCCTGCTTCGTCTGTAAAGTCTCCTACGGTAATAACTACCGGCATATCCTTTTTTGCTGCTATGCTGAGCTGACAGCCTTCTCGCTCATTCTTTGCAAGTGCTATTGAAAACTCACTGTTGTCTGTGATATTATCTGTCGGCTGAATCTTGACTGCAGCATACTGAAAACCGTAATTAAGCTCTGCGTTTTGTGTTTGGGCTCCGCCCTGAGAAACAAACACACGGTAAACGGGATACAGCCATTGTGTGGGCAGAACTGTTCTGAAACAGAAAAGTCCGAAAACGCAGACTGCAACAACTGATATAACGCCTGCTGCCACAGCCGGCTTTTTTCCGTAAAGCTGTTTGAAGAACAAAATTAAAAGAACTGCAACAAGCAGAAATACAACTATATAAGAGCAGACTATTGCAAACTCATTGCTGTCGTAAACCATTAAATTTTTTCCGATATCAAGTGTATTATTCAGAATCAGACAGATTGAGCATTGTAAACCGTAAAATACCGCCATTGTTATAATAGCTGATAAAGCAATACGTAATTTTGAAACGTTTTTACCTGCTGCAGCTGCATTTGCACCGAGTCCGCCTGCACCGAGTGTTGCAAGCAGGGGACAAATAATCAGCATGGCTGTATTTGACCATGAAAGGAAAAAAGGATAATATACTGCAAGCGCTCCCACAGTCAGAATAAGGTAAATGGCTTCTGTGATACACAAAAAGGTACTTTTTTCTTTTCTCATTTGCTTCACCTTCTGAAAATTATTTATTTTTATTAATTATACCATAATTTATAGCTGAAAAGCAATATAAAATCGGGAGCCGACCGTGCAGGTGTTTTGACTGCAAAAAAAAAGATGCACCCTTTCAGGTACATCTTCAGATTGTTGATAAACTCGTTATATTTTTTGCACAGTAAAAACTACAGGCAATAAAACTGCAACGCAAGAGATTGTGTCTTGTGTGTTGTATTATGTTTTTCATCAATCTTGCCAATGCTCAGAAAATCAAGCCTTGGACTTTGCAAAGCATTCGCTGCAGAGAACAGCTCTGTCATCACGGGGCTTAAAGGGAACCTTAGCTTCACCGCCGCACTGGCTGCAGGCTGTTACAAAGTATTCTCTTTCTCCTTTAGCTGCCTGCTTACGGGCGTTACGGCATTCTTTGCAACGCTGGGGTTCGTTTACGAAACCTTTTTCTGCGTAGAATTCCTGTTCGCCTGCTGTGAATACGAACTCATTGCCGCATTCTTTGCACTGGAGTGTTTTGTCTTCGTACATGTTGCTACCTCGCTATAAAATTTTTTACCGAAAGTGCCTTGATGGTACCTAAGGCATATATCAGAACAGCACAAAACTGTTATGAACGGTTTTCACTCAAAAACTTGCTGAGTTTACCTCTGACTCTCTGAATGGCATTGTCAACGGATTTTTCCGTAATACCCAGCTTGTCTGATATTGCTTTATAACTTTCACCTGAAAGATGCAGTCTTATAACAGACAGCTCAAGGGATGAAAGCTCATTTCTCAGAAAAACATAGATGCTTTCCGTGCCTTCTTCTGAAATTACTTTTTCTTCCAAAGAAAGCTTTGACGGAATTTCAATATCATTTATAGATACAACACCGCCCGGCGGTGTGTTTTTTTTACGGGCAGAGGTTTTTATTGCAGTACGTATTTCGTTGGAGATACATCTGGCTGCATAAGTTTTGAAAGTGACATTTTTTTCTTCACGGAAAGAATATATTGCTGACATCAGCCCTAAAAGTCCTTCCTGGAAAAGGTCATCAAACTCAAGCGAAGACAGAGAATGCTTTGAAATATAATTGGCTGTAAAAACTGCGGCAGTGATTTTTACAGAATCACGGTACCGTTCTATTATACAGTTTTCAGCCACGATGTCGCCGTTTACGGCAAGACGGATCAGAGTTTCATCTGTCAACTGTGAAAAATCTTTTGTTTTTGAGGTCATATCTAATCCTCTTTAAAAATATAACAATCTTATCTTACGAAAAAAAATATCATTTGTCAATAGTAAACCCCCTGTTTTTTGCTTATTTTTAACTATTTTTTTGCAAAAAAAGGTAAAAATTTTATGTAAACAGTAATTTTTTTAATATTTACTGCTTTTGTTTTGTTAAAAAATGACCGACTTTTTAATAATAAAAGTCGGTCATTTTACTGTGTTTATTTAATATTTATTGTAAATTTTATCAGAAAAGATTTGAAAAGAATCTTACAATAACTGCAAACCAGTTGTTGAATTCAGCGAAGAGGAAATCAAGCACACCGAGATCAAAATAAGTATTGTCTACGGGAGAAGCTGCATCTTTGTTGGCTTCTGCATTAAGAAGGAATGCCTGAGTATAAACGATACCGCCTTCGCCGAAAACTTCAGCTCTTACATAATCGCCGAGATATTCAGCATAGTCATTAAGATCTATAGTAGCTTCACCTGCTTTTTGTGTGCAGATAAGCTCACCGTCTGATATCCAGCGAACGATCAGAGAGTCTGTTGTGTTTACTGTTATTTCGTCGGTATCTTCATTTACTTCAATAGAAGTGATGCGGGGATCTGCCTGAACGGGGTTGTATCCTTCGTTATCAAGTGTGGAATAAGTGATACCTATGCTTTCATCTGCATCATATTCGCCGTTTTCGATACCTGCAATCTTAGCTTCTATTTCAAGAGCTGTGGAATTTACCTTGTTGTAAAGATCGGTTTCACCGTAGAATTCTTTGAGTGCAGCTGCGATATCAACAAGTTCATCATAGTTGCCCAGACAATGGCTTGCTGCGAAGAATTCACCGTTTGCAAGGCTGTGCTTAAGTGCGGCAGAAGACTGTTCCTCTAAAAGAGCAAGGGTATAGCCTGTGTCAATAACGCTGAGCTGGTGTGCATCGGAGGAAGCAATTGCATACACATTTTCACCGTTTGCGGCAAATCTCTTAAGAAGATTGTCCCAGAGTATTCTGTCAAAACGTGTTCTGTTATCACCTTTTGAGTTCATATCAATACCGATACAAGAATCATATCTGTCGATTAGAGAAGCAAACTTATTGATATAGTAGTTGTAAACTATGTTATCTTCGCTATATGCATCTTCCGAACGGAGCTCATATCTTGCTTTTGTGTATTCACCGGGATGGTTTATAACACTTACTCCGCCAAGCTTATCTATACCTTTTACTGCATCTTCGTATGTTGTTATTGTGTTATCAACATAATCAGCAAACCAGCTGTTAACGTGAGCATTAACGGAAACAGCGTTATTTTCGATTCCGTAGGGAACTCTGAGTATTTTTTTACCGTTTGCAAGAGTGAGGTAATCATCACCGTTTTCTGCAGTAGCATATGTGTATGCTGTGCCGTCAGAAAAAGTGCCTTCGTTTCCGAGATAAAGAAGTTCGCCTTCACTTTTTCCGAAAAGACTCATAGCTCCGTAGATGAGCTTGTTGGGGTTGGGATCTGCCCATGAGTAATTTACAGTGCCGTGGTCTGTTGTTGCTACAATGTCAAAGCCTGCTGCAGCATGGCGTTCAACGGAAGCAAACAAATTGTCGTCACCGTCACTGGCGTTTGTGTGAGTATGAAGAGCTGTTTTGTAAGCCGTAACAGCATCCCAATCAATATTTTCGTAGGGATTGGTTATTTCATATGCGCCGTCTTCACCTGATGCAAATGCGCTTAAGGTAAAGGGGATACACATACCGAATGCAAGAATTACGGCAATAACTGATTTTAATTTTTTCATTTTTTTGTCTCCCTTACTGAATTTTCATATAAATAATACCATACACTGTTATTTAATTCAATGATTTTTTTCAGATTTTTTCGTTACCGCACAAGCACAGGCATATACTTTACCGGCACCGAAGATCAACAGAGTTTTTGCATTTTCGTTTAATGTGCTTCCTGTAGTTATTATGTCGTCTATAACAATTACGGTTTTATTCTGCAATTTATCAAGCTGTGTTTTATCCGGCTCAAACACTCCCAGAAGATTTCCGCTTCTTGCCGTTTTGCCTAAAGAGTGCTGTTTTTTGGTTCTTCGCATTTTGATAAGAAATGATGCACAGGGGATGCCTGTTATTTTTGACATATGCTCAGCAATGAGCTTTGACTGATTATATCCTCTTACAAAGACATCATACGGACGCATCGGAATATGTGTCAGAAAATCCGCATCTCTGAGCATATCCCGTTCGTTCAGCGACTGAACAAGCAGCTGTGCATAAGCCTTTGCAAGATCCCGTCTGCTTCTGAACTTGAATCTGTGCAATGTAAGCTTTGTTTTATTTTCATAATAAAGGGGTACACACAGCTTTTCAAAATACTGTCTTTTGCTGCATAAGCATTCTTTTGCCGGCATAAAGCATATATCGCAGCGGCTTTTTTTATCCGACGGGTGCAGCATTATTTCAGAACAGTCGGAGCAAAGCGGAGAATGAGTGTCATTAATGCCGTCACATCCGGGGCAGCGGGCAGGAAAAAATATATCGGCAACTTTTGAAAATATCATAAAATATTATTTTCTTTCATAATACGGTTGAGTCTTGCTGCGGGAAGCCCCATAACATTATAATAATCGCCTGTTATTGAGCTTATCATTATTGAGCCTTTGCCCTGAATTCCGTAGCCGCCTGCTTTGTCGAAAGGTTCGCCGGAAGCAATATACCTGTTTATTTCGTCATCAGACAGCTCGCAGAATGTAACATCGGTTTTTTCTGCAAAGCTGATTTTTTTATCGCCGTGAATTATAAAAACTCCAGTGTATACCGAGTGTGTTTTTCCCGAAAGGCTTTTAAGCATCGCAAAAGCTTCTTCGGGAGAATGGGGTTTTCCGAGAATATCATTTCCCAGAACAACAACGGTATCGGCAGAAATTATCGTGTCTGAGGGATTGAGAGAGTGAACTGCTTCACCTTTGAGGCGGGCGAGTTCTTTTACCGTTTCTTCAGGAGAACACGACGGATCGCAGGTTTCTTCGGCATCTGATACTTTTACGGTAAATTCTTCGGTAATGTAGCCTAAAAGCTCTTTTCTTCTTGGGGAAGCAGACGCGAGTATAACAGCCATTTTAATTCTCCCCGAGCATTGTTTTTAATGCTGTTGAAAGCTGGTCGGGGCAGGATGTGGGCTTGAAGCCGCAGCGTATTCCCGAAAGACGGTCGATAACATCCTGTGCCTTCATTCCTTTTACAAGAGCAGATATGCCCTGCGTATTTCCTTTGCAGCCGCCTATGAATTTAACGTTTTCAATTATTCCGTTTCCGTCAATTTCAATTTCAATTGCGGCGGCGCAGGTGCCTTTGGTTTTATAGGTATAAGTCATTTTTTTGTCTCCTTACAGCATTTCACTGTCACCTTCAGAGAAGAGTGACTTGATTTCATTCCAGTAATTTTCAATATCCGTAAGAGTGTCATCTGCAGCTTTTTTTACGGAACCGTATATTGTAAATATTCTGCCTTTTCCTTTATTTCCGGGGGCTGTATACGAATCGAGGGTATGCTTTATTTCGTTATACTGCTTCAGCATTTCCTCTTTCCACTCGGAAAGCTTTTCGGGGGCGGTGAATATTTCAGAGGTTTTTGTATCGGCGGTGCTTATTATGTTTTCAGCTTTTGCTTTTACGGTTTCACCGATGTGAACAACCGATTGCTTTAAGCCGGATATTTTTTTCATAAGCTTGTTGATGTCTGCTGCTGCTTTTACGGTCAGTGTAAGGTCAACTGCAAAAACACAGAAAACAACTATAAGTGTGATATTCATTATCCGCGGATTTATAAATGTTATTGCAAGGCGGTACATCGGGGATATGAGATATACATAGAGAAAGGCAAACAGCAGCCAGTAGCACGAGTGCTTGAAGCATATTCTGCCGTGCAGATTAAGGAAGTTGTTTGAATAATCCCACCAGCGGGCGTGAAAAAGCTTTTCCATAAGCCAGCTTGTAACATATTCGACTGTATCTGCAAGAATAACACCAAGCAAAAGCACCAGCCACAGTCTTTTACCCATAGGTTGTGATATGGGGACCAGAAACAGTTCGAAAACAAGACAGCCCGTGCCGTATATGGGGCAAAGGGGACCGTAAAGAAAACCGCTGTTGATTATTCTTCTTTCACCGAGAGATCGGTATGTGCATTCAATTGTCCAGCCTATTGCACTGAATATAAAAAATAAAAATATATAGCCTATTACAGGATAGTAAGTATCAAGCATTCTGATTCTCCGTTATTAACGTCTGTTCATTTGGGAATTCAATTGAGCAAGACGGTCTTCAAATTTTTTCTTATTCTTTGTTTTTTTTGATATCTTCATTTCCATAGAAGCACAGTATTTATCTGCGAAAGTCACAACAAAGCCTTCTCTTGAAGAGGGCGGCAGTATTGTGAGCGGCCACATATGGCGAAGAATAATGCGTTCTTCTTTTTTTGAAATATCGGGACACAAAAGCTTTGCATTCATTGCGGCAAAAGCAGGATGTCTGTATCCGTGAGGACGGTGGCTCATATCGGGATCGTGCCAGTCGTAATAAACAAGATCATGTAAAAGTGCCGCCCTGGAGCATTTTTTTACGTCAAGTGAGAATTTTTTTGAAACGGTGTACGAAATATATGTTACCGCACGTATGTGGTCAAGACGGTTAGCTACGCTGTGCTGAGGATAAACACGCATAGACTGCACTTCGTCCGTAGCATATAAATCTCCTATAAGGGAAAAAAACTCAGGCTCCTTTTCGGGCGAAAGAGCATATGAACGTACAAACAGATCAAAAAGCTTACTCATAAAACACTGTCCTTGTCAAAATTCGCATTCGGATTAATATTACCATAATACTATAAAAATTTCAATATATATAAATCGGTTTTTATTGTAACATTCATTGACATTTTATCGACTTTGTTATAAAATATCATCGTGAGTTGGTTGGGCAATTACGCACATTGTGTGAGGAAAGTCCGGGCTCCGCAGAGCAGGATAACGGCTAACGGCCGCCGAGGGTGACCTTAAGGGAAAGTGCAACAGAGATATACCGCCTGTTTTTTGCAGGTAAGGGTGGAAAGGCGAGGTAAGAGCTCACCGGCATACCGGAGACGGCTATGCCCTGTAAACCCTATCCGGAGCAACACCGATAAAAGTGGCTTGCTCGGCCATAACTTTGAAGGGTGGCGTGAGCGCAGAAGCAATTCTGCGCCAAGACAGATGATTGCCTTAAATGACAGAACCCGGCTTACAGACCGACTCGCACATAATTTCAAGCATTCCATATAATGTTATGGGGTGCTTTTTATGTATAAAAGTATAATTCTTGCTTTTGTTGTAGTATTTTTTGTTATCGGCATTGTAACAGTTATAAGCTATTTGCTTATAAAAGCCGCCTGTCCCGACAAAAAAACAGGATGTTTCATTCTGTGTCCTTTTTACGGTGACGACAGGGAATGCTCGGTAAAAATAAGTTGTATCATAAGCATACTCACAGCTTTGGGGTTTGCAAAAAGATGTACCGTGGTGGCAGTGGATTGCGGTATGAAAAAAAATGAAAAAGAGCTGCTTTATTCTGCATTTGCCCACTGTCCCAATATAAAGCTGTGCGATGCCGATGATATCGCTCCGATAATCAAAAATAAAAGTGAACGGGTCCCTTGAACGGTACAACGGGACTGATATAATAAAGGAAGTAACGAAACAGGAGACAAATATGCTGACTTTTTTAACAGGTACCTATTTTCCTTCCAAAAAAGAATATATTTACAAAAAGATCTGTTCTTTGCTGAATAACGGCGAACGTGTGTATCTTATAGTTCCCGAACAGGCAAGCTTTGACCGGGACAGAGATTTTCTTGTGACATACGGAGAAAAACTCAGTAATATGCTTACGGTTACAAGCTTTACACATCTTTCCCGTGATGTGCTTGAAGAAAACGGTCTGAGGGTAAAGCCTGAGGCAGATGATGCGGCAAGAAATGTGCTTATGAGTATTGCCTGTGAGGATTCTTGTGAGCACCTTGATATATTCCGACGTTATTCGGGTAAGCTGCCTCTTGTTAAAAAGCTTCTCGATGAGTATTCCGAAATAAAACAGGAGGGGCTCAGTGTACAGGATCTTTTTAACGTGTCATCAGCTTTGTCTGACAGTATGCTGAGGCGTAAGACCCTTGAAATGGCAAGGGTCTTTTCCGCATATGAAGCCATAGTGACCGACAGATTTTCAGAAAGCTCGGATAACATAAAGGTTATGGAGAACTTTCTTAAGGAAAATAAAATATTTGAGGGAGCATATATTTTCTTTGATGATTTCAGAGGCTTTACGGGGGCACAGATAAAGCTTATGGAAGAAATCATGGCACAGGCACAAGAATGCTGTGTTTCTGTGTTTGCACCTGATTCAGTACACTCCTTTGATTCCCAGAGTTATCTTCACGCTGTTAAAAATTGTCGGAGACTGAGAAACAGTGCAGCAAAAAGAGGTGTGAAATGCACAGAAGAAAAAATAATCTCTTCTCATCCCGTTGAAGCACTTGATGTGCTTAAAAATTCGCTTTTCTGTGCTGAAAAAGAAGTGTACCGCAGCAGCGGGGAAGCCGTAACTGTTATGTGTGCAGAGGATAAATATGCCGAATGTGACCTTGTGGCAATGAAGATAAGGGATCTGCTTGAAAATGAGGGAATGCGCTGTAAGGATATAAGCGTTACGGAAAGAAGCGGAGATTATACCAATGCTCTGGTTGCCGCATTGAAAAAATACGGTATACCCGTGTTTAAGGATAAGCGAATCCCGTTGTTCGAATATCCGTTGATAAAAATGATACTTTCAGCAGTTTCGGTTGCTGCCTACGGTTTTTCTTCCGAAGAAATATTTTCGTATATAAAAACCGGCATAACGGGAACAGACAGCGTTATGTGTTCAATGCTTGAAAATTATGTGTATATATGGCAGATCGATAAAAATGCGTGGACAAGACCTTTTACTGCACATCCCGACGGATTCGGCGAAGAAGTGAACGAAGCTTCACAAAAAAGGCTTGACGAGATAAACAGTATCAGAGAAAAAGTGATGATGCCGCTTATGTCTCTTAAATCAAAGCTTGAAAAAAACAGCGGTGAAGTGTCCTGCAGAGCCGTATTTGAGTTTCTTTCTCAAACCGATGCGGCGGCAAACTTTCTTGATTATGCAAAGTTTCTTTATAATGACGGCAATGAAGCCGCTGCACTTGAGTGCTCTGCTGTATGGGACTGCGCGGTTGAGGCACTTGATTCTTTGTATGAAGCGATATCGGGCAGAAGCATCAGCCCCCGCCGTTTTTATGAGGTTCTTAAAATTATTTTATCTTCCGGTGAAATCGGCAGAATACCTGCAGGCATTGATGAGATTGTTATAGGAAAAGCCGGCAGAACAAGACATCTTGAGCCTAAAGCCGTATTTGTTATGGGCTGTAACGAGGGAGTATTTCCGCCGTCCCCGGTAAGCGGAGGCCTTTTTACCTCAGCAGAAAGAAGAATACTCAGCAGCAATAATTTCCCTCTTGAAAACATCCCCGAAAATATGCATGCGGAAGAACGGATGATAGCATATTCCGTTCTTACCGGGGCTTCGGAAAAATTATTTGTGTCGTATTCCCGCCTTACTTCAGACGGCGCCAATGCAGAGCCTTCTGAAATAATAAGTGAAATAAAAAGCATTCTGCCCGATGTTAATATTATTGATGACAGAAAAATTGCTTCAATTGAGCGTATCGGCAGTGATGATACTGCCTTTGAAGAATATGCTTTGAGATACCGTGACAATACGGTATATTCCGCATCTCTTAAAAAGTATGCAGAAGAAAGTTCATTTTCTCACCGAACCGAAGCGATAAAAGCAGCCGCAGAAAACCGACCTGCACGTATCAATGATACTGTAACGGCAAAAGCTCTTTTCGGTAATGATATGTATATATCCCCTTCTAAAGCGGAAGTGTATCATACCTGTGCATTTAAATACTTTTGTCAGTACGGAATGAATCTGAAAAAATTAAAGCCGGCGGATCTTGATGCAAGAATAAACGGACTGCTTATACATCACCTGCTTGAAAATATTCTTATTGTAAAAACAAACCGTGAGCTTGCGGAAATTACACAAACCGAGCTTAAGTTGCTTATAAACGATATAACGGAAAAATTCATATGCGATTATATGGGCGGCAGGGAAGATAAGGGAGTGCTTCTTAACAGAAGTCTTGATAAAGCAAAGAATACTGCCTTTGACATTGTGTCGAGAATGATAAAAGAATTTTCTTCAAGCAGATTTGCAACAGTGGCTGTTGAGCTTGAAATAAGTCCGGTTGGTGACATAGCTCCGTATTTTCTTCCATTGCCCGACGGCGGCAGCATTACTGTCGGCGGCAAGGTTGACAGAGTGGATATTATGGAAGACGGAAACAAAGTATATCTTCGTGTTGTTGACTATAAAACAGGCGGCAAGGATTTTAAGCTCAGTGATGTTTTTGACGGGCTGAATATGCAGATGCTTATATATCTTATGTGCCTTTGGAGCAACGGAAAAGAAAAATACGGTGATATAATTCCTGCAGGTATTCTTTATGTGCCTGCAAACAATTCGGGGGAATTTTTGCCCCGTAATGCCGATGCCGAGGATATTGAAGCCCGAAAGCTTATCAACGGCAGAATGAACGGTATGATTCTTGAGGATGAAACCGTTTTAAGAGGTATGGAAAAAGACTGTGAAGGAAAATTCATTAATGCATATATTGATGAAAAAGGCAGAATGAAAGGTACGTTTTTGTCTCTCAGCGGATTTAAGCTGCTGCATGAAAAAACAGACAGTATTCTCACTTCAATGGGTATAGCTTTGCACGAGGGAAAAATTGCCGCGTTGCCTGTTATCGGTACTTCATCTTATAAAAATACCTGTGTTTACTGTGACTATAAAGATATATGCAAACGTACCGATGACAGTGAAAAAAGAGAGCCTGCTTCTCTGACTCATAAACAGGCTGTAGATTTATTGAAAGGAAGTGAGTGTGATGGCTGAACGCAAATGGACTCCTGCACAGAAAAATGCAATTGAAGCCGACAGCGGTACGGTGCTTGTTTCGGCTGCCGCAGGAAGCGGAAAGACCAGTGTGCTTGTTGAACGTATTATCCGTAAGCTTACTTCCGAAGAAAATGCCGTATCTCCCGATTCATTGCTTGTTGTTACCTTTACAAATGCTGCGGCAGCCGAAATGCGCTCACGCATTTATTCAAGAATTGCCGCAAAGGCTTCTTCGGAACCGGGTCGCCGTAACGATTATATATTGCTTTTGTCAAAGCTCAGTGAAATGCAGGTTTGCACAATGGATTCATTCTGTATGAACCTTGTAAAAGAAAACTGCCACACTCTCGGAATAGAAGCAGATTTCCGTATGCTCGAACAGGGAGAAAACGCAGACCTGAAGAAAAAAGCAGCCGTAAAAGTGCTTGAACGGCGTTTTACCGAAAATGCACCGACTTTTTTGCCGCTTGCGGGTATGTTTGATTCGGGAAAAAATGATTCAAGGCTTATTGAAACCGTTGTTAAGCTTTCTGATTTTTCAATGAGTGAGCCGTCACCCGATATCTGGCTTGAAAATATACGTGAACAATTTGTTTTCAGTGATGCCGAAAACAGTGTATGGGGCAAAAAACTGATAAGCGAAATGTGTTTTGACCTTGATTTTTGTATTTATCTTTCGGATGCCGCCTTAAAAGATATTGATGAAGACGAAGAACTGGCAAATAAGTATCTGGGACTTTTCAGTGCCGAAAACACCCTTCTTAAGGAAACTCTCGGTAAGATTTCCGAAGCTTGCTGGGATGAAAAGATAGCCCTTCTTCAGCATGCCGAGGCTGTTATTAAAAGCAGCAGACTGCCTGCGCTTCCCCGCGGATATTCGGACAACCCCTCAAAGCTTTCCGCTCAGGCAAAACGTAACGAAATAAAAGCCGTGCTTGAAAAAATAACAGGGTATATGAACATAAGCGATGCGGATAATGCAGATGATATGCCTGTAATCGGTGCCATTGCATCAGAGCTTATCACAACCGTTAAAGAATATAACGAAGAACTTATCTGTATGAAAAAAGATATGTCCGCTTATGATTTTTCGGATATTTCACATTTTGCGCTTGAGCTGCTTACGGATAACGAGAGTGAAGACAATAAGACCCCTCTTGCAAGAGAACTGACTGAACGCTACAGTGAGATACTTATTGATGAGTATCAGGATACGAACCGCGCTCAGGACGGACTTTTTAAGTCTGTTTCAAAAAACGGAAAAAATATGTTCCTTGTAGGTGACGTTAAACAGAGTATTTACCGCTTCCGTCTGGCAAGTCCCGAAATATTTATTGAAAAATGCAATGCTTTCCCTTATTATGACGGAAAAAATGACGAGTCAAAAATAATTCTGGGTGAAAATTTCAGAAGCCGCAAAGGTATACTTGATACTGTCAATTTTATATTCTCCTTAATTATGTCACCCATGTGCGGAGATATAGATTATAATGAAGATGAAATGCTTAATTTTCCGTCGGTAAAGACAGCGGAAAATACCGTTGATACCGAAGTGGAATTTATAGAAACCGAAGACAGAAAACCCGCCGAAACAGAGGCTGAGTATATCGCCTCGGTTATTGCATCGGACCTTTCGGAAAAAGCTCAGGTGAATGACGGCGGTGTGAACAGAAATGCAGTTGCTTCTGATTACTGTATATTGCTTCGCTCACCTTCGGGGGTTGCGGAAGCTTACATAAAAGCCCTGAAAGAAAAAGGCTTACCTGTTTCTTCGGACGTTAATCAGAGTTTTTTTGAAACACCCGAAATAAAAACGGTTATGTCGTTTCTGAGAGTTATTGACAATCCCGGAAAAGATATTGATATGCTTGCCGTAATGATGTCGCCTATCTTCGGTTTTACTGCCGATGATGCGGCAAGGCTGCGAATAGAATACGGCAGAAAATGTTCATTGTATTCTGCTGTTCTCAAAGCGGCTTCTGCCGACAATACAAAGTGCAGATTGCTTAAAGAAAAGCTCGGGTATTATAAAACTCTTGCCGCCTGTTCTCCTGTGCACACGCTTATCAGGGAAATATATTCCGATACCGCATACCCCCTTGCAGCGGGGGCAATGAACGAAGGTGAAGTGAGAAAAAAGAATCTGCTTATTCTTCTTGAAAAAGCAGAAAAAAGCTCCGACAGTTTTTCTGATCTCAGTGCATTTATACGTTATATGGATATGCTCCGAGATAACGGAGCCGATATAGGTGCATCCGCCTCGGGTAACGGGGTCAGGATAATGAGTATGCACAAATCCAAGGGGCTTGAATTTCCCTTTGTGTTTATTGCAGGTGCATCAAAAATGTTCAATAAAACAGATCTAAGAGCTAATCTTGTTATAAATCACGAGCTGGGCTTCGGAATGAAAAGAAGAGAGCTTCAGAATATTAAAAACTATGATACTCTGTCTTCTGTCAGTGTGAAAAAGATAAATAATTCCAATATGATGTCGGAGGAGCTGCGTATATATTATGTTGCGCTTACAAGAGCAAAGCAAAAGCTATATATACCCGCTGCCTTAAAAAAGGCACGTAAAACTCTTGATGATACAGAATATCTGCTTTCCAACTGTGATAAGATACATCCTTATCTTGTGAAAAATGCATCAAGTGCCGCAGACTGGTTAATTATGAGCTTTCTGCGTCATCCCGATTCGGGAAAAATAAATACCGCAAGACCTTCCGGAAGGTGTCCTGCAGGTGTTGCCCGTATCGGCTTTACCGAAAGTCTGCCTGAAAGTAAAGAAGTGTTTACCGAAAACGAAGCTTGTGATGCAGATAAAAGTATAGTAGAAGAAATAAGAAAAAAAGCGTCATTCAGGTATACTTATTCCGAAATTTCATCCGCTTTGTCAAAACATACCGCTTCTTCTCTTGATGATGAGCATTTTGATCCTGCCGGCTTCGGAAAATCCGTTCCCGCATTTATGTACGGAAGCACTTTATCGCCTGCCGATATCGGTACGCTCACACACAGATTTTTGCAGTACTGCGATTTTGATGCGTGTAAAACAGATCCCGCCAAGGAATGTGAGCGTCTGATTGCTGAGGGACGTTTTATACGTAAATATGCCAATAGTGTTGATATGGAAGCTATAAGGGCATTTGTTAATTCCGATATTATGAAACGTGCCGAAAAAGCGGATGCGGTATACAGAGAAAAGCAGTTTACCATATTAAAGAGCATATGCGATTTTGACAGCAGTGTTTCCGAAAAATATAAGGATGAAAAAACAGTTGTTATCGGTAAGATAGATCTTATTTTTACCGAAGGCGACCGTGCTGTTATAGTGGATTACAAAACCGATAATATCAGTGATATCAATGTGCTTGACAGCCGTTACAGACAGCAGATGCTTGTGTATGCCGAAGCAATAAATAAGTCAATGGGGCTGAAGGCAGATGAGTGTATTTTGTATTCACTGAAGCTTAAAGACAGCATAACGCTTAAGTTATGATAAATTTTTTGAAAAATAAAAAATAACTCTTGCTTTTTAGTTGTCAATATGATAAAATGCTTTTGCTATTTAAGCGGAAGTATGTGATTTTAGTGTATTTCGACTGTTTATTTATGCTGTGAACTTTATTGAAAGAGGTGAAACGTATTATGAAGCAGGGAATCCATCCCAACTATAAGCCCACCGTTGTAAAGTGTGCTTGCGGTGCAACTTTTGAAACTGCATCAACAAAGGAAAACCTTCGTGTTGATATCTGCTCAAGTTGCCATCCTTTCTTTACAGGTAAACAGAAGCTCGTTGATACCGGCGGACGTGTTGACAGATTCAAAAAGCGCTATAATATCGAAACCAAATAAGTTGACATCGGCTTTTGAAACGGCATTTTTTATAATGCCGTTTTTTTCTTCATTATTGTCTTATTTTAAGGAAAATATATTATGAAAGAATATATTACGGTAGAAAACCGTTACAGTGAAGAATATATAATCAATAAATCAAGATTTATAGGATATTGTGCCCCTGTTACAACACAGGAGCAGGCTGTGGAATTTATAAATGAAATAAGAAAGCGTCATTCCGATGCTACGCATAATGTATATGCATATATGATACGCACTCCCGAATATTCACGTTATTCCGATGACGGTGAGCCTCAGGGTACTGCGGGTATGCCTGTGCTTGATGTAATAAAAAAAAGCGGACTGACTGACGTGTGCATTGTTGTTACAAGGTATTTCGGCGGTATACTTTTAGGTGCGGGCGGTCTTGTAAGGGCATATTCTCACAGTGCAAAAATTGCCGCCACGGGCGCAAAAATTATAACAATGAGCCCCTGCAGTGTGCTTAAAGTCACCTGCGATTACGGCTTTTACGGAAAGCTTACAACCCTTGTGCCCGAATTCGGAGGAATTACGGAAAATACCGATTTTGCCGAAAATGTGACACTTGTTTTCAGACTTCCTTCAAAAAATGAGGAAGGTTTTGTAAAACAACTTACAGAAGAAAGTTTCGGTAAGGTTTTTGCAGAAAAAATCGGTGAAAAATTTGACAGCATTTAACACATAATATTTTTTTTGAAAAAATAAAGGACTTTTACGTTTTTTATAATATATAGCTTATGTAAGCAATCGGATATCCGGAAAGGAAGGTGTGAAAAATGCGGTTCAGTGAAGAGTTTCTTTCAGAATTAAGGGCAAGAACGGATATTGAAGAACTTATCGGAAAGTATACCGAGATAAAACACAGAGGCTCAAGAACTCCCGTTGCTCTTTGTCCTTTTCACACCGAAAAAACACCCAGCTTTGTAATTTACCGTGATACACAGTCTTACTATTGCTTCGGTTGCGGTGCCGGCGGTGAAGCAGTCACATTTATAAAAAATATTGAGCGGCTTGATTATACCGATGCTGTAAGATATCTGTGTGAGCGTGCGGGAATGAATATGCCCCTTGACCCTGTTGATGACGAATATAACCGTTTAAGACGAAGGTGCTACGAAGCCAACAGGGAAGCGGCAAGATTTTTTCATTCAACCCTTAAGACTTCCGAAGCTGCGGCGGCAAGAGAATATCTGGATAAAAGAAAGCTTACTCCCGAAACCGTAAAGCACTTCGGACTGGGCTTTGCACCCGATAAGTGGGATGCACTTATCAAGCATATGAAGGGGAAGGGCTTTTCGGAAAACGAGCTGGTCTCTTTTGACCTTGCAAAAAAAACTTCAAAAGGCGGCACTATTGATTCTTTCAGAAATCGCCTGATTTTTCCCATAATAGATTTAAGGGGAAATGTAATTGCATTCGGCGGCCGTGTGCTTGATGATTCAAAGCCTAAGTATCTCAATACATCCGATACCGTGGTATATAAAAAAAGTCAGGCAATATATGCTCTGAATTTTGCAAAAAACAACAGCGGCAGAAAGCTTATTCTCTGCGAAGGCTATATGGATGTAATAGCTATGCATCAGGCGGGCTTTACAAATGCCGTAGCGGGACTTGGCACAGCCTTTACAACTGAGCAGATATCGCTTTTGTCAAGATACTGTGATGAACTGACATTGTGCTTTGACTCGGACGAAGCAGGAAAAAAGGCAACAAAAAGGGCTTTGTCAATGCTTTCGTCCTCACCGATGAAATTAAAGGTAATGTCACTTTCAGACGGCAAAGACCCTGATGAAATAATAAAATCTCAGGGAAAAGAAAAAATGAATACCATTATCAATGAAGCCGTTAATGACACGGAATTTGCACTTTCTGATGCAAAAAACAAGTATGATATAACAACCGAAGACGGAAAACTCGGATATCTTAATGAAGCGGTAACGGTGCTTTCTTCTTTGAATAATGCCATTGAAAGAGATCTTTATGTATCAAAGCTTGCAAATGAACTGGGTGTTGAAAAACGTGCCATATCCGTTCAGTTGGAAAAACAGAAACGGTTTAATAAAAAAGCCCGTGAAAATGCAAGATTCGACGAGGCTATGAAAGCGGTACTCGGTGAAGATAAAATAAATTCACCAAATCCCGAAAAGCGTGGAAATGTAAGAGCAGTAAAGGCGGAAGAGATAATATTGGCTTCGTTGCTTAAGCATCCCGATTATATGAAAAAGCTTTCGGGTGAGCTTTCGGCAGACATTTTTGTTACCGATTTTAACAGGAGATATTTTGAGGATATTTCCGGAAGAATATTGTCGGGCCAAAGTCTTGAGCTTTTTTCTTTCGGTGAATATTCCGAAAATGAAGAAATGGGATATTTGTCATATCTTATTGCCAAAGGAGATCAATTGGCAAATTCTGTTTCGGAATGCCGTCAGTGTATAAAAACACTTATAGAAGAAAAAAATAAAAAGAATATTCCCGATATAGGAAAGCTTTCTTCCGATGAATATCTTGAATTGTTCAGGAAAAAAAGAGAAAAGAAAAAACCGGAGGGTGTGTAGATATGGAAGTACAGGACAAAAAAACGGTAATCAATCATCTTATTGAAAGGGGTAAAGCGACAGGTAAGCTTTCTACTCAGGATATCGACTCTATTATGATAGAGCTCGACTTTGACGTTGAAGAGCTGGACAAGCTGTATGAGCTTATAGATGCAAACAATATTGAGCTTATAGATGATATGAACGAAGCTGCTATGGATACGCTCAGCTTTGATGCGGATATTGCAAAAGCATATGATACGAGCGAAGACAGCAAATCACTCACAATGGATGATCCCGTTAAAGTGTATCTTAAGGAGATAGGCAAAATTCCCCTTCTTACCGCAGAAGAAGAAATTGACCTTGCAATAAGAATTGCTCAGGATGATATTGCCGCAAAGCGCCGTCTTGAAGAAGCAAACCTCAGACTTGTTGTAAGTATTGCA
This sequence comes from Acutalibacteraceae bacterium, assembly GCA_045538645.1. Classification (GTDB taxonomy): domain Bacteria; phylum Bacillota; class Clostridia; order Oscillospirales; family Acutalibacteraceae; genus RUG806. The sequence continues at coordinate 5,808 of JAZSRT010000115.1, read as the reverse complement.
AAAAAATATTCAGGCAGAGGAATGCAGTTCCTTGATCTTATTCAGGAAGGTAATCTGGGGCTTATAAAGGCTGTTGAAAAGTTTGACTATACCAAGGGATTCAAGTTTTCAACATATGCAACATGGTGGATAAGACAGGCTATTACCCGTGCTATCGCAGATCAGGCAAGAACCATCAGAATTCCCGTTCATATGGTAGAAACCATTAATAAAGTCAAAAAGGCAAATTCTCAGCTTCTTCATCAGAACGGCAAAGAGCCTACTGCAGACGATATTGCAGAGGTCCTTGATATGTCTGTTGAAAAAGTAAGAGAAATTATGCGTGTTGCGCAAGAGCCCGTTTCTCTCGAAACTCCCATAGGCGAAGAGGAAGACAGCCATCTCGGTGACTTTATTCCCGATGAAGAAGCACTTGCTCCCGCAGATGCCGCATTCCAGGCTTTGCTTAAAGAAGAAATCGTTACTGCATTAAGCACACTCACCCCCAGAGAAGCAAAGGTGCTTTCTCTTCGCTTCGGTCTTGAAGACGGACATCCCAGAACACTTGAAGAGGTTGGTAAGGAATTCAATGTTACAAGAGAGCGTATACGTCAGATAGAAGCAAAGGCACTCAGAAAGCTTCGTCACCCCAACCGCAGTAAGAGATTGAGAGATTTTGTTTGATAAAGGATGATACATATTATGAAAAAAGTTTTAAGCTTACTTTTAGTTTTAGCTGTTGTTGCCTGCTTTTCAGCCTGTAACTCAGGAGAAGGTGGACTTAACAATAAATCGGGTGACGGCCCTGTAATTTCTCTTTATGCAGATAAATCTGCAGTAGCTCCCGGTGATGAGCTTGTAATTTCGGTAAATGTTGCAGATGCCGAAAACTGTGCCTGCTTTGATCTTTTTGTAACTGCAGATTCCGATGTTCAGTATATCAGCACGGAAAGAGGAACAGACATCGGTGAATTTATGATCGAAGGCAATCTTCAGACCGTTGATGATAAAGAAGGCGTTGTTATCGGCGGTATTATTATGACCGCTTATACTCTTGATAATGACGATATCCTGAATATCAAATATATCGTACCCGAAAGTGCAAAAACAGGTAAAACACTTACATTCAATATTGAATGCATCAGCTTTGATTTAAGTAAGGATGAAACAGGTGCCGAAATTTATTCCGTTTTGGAAGACGTTGCATTGAACGGTGTTACCGTTAAGGTTGCGGAAGAAAGCGTTTATGCCCAAAGAAATGAAACGGCAACCGTGGCGGAAACCACAGAAGAAGATACCACGGAAGAAACAACTGCAGAAGAAACAACTGCAGAAGAAACAACCGAAGAAGAAACAACTCTTGCCGAAGGTGAAGAGCTTGTTGAAGAAGCAACAGATGAAATAATTACTTCCGAAGAAGAAACGGAAGAAATTGTTGAAGCTGAATAAAACAGTAAAAAAGCGTGCATTTAGAGTCGCACTCTAAAGGACAGTCTGGAAACAGGTTGCGGTGTAGCCCGTTAGGGCTACGCCGTTTTCCTTATTTCAAGCGGTTTTTAGCGGATTTTCACGCATTTCCTGAACTGTTTCAAGAATCTCTTGTTCTGTCGGTATGTTTATGATACCCGCTGCAGTAAATGAAATATCAACAGGAACATGCTTTAATCCATCATCACCTTTGATACTGTTATGAACATCTATCCTTTTAATCAAGGTATTTACAAGTGTAGGTGTTAATTCTTTTAAGTCGGTGCAATCACGAATTGCTTTTAAGAAAGCATCAAGGTCAATTTTTTCTTGTGTAGCTGTTTTTATTGCTTTCTTGTCGTTTTCTACTGCGGCAAGCAATTCTTTTTGCTCTTTTTCATAATTTGCCGACATACGATAAAATCGTTCATCCGAGACCTTTCCAAGAAGATTATATTCATAAAGACCTTCAATCAGTTTATCTAATTCAGAAATGCGCTTTTGAGCTTTTTCTACCTTTTGCTTCAACATCCTAATATTTATTTCCCTATCAGCTGTGTTATGCTTTGCGTACAGATAAAGAAATACCAGTTCGAATTCAGTAACATATTTTGCTACGGCTTTTATGGTTTCAAGAACAATTTCTTTTAATACCGCATCACGGATAAAATGAATTGTACAGGAACCACGCTTTTCTTTATATTGGGAGCAACGATAAAATTCTTTTCCGTCCTCAATACTTTTTGCCGCACAATAATATAATTTCGAGCCGCAATCAGCACAATATAAAAGTCCTGAAAAAATACTTGTTTTACCCGTAGCAGAGTTTCGTCGGCGGCTTTTACGTAATTCCTGAACTCTTTCAAAAGTATCTTCATCAATAATAGCTTCTTGAGTGTTTGGAATTATATTCCATTCTTCCTCCGGGTGATATACTGTTTTCTTAACTTTAAAACTTACATAAGAAGTCATAAAGTTAACTGTACATCCGGTGTATTGACGATTTTCAAGAATGTGAATAACTGAGTCCGATACCCATCTGTATGGATTCTCAGGTCTTGGATTAGAGCACTTGCGCCCATTACGATAACAATATTCGGTGGGAGTAATTATTTCTTCACTTTCTAATCGCTTTGCTATTTGCGAAGGTCCCAGCCCTGCAAGGCATAATTCAAAAATATACTTTACAATTTTTGCCGCAGGTTCATCTACAATCCACTGCTTAGGGTCATCTGCACTTTTTATATAACCAAAAGGTATGGAAGCGGAAACTCTTTCTCCATTATCAGCTTTTGCTTTCCAAACAGCCTTTATTTTCTTACTTGTTTGTTCAGCATACCATTCATTAAATATATTGTAAAAAGGCATCATTTCAAGACCGGTGCCTTCTGCAGTATTTACATTTTCTTGAATAGCTATAAATGTTACACCAAGTGAAGGATATACAATTTGGGTTAACCTACCCATTTCAACCTGTTCACGACCAAAACGGGAAAGGTCTTTTACAATAATGGTTTCAATTTCTCCGTTTTCAGCCATTTTTTGCATACGTTGAAATTCAGGACGGTCAAAGGTTGTACCTGAAATACCGTCATCTACAAAGAATTCAGGGTGTAAATATCCGTGTTCTTTAGCATATTGAGATAGAATCTGCTTTTGATTTGTGATACTGTTAGACTCATCGGTATTACCTTTCTTTTTGCTGTTTTTATCGTCGTCTTTGATATCTTCAACAGATAAACGGCAATAAAGAGCTGTTATTTTTTGTTTATTCTCGGCTTTCTTTGCCATAATTAAAACTCCTTTCTTTGAAAAGCCGAGCGTTACGATTTGTCTTTGACATTATATAACGCTCGACAGTTCTCATCCATTCTGTGGTTATTCTGCTTTAGTTGAAAGTATCAACTGCATAAACTGTTGCAATACGGAACGCTTACTCTCTATATCAAAATTTGCGGTGATATCATATACAGTCCTACCGATTTTTCTTGAGATATTAATTTGTTTCGGAATATTTTGAACCAGCGGGCGCTTTACAGTTTCTCTACCCTGAGGAATAGCATATTCTTCAAGTTCAATTCCGTTGCTGTTATCAATACGTCCCATTCCACATATAGCAACATGACTGTTTGTTAAATCGTAATTTTTAATCATAGGCTACCTCCTTATCTCGCATCTCTGCCCTGACGGGCTCTGTATCTGCTTTCACAGATTTTTATGATTGCTTCTTCAATCTGTTCGGTTGTGTAGCTTTTCGGGAAGTATTTTCGTATTCTTTCAGCAGGGATTTTGATTTTTTCTCGCTGATTAGCTTTTTCTTCAGCCAAGATTTCACCTATATGCTCAGGGGTTAAACCTTCCTCTCTGCTTATTGCACGAAGTCTTTGAGCCTGAGATAAGTTTGGAGTAGCATCACAGACACGGATTTCTTCAACTAAATCCGCCTGTTCTACTTCGTTTAAATATGAAAGCTCTACTGCAGGGGTAAAGGCTATTCGTTCTTCATCAACAAGGTTAAGAAGTTCAGGTATGAGATTTGTAAGACGGATATATCTTTGAATTTGCCTTGCACTGTCAGTGGCGTTTTCGGCAAGGATTTCATCCGTCCTTAACTTCGTGCCAAGTTGGCACGAAGTTAAATCTGACCTGTATCCCTGACGGCTCATTGCTTCCATTTTCAACTTATAAGCAAAGGCTCGTTCACTTGGCAGAATATGCTCCCTATGCAGATTACTGTCCACAAGCATAATTGCTGCTTCATCTCTGCTTACGGCATAAATTAAAGCAGGTACTGTTTCCAGCCCTGCCTTCACTGATGCTCTCAGTCTTCTATGACCTGAGATAACCTCATATTCATCTGTTGTATTTTCTAAAGGTCTTACAACAATGGGTGAGATTACACCTTTTTGCTGTATGCTTTCAATAAGAGTGTTCATTTCCTCATTGTCTAAAACCTTATACGGATGTCCCTCAAAGGGATGAATTTTTTCTACCGGGATGTTTACCGGTGCTTTTAAATTTTTATTAGCCATTTTATCGGCTCCTTTCATTTTTATTCTTAATATTTTTGTTGTTACGGTTATTACGCCGTTCTTCAATTTGCCGCTGTCTTTCTTCCTGCTGTTTAACATAGCGGGCATACTCTTCCTGCCTTGCTATTTCAGCCTTGGTAAAATAATTAGGTGGCGGTTCACCTATGAGCTTTGAAACCGTATCAACGCTTCGGTTAAAATCGTATTCACTGATGTTGTATTTTGCTTCAGCCGTCTGCCTTGCCTCTTTCTCTTTTTCGGGACGGATTTTCATTCTCTCGGCTTTAAGCTCTTCGACATCTGCTTCATCAGCCTGCTTTTCGGTTTCTTTATACTGAGTAAGTGTCTTTTGAATTTCTGCTTCCATTCTCTTTTCTTCTGCTTCAAGCTTCGGAATTTCAAACTGACGCATTTTCTCAAAGTAAGGTTTTGTATCAAAAATATCCTGCTCGGTTTCGCATTCGTTTTGAGAGAGAATGTTCTGCATTTTAAATTTCAGTTCCTTAAGCTCAAACTCATAATGCTCAACATCACATCTTGCCGAGTTATATTTCTGCTTCATAACCTTGGGCGTGAGCTTCAGCTTCTTTTTTGCCTCTTTGAGCTTTTCTTCGGTGGCTTTAATATCTTCCTGCAACTTATGGAAGTACACATAGAACTCATCTGCATCGCGGACTTCATTCATAGCCTGATGCTTCATTTTGTTAATGCTCTTTCTTTCACATTCAAGGATAATCATGCTGACACGGATACCTTCAAGGGCATCTGCGAGTGCGGGTATGAACAACTTTGCCGCAGTAATAACAAGCTCCGTAAGTGCCTCAACAGTTTTGCGAAGACTGATAATCAGGCTGTTGTCTTTGCGGACAAGAATGTTGATTCTCATTCTCTGTGTAACTTTGCCTTTCTTCTTCATTTTCTTACTTGAAACACCCTCGTGGATAGTAGGTTGCAGAAGTATTCCTCTTGCCGCAAAGCTGCGGTGGTCAATAGGCTCAATGTTCTTTTCTTCTAAATCTCTGTTTACGATATCTGCCCAGAACTTTCTCCATTCACATAATTGTTCATCGCTGTTCCACCGCTCGCTTATGGGATTTTGTCTGCCGTACTTTGTGCTTTTAGGATATTTGTTTACTCTCTCATAACCGTTAGCTTTTGAGGGTGGAAGATATACTTTCTTGCCGTCAACATAATATTGATACTGCTTTTCCCAACCCTCATTTTTGGCAGATAAAAATTCAGAGGCGGTAAAGCCTTTCTCCTTACCGTCTCTGATACATAGATATTCTTTTTCGGTTTTTCTTTGCCAAGTACCGTCAGGGTTTAACGG
>JAZSRT010000098.1:0-2616 GCA_045538645.1 Acutalibacteraceae bacterium | reverse complement strand
ATACTGTTGAAACTGGAGAAGAAGGGGTTTGTAAGTATTTCTGTGGATGAACAGGATAAGAGAAAGCAACGGATTGAACTTACGCCATATTGCCAGGAGTTTTGTGAGAAAAACGATGAAATGAGTATGACGCTTTTGAAGAGAATGTTTGAAGGAGTGTCTGAGGAGCAGTTACAGACTACTATACAGACCATTGTGCAGATTGAGGATAATTTAAAATTGATTTAAGGAGAAGAAGCGATGAAGGCTTTGATAATTTATAAAAGTAAAACAGGGTTTACAAAATGGTATGCAGAATTCATTGCTAAAGAAGTAGATGGCAATCTGATGGATTTTAAGGAAGTTACAGCTGAAATAATGTCCGGATATGATGTGGTTGTTTATGGTGGCGGGTTGTATGCAGGAATGATAAATGGATATAAAAAAGCGAAAGAGATGTTTGAAAAGAGTTCAGCGAACAGGTTTATTCTTTTTGCAACAGGTGGAACGCCTAATGAAGCCACAAAGGAGATTGAGGAGGTTTGGAAGAACAATCTGCCAGCAGAAGAATTGCAAGCTATCCCTCATTTTTATATGCAAGGTGGAATCTGTTATGAAAAAATGTCATTTTCGAATAGGACAATTATGAAAATGATGTCTAAAGTGATGGATAAAAAGAAGGATAAGGACAGCGCAGAAGAAGGTTTTGCACAGGCAATAAAAAGTTCCTATGATATTACTTCCGGTGAATATGCAAAACCACTTATTAAGTGTTTATTAGAAGGATAGTGGATAGTATGAAGAAAGTGATCAGGATAGCGGTCATATTTTTATGATAAGCTACAAATTTATGAAGAGATGAAGAACCATTGTAGAGAGTAAACTCTACAGTGGTTTTTTATATGGAAGAATATTTGTATATTGACAATCTAACAACTGTTAGATAAAATGTGTCTAACAGTTGTTAGGTGGAGGTGTTTTATGAATTCGACCAAAGAAAGAATTTTAGAAGTTTCTTTAGAATTATTTTCCCAAAGGGGATATTCCGCAGTTTCAATCAGAGATATTTGTAAGTGTGTGGGGATTAAAGAAAGTTCTGTTTATTATCATTTTGAAAGCAAGCAGAATATTTTTGATGTATTGCTGGACAGATTTTCTGAAATTGCCAAAGGCATGATGTCCCAACTTGAAAAGGGGCTTACAGATGGACAGAACTCTTTTTCTGAGGGTATTCATACTGTTTCCAATTATTTTTTTGAGCAATATCTTATGAATGATTTCTGCAATAAGGTTATGCGAATTCTGTTTATTGAGCAGTTTAATAATGAAAATGCAAGAAAATTGTATCAGCACTGGCTTATGGATGAGCCACTTAATTTTCAAAATAAAATTTTTTCTGCATTGATAAGTGTCGGCATGATTACAAATTGTGACAGCGAATATCTTGCAGTTAAGTATTATGCTCCAATCTATTTTTATGCACAGAAATGGTTGTTTAATGGAGAATTAACAGAAGAAAGCAAAGAGGCATTCCGTATAGATGCATATAAGCATATACAGATGTTTTTTGGAGAAATAGGTGGTTACAATGGCAAATAATATTATTATCACAGGTGCAAATCAAGGGATTGGTTATTATATGGCAGAAAAGTTGCTTGCAGAGGGAAATAAGGTATCTGTTTTAGATATTGAAACAGACAATCTTGCAAACCTCCAAACGAAATATGACAGCCTGATATTTTATCAGGTGGATTTAAGAAATTATGATGAAGTAAAGAGGGCAGTTGATGAAACGGTTGCAGTGTTTGATACGATTGATATAGCTGTTCATAATGCCTGTAAATGTACGTTTGAAAGTGAAAAAGAAACGGATTTAGACACATACAATGATGTTTTTGATGTCAATTATTTCGGCGCATTGCGTTTGGTAAAAAGTATTATTCCCTATATGTCAGCACAGCAAAAAGGACGTGTGATTTTTACAAGCTCCGGTGTAGGTGTGACAGGATTTATGAATATTTCGCCTTATAGTTCTACAAAAGGCGCATTGGAAGCATTAGCAAAATGTTTGAGAATTGAGTATGCAAAGGATAACATTACATTTCACATTATGCATCCGCCTCTTACCAGAACAGAATCTGCTTCGCCCCTTCCTGTTCCGGACGAGTTCAAGGCATTGCCCGAAAAAGTTGGTTACGGACTTGCAAAGCATATAAATTCAAAGAGATTTATTATATGTCACAACCTGAATCAGAAGATGCAAACAATTGGCTGTTACTTATTCCCAACTAAAATGGGCGATTTGCTTTCAAAGTTAACAGCAAATTATACGAAAGATTAATTCGTTCAAATTTTACCGGAACGCGTTAAATATAGGAGTTTGCAAGGCAGTCGTAAGGCTGCCTTTTTTCAATAATGAACTTGACAAACATTTAAACATGTGTTTAAATATACACATACAATTAAACGAGTGCTTAAATGTTCACATAAATAACAGGAGGAAATAAGATGGAAAGAAATGTTTTGCCACATGACCACGGTCAAAATGAAGGGAAGATTCTTGATAAATTGCCAACTGTAGACGAATGTAGAATGGTTGCGGATATTTTTAAGCAAATCAGTGATGGAACGAGGCTT
>JAZSRT010000061.1:0-27787 GCA_045538645.1 Acutalibacteraceae bacterium | reverse complement strand
TTATGATAGTGAAATTCACACCTTTGGTGTGAGTGAAATATTGCTTCGCAATGTGAAATATGAACTTCGTTCATGTGAAATATTTGCTTCGCAAATGTTTCGGGACCTGCGGTCGGCATCATATGTGCTTCGCACGTTCCTGTATAGGGAGGGGGAACCCCTCCCCTACCTCCGTAGAGCACTCTTATCGTAGGGGCGGGGTCTCCCCGCCCGCATAGAGCGTAAGCGGAATAAGACACGAAGTGTCTTCCTTCACTTTTGCCAACGGCAAAAATTTCACTTGACCGAAGGTCAAATTTCATATTTGTCGCAGACAAATATTTCACACGCCGCAGGCGTATTTCACTATCATAATTTATCGGGTTTTACCCGATAAATTATGATTTTTCTTGACTTTTTTATTAATTGGGATATAATAATCTTGTTGATATATAAAACGTTGACGGAGATGCAGAGGACAGGGCATTTTCAGAGAGTTCCGTATTTGCTGAAAGCGGAATATTTGTCGGTTTTCAATTGCTACCGCTCCCGAGTGCTGACCGTAAAGATTCAAGGTCAGCCGGTTAAGTGCCGTTAAAAACTTTTTTGAGCGGGCAGATTTTCTGTCAATACGGGTGGAACCGTGGAGCATCAGCTTCATCCTGTTTTTTGGATGAGGCTGTTTTTTCTTTATAGGGAAATCCTTTCCGTAAAGTAAAATGATATGCCCGGGGTGAAGCCGTTTAATTGCGTAAATCAAAGATTCGAATATAATTCAGAGGTGTTTATTATGGTAAATGTAAAACTCAGAGATGATGTTAAGCAGTTTGAAGCAGGCATTTCTGCCGGCGAAATTGCAAAATCCATCGGTGCAGGTCTTTATAAGGCTGTATGTGTTTGTAAGATTGACGGCGAAGTAAAAGACCTTCGCACAAAAATTGAAAAAGACTGTGAAGTTGAATTTCTTACATTTGATGATGAAGAGGGCAAAAAGGCATTCCGCCACACCGCTTCTCATATTCTGGCACAGGCTGTAAAAAGACTGTATCCCGATGCAAAGCTTGCTATCGGACCCGCAATAGATAAGGGCTTTTATTATGATTTTGACGTTCCCAAGGCATTTTCTGCCGAAGAGCTTGAAAAGATAGAAGCCGAAATGAAGAAAATTGTAAAAGAGGGCCTTGTTTTAGAGCAGTTCGAAATGACTCCCGACGAAGCAATAAAGTTCTATGAGGAACAGGGCGAAATATATAAGGTTGAGCTTATAAAGGAGCATGCAGACAAGGGCGAAAACATCAGCTTTTATAAGCAGGGCGAATTCACGGAGCTTTGCGCAGGCCCTCATATCCCCGACACTTCACGCGTAAAGGCATTCAAGCTCACTTCCTGTACCGGTGCATACTGGAGAGGTGATGAAAAGAACAAGATGCTTCAGAGAATCTACGGTACCGCTTTCACAAAGCAGGCTGATTTAGATGCTTATCTTGAGGCACTCGAAGAAGCAAAAAGACGTGACCACAACAAGCTCGGCAGAGATTTGGAAATATTTACAACCGTTGATACAATCGGTCAGGGGCTTCCCATTCTTCTTCCCAAGGGCTGCGATATTATCCAGACACTTCAGCGTTTCGTTGAAGATGAAGAAAGAAGAAGAGGCTGGGTAAGAACAAAAACTCCTCTTATGGCAAAAAGCGACCTTTATAAAATTTCGGGTCACTGGGATCATTATAAAGACGGTATGTTTGTACTCGGTGACGAAGAAAAGGACGATGAAGTATTTGCACTGCGTCCCATGACCTGCCCCTTCCAGTATCAGGCATATCTTAACCGCGCACGCTCCTACCGTGACCTTCCCATGCGCCTTGCCGAAACATCAACTCTTTTCAGAAACGAAGCATCGGGCGAAATGCACGGACTTATCCGTGTTCGTCAGTTCACAATCTCAGAAGGTCACCTTATGTGTACTCCCGAACAGCTTGCTGACGAATTCAAGAGCTGCCTTGAGCTTACAACATTTATGCTCGAGACTTTGGGTCTTTATGAGGATGTTTCCTACCGTTTCTCACAGTGGGATCCCGAAGATACCGAAAAGTATATCGGCACTCCCGAACAGTGGGAAGAAGCACAGGGAATTATGTCTGAAATTCTTGATAATCTCGGCATTAATTATAAGATCGGTATCGGTGAAGCAGCCTTCTACGGTCCCAAGCTCGACATTCAGATAAAGAATGTTCACGGTAAGGAAGATACACTTATCACAATTCAGATTGACCAGATGCTTGCTGAAAAATTCGGTATGGAATACGTGGCAGCAGACGGTACAAAGAAGAATCCCTATATCATCCACAGAACTTCAATAGGCTGCTATGAAAGAACCCTTGCCCTTCTTATAGAAAAGTATGCGGGTGCATTCCCCTTGTGGCTCGCTCCCGAGCAGGTAAGAATTCTCCCCATAGCAGACCGCCATCAGGATGCCGCATACGCAGTTAAAAAAGCACTGGAAGAAGCCGGCATCGAAAAAGTAGATGTTGATACAAGAAGCGAAAAATTAGGCTACAAGCTCAGAGAAGCCCAGCTTGAAAAAATCCCCTATATGCTCGTAATCGGCGACAAAGAAGCCGAAGACGGCACCGTTTCCGTAAGAAAACGCGCCCACGGCGACCAGGGCGTACAACCCATAGCCGACTTCATCAAACTCGCAACAGAAGAAATCGCTTCAAGAGTTATCTGGTAAATAAACAATAAATAAGGTCATACTATGCAGAAAATGCACGGTATGACCTTGATTTTTTTTTATACTTGTTTTACGGCTGATTTAATATCCGATATTAAATCAGCCAAAAAATATGTTTATCATCAATATATTTTTGCCTCTTCACGGAAAGTTTCGAATTTATCATCACTATCTTTAATACATTGGACTTCGCACTTAAGAGGTTGACGACCTCGTCCCCCTTTGTCATTTCGTGACATTTCCCCCGGCGAGGGTGAAGCAGTATGCCGCTGCCGGTGGCACATGAAGGCATACGGATGAGTTGAAGAAATACAGAGCATTGCGACTGCTCCAAAGGAGCAAGGTGACAATATTTCCGAGGCAATCAAAGCTTCAATCCGGCACTCCCGTGCCGAACCGCATCCTCAAACTTTCCGTGAAGAACCAATTTTTATCGCTTGAATTTATTTTATCATTTCAATTATACCTTCCAAAGTTTCTGCATTTATCATTCCGGCGCGGTTGTATTTTATTGTGCCGTTCTTGTCTATGGCTATGGTGCGGGGGATGCCGGTTATGGCGTAGGTTATGGCGGCGGAGTGTTCAAGGTCGTAGTAGGAGGGGAAGGTGTAGCCCTTGTCCTTGAGGAATTTTTCGCCTGCATCTATGCTGTCATCGGTGTTGACGATAAGAAACTGCACGTCCTCGCCGTATTTTTCGTAGGCTTCCTGAAAATCGGGCATTTCCTGTATGCAATAGCCGCACCAGGTTGCCCAGAAGTTGAGAACTACGGGCTTACCGGAAAAATCGGAGAGATAAACCTCATTTCCTTCGGGGTCAAATATCCTTATGTCTGATACATCGTTTCCCTGCTTGGTGTTTTCGGCATTTTCGTTATATTCTTCGCCGAGTGTGGTGTTTTCGGAGGCTTGCTCCTCGTTAGCCTTATCGGCAAGCTTCGGGTATGCAATGGCTGCTGCGGCAATGACTGCAACGAGAGCGATTATTGCGATTATGAGAGATTTGTTTTTCATTTGATTTTCTCCTTTCAGCTGAGTATAGAGAGGAATTTATTCATAAGCCCCGTCATCATAAGTATACCGATGATAACAAGGAAAATTCCGCATACCGTATTTATTATTTTATAATTTTTCTTGATAAAAGTAAATGCGCCTTTGAGCTTATCGATAAGCACCGCACTTAAAAGGAAGGGAACGCCCAGACCCAATGAGTATAACAGAAGCATTATAACACCCTTAAGTGTATCGCCTTCGCTTGAAGCAAGCGCCAGGGCAGAACCTAAAAATGCACCTACACAGGGTGTCCAGCCCACGGAAAAGACTATGCCGAAAAGCATTGCAGAAAAGAATCCCATTTCGGTTTTTACGGTTTTGTTCATTCCCGAAAAAAGCTTCAGCTTAAAAACACCCATATAATTAAGACCGAAAACTATAACAATAAGACCGAGAACGATGTTTACAACGGTTTCATACTGTTTAAGAAAGCCTCCGAGAGTTCCTGCAAGTGCACCGAGTGCAGTGAATACGGCAGTAAAGCCCAGTACAAAGCCCGAAGCCCCCAGAAGTGTCTTTTTGGTGCTTCTTTCACCGCCTCCCGCAAAATATGAAAGATATATGGGAAGCATCGGAAGAAGGCAAGGGGAAATAAAAGTTATGATTCCTTCTGTAAATGAAACTATATATTGCATTTTTACCTCCGGATTTAGAATGATTTTAATTTAGAATGATTATAAAATATTTTTGCTTAAAAATCAACACCTATAAAAAATTTAACATGATTTGCAAAAATGCATAAATTTTCATTTATGTCTTGATAAGTTTTTAATATTTTGCTATAATATTTTTGATTGACTAAAGAAAACGATTCAAAATATTCTATCAAACGGAAACGGAGCGTGACAAAAATGGTTCGCGCAAGAATAAAAAAACAAAAGGATAAATCCATTGCAACCAAGGGCTTTGCAAAGTTTATGTTTTATTTTGTACAGTTTACCTGGGGGCTTCCCGTAAATCTCATAAGCGGTATAATCTATCTTATATTAAGAAAAAAATACCGTACCGAAAAATTCAAAAACGCTTATATAACATATATCCCCGGCAACTGGGGCGGTCTTTCTTTAGGTCTTTTCATATTTATTGCTGATGGCAAAGCAGAGGGCTGGACCAATAACACAAGAATTCACGAATACGGTCACACTATTCAGTGTCTGCTTTTAGGTCCCCTTTATTGGATAGTCGTTGCACTTCCCTCGGCAATATGGTGTAATCTTTTTGCAGGCTACAGAAAAAAGAACAATGTATCATATTATAAACTCTACTGCGAAAGCTGGGCAAACTCCTGGGGAGTTAAATGGTCAGGACTTAAGCAGTATGGTATAAAGTAATATTTACGGAGGTAAATAAAATGAAAAAAGTTTTAAGTGTTCTTCTCTCTCTTGTAATGGTGCTTTCATTTGCCGTTATCGGCGGTGCTGCAGAAGAAGAAAAGGTATTGAAGTTCAATGAAGACGGAACTTTCAAGATTATGCAGTTAAATGATACTCAGGACGTTGGCAAGGGTGTTGACGGCAGACTGGTAGAATTTATCGAAGCTGCCCTTGATAAGGAACAGCCCGACCTTGTTGTTTTTGTCGGCGACCAGCTTTCCGATTTCTATCCCTTCGGCACAAAAGAGGATATGACAAAGTCTATTGACAATATTATCTCTCCCTTACAGGAAAGAGGAATTCCCTTCCTTGTAACTCTCGGAAACCACGACCACGATCATTTCGGCAAGTTCAATAAGGCAGAGCAGTTTGCTGCTTATTCTTCCTATGACAATTGCTATATGCCCACAGACGGTTGGGATGAATTCACTGTAAATGCTCCCATTCTCACTTCTGACGGAGAAAGCATTGCTATGAATATATTTATGATGAACACTCATAATAAGGCTGAATCAGGCGGATATTCAGGTGTTGTTGCAGGCCAGAATGAATGGTATGAAGCAGTAAGCGCAGAGCTTAAAGCTGAAAACGGCGGCGAGGATGTGCCCTCAATGCTTTTCCAGCACATTCCTCCTAAAGAGATTTATTCTCTTCTTACCGTATGTGAATGGAATGAAGAAGGTGCAATTTATTCACAGAATGACGGTAACTGGTATAAGCTGGACGAAACCAAGGCAGAAGGCGACTTGGGTGAAGCTCCCTGCAGCGAAGACTTTGACAATATCACAGGTCAGTATCAGTCATGGGTAAAGACAGGCAACATTATGGGCGCATTCTTCGCTCACGACCACGTAAATAACTTTGTCGGCACAACTGATGAAGGTATCGTAATGGGCTACAACGGCGGCACAGGCTTCCGTGCTTACGGTGTTGGTGACGGAAGAAGCGTAAGAATTTTTGAATATAACGAAAATGATGTTGAAAATTACACAACAAGATCTCTTACATACAAAGACGTTATCGGCAAGGATGTTGTAGGAATTATAGCCGATGTATTCACTCCCGCACTTCTTACTCCTATAATGAAGGTTATATACTTCTTCTTCGGCTGGCTTATAAAGATGTTCTGATACAGTTCAGGAACAAATCCGGCATAATGCTTTTTTGAAAAAATACGGATAAAATATGACTGCAGACTTACCTGATGGTAGGTTTGCAGTTTTTTCTTGACAAATAGCAAAAAAGGGTTATAATATGTTTGAACGATTGAATAGTTGTTCAAATATTCAAGTTATATATCGGTGAGGTAGAAGTGTGAATATTTTTGATGAAAAAAACATATCTGTCGATTCGGTTGTGTGTGAAGACGGGGCAGATGCTTCTGTTTGTGAATGTTTTCACGAGAACAAAGGAAAAATATCCGAAGCAAAAAATCATATGCCGAGTGAAGATACACTTGCTTCATTGGGGGAATTTTATAAGATTTTCGGCGAGGTTTCAAGGCTTAAGATACTTTATCTTCTTTTCGGCAGAGAGCTGTGTGTGTGTGATATTGCCGGAAGTATGGGCTCCACCGTGTCGGCAGTATCCCATCAGCTTAAAATATTAAAAAATGCCCGTCTTGTAAAATTCAGAAAAGAGGGAAAAAACTGTCTTTATTCTCTTGCGGATAATCATATAGTAAGCATATTGGCACAGGGAATTGAGCATATCAGTGAATAAAATTGTAAATTTTTTTTGCGGAGGAATCGTTATGAAAAGGACATTTAAATTAGAAGATCTTGATTGTGCCAATTGTGCTGCAAAGCTTGAGAGAGCTGTGGCAGGGATTGACGGAGTTACGAGGGCTTCCGTCAGCTTTATTGCGCAAAAAATGATAATCGAAGCCGATGAAAGTGACTTTGATGCCATAATAAAGGCACTTCCCAAGGTTGCAAAAAAGGCTGTGCCCGATTGTACCGTAATATTGTAAGAGGGAATTTTTATGACCAAAAAGCAGAAAAAGCAGCTGATCAGGATAAGCGTGAGTGCGGTGTTGTTCATTTTTGTGTTTGTGCTTGAACATATTGCCGACATAAACACGTATATCCTGTTGGCTCTATATCTTTTACCTTATTTAGCTGCGGGTTACGATGTTGTTCTGGGTTCCGTAAAGAATATTATAAAAGGCAAAATATTTGATGAACAGTTTCTTATGACTGTGGCAACCGCAGGTGCACTTGTTATAGGCGAATATCCCGAAAGTGTTTTTGTTATGCTGTTTTATCAGGTGGGAGAGCTTTTTCAGAGTATTGCAGTAGGCAAAAGCCGACGTTCAATATCTGCACTTATGGAGCTTTGTCCCGATGAAGCTGTTGTTTTAAGAAACGGTGCAGAGGAAATTGTTTTTCCCGAAGAAATAAGTATCGGTGAAACTATCATAGTGCGCCCCGGTGAAAAAATTCCTCTTGACGGAGTTATTTCAGAAGGGGAGTCGGCGCTTGATATGTCCGCGCTTACGGGTGAAAGTGCCCCTGTTGATGTATATGGCGGAAAAAATGTGAACGCAGGCAGTATAAATCTTACCGGTATACTTTATATAGAAGTGCAGAAGGAATATTCGGAATCCACCGCTTCAAAAATACTTGAGCTTGTGGAGAATTCTTCTCTCAATAAAGCAAAAAGCGAAAAATTCCTTACCCGCTTTGCAAAATATTACACACCTGCCGTGGTGATTTCTGCAGTGCTTCTGGCACTTATCCCTTCACTTATAACAGGAAATGTTTCCGAATGGGTCTACCGTGCGCTTATTTTCCTTGTGGTGTCCTGTCCGTGCGCGTTGGTGATTTCCGTTCCACTTTCATTTTTCAGCGGTATCGGAAGAGCATCTTCTCAGGGTGTGCTTGTAAAAGGCGCAAATTATCTCGAAACCCTTGCAAATGCCTCAACCTTTGTTTTTGACAAAACGGGAACTCTCACAACAGGAAAGCTCAGTGTAAGTAAAGTCTGCCCCGCAGGGGATATAAGCGAAAACGAGCTTATAACGCTTGCCGCCTCGGCAGAATATCATTCTTCGCACCCTGTTGCAAAAGGTATAGTGTCCCTTTGTCCCGATGTAAAGCCCTTAAGGGATGTGCAGGAGTATCCGGGGCTTGGTGTATGCGCTTCTGACGAAAGCGTTACGGTGCTTGCAGGCAACAGTCGGTTTATGGAAAAAAATAATATACAAATAACTTGCAATTCTGTGGGCGCAACGGCAATATATGTTGCAAAAGACGGAAAATATATGGGATATATCAGTTTTTCGGACACTCTTAAAGAGAATACCGCCGAAACTGTTAAAGAACTTAAGAAAAACGGCATAAATCGCATAATTATGCTGACGGGTGATTCGGAATATGCCGCAAAAGAAACGGCAGAAAAGCTCGGAATAACCGAATATAAGGCGGGACTTCTTCCTCAGGATAAGGCGGAATTTGTAAAGAAGCTCTGCAGTGAAAGAGGCAGAAACGAAGCCGTTGTTTTTGTGGGAGACGGAATAAACGATGCCCCTGTTTTAGCCCTCAGCGATGTGGGAATCGCTATGGGCGGTATCGGCAGCGATGCCGCAATTGAAGCTGCCGATATAGTTATAATGGACGATAAAACGGAAAAATGCCTTGTGGGCATAAAAACGGCAAAAAGGACAAAAACCAAAGTCCGTCAGAACGTGATTTTTGCCCTCACAGCTAAATTCGCCGTACTTGTTCTCGCTTCTCTCGGCATAGCAAATATGTGGCTCGGCGTCCTCGCCGACGTGGGAGTAGCCGTAATAGCTATAATCAACGCAACAAAATCATAATTTGAAAGGCGCAAGCCTTTCAAATTATGATTCGTTCGGGTTATATGCGGGGGCGGTTACTTCGATGACAGGAAAATCTTCCGCTTCCGGTTCGAAGGGTGGTTCAAATACTGTTGCGGCTTCGGTGTATTTTACATTTTTGTGGATAAAATCGGCAAACGCCCGGGTTTTTGCTTCGCCTATAAAAAAGCTTTTCTGAGTGTTGAGGATATTGGTTATGATATAGCCATCTTCGGTTACAGAAAGAGAAATATTTTTGTAGCCGAGAAGGGGAATATCCACGCTTATATCCAGTAATTTATCGTAGAAGGTGTCGTTTTGTACATTTTTTACGGTGGTGTCGTCAAGTATCATTTCCCAGACAAAGCTGTCGTCAAAATCTTCATAAGTGATATTGATATGCTCTTTTTCGGTGCTGTAGTATTTATATGCTTTGCCGAAGAAGAGTGTTTCTTTTAAATTCAATGCTTCAATAAAGTCTCCCAGGGTGTCGGGGGTGTAGTATGAATTCACATAGACATAATACTTATCTTCGTTTTGAAAATTTACCGCAACGGCACATTCTTCCGAAATATTCTTTACGGAATACACCTTTGCGTTTATGCTGTAGGTTTTATCTTCATATATATCATAACCTGACATAATTGCATCAGAAATAAAAGTGTTGACATCATCTGCTGAAATTTCGTGAGCTTGTGTGCTGTAACGGCTGTTGCCGATATTTACTTCCCCGTATTTCTGCGCAGAATTAAGGTCCGACCAATAAGGCACTGTGGCAAGTTCGGGAAATGCAGGTGCTGTGCCGATTTCTTCGGAAGATGAAGGGCGGGTTTCTGTAGTCACAAGACTTTCCTGTGATTCAGGAACCTTTTTTTCAGTGGTTTCCTGTGAATAACCGGGAGCGGGCGGTGTGACACTGGGGATGATAAATAAAACCGCTGCAAGAATCAAGACTGCCGTAAAACAGGCGGCAAGTGTTATTATAACAGGCTTACTGCTTTTATGTTTTTCGGGCAAATCCGCTTCTTCAATAAAGCTGTCATCTATGCCCGATATGATATCGGATATATTTTTTTTATTCATATTAATCCTTCCTTTATAAGATAGTCACGGAGTTTAATCCGTGTTCTTGAAAGTCTTACGGAAACAAAGTGCGGAGTTCTGTCTGAAAGCACGGCAATTGTCTTTACGCTGTCACCGTAAAAATATCTGCGGACGAAGAAAATTCTGTTTTCTTTGTCGAGTGTTGTAAGAAAGCCGTTTACGGCGGAAGTTAGCTCCTTAATAGCTATTTCATTTTCAACGGTATTTTCCGAATAAAGCACATCCTCAAGCTCCGAAAGGGCAGTATCATAATAACTGTTCCTTTTAAGGGCGGTGTTTGAGTGATATTTTTTTATGGTGAGATTCCGCACAATCTTTATAAGATATGTTTTCAGCGGATCGGGATTTTCAGGCGGAACGGTGTTCCATACCGCAAGATACGCATCATTTACACATTCCTCACTGTCCTGAATGTTTTTAAGAATATTAACAGAAACCTGCATACAGAGTTTTCCGTATTTTTCGGATAGTTCGCTTACTGCCTGCTTTGAGCGCTCATTAAACAGCGCAATAATCTTACTGTCATCCAAAATAACCACCCTCCTTTCAACTATATACTACCGAAAAAGAAGAAAATATCTCAACGAAAAACAAATTGAGCCTTCCCGGGGGAAGGCTCAGTTTTTATGTTTTATTGTACAGATATCAGTCCTGAACGGGAGCCTCTACGGGGCAAGCGTCTGCACAAGCACCGCATTCGATGCAAGCGTCTTCATCGATTACATAGATATCGCCTTCGGAAATAGCCTCAACGGGGCATTCTGCTGCACAAGCGCCGCAAGCGATGCAAGCATCTGTAATTTTGTATGACATAATTTGTTCCTCCTTCTAGGTTTTTTTTCATTGTAACACATAATACGAAAAATTCAATATATTTTTAAAAAATTTTTCGTCCGTTTACCTTAATTATTCAATATCCTTAAGTGCCGCTATCTCATCTCTGTTAAGCCTTATCTGTGCATCACGGATGAGTTTTACGTCCCTGCGGTTATACTTGCCGGGGGCGGCTTCGGGATTGCGGTCAAGCCTTACCTTGAGCATACCCGTAAGTAAGTTATTTTCAATAACCTCACCTCTGCCGTCGGCAGTTTCTACAATTGCTCCGACCTTGGGGGTTATTTTAAGAAGATGCTCATAAGAAGCCTGCTCATATTTAAGACAGCACATAAGTCTGCCGCAGGTTCCGCTTATCTTTACGGGGTTGAGAGAAAGACCCTGTTCCTTTGCCATTTTTATGGAAACAGGCTGAAAATCGTGCAAGAATTCTTTACAGCAGAAGCCTCTGCCGCATATGCCGAGTCCGCCAAGCATCTTTGCCTCATCTCTCACACCGATTTGTCTGAGTTCTATTCTTACCTTGAAAATTGAAGCAAGGCTTTTTACAAGCTCGCGGAAGTCAACTCTTTCGGGGGCAGTATAGAAAAACAATACCTTTGCACCGTCAAAAGTATATTCAACATCCACAAGGTCCATATCAAGACCGAACTGAGCGATTTTTTCCTGACAAACAGAAAATGCCTTTTTCTCTTTTTCTTTATTATTGGCAACATTTTTAAGGTCCTCGGCTGTTGCAATACGTATAATGCTTTTAAGAGGCTTTACGAGAATTTCATCTTCAACCTCTTTATTTGCAACAGCACATTCACCGCATTCAATACCGCGGACTGTTTCAACGATAACAGCCTGACCTTTTTCAACTGTAAGGCCTGCGGGATCAAAATAATAAATCTTACCGACTTCTTTAAATTTTACTCCTATAATCTCTGCCATATACTTGTGTGCGGAAAAATTTTCCGCCCTTTCATTATATTCTGTCCTTCATTACTTTTGCTGTGTCCGAAGAGAACCTTGAAATAAGAAGGTTTTCATTTGCATTCATATTAGCTTCCGATATTATTTTATCCATAATATCTTTAATTTGCAAGAGGGAAGATGTTCCGTAATTTCTTGAAAGTGCATAAGATGCCATATCACTGCCTGATAAAAGGGGAGCTGAGGTGCCCTGTGCCATGGCATCACGGATTATCAGTATCAACCGAGAAGCCACAGATGCCATCATTTTTCTGTTTTTATGCATAGCAGAAGCCGCTTTCATTACGGCAAACTCATCTTCGTTTGCTATAGCAAGAGCTATATTATCGGCTGTTTCGACGATAATATCATCTGTTTTTCTGCTTTTTGAAGAGAGAGGATCGCCCAAGGGGTATTCCGTTAAACGTGATATTACCGTGGTAAGAAGCCCTTCCCTGCCTTCTGCACATAAAATAAACATTGTATCGTCGGGGGGTTCTTCAACGGATTTAAGCAGAGCATTCTGCACCACCGTGCTGAGATTATCACATTCGGGAAACAAAAAGACCTTGTTTTGGGCTTCGGTGGGTGCGGTAAACAGCCGTGAAAGGCAGTTTTCTCTGACAACCTTTACCGAAAGCAGCTTTTTACCCTCTTCGGGCACAACTCTGAACATATCGGGATGAATACCTGCAAGAGCCTTACGGCACCCGCTGCAGCTGTTACAGGGGTAGCCGTCTTTTGTATCCTTGCAAAGCACACTTGCCGAAAGCTCAAGGGCGCATTTATTACGAAGACTTTCACTGCCGCCCGTAATAAGAACGCACTGAGGCAGTCTTTTTAATTTTACGGCAGCATTTACCGCATCCCGAGTGCTTGTAAGAATCTCTTTATCCGAAAAAAGCATCTTTATCACAACTTTATAAATCTTTCAACATCAACAATAAACACCGTAGCACCGCCTACCGTAATTTCTACGGGGAGTGCGGTAAAAAACTGCTCGGCATAATTGCCCGAAGCGGTGCTTACCATCTGAGAACGCTTTGAGCAGCATTCTGCCATAATTTTAAGGCATTCGTCAACTTTTTCGTCTTCAACGCCCATAAGCAGAGTTACATTTCCGGCTTTAAGGAATCCGCCTGTGGTGGAAAGCTTTGTTGACATAAAACCCGCCTTGTTGAGTTTAACCGTCAAAGCCGAAGAATCATCCTTGTTTACAACAGCAACTATAAGTTTCATAATACCCTCCTGATATAAATCATAATTTATCGAACTGAAAGTTCGCTAAATTATGATAATGATATACGCCTTTGGCGTATGATATATTGCTTTTGCAATATGATGTAAATGCTTCGCATTAATGATATATTTGCCGTTAGCAAATATGTCGGGACCTGCGGTCAGCATCATATGTGCTTCGCACGTTCCTGTAACATTTAAGCGTTGCACCGCAGGTGCGAGCAATAGAGCGCAAGCGGAATAAGGGCGTAGCCCTTCCTTCATATTTGTCGTAGACAAATATATCATCCGAACATTGTTCGGACATCATCCGTCGTATGACGGATATCATTAGCACCAACGGTGCGACATCATTATCATAAATTGAAAGGCTATCGCCTTTCAAATTATGATTTTATTATTTCCAGATTTCTTTCTATGACCGCTTTGCCCCGCCAGGCGAAGGCGCGGTTTTCTATTTCGGTTTCTTTTGTTACAACGGCTAAAGCCGTTTCAAAAAAATCTTTTATGGGGGTGGGTTTTGCATTAAGGTTGAGGGGGCATACCCTCTGGCATATATCACAGCCCCAGGCACAGCCCGTGGCAGCGATTTTTGCTTTGGTTTCTTCGTCAAGCTCGCCCTTTTTCTGTGAAAGATATGAAAGGCATTTTTCTTTTATTAGCTCTTTGCCCGTAAGTGCCGACACGGGACACGCTTTTATGCATTTATTGCAGCCGTCACAAAGGGAGTATTCACCTTTATATGGCTCAAAATATTTATCTGTTACAATTTCTCCCAGAAACACCCATGAGCCGTAGTCTTTATTGATAAAAAGATTATTCACTCCCATAACACCAAGCCCGGCATTTACTGCACATCTGACCTCAGGCAGGGGGGAATTGTCAACAAAGGCTTCAAAAACATTTTCGGGGAACTCTTTTTTAAGGGAAGAAACAATATCATTTATGATTTTTCCCGTAATAATATGATAGTCTTCACTTACGGCATAGCGGGAAACATTGGAATTTTTATAATATTCTTCCCCGAGATAATAGGGAAAAAGTATTGATATAACGGTTTTTGCGTTTTCGGGTATTCTTCTTTTTGCCGCGCAGCTTATAAGACTGTCTTTAACATCATCAAAAGAACTGAAGCCGTAGGGCAGATAATGAAAAAACTTATCCATATATATCATCCTTGAGTAAGAGCTATCATAACAGGCATTGTAAGAATGGAGGCAAAGCTTACAAAAGCCACGGTCTTTGAAGCAACGCCCGTATCTCTGCCGTATTTTGCGGCAAACATTACGGTATTATTTGCACTGGGTGCAGAGGACTGTATCATGCATGCAGTAAATAATGCGCCGGTAAGAAGCCCCGTTGTTTTCATTATAACATAAAATACAATGGGAACGGCAATTATTTTTACAAGTGCCACAAGATACTGTTCTTTGTTTTTGAATATGGTCTTAAGTCCCGCATTTGACATATATGTTCCCAGCATAAGCATTGCAAGGGGTGTGTTCATTGAACCTATAAAGGATATGGGGGACATTAAAACCTCAGGTACATTTACTTTAAGAAGGAAAAACGGAAGTCCGATGCAAACGGCAATAACTCCGGGATTAAGGAAAAGCTTTTTCGGATCAAATTTTCCGCCATCCTTGTTGCCGCGGTTCATCTGCCATACACCGTGTGTAAAGGTGAAAACCTGAAATACTATGATACCTGCCGAGCAATAAAATACACCTTCACTGCCGAGCACTGCCTGTGCAAGGGGCAAAGCCATATATCCCATATTGCCGTAGATACAGGCAAACTTAAACACTGCATTGTTTTTGTTTTCGTTGTTCCTGAAAAAAGGAATTGACAAAACT
This sequence comes from Acutalibacteraceae bacterium, assembly GCA_045538645.1. Classification (GTDB taxonomy): domain Bacteria; phylum Bacillota; class Clostridia; order Oscillospirales; family Acutalibacteraceae; genus RUG806. Next base: position 12,839 of record JAZSRT010000061.1, on the reverse strand, counting down.
ATGCCTATAATATGTGTGAGCGCACCGCCCAAAGCTGCCAGAAGAAAGCCCTTTGATGTTTCGGGTGAAAACTCGGTGGTGAGGAATGAATTTATAATAACACAGGGAGTTATTATGTAAAACAGCAGGTCATTTGCAGCCCTTGCGGTCTTTTCGGTAAAAACACCTTTTTTGTCGGCAATAAATCCGACAGCTACTATCAAATACAGTATCACTACCTGCTCGGCAGCGATAAGACAATTCTGAAAAAACAGCGATATATCCACTTTATTCTGTCTCCGTTACGGTATTGTTTGTGTTTTCGCAAATGGCTTCATCTTCTGTGTCTGTATTACTTCTGAAGATAAGCTGACTGAGAGCATATATACCGCCCGCAAGCGCATAAAACTCAAAGGGACTGTAGATACATTCTTTTTCGGGAGCGAACAAAGCAGCAAGTAAACCGGGAACAGCAGAAGCGAATGCAAGACCTGCAGCCACTATGCCTGTCGCATAAAAGAACCACAATGCATCCTTCTTTCCGATATCGGATGCAATTCTTGCATTTTCAAAAAGGAAGATCATTAAAAATACCGATGCAAATATACTGAGTAAAAGCTGAGAAACCTTTACATAGCTTACGGTTATTGAGAAAAAGCCGAGAGTTTTTGCAAAAGCCCACAAAACGGGGAACAGCATAGGTATCTTCATAAAGGAAGGAATTGTTTTTCCTCTGATGCTGAAAAGACTCTGCACAATAAGGGCTAATGCACCGAGAAAAGCAAACACGGTGGAAACTATACCCACATTTCCGCCTATGGCTTCTTTTAAATATGCGGGGTCGCCGCCGGGGAAGTCAATTACAATTTTTACCGTGGAAAATCCGTCAAAAGCAAGGGACAGGGCAAACAGAAGACCTGCAACACCCGAAGGCAGTGCTGCCTTTTTATTGATATCACCTGCAGGCAAATCACTGCTTACAAAGCAAAGCACGGCAAAGAGAATAACGGGGACTATTGCAAGTATATACATCAGCGGTACACTTATGTTATTTGCACTGAAAAAACCGGTAGTCCCGTCTGTAAGAGAAAAGGTCTGATATATTCTTATTGCTGTAAGAAGAGCATAAACAATAATTGCCGTAATTCCGATATTTTTAAGGCTAACACCGGATGTACCTTTTATTTTCATTTATTTTCACCTTTCTTCTTTAGGTATATATATTTTTGAAGCTTCACTTGCTTCGCCTGTTCTGTCGGTAAGCTCGTGATACTGCTGAGGACGTGAAATACTCTTATATGCGGGACGCATTATTCTTGAGCAGGTTGCAACCTCTTCAAGACGGTGGGCACACCAGCCTGCAACTCTTGCCACGGCAAACATAGGTGTGTAAAGGTCCTCGGGGATATTGAGGGTTCTGTAAACAAGCCCCGAATAAAGGTCAACATTTGCGCAAATATGCTTTGAAATGCCCTTTTCTTCGGAAAATACCTCGGGAGCAAGTTTTTCGATGCAGTCGAGAAGCTTCCATTCTTTTATAAGCCCGTTTTCTTCTGCAAGCTCTTTTGCATTCTTCTTAAGAAGAACTGCTCTGGGATCAGAAAGAGTGTAAATAGCGTGACCCATACCGTAAATAAGACCTGAGCCGTCATTGGCTTCTTTTCTTACTATTTTTCTCAGGTATTCCTTTACTGCATCCTCATCGGTGACATCCTTTACGTTAGCGAAAATATCATCAACCATTTCGGTAACCTTTATGTTTGCACCGCCGTGACGGAAGCCCTTAAGAGAACCGATACCTGCACCGATTGCGGAATATGTGTCGGTACCTGTAGAGGAGATACATCTTGTGGTGAATGTGGAGTTGTTACCGCCGCCGTGGTCTGCGTGTATCATAAGGCAAAGGTCAAGAAGCTTTGCTTCTTTTTCAGTAAAGGTTTTATCCGAACGAATGGAACGCAGAACAACCTCTGCCGTTTTCTGTTCGGGCTTTACCTGATGAATGTACATACTCTTTTTATAGAAGAATCTGCGCTTTACCTGATAAGCATATGACATAATTGCAGGAAGCTGTGCTATAAGCTGAATAGACTGACGAAGAACATTTTCAACGGAAATATCGTCGGGGTTTTCGTCATAAGCGTATAAAGCGGTTACGGAAGATGCCATTTTGTTCATAATATTGGGTGAGGGTGCACGCATTATAACATCTTCAACAAAATCATAGGGAAGCTCTCTGTTTTCGGAAAGAAGATTACAAAAACCGTCAAGCTCTTCTTTTGTGGGCAGAGAACCGAAAATAAGAAGGAAAATAAGCTCTTCAAATCCGAAACGGTCATCTTTTTTACAGCCGTTTACAAAATCATAAAGATCTATACCTCTGTATATAAGACGGCCGGGCTTGGGAACTCTTTCGCCGTCATCAATATAGTAACCTTCAACATTACAGATTTTTGTAAGACCGACCATAACACCTGTTCCGTCAGAATTACGCAAGCCCCTTTTTACGGGGAAACGCGAAAAATCATTCTGCGGAATTGAATTATTCTCAGCAAATTTATCAGATAAACGGGAAAATACATGATCGTCATCATAAAACAGTGACTTACCCATGGTTTTTGCCCCCTTTCAAGCGGAATGAAAATAATATTCTGTAAATATTTATTATAATATAAGACGGTTTATAAGTCAACAAAGACAAAAGAATTAGGGTGAAGAAATGGATATTTTCCGAAATTCAGTATTACCCGTAACGGTAATTTTAATAACTGTTTACGGACTGTATAAAAAACTGCCTGTTTTTACGGTTTTTTGCGAAGGTGCAAAAAAAGCATTGGTGCAAACAGCAAATCTGTTACCTGCCCTTACGGCACTTGCTGTATCGGTATCAATGCTGACTTCGTCGGGTGTCACTGAGCTTTTACAGGAGCTTATGTCTCCTCTGTGCAGACTTATCGGCTTTCCCGAAGAAGTGGTACCCTTGTGCCTTATTTCCCCTCTGTCGGGAAGCGGCAGCACAGCAGTACTTGAAAGCATCCTGAAAACCTGTTCGCCCGATTCACTTGCAGGTAAAACAGCAAGCGTGATAGCAGGCGCAAGTGAAACTACCTTTTATGCGGTAGCCGTTTATTACGGCAGCGTAGGCATCACCAAAACCCGCCACACAATCCCCTCGGCACTTATGGCAGACATAACAAGCTACATAACAGCAGCAATAATACTTAAATCATAATTTGCAAGGCTGCAAGCCCTGCAAATTATGATTTGTATTCTGCTGCAAAGCGGGTGAGGTCGGGGCCGCCGGGGTGGATATCGTAGCCTTGCCAGCCGACAACTCTGTTTTCGCAGGGGATAACAAGAAGATTCTGACCGTTCATTCCTCCCTTGTTATATGAATCTCTTATGCCGTTGGGGGCAAATTCGTACTGTCTTTCGAGAACCTTATTTACCCATTCTTCAGATACTATACGTTTGCCGTGATACATACCGCGGTTCAGGTATACTCCGCCGAGCTTTACCATATCATCGGTTCTGATATAAAGAGCCGTGGCGCCTATTGCGTGTCCCTGAGGGCAACAGCTCCAGGCGGCTTCTCTGAAGCCTAACGGCAGGAAAATATTCTCCCAACAGAAGGGAAACAGAGGCTTGCCTGCCTTTTTGTTCACAATACGGGAGAGAATGTAATATCCCGCATCACTATAATGTCTTTCGGTATCGGGCGGGCAGGTCCACTTTTTAAGCATTATTTCTTTAAGGTAATCGGGGTCATACTGTGATGCATCAAAAACATCGGTGTCAAATCCGCCCGGGTAGCCTATCATATGACGCATAAGCATATCAATCGTAGTTTTTTCCCAATATGGATCATAGCCTTCGGGGCATTCTTCACCTAAGATGTCGGTAACGGTTTCGTTGACCTTAAGAAGACCTCTGTCACAGAGGATGCCTATTGCAGTAACCGTATACATTTTTGATACGGAATATATATTCTGACAGGCATTGTTTTCTGCGATTTCAATTCTTTCCGGGTCGTTATCGCCCACCATTTCTGCAATGGAAAATACTCTTCCGTTATTGTCTTTTATAAATTTTTCAAAGTCAGTTAAAAATTTACTCATAAGTATCTCCTGTTTTGTGTTGTTACCCTTATGATAACAAACAGAATATGTTTTTGCAATAATTGTATATAATAAAATATCCTGCAGCAGATAAAGCTTCTGCTGCAGGATAATATTTCAGAGTGTTATATTATTATTTTATGCCATCATTGCAAAAAGCATATGGAAGAAGTCAAAAATCTTCTTGAAGAAATTCATTATTTTATCCCAAAAGCTTTCAGCAGGTTCATCTGAACCGTAGCCGGGAAGAGTAACATTATTGTCAGCGGGTGCTTCATCTGTGCCGAATTTTGCAAGAACGGGAAGAGCAACGGAAGTAACAAAGAGCTCACAGCCTTTGAATTTGCCAAGTGCACCGCCCACAACGCTTATGATAGAATCGGATATATCAACACCGAGAAGAGATGCAACATAAGAAAGGATAAGGGTAAATTCTTCCGTTGTAACATCACTTAATGCATAATTTAATGCAACAGCAAGACCGCGGGAAATGAGTATCATTTCATCGCTGTATGCAGTATATTTTTCATCACCTTCGGCATTTGCCTGATAAATGGCAGTTGCAAGATTGACAAGTGTTGAATAATCGGTTTCGGGAAGTTTAATATTAAGCACAGCAGCCATTGATTCGATGCTTTTTCCTTCGGTTGCTTCATTTTTTGCATAGAGAGGAAGGGAAACTACTTCTTCTATTTTAACCGCAGCCTTATCGATAACGGAATTGACATCTTCGTTATCGGTCTTTATAAGCTTTTTCAGCTGAGAAGCCTTGGTGTAGGAGGATACCATATTTTCAACACCGAGATATGTGCAGTTTTTTGCATACATAAGGAAATTGCTCTGAGCAAGCGCCATTGCTTCTTCGTGAATACCTGCGGGAAGAATGCTTGTGTCGATTGAGCGGACATAGTTTGTTTTGATATCTGCTTTTTCACCGAAGGATACTTCTCTGTATGCACAGGGATATGCATTGAGTGATGTTGTTACAACATCATAAACGGTATTGCTTGCGGAAGATGTATAGGAAGTTACATCGTGGTTGTGTGTATGAGCCGTAAAGATATATTTTACACCGTTATCGGCAAGCACATCAGCAAGACGCATTGAATTTTTTGTTACAACAGCGCCTGTGTGGATCTGATCGGCAAGAATGTAATGTGAAAGAAGGTTATGATGCATCATGGCAATAACCTTTTTGCCTTCGGCTGCTGCGATTTTACACTGCTGCTCAATCCAATCGATTCTTGCTTCTGTCATACCGTTGGGTGATAAACCGGGGTTACAGGAATCAATTGCAAGAAGTCTGTAATCATCTGCAAGCTCTGCTGTATATGAACCCGAAGCGGGGTCATTTGCTATAGCAACGGAATAACCGAAATCGGAATAATAAGCTTCAAAATCTGCAACAGGAGTTTTGAGTAAATCGTGGTTTCCGGGAACTACAAATACTTCCTTATTATAGGTTTCTTCAAATTCTTTAAGCATAGCGGAAAGTGCGATATGCTCTTCTTTGATACCCTTATTTGTGATATCACCGGGAAGAATTACATATTTGCTATCATTCTTTCCTGCATTTTCAAGGAAAGCTTCAATAATTGCAAGTGATTCATAAGGAAGCTGTCCGCCGGAAGCTGCGTGGAAATAAACTTCGCTTACACTGTTTTTCTTCGCAACTGTTTCGGCTGAGGAAGCCGCAACATCAAGGTGGAGGTCATTTGCAACTGTAATTACAAGAGGCTCTTCGGCTGCAAAAACCGGTACTGCTAAAAGGGATAATGTCATAATTGCACATAAAAAAACAGAGATAATTTTTTTCATACAGTTTGCTCCTTTTTTGGTTAATAATATTATTAAAAAGGATTTTTTTTACGGTGTCAAGAGAAAAGCCGTATTATAAACTGTAAAACAATTATCCCTGTATAAACTGTTAATGGTATATTAATAAATTTTTAATAACGCAATAAATAATGCTGATTTTGTGTAAAAATCAAAGTGATTTTATCTTGTTCCTGTACTTTTTAATAAATTCTTCATTAATCACATCGCCGCCGTCAACATTGCTGCTTGAGAACACCTCGGGGGTAATGCCCTCATTAAGCAGGGTTTCTATACAGCCTGCAACAACTGCGTGGAGAATTGCGGCACCTGTGCTTGTGGAAGTGGGACAGGCATTTCTGCCCAGTTCATCAAAATACACGCTTGCATCTCCGACACAACCCATATTATCAAGTACGATATGGGCAATTTCAAAAAGTCTTTTACCGCTTTTGTGTCTTGATGCACCTGATGAAGAGTGCTTAAGATTTGTAAGTGCTATGACCTTAAGTCCTTTTTCCTTTGCAAGAAGTGCCATATCCACGGGAACGCCGTTTCTGCCGGAATTTGAAATTATGACTATAACGTCATCCTCTTTCATATTATATGTACCGAAAAGAATATCGGCATAGCCTTCGAGTCTTTCTATTTCAGTGCTTTTTGCGGCACCTTCATGAAGCATAAGCGAGGTTTCGAGTATGGGCTGAATTTTTACAAGACCGCCCGCTCTGTAAAACAGTTCTTCTGCAAGCATATGTGAATGCCCCGTGCCGAAAAGAAAGATATTGTTATCATTTTTAAGTGCATCGGCAAAAGCTTTTGCGCATTCTTCTATTGCGGGGAGCTGCTCCGAAATTATATTTTCGGTAATTCTGTTAAGATTCTGCAGGTATTCGAGGGGTTTATTCATGGTTCTGATTCCTCCGTATTTATTATTTAAGCCTGATTCCGTATACATTTGCTGCGGGAGTACTTTCAATCAGGGTAAAGCCGTATTTTTTATAAAAGGTATCCCCTTTAAGATTATCCGCACTGACACTCAGCATTACTCCCGGTATATTTTTGTTTTTAAGATGCTCGCATAAGATATCAACCAGTTTGTGCCCTATACCCATCCGCTGATATTCGGGCAGGATATCTATGTGGAAATGTGCAGGATAGTCGTTTTTGTATTTTTCCTGAAATACAGCCGAGGTTGTTGCATAAAAACGCAGCTGTGTTTCTTCTTCGGGGATACGGGGTATATATTCTTTTTTGAGAGTATCGTAAAATCTGTCAAAATTATCAGAACAGATTATATATCCTACCGCTTTGTCTGAGCTGTCTGCGGCAACAAAACAGTTTTCCGGTTCGGCTTCTATATAGTAATCACAGTAAGTGGAAAGAATAAAATGTTCTGCACTTTCCGACATATCCGACGGACCGTCACAGTTTATACACACATAACGCACATCTTCCCTGTCCGTATTTTTATAAGACCTTATATTCATTTTTTGTGTCTCCGTATAATAAACTTAATGTATAAAGAGTAACATCTATCTTGTAAAAAATCAAGATGCTGTAATTATATTAACTTAAAAGCTGATATTTTTGAACAGGCGGATGTTTACACGGAAAAAATACTGTGATAATATAAATATAGAGATGATATCAGGTCATTAAACTATACAAGGAGTGCAGATTTTATGATAAGATATGAAATAGAAGGCGGAAATCTTCCCGTTGTTATCTGTTATCCTGAAATGGGACAGACACTTTGCACAGAAAGCGGTGCCATGAGCTGGATGAGCCCGAATATGAGAATGGAAACCACCTCCGGCGGCGGACTTAAAAAGGCTTTCGGGAGAATGTTTTCGGGTGAATCAATTTTTATGAATGAATACACTGCCGATAACGGTCCCGGAATGATAGCTTTTGCTTCTTCGCTTCCCGGTTCCGTGATTCCTTATCAGGTTTCGCCCGGTAACGGTATCATAGTGCAGAAAAGAGGCTTTCTTGCAATGGAAAAAGGTCTTGATTTGTCGGTTTTCTTCCACAAAAAACTCGGCAAGGGCTTTTTCGGCGGTGAAGGCTTTATTATGCAGAGAATAAGCGGCGAGGGTATGGTTTTTCTTGAAATAGACGGCAGCTGTAAGATATATGACCTTGCACCCGGTGAAAGTGTGATTGTTGATACCGGTTATCTTGCCGCTATGACAGATACCTGTTCTATGGACATTCAGACAGTGAAAGGGGCAAAGAATGTTTTTTTCGGCGGAGAAGGACTTTTTCATACAAGAGTAACGGGTCCCGGCAGAGTATATATCCAGTCTATGCCGATTATGAATATAGCAAAGTCTCTTATTCCTTATCTTCCTATGTCAGGAAGTGACGGCGGAATAAATATACGTCTGGGCGATTGATAAAAAAGTTAAAGCTTACCCTACAGGAATAATTTTTTCGGGTAAGCTTTTTTTCTTTATAGGAAAATCCTTCCTACAAAGAAAAAAAGCTTATATGTCCCTATGGACACTCAGCTGTGCTTTGCTCGGAGATGGACTATCCGAAAACGTTTCGTCTCAGGCATACGGCGAAACGTTTTCTTGCTGTATATTTTGTTAAATTCGACACCGTTTTCCGACATATGACGAAGGTTTTGTTTTATTGTGTTAATAAATTGTAAATGATTATTCAAACAAATTGCAATTTTTGAAGAAAACATATATAATTAATTACAATTTATGATTTATTATAATATTTTTAAGAAGAGAAAATAAATCGGAAGGTGAAATTTAATGAGACTTGAAAATGTCCCTACAATACGTGATTTGTTGGATGTGGCTCCCGCAAAGCACGATGACAGAACTTTTATCAAATATATACGTAACGGTGAAATTGTTGAAAAGAAATTCAGCGAAGTAAGAAATGACGGACTTGCACTCTGCCGTAAAATCCGCCACGATATTCCCGAAAGAACACATATTGCAATTATAAGCAGGAGTACATATGAATATATTGCCTGCATGACCGGTGTGCTTACCGCAGGCTATGTTGCTGTTCCCATTGATCCCGATTCAACTGCTGAGGATGCTGCTGCTATCATCAATGATTCGGATTCAACCGTTCTTCTTTACGGTGAAGAATTTTCCGACAGACTTGAACAGGTAAAGGTTCTTTGTCCCGGTCTTAAAAGTACTATGGTTATAAGCGAAGAGGAATATGCAAAGATTTATGAAGAATATTCCGAAACTTCTCCATATGCTTCACTTTCCGATGTGAAAATGGATCCCGAAGCCTGCTGTCTTATCATATACACTTCAGGTACAACAGGTGATAAAAAGGGTGTTATGCTTTCTTGTGAAGCACTTGTAAGTAATTTGATTTTTGATCCCTATGATCCGATAGTTATCCGTGTGGATACAATGCTTTCAATTCTGCCCCTTCATCATATATTCTGCTTTATCTGCGGATATATCGGACCTCTTAATGTGGGTAACTGTGTATGTCTTAACGGTGAAATGAAAGACCTTTTCAAGAATCTTCTCATATTCAAACCCAATCAGATAAGAGTGGTTCCCCTTATTGCTCAGGGAATTTTAGGCAGAATCCGTGCAATTCAGGCAAAAAATCCCGATCTTTCTCCCAAGGAAGCCGCAGCACAGGTAACAGGCGGCAATCTTGATATGATGCTTTCCGGCGGTGCATATCTTGACCCGGCTCTTTGCAAGGCATTCGAGCCTTACGGTATTATGGTAAGACAGGGCTACGGTATGAGTGAAGCCAGTGCAAAGGTAACTCTTCCCGATCCCGCTTGTCCTGCTGACAGTGTAGGCAGAATTATGAGCACCGTTAATGCACGTATTGTGGGCGGTGAAATTCAGCTTGACACACCCGGTATGATGATGGGATATTATAATCGTCCCGAAGAAACAGCCGAAGTTATCACTGAAGACGGTTGGCTTCGTACAGGTGATATAGGACATATCGATGAAAACGGGATTCTTTATATCACAGGCAGACTTAAGAATCTTATTATTCTTTCCAACGGAGAAAATGTTTCTCCCGAGGGCATAGAAAATAAATATAAAGCCAATAAGCTCGTAGAAGAAGTTCTTGTTTATGCCGAAAAGGATGTTATTGTTGCAGAAGTATATCCCAATGCGGAATATGCCGAGCTTAACGGTATCACAGATATAAAATCGGCTCTCGAAGAGTTTACGGATAAGATGAACGAAACAGCTTTACCCTCTCACGTTGTAGCTAAGCTTGTTGTTCGTGATACTCCCTTTGAAAAAACAGGAATCGGAAAAATCAAACGTGCCCATAACTAAAATATCCGAGGTGAACCCACAATGAAACCGAAAAACGGTGAGCAGGTTTATAAGCTGATCCATTCACAGGAAATGGTTCAGTATATGTGGAAGTATTCAGTTCATATGCAGTCAACACAGATTCCCCTTGCCATAGCATTTGAGGAAGAACTCGATTTTAAGGTACTAGCACGTGCAGTAAATATTGAGATAGAACGTAACGACTGTATGAGACTGAGAATATTCCGCGACGGATTGAAGGTTAAGCAGTTCTTTCTCAATGAATATAAGCTTGATAAAATACTTATAAAAGAATTTCAGTCAAAAGAAGAACAGGTTAAATATTTTGACAGCGTAGCTTCCACAAAGCTTAATGTTTTCGGCGGTGAAACCTTCCGTATTATATTTTTCCGTACAGCGGAAAACAAGTGCGGTGTGTTTATTTGCGCATCCCATATGATAATGGACTTTGCAGGTGCATTTCTGTTCTTCAAAGACCTTGTTGCCGTGTATGACAGTCTTAAAAACAGAGAGCCTCTTCCCAGACCTCTTGCAAAATATGAGGATATTATCATAAAAGAGCAGGATAATCCTGAGCTTGAAGAAAAAATTCTCAGGGATAAGGCTGAACTTGATGAGTGGGTAGCAAAGGACAGAATACCTTTTTATAATGCAATAAACGGCACCAAAGTACTTGATTTTCAAAGAAAAATCTTTCATAATAAGGATATGACAATGCCTCACATCTATCTTCCTGTGCTTGATTCTACTAATCTTGTAAAATGTCACTTAAGTGTTGAGGACAGCCGTAAGATAGACAGCTTTATAAAGGAAAATCAGTTCAGCCCCGAGTGGGTAATACAATTAGGCTTTCGTATATACCTTTCAAAGCTTAACCGTCATACCAATGACACACTGTTCTGGGTGCTTTGTCCCAGAAGAAGAACCGTAAAAGAAAAACGTTGCGGCGGAACACTGGCATCACCTATGCCCTGGAGAGAAATTCTTGATGACAACAAATCATTTATTGATACCGTCCGTCAGCTCAGTGAATCACAGATTTTTCTTTTCCGTCATTCTGATGTTCCGTTTACCGAGGTAAGACAGATGGAGAGAGACCGTTACGGTCTTTCCCTTATGGCAACATCAAACAGTATGATGTTCTCCTTCCTTCCCGCAGGAGATAAGCCCTTTGGTGACAGGGAATATGACTTTTCGGCATATAATTTCGGTCACTATGTTATGCCTGTATATGCACTTACGATGCAGGAAGCTTCAACGGGGCGCTTCGTGTTTTCATATATACACCGCCTGTTCCTTACAAAGGATGAGGATGTGTATGCCTTTAATGACGGTGTTGTCCGCACGCTTCTTAAGGCAGTAGAAAACCCCGATAAAACAATAGGAGAAATTCTGGAGGAAATATAATGGATACACTTGAAATATTAAAGGAAATTATATGTGAATATGTTGAGGTTGAGCCTGATGATATAAAAGAAGAATCCTCTCTTCGCTATGATCTCGGTGCATCATCCTTTGACCTTATGAACATCGGTACGGCAATCGAAGAGAAATTCAAGGTTACGATAAATGCAGGTTCTCTTACAAAAATCAAAAACGTAGGCGACCTTGCAGCATTCCTTGATAATAAATAAGTTAAAAAATATAAAAGAAAGCAAAGACAGAACTCCCGTAAAATGAAGTTCTGTCTTTTTTTTCAAGAATCGTTTATTTTGAGACAGAAAATAAGAAAAGTTCAGATTGATTTATGATACTGATAATGATATACTGAATATAAAAGAGAAATTCATAAGTAATATTGTGATATTTCCAAAAAATTTTCAGGAGAGTGCAAAAATGAAAAAAGGTATTAAAAGAATTATTTCCGTTATACTTTGTATAACAATGCTTGTTTCATTAGGTGCAATAAGTGCATCCGCAATTACAGGCACAGAAACAGACTGCGGCGGAAACTGCGGTCATTCCCCCATAATTGTTCTTCCCGGCATCAATCATTCACCTACATATCTTTATGATGAAAATGATGAGCCTGTTATGAACGGAAGCAGTCAGATAGGCGGTTCGCTTCTTATTCTCAATGAAGCTGCCCTTTCAACAAACGCAATTGTAAAGGTTGCAGTAAGAGCACTTCTGACCATTTTCTTACAGAAAAATATGGGTCTTGACGAAGTAGCTTATGAGCTTGTTTCTGAAGTTTTCAAATATCAAAGATGCGATGAAAACGGTGACCACGTTGAAAACCTTAAAACACAGAGATGGAATCATTCTCTTGAGCATATGACTGCGTCTGAGCTTGACTGGACTTACAGAATGGTTCCGATGAAGCCTCTCGTTGATGAAATCGGTGAAGATCATGTGTATTTCTTCACATTTAATCTTGTCGGTGATCCTATGGATTCTGCAGACGATCTTGATGAATATATCGAAATGGTTAAGGAACAGACCGGTCACGACAAGGTAACACTTCTGCCCGTAAGCCTCGGCGGTACAATTCTCACAGCATATCTCGACAAGTACGGTCACGGTAAGATAGACCAGATAGTAAATGCCGTTGCCTGCCTTGACGGCACAGATATTATCGCAGATTTCTTTGCAAGAGAATGGCGTCTTTATGATG
>JAZSRT010000020.1:0-20704 GCA_045538645.1 Acutalibacteraceae bacterium | reverse complement strand
GGTCCCGACATATTTGCTAACGGCAAATATATCATTAATGCGAAGCATTTACATCATATTGCAAAAGCAATATATCATACGCCAAAGGCGTATATCATTATCATAATTTATCGGGCATCCGCCCGATAAATTATGATTTGTTGTGTTGAAAAACTGTGATTTGTGTGGTATATTTTCTTTGAGGCTGATACTTAATAATACCTACGGAGGAAAAATACTTATGCTCAGAAAAAGACAGGTACATCTTGATTTTCATACAAGCGGACTTCTCAGTGTTGGGGACTGCTTTTCAAAGGAACAGTTTCAGGCGGCTCTTAAAGAGGGGCACGTGGATTCAATAACCGTTTTTTCAAAATGCCATCACGGCTGGTCATATCATCCCACAACTGCAAACGAGATGCACCCGGGGCTTTCTTTTGACCTTTTGGGTGCACAGCTTGAAGCCTGTAAGGAAATAGGAGTGAATGCTCCCGTTTACATATCCGCAGGCTATGACGAGAAGGATTATGACCGTCATCCCGAATGGAGATGGATATGCTCAAAGGATAAAGAAAGTGCGGCGGAATATGACAGTGAAGCACATTTTCATCTTCTGTGCTTCAATACGGGATATCTTGATAGACTCTGCCGGCAGATAGAAGAGGTTATGGTAAAATATGACCCTGTGGGAATTTTCCTTGATATTATTTCCCCGAAAATCTGCTTCTGTGAAGCTTGTCTTTCGGATATGAAAAAGCTTGGACTTGACAGTGAAAACAGAGAAGATCTCGAAAAGCATTCAGTTATTGTTTTCAACAAATATGCGGATGCCGTTAATGCGGCGGTAAGAAAACACAGTGATACAGCAACGATATTTCACAATACAGGACACATCCCCAAGGGCAACCGTAAATTTATTGATTACAACACCCACCTTGAGCTTGAAAGCCTTCCCACAGGCGGCTGGGGATATGACCACTTCCCGTTGTCTGCGGCATATGTGCGCACACTGGGGGATAAGGAATTTCTCGGAATGACAGGTAAATTCCACCACAGCTGGGGAGAATTCGGCGGCTACAAGCATCCCAATGCTCTGATTTACGAAACAGCCTTAAGCGTTGCAAACGGTGCAGGCTGCTCCATAGGTGATCAGATGCATTCACTGGCAGATATGAATATGTCTACATATTCACTTATCGGAAAGGCATATTCACGTATTGAAGAAAGAGAACCCTGGCTTAAGGATGCTTATAATATTGCCGATATTGCAGTTTTAAGCGGAGAAGCAATTTCGGGTAAGCGTGATATAAAAGCAGATGTCGGTGCAAACAGAATGCTTCTTGAAAACAGTTATCTTTATAGCTTTATTGATGAAACAGCAGATTTGTCGGGATATAAGATGCTTATTTTACCCGATGTGCCGGGGCTTTCCGATGAAATGCTTATGAAAATAAAAGCCTTTACCGAAAACGGCGGTTTTGTATTGGCAAGCGGTGAAAGCATAGTAAGAGACGGAAAATTCCTTCTTGATACGGGAGCGGTTTTTAAGGGTGAAAATGAATTTTCTCCTACATATTTTGTTCCCCTCTTTGATACGGTAAACGGAAACACCGCATATATTATGAGATGCAATTCTTATAAGATAGAAGCAAAAGACTGTGAAACTGTTGCATTAAGGCAGAATCCCTATTTCAACAGAACAAGAGAACACTTCTGTTCACATATGCACGCACCCAATAACCCTGAAGAAAGCTTCCCTGCCGCAGTAATAAAGGGGAATGTGGCATATATTGCATGGGATATATTTACCGCCTATGCCTGCCACGGACACCTTTGCTTTAAGGAGCTGTTCACTTATATTGCAGACAGAATGCTGGGCGGCAATGTAAGCGCCTCAGCCGATATACCCGATAAGGCTGTTATGACACTCACAAAACAGGAAAAAGAAAACAGAAGGATTCTTCACCTTCTCTTTGCCCACACAACACTCAGGGGCGAAAGAACAGAGGTAATAGAAGATACCGTTGTGCTTTACGGTGTAAATTGCCGTGTGAAATGCAGCAAAGAACCTTTAAGCGTTACTCTTGTTCCTTCCGGTGACAGACTTGATTTTTCCTATAACGGAGAATATGTGAGCTTCACTGTCCCCGAAGTAAACATTCATCAGATGATTGAGATTTGCTGATTTCTGATTAAGACATAAAAGGAGAAATTGTTATGAAGAATGTAGAATACACCCTTATTGAAATTCCGATGGGGTCAAAAAACAAGTATGAGCTTGATAAAGCTACGGGACGGATTGTTCTTGACCGTGTTTTGTATGCCGCTATGATGTACCCTGCTGAGTACGGTATTCTTGAAAACACCTTAGCACCGGACGGAGACGCGCTCGATGTGCTTGTAATCTGCTCTGACCCTACATTCCCCGGCTGTGTGGTGCCTGCAAGAATTTTAGGCTACTTAAGTATGATTGACGGCGGAATGATTGATTATAAAATAATCACCGTTCTTGACTGCGACCCCAGATACGACAACATAAATGAACTTGAGGACCTCTCTCCCTTTGTGTTGAAGGAAATTGCAAATTTCTTTGCCAACTACAAGGTGCTGCAGGGAATTTCCGTTGAAGTCGGCGAATATAAGGGCAGGGAAGAAGCTTTGAAAATAATTGAAGAATGCAGAAAGGCTTACAAGGCTTCATTGACAGAAGAATAGGAAAAAGGCCTGTAGAAAACAGCCTGAAAAAATCCGGGACTCACAATTAAAGTGAGCCTCGGATTTTTTGCTTATACAGTTTTTTTACAGTCCTGATTCTGTGTTATTTATTGTATTTGCTGAGATCTTCAAGTCCTACGGATGCGCGAAGGATAAGTCTTGCATCTGCTGCAGTTACCTCACCGTTGCGGTCTATATCTGCTGCAGTTTTTTCGGCTTCATTAAAGCTTTCAAGACCTACGGAAGCACGAAGGGCAAGACGGGCATCGGCTGCAGTGATTTTTTCGTCACCGTTTACGTCACCTGTTGTCAAGGTGAGTTTGTCGGTTGTGCGTGTTTCCTTCTTATTGCAAAGGCTGCAGACTCTTTCTTCCTTGCCGTTTTCGGTAAGTGTAGGAGCAAGAATTTCTGTCCATTCGCCCCACTTGTGCCCCGTTGCATTTACCTTTGTGTCTGTGTAGGTGTCATTACATCTTGTGCAGATGTGGGCTGTATAACCGTCACTTGTACAGGTGGGAAGGGTTACCTTGTCTTTATAGCTGTGTCCGGGTGCAGGGATTTCCTCGTGTCCCGAAACGAGCTTTTCACAGTCACTACAATATGTGCCTGCAGTATAACCGATTGAAGTACAGGTTGCCGCTGTTTCCTTAACAGCTTTTGTGTTCACATGATTTGCAGCATCAAGACCGAGGTCTTCTGTTTTTTTGTGACTTGTATCATATTCACAGGTGTATGTCTTAATGCCGTTAACCTTACAGGTGGCAACGGTTGTAATTTCACCGTCGTTCCACTTGTGGGCATTTTTATTAATACCTGTTTCTTCATGACCTGAAATATACTCTTCGCAATCGTTACAGTACACGCCTGCGGTGTAGCCTACAGAAGAACAGGTTGCTGCTACAGCTTCAGTGTTCTTGGTATTTACGTGATTTGCGGAATTTGTACCAAGGTCTTCTGTTTTCTTGTGGCTTGTATCATATTCACAGGTGTATGTCTTTATGCCGTTAACCGTACAGGTGGCAACGGTTGTAATTTCGCCGCTGTCCCAGTTGTGAGCAGTCGAATCAATACCGATTACTTCGTGACCTGAAACATACTTTTCACAATCGTTACAGTAAACACCTGCAGTGAAGCCTGTTTTTATACAGGTGGGAGCAACAGCTTCGGTGTTTATTGTGTGTACGTGATTTTCTGCATTCAGGCCTATGTTTTCAGTGCGGGTATGCATTTCATCACGCAAGCAGGTGAATAACATAACTCCGCTTACCGTACAGGTGGCTGTGGTTATGGTTTTACCGCTGTCCCATCTGTGGGCAGTAGGATCATAGCCTACTATCTTGTGGCCTGAAACATACTTTGAACAATCGTAGCAGAACACACCTTCTGTATAACCTGTTTTTGTACAGGTGGGTGGTATAGCGTTGATGATTGTTGTGTTTATATGATTTTTACTGTCGATACCGATGTTATCTGTGCGGGTATGAGTTTCATCATATTCACAGGTGAAGGTCTTAATGCCGTTTACCTTACAGGTTGCAACAGTTGTAATTTCACCGTTGTCCCACTTGTGAGCATCAGCATCAATTCCGATTACTTCGTGGCCCGAAATAAACTTTTCACAGTCGTTACAGTAAACACCTGCGGTGAAGCCTGTTTCCGAACAGGTAGCTTTTACCTCTTCGGTATTTTTTGTATTTACGTGATTTGCGGTATTAAGTCCGAGGTCTTCTGTGTAGGAATGAGCTTCATCATATTCGCAAGTGTAGGTCCTAACTCCGTTAACCTTACAGGTGGCAACGGTTGTAATTTCGCCGTCGTTCCACTTGTGGGCATTTTCGTCAATGCCGATTTCATTGTGACCTGAAATGTACGTTTCGCAATCATTACAATACACACCTTCTGTATAGCCAACTGCCGAACAGGTAGGTGTTACGGCTTCGGTGTTCTTTGTATCAGTGTGATTTGAACTGTTCAGACCGAGGTTTTCTGTGCAGATATGCTTTTTGTCATACTCACAGGTGTAGGTCCTGATGCCGTTCACTTTACAGGTAGCAACGGTTGTAATTTTGCCGCTGTCCCACTTGTGAGCATTTTCGTCAATACCGATTTCATTGTGACCTGAAATATACTTTTCGCAGTCATTACAATACACACCCTCTGTATAGCCGACTGCCGAGCAGGTAGGTGTTACAGCTTCGGTATTCTTTGTATTTTCGTGATTTGCGGTATCTGTGCCAAGGTCTTCTGTTTTCTTGTGATTTGTATCATATTCACAGGTGTAGGTCTTAACACCGTTCACTTTACAGGTTGCAACGGTTGTAATTTCACCGCTGTTCCACTTGTGAGCATTTTCATTAACACCTATTACTTCGTGACCTGAAATATATTTTTCACAATCGTTGCAGTAAACACCTGCGGTGAAGCCTGTTTCGGAACAGGTAGCTTTTATCTCTTCGGTATTTTTTGTATTAACGTGATTTGCGGTATCAAGTCCGAGGTCTTCTGTTTTCTTGTGATTTGTATCATATTCACAGGTGTAAGTTTTCACACCGTTCACTTTACAGGTTGCAACGGTTGTAATTTCACCGCTGTTCCACTTGTGAGCATCTGAATCAATTCCTGTTTCCTTATGACCCGAAATATACTTTTCACAATCGTTACAGTAAACACCTGCTGTATACCCTGTGTCTGTGCAGGTAGCTTTAACCTCCTCGGTATTCTTTGTATTAACGTGATTTGTAATATCAAGTCCGAGGTCTTCTGTGTAGGTATGATTCTTGTCATATTCACAGGTGTAAGTCTTAACACCGTTCACCTTACAGGTAGCAACGGTTGTAATTTCGCCGTTGTTCCACTTGTGGGCATTTTTATCAATACCTATTTCTTCATGACCTGAAATATATTCTTCACAATCGTTGCAATATACGCCTGCAGTGTAACCGACCTCAGAACAGGTGGGTGCTACGGCAGCTGTATTTTTTGTGCTTACGTGAATTTCTGCATTAAGTCCCAGATTTTCGGTTTTCTTGTGGGATGAATTATAAAGACAGGTATAGGTCTTTATTCCGTTTACCTTACAGGTAGCGGAGGTTGTGATTTTACCGCTGTCCCACTCATGGTTATTACTGTTAATACCGATTTCCTCGCGGCCCGAAATATACTTTTCGCAGTCGAGGCAATATACTCCTTCAGTATAGCCTGCTGATGAGCAGGTAGCATTAACTGCCTCAACAGTTTTTGTGTTCATATGAGCTGTGACAGGCTTGATTTCAGCACCGCATACCGTACATTTCTGCGGTGATGTGCAGGTGGGCGGAGTGCCTTCGGCGTGGCTCATAGTTTTTATAACTGTGGGGGCACTCTGATTGCCGGCATATGAATATGCAGTTTCTGCTTTTCTTGAATAGAACGTATATTCCGTGTCAGCCGAAAGACCGCTGAAAGTAATATCAGTGCTCCAGCTGCCTGTTGAAATTCTGTATTCGTAACCGTCCGTTTTTATGAGGGTTATGCTGTTACAGGTTTTTGATGCTTCAACAGGTGCAAATTCTGTGTTGCCGTTTGTCTTTTTCACTGTGAGAACCGGGCTTGTAAGACTGCCTGTATAACCGTCTTTTGCAGTAAGCTTTACATAAATCTGTTTGCCCGTGTCGGAATCCTTCACTTTGTATGTTCTTTCTTCCGAAGCAACAGCACCGCCCACATACCACTGAATATCATATTTCGCATAAGAGGGGGTGACATTGTCGGTTACCGCTATAAGGGTATTGCCGGGGATTGCCTCGCCCGAAATTGTTACACTGCCTGCTACGGATATGGGGGAGGAGTCGGTTACATAAATCGAAAGTGTTTCCGTTAAGTCCTCATATCTGCCCTTGAAATTAAGGGTGATATCGTGTGTGCCTGTTGTAAGGGTGGAAAGATACGCTTTTTTAAGTGTAAGAGTATTGTCTTTGAAGGTATAATGAGTACCCGGGGTAAGACCGTCTATTCCCTTGAAGGTGTTTTCATTCAGGGTGATATCTATAGTCTTGTCACTTAAGCTATACAGGTCTGCTTCAATGTATTCGGCACTCAGTACAGGTGCTGTATTTTCGTCAGGTGTATATATCATATTGCCTTCGGACATCTTAAGTATTGCAAGGGTGGAACGGTTATTTGTTGCATACATATCACCGTCACACTTAATATATGCCGTAACAATTCCGTCACCGTTTTCATATATTTCACCGGGTACTTCAACGAGATATGATTTTGTTTCACCGGGAGCGAGCGCACTTAATTCTATCTGTGCGAAGGGCTCATCTGAAGAAAGTGCATCACCCTTACGTACATAAAGTGTACCGGTATTACTTTCTTTACAGCCGTCATTTGTTACATTGACAAGGACATTCTGTGAGCTTCCCAATACAATCTGCTGTGTTTCAACACAAAGGTCGGAGGCTGAAAGAGATACGCTGAATGCCTTCGGCTCTTTTGCGGAAGAAGCAACGGGAGCGCTTCTGAAGCTCATAGTTCTTGCCATTGTTACAGGCTCTACGGTTATTGTGTAGCCGTCAGAGCTGAGACTTTCGGGAGCCGTAAGTGTCACATCAACAAATCTGCTTTCACCGGGCTTGATATCCACTTCAACTGCTGCAGAGGATATTTCACTTCCGTAGGCATCTCTTAATATAACGTTTGCGTACTGTGAATGACTTACGGAGTTATTCACAATATTGAGCGCAGCCATAAATTCTTCACCGGGGATAATACCTGCGCTGTCAATAACTGCATCGCTTACATACATCTCTTCTGAAGGAGCAAAGGCTATACCGCCGAGGGTACTTTCAACCGTGAAATCCGTGCCACTTGTGAATGTAAGGTCGTCTTCACGCATTACAACAATAAACTGACCGTCACGGTAATCAAGGGCATACGCACCTACATAATCTTCAGACTCTGAAAGAGTTATAGCATCGTGCCATTCACTGCCGTCATAGGTTACTGCACGTACACAGCCGCCCTGTTCATTCATAGAAAGGTAGGATATTGCGTACATACCGTTTTTATATTCAAGGAATTGTGCACCTGCGGTGGCTACCATTTCGGGTACTGCGGCAAATTCTTCTGCTTCACCGTCGGCTGTGCTTATTGTCATAGCCTTGCCGTCGCAGAAGGTGAGAAGAACATCTTTACCGCCAATTTCGGTAAATTCACAGCTTCCGCCGAAATCGGTGATTTCCTTCGTAATTATATCCTTATCAGCATCAATCAGATATAATTTTGAGTCGCTTGGTGTTTCAGCGCTGTTGTCGGAGTCAGCTGCCACGGCAACATAGGATTTGCCGTCAAGTGTTCCGATGTCAAGTCCCGTTACAGCGTTAAGACCTGCAGCAAGCTGAATTTCATCGCTCCATTTACTCTCTTCATAACGGCTCATATATATGCTGTTTGAATTGTCAAGGGTGAAGGGCTCTCCGTTTTCATTTCTTACCCATACTGCTGTGGGAACACCGTCAATAACTGCTATGTCTGCAGTTACATCATAGGAATTGTTTTCTGTCAGTCTTTCGGGAGTGCTGAAGCTTTCGTTTGTGGTATCGTATTTTGTGACATACACTTCCTGATAGAGAACGCCCTCTTCTACTGTGTCAACACTGCTGTTGTTGACGGAATGGCTCTGTGTGAAGGCAATATATATGTCTGTTCCGTCGGTGTAGAGAGTGAAGTTGTTGTCAAACTTTTCGTCTCCCGGCTCAATGGGCTGAGGCTCACTCCAGGTACCTGTCTCTTTATTGTATAAGGAGAAAACAAGCTCCTGAGAATTCTGGAGTTCATATTCGGTATTCATTCTTTCAAATACCATCATTACGGTATCATTTGTTGAAATAAGCTGAGGACGGATGTAATTATAAATATCCGTCTGAAGGGAAACGCTTTCACCCTCGTCAACGGCTGAGCTGTTCCATAAGGACGGCTCAATCATTTCCAAAGGTTCATAATGTGAGGTGTTGTGCAGCTCGGGACCCGTCAGCATCTTTTCGGCAACGGTTTTTTCCTTTCCGCCGAAGGTTTTGGAGCCTTCAAAAATGGCATATTTCTGATGCCAGAACAGAACTTTTGCATATACACCGAATTCACCTGAAAGGGTTGATATCAGGGAAGGTAAGCTTGTACGTATACTTCCGCTGCCGTAAACACCTGCATTCAAGCCCTTTACACCTATACCTAAGTTTACTCTGAGTGCGGCTGTAAAGTCGGTTTCAAATAAAACTCTGAATTGTTTATCGGTTACATAATCCCTTGTTCCGCCGACCTTTACTTCGATTGCGCCCGTTACCGATATTTCAAGTCTTAGCGGTACAAAGAGAACTGTCCATGTAACGCCGAAGTCATAGGAAACATTAAGCGCAAGGTAGAGACAGAATTCTTTTATGAAATCCTTATGGTCACTTGTGCGCCCGATTTTGATATATCCTGCGATATCTCCTTCGATAGCAAAACCGGATTTGGCATCTTCTCTGAGGTTGAACATTTTATTTTTGTTTTTTCTTTTTGCTGCAGCATGCTTTATTTCGCCTTCATCTTCAGTCTTGCCGGCTCCTACGTAATATTTTACGCAGTCCTTCAGCTGTTCCTGTTCGAATTCGACATCGAAGAGGAAGTCATCAAGCTTTAAATCCAAAGAAATGCTTTTCAGTATATCAACACCGCTGCCCTCAAGAGAAATTTTATCTTCCGGAATTTCTACCTGATCCTTATTAAATTTGAATTTGTTTTTGTTTTCTTCTTCTTTGTCTTCTTCTTTTCCCGATACCGTGAATCCCCAATTGACACCGCCGTTAAACACGGTGATGTTAAGCGGTATGGGACTTGCGGTTCCGTCAGTTTTTTTGACTCTGATGATGACATCCTTTTGCTCAGAAAATTCCTTAAGCTCGACAGTTTTTGTGACAACCTTCTTCAGTCCATCTTCTGTGTACAGCTGGTCACGGTTAAACATAGTAGTATCTTCAGAATCTTTGTCGAAACAGATGGGAGTGTCACCTGAAAGAAGCTCTATTGATTCTATGTCATCGGCAATAGCCTTGATTGTGAATTTTGCTTCTTCAAAAGAGGCATTATTAAAAACTGCGGGAGTCGTTTCTGTGTCTTCACCGTCAACTGTTACCTCGATAAGGTCTTTTGCTGAAGAAAGTTTGACTATTATGACGGGAGAACGGCGGGAGAGGGTCAGCTCTTTGCTTGTTTCAAGATAGGTATCTCCCACGGGGGTTACGGTAAGCTTCTGTTTTTCCTCCTGAGGGAAGGCAAACAGGGTTATTCCGTCCTCGTTACTTGTTGAGCTATTGTCTCCTAATTTTACGGTTGCGCCCTCATAGGGTGCACCGTCGGGAGTTACGGTCATAACGAGAATGGGGTATGAATCGTCGGAATTAAGCTGTGAAATGAGGGAGTATGTGTATGCAAGATATTCGTCCTTCCATCTGAAATTCGATACCTGAGAGCTCCACTGCGTATTTGAGTCGGGGTATACCACAACAATTGCTTCGGGGCTTCCGAAGGGTTCTGTGCCTACACTTTCAGGAGGATTGGATTTGAACTTTGCTCTTGTGAGATTTTCATTATTCCCGAAGGCATTTTCACCTAAGTAAGAAAGCGTTCCTTCAATCTGTACGGTTTTGAGTGAACAGCCGCTGAATGCGCTGTTTCCTATTGTTGTGACACTTGCAGGGATAATGAGATTTGACGGCAGTGATTTACAGCCGTAGAAAGCACCGTTACCGATTTTTTCAACTGTACCGTTGGTTGTAACGGATTTAAGAGAGGTACAGCCCGAAAATGCATAGTCGCTTATCTCACTGAGCTTTGAAAGGAAGGATACACTCTCAAGTGCCGTACAGCCTGAAAATGCACTTGCAGGAATTGATTCTATTTTGTCATTAAAGCTTATAGAAGTGATTTTTTCGTTACCTGCAAAAACATTATCGTCAAAGCTTCTTACAAAATAAGGCTTATTGTCTTTTACTATGTATCTGGGAACAACAACATCCCCTGAGCCTGAAAATGCTTTGATAGTTACGCTGTATGTTGAATCGTCGAAGCTTTCCTCGTCATAGATAAATCCGAGATTGTCCTCGTAGTTTTCATCAACCGTAGACATAACCTCACCTGTGGTGGACTTATTTGTAAGCGGCAACCCACCAAACCCGGATTCAAAATAATCCATCCAACTGTTTTTTGTATAAAGGTCGGTGACGTAGATTTCTTCAAGAGGCGACCCGCCGAAAAGTGAAGCGTTTTTGGGGATTGTGGGTGCAGTTTTACAGGTGAAGGTGAGATTTTCTATTTTTGTAGAACTGAAAGCAGAATCGCCTATGCTTGATATTTCACTGCATTTATCGAGAGAAATACTAATAAGTTCACTGCATGAAGCAAAAGCATATTTTCCTATTGAAGATATTTTTGTTCCTTCACAGAAGTCAACAGTCTGAAGATTCCGACAATAGTAAATTGAATGACTGCCTATTTCTAAGATATTGTTGTTTGTCGGGAAACTGATTCTATTCAGGTTTTTGGAATAGAAAAATGCATAGTCTTCAATTTTGCAGACAGATGCAGGGACAATAAACTCTGTTTCCGTTTTATCTGCAGGATAAGTATGAAGAGTAGTTCCAGTTTTGTTATATAATATACCGTCGATGTCCTTATAGTTCTGATTGTTGTCATCGACATAAATATTTTTAAGTGTGGTGTTACAGTAAAAAACATTTGGAGAAATATATGAAAGACTTGCAGGAATATTAATTTCTTTTAAGCGGCACTCTTCAAAAGCTTTTTCCGAAATAGACTGCAAGCCTGAAGGAAGGATAATTTCTTGAAGGGTATAACAATTACTGAAAGCTGAAGTGTTTATATTTTTGAGTCCTGAGGGAAGTGAAATAGTATCTAGACGAGTGCAATAATAGAATGTTTTTTCTGGAAGAGTAGTAAGCTTACTGTTCTCCGCAAAGGAAACAGTTTTTAGTTTTCTACACTCGGTAAATACACCGCTTCCCATACTTGTGAGGCTTGATGGAAGTTCAATGCTTTCAAGTGCATTACTGTTATTAAATGCGTAAGTGTCTATTACTGTAAGCTTGCTGCCTGATTCAAATGAAACTGCTTTAAGCTTTTTCGTATTCTCAAAAGCTCTTTCGGCTATTGTTTCAACTTGGGCAGGGACAGTGTACGAATCTTCTGATTTGTTTGTAGGATAAAGATAAAGTATCTTTTTATCCGGAGAAAAAACAACTCCGTCAACAGATATAAAGTGAGGATTGCCGCTTTCAATGTTTACGCTTTCCAGAGCCGTGCAATATGAAAACGGATTGTATGGAGAAGATAAAAATGTATTCGGCAGTGTAAGAGATGTAATTGTAGTATTTTGCAAGCCATTGGTATTTTTATCGTCAAAAATATTTTCTGCAACAGAGGTTACATAATATACAATATCATCTTTTACAGCTATCCGAGGAATAACAACATCACCGCCGCTGCCTGTGTAACGGATGCAGGTGACAGTGTGATTTTCTATATCAAAGTTGTCATAAGTGAAGCCGTATGTGTCTGTATTGTTTGAATCAAGAAAGGTCGGCATGCATAAGCTTTCTTCTGTATAGTTTGTCACCGGCAGACCTTCCCACTTACCTTGTGCACACTTCTTCCAATCGGGTTGTAAGTCCAAGAAAGGAATACTTATTTTGGTTGCTGCGCAATTTGTAAAACGACTTCCATAAATGGGGTATGATTCTCCGGAAGGAGGTGCAGGAGTTAAAAATACTATCTTAGATAAATTGTAACAGTTGCAAAATGTACTATAACCCATGGAGGTTACAGTGGAAGGAATATATATTTCATTTAATGAAGTGCAATATTCAAAGGATCTGGTTCCTATATGTTCAAGCACAGATACGGGAGAAAAATTAATCTTTGATAAATATCTGTTATTGTAAAAAGCATAATCTTCTATACGTCTTACAGTTTGAGGTACCGCAAACACAGAATCCTGTTTTTGTGATGGGTATATTATAAGCTCGGTTTTATCAGAATTGTATAACACATTATCTGCAACGGAAAAATGTGTATTTTCGGAAGAAAGAGAGATAGTTGTTAAGGGGCATCCGTTAAAAGCTCCCGGAGAAATAAAACTTATATTTGACGGAAGAGTTAATGATTTAACTCCGGCTTCCCAAAAAGCACCTGCCAGAATTGATGAAGCTGATGAAAATGAAACAGAAGTCAGAGAAGTACATTCGAAAAAGGCATGGTTTGCGACTGTTTCTAAAGCTGAAGGAAAATTTACCGTGGAAAGATTTGAACAATACGCAAATCCCATAGAAGGAATACTGCTCAAATTATCTGATAAATCAACAGAAGTTAGTGACGTGCATTTTTCAAATGCACTATCGTCTAAGCTCGTTACAGAATCAGGTAAAGTGATTGATGTAAGAGATGTACATTCATAGAAAGCATTTTCTCCTATTGATTGTAAATTTGATGGTAAATGTATGCTTTCTAAAGAAAAGCAATATCCGAATGCGGCATAGCCAATAGAGGTTAAACTGCTTGGTAATTCATTATAATTAATTTTGACTTCCGAATTAGTGCCTGAGCCTGTGGAGACATATCTACCAACTTTTTTTACCTTAGTAAAACCGGAAAAAGCGCACTCACCGATGCTTGTAATTCCGTCAAGAAAAACAATTTCAGTTATTGCGTCTCTGTATTTATACCATGGCATAGATGTTGCATTAAAATTAGGCATTTTTCCATTACAGCCTATGACAAGTAATCCTATACTGGAGTCACTTTCTACTGCCCATTCTACATTTTCGTAGCTTCCCGCGTCTAAAATCATTGAGGCGCTTGCGGTGGGGCTTATTGAGTCTGATACGGAATTAAGGGTGCGCATGATTTTGCCGAAGTCTATTTCGGGGAATTTCATGCCCACAAAGCCCGAGAGGGGGGCGGCGGTAATGAGGGTGACCGCGCAAAGAATTACGGATAACACCTTTTTTAAGCTCTTCATAATCAAATCTCCGTTTCGAATTAATATCATTTCGCTTTATGTGAATATCTGCCGTGAATCTTATACAAATTTCTTTGATTTTATAAAAATTCTGCAATATAATGAAAAATATATATACACAAAAAAATTAACATATTATATATTTTTTGTCAATTAAATACACGCATATTTCTTTATGGGATAAAAATATTTTGTTCCTAAACTTGACTTATCTGAGATTTTTGGGTATATTAATATAAAATTGATACTAATTGATACTAGTTTGTATCAATATTGCTTTTATTGACGGGAGGCTGTATGGATACAAGGATTTTTATGCAAATGCTGAAGGATAAGCATTTTACGGATTATAAAAAAATGAAGTATAAGTACAGCGGAGATTTCAATGAATTTCTGCTGCTTGTGGGGGAGCTGTACCATAAGTCTTTGTCTCTTCCTGATTCCTGCGGGAATGACATTGTTTATATGGAAGATGTGGCTTCAATCAATCACAGCACGGTCAGGCTTTTATTGCAGCCACGGGTGCAGCAATACGGAGTCAGGGCAGCAGAAGAGGAGATTGTTGCAACCTCTGCCATAGAGAGTATTGATTTCAACCGAGACAGTGTGCGCAGAATTCTGAAGGGGCTGGCACCTACGGATGAACAGGAAAACAGAATTGCAGGTATCAGGCGCGGCATTGAATTCATTTCTGATATTTCAAATAAAATAACGGAAGAAAACCTTTACAGACTTTATATGATGACAGTAGGGGATTTTCTCAGCGGTGATGATAAGCTTAAGGATGGGAATTTTTACAGGCATGATGCAGTTTATGTTATCAGTGACCGTATTGAGCACTCGGGAGCAGACTGTAAAAAAGTGCCCGGACTTATGAAGTCTCTTATTTCATTTGTTAATGAGGAAGACGGTATAAACTATCTGATAAAAGCAGCCATTATTCATTTCTATATTGCTTTTGTGCATCCTTATTTTGACGGAAACGGCAGAATGGCAAGGCTTGTGCATCTGTGGTATCTGATTCAGAAGGGATATCAGTCAGCATTGTTTATTCCGTTTTCAAGCTGTATTGCAAAAACAAGAAAAGCATATTACGAGGCATTTACACTTATTGAGGAAAATAAAAAATACAGCGGAAAAATTGATGTAACACCTTTTATTTTATACTTCACGGAAAATGTTTATAACAAAATGAATGAAGGTGTTGTTTCAACAGATGTGCTGTCAGTCTATAGTCAGGCAGTAAAAGACGGAATGATAACTAAAAAAGAGTCACAGCTCTGGAAGTTTGTTTTGTCTTATTACGGTACAGATGAATTTACTACAAAGCAGCTTGAAAAAGATTTCGGCAATGCGGCATATGCGACCATAAGAAGCTTTGTTCTGAAATTTGAAGCAGCAGGTCTTCTTTCCTGTATACGGTATGGAGCACGTCACAGATACAAAATCAGAATTCAGTATGATGATTGACAAAGGTTCATTTTTTGTGTCCCTCGGGAAATGACATCAACTCACTAAATTATGATTTACGTATTTAAAACAGTCACATCCCCTTTTGTTTAAGTGGGGATGTGACTGTTTGTGTGTTGTGTGTTGTATTTATCAGTCGCCGAGGAGGCTGTAGTATCTGCCCATCCAGTAGGGGAGAAGGTAGATGTAGGGCATCTGGGCTCTCATGCCGTTGGCGTTCGTGCCCGGGAGTGTGGCGGTGCGGTTTACGGTTTTCGAATTGATCTCAATGAATTCCTCAGCACCCGAATCACATACAAACTGATTGCCGTCGTAGTGCACAAGCACACGTGCGGAATATTCCACAGGGTACTTAAGCTGAGGAGGACAGCCCATTTCTTCAGGCTCATAGTCCCACACGATGTCTTTTCTGTGGCTGTTGTATGTGGGCCAGCGGATAAGGTCGAGATTCATTTCGGAAAGGCTCTTTGCGGCATTTTCGATATCGCAGTAATTATCTGTAAGTGCACCGTAAACTATATTAAAGAAGGGAGAACGCTCAACTCTTTCGTAATCAAAGTGGTGGGTAAGTCCCATTTTAAATATTTCCTTGTGTGCATTATCCTCGGTATAAACGATAAGGGGATAGATATTCACAAAGTCAAGCTGGTCATCAATGTGTGCCAGATGTGCATCCTCTACCTTATACTGCATACAGTTCATGGCATAATGATGCTTCTGAATCAGCATTTCATAAATTTTATTATACTTTTCTTCCCCTGTAACGTGGTATGTAGTTTTAAGGAAGGAGAGTATTTCAAGGGAATTTGTACCTCTTTCATAATACCAGCGGTCATCGTTGTTAAGAAGGTCAGGCTCCCAGTTAGCCCATGTTGTAGGTACGCCGTCAACATCCGTAAGGTGGAAATTGTTGTCTATGATATGGTCTGTAATGGTCTTTACGACCTCTGCAATTTTCTTCTTTTCTTTCTTATCCGCAACAAGGTCAAAATAAATTCCGTATGCAAAATAGTGGCCTGTCATTTCGTCTGAGGAGGTTTCTCCCAGCCACTCGCAGTCGGGATTGTTTTCGCAGAAGTGCCACTCCTCACGGTTGCCCGTTGCAAAATTTTCTTCGTGTGAATATCTTGTGGCTCTTGCGGTAAAGCCCTTTTTTCCCGTAACCTCGGTAAGCTTAATCATAGCTTCAACGGCTTTTTTAGCATTTTCTTTTGCCTTTATATCACCTGTTACCTTATAACGGAAGCACTGGGATGCACAGTAAAGACCCGTGAAAAGTCCGTCATTGTCGGAATTGGGAAGCCAGCCCGAATCAAGGTCACCGTATTTTCTTAATTCTCTTGAAACCTGATAGCCTTCGTTACGTGTGTAATATTTTACAGCCATTTCATCATAGTGGCTTGCCTTTTCTTCAAGTGTCATAAGACGGTTTGTTATAACGCTTATGCCTCTTGGTGTTACTGCGGCAATGGTACCGCTTTCGGATACGGCAATTTTGGTAACCGTGGGATGCATAAGCCAGGCACCGTAGGAGAAATAACTGATCTTACCTTCAATAAGAGTGATGACACCTGTATTTGTTGCAAAATATTTCTTGCCGTCTTCTGCAAAATACATATCATTGAAGGAGCCTGCAGGCACACTGTAGAAATCGTTGCCGTTAAACCAATAATTTCTTCCGTCATAGATATTAAGTCCCTCGTCAGAACCTGCCCAGAGATGTCCCATACCGTCAATGGCAAGACAGTTGATTTTCTTTGAAAGTACTCCCGACATATCGGGTGTCATTTCTGCAAAATGACGGCGCTTGCCCTTCATTGACAAAAGTCCCTCTGTGGTACAGCCGATATAAACTGTTTCGCAGTATTTTGAAAGGTTATCCTTTGCTGCAAGGCATACAGTATCCTCGGGAATACCTACAACCTCGGTAAATTCACCGTCTGTAAAAAGATAAAGATCCTTTTCGGTTATCATCCATAAGGATTTATCGAGAGCTACGGAAATATCCGTAACCTTGCTGTCGAATTCTGCAATTTTCCTGATTTTTCCGTTTTTAAGCTCACCAAGGCTGTTGCCCGATGCCACAAAAAGCTTGCCGTCACGTGAAAAAAGCTTGTCTGCCTTGCCCGGAAGCTTTCTGAGCTTACCGTCATTATATTCAAAAAGAACACCGTCTGCCGCAATTAAAAGTGCTTCTCCCAAAAACGCAACAGAGCTGACATTTTCAATATTGATACCGTTTTCGGCAGTAATAAATTTCTTGTCAAACTGTCTGAACTGTCCGAAATTAAGCGTATATTTTTTCATACATCTTCTCCCGTAAATAAATTTGATTTATTCTATCACATTTTTCTTTCCTTGTCGAGGTGTCTTTATTATAAATCCAATGCATTTTCGTTCAAGAGAAATTCATATAAACCGATGTGAAGTATTCCGTCTTCATCCGTCCACGGTTTTTGAGAAGTTTTTGTAATAATTATCTTCTTGAAAAAATCTCTTATATTTTTCAGCGGTCTTAATTCAGTTTCCATTTTTTCGCGTTCGCTCACATTCACAGCAGACTGAATATAATACCTTTTTGCTCCCATATTTGCAACAAAATCTATTTCGCACTGTTTTTTTTCGCGTATATTATTTTTTGTTTCTGTTATATCAACAACGCCCACATCAACAAAATATCCTCTTCTTAAAAGCTCGTTATAAATGATGTTTTCCATTATATGAGTTTCTTCCTGCTGTCTGAAATTGAGCCTTGCATTACGAAGCCCCAAATCCACACAGTAGTATTTTGAAGGATATTCAAAATATTTCTTTTCTTTGACATCATAACGTTTTGCATTATTGAATAAAAAGGATTCTGTCAGAAAATTCAGATACTGAGAAACGGTTGTGCTTGAAACACTGATGTTTTTAACTGATTGCAGAACTCTTGAAATCTTTGTTGAATTTGTAAGCGAGCCGACGGATGAACACAAATCATCGGTTAATTCCTCAAGAACATCAGGAAATTTTATGGTATAGCGTTCTTCTATATCCTTAAAATATATTTCACCGAAAAGACCTGTAAGATAATTTACTTTTTCAACAGATGTCTTTTTCAGTAAAACAAGAGGCAGTCCGCCATATAAGGCATAGTCTTCATAAGCTTCTGTTTTATCCCCGCCGACAAAATCATAATATTCTCTGAATGAAACGGGATGTACCCGTATTTCATCTCCTCTGCCTCTGAAAGCAGTCATAACATCCTTTGTGAGCATCTTTGAATTACTGCCCGTAACATATATGTCTGCATTACGAAGTCTTAAAAGTCCGTTAAGAACATTATAAAGTCTTATTTCTTCAGGATTTTTGAGTTCTTCCTTTGTTATGGCATACTGCACCTCATCAATAAAGATATAATGCATCTTTGAATCCGAAATTCTTGAACGGATATATTCCGACAGCTTTGCGGGGTCCCTGTAAGCAAGGTTTATATCGTCATCAAGTGCTATTGTGATAATTTGCTCGGGCTGCACGCCGTTTTCAATAAGATAATCGTAAAACAGATTAAACAGCAAATAACTTTTTCCGCATCTTCTTATGCCTGTAATAACCTTTATCATACCGTTATGCTGTTTATCCGTTAACTGCTTCAGATAACTGTTTCTTTGTATTATCATTTTTATTTTTTGCCCTCCTCACTTGAAAGTTGGGTGATTTTCACTTAAGTTTTAAGTAGATTATATATCAATTAAATAAATTTTGCAAGTGTCACTTGAAATTAAGGTGATTTTGCACTCAACTTTCAAGTGGAATTATAAAAAATACTACAGGTTGAGTTTGTCGGGATTTTTCAATTTGCATTGTAATTTCTATTATTTGCAATTAAAGCATCAAAATAAAAGTAAGAGGCGAAAAAATAGCCCTTCACAGAAAATAGAGGGATTTTGCAATCCAACTTTAATTTCATTGTTTATAAAACACTGCTTGCCGAAATATATTTTTAACGAGGAATAACCGTTAACAAAACGGCTGATAATATACTCATGGGAGGTAATATTATGAAATCTCTTTGGGTAGACGGCATCAGCCGTGAAAGTGCACCTGTTCTCAATGCCGATATCAGTACCGATGTGCTCATTGTGGGAGGCGGTATTGCGGGGGTGCTTTGTGCATATAAGCTTCAAAAAGCAGGGATAGATTGTGTTCTGGTTGAAGCGAACACGGTAGGCTCGGGTGTTACAAAAAATTCCACGGCAAAAATAACCCTTCAGCACGGGCTTATATACGATAAGCTTATAACACAGTTCGGAACGGAAAAAGCACAGATGTATCTCAGTGCACAAAAAAAGGCTTGCGAGGAATATAGCAGGCTTTGTAAAACTGTTTCCTGCGGGTATGAAACAAAAGATGCCTATGTATATTCGCTTGATGACCGCAAAAAGATTGAAAAAGAGGTGTCGGCTTATCATAAGCTTCACGAAGATGCACAGTTTGTTGAAAGTACAGCTCTTCCTTTCAGTATTGCAGGTGCGGTAAAAATAAAGAATCAGGCACAGTTTGACCCTTTACGGTTTGTTTCTGAGATATCAAAAGGTCTTAAGATTTACGAACACACAAAGGTAAGAGAGCTGATGCCCTGTAAAGCAATAACCGAACACGGCGAGATAAGATGCCGTAAAATGATTATTGCAACTCATTTTCCCATTCTTAATAAACACGGCTGGTATTCTTTGAAAATGTATCAGCACCGTTCTTATGTTACGGCACTTAAGGGCGCACAGGATGTTGACGGAATGTATGTTGATGAATATGATAAGGGATTGTCATTCCGCAATTACGGAGATTATCTGCTGTTGGGCGGCGGCTCTCACCGAACGGGTAAAAAAGGCGGAAACTGGAATGAACTGCACGAATTTGCGCAAAAATATTATTCGTCGGCAAAAGCGGAATATAAATGGGCCACACAGGACTGTATGACCCTTGACGGTATTCCTTATATAGGAAAATATTCCGAAAAATCATCCGATTTATTTGTTGCCACGGGATTCAATAAATGGGGAATTTCTTCATCCATGGTGTCGGCAATGATACTTACAGATATGGTTCAGGGCAAAGAAAATGAATACGCACCTGTTTTTGCACCGTCAAGAAGTATTTTAAGGACACAGCTTGCAATAAATATTTTTGAATCCCTTGTGGGAATATTAACCCCCACCGTCCCCCGCTGTCCGCATCTGGGGTGCGCACTTAAATATAATCCGGACGAACACTCCTGGGACTGCCCCTGCCACGGCTCACGTTTTACGGAAACCGGCGAACTGATAGACAACCCCGCCACGGACGACAAATCATAATTTGTAGGGCTTTGCCCTACGAATTATGATAGTGAAATACGCCTGCGGCGTGTGAAATATTTGTCTGCGACAAATGTGAAATTTGACCTGCGGTCAAGTGAAATTTTTGCCGTCGGCAAAAGTGAAGGAAGACACTTCGTGTCTTATTCCG
>JAZSRT010000113.1:0-2076 GCA_045538645.1 Acutalibacteraceae bacterium | reverse complement strand
TTTGTTTCACTGTCGGTATCCTCGACCTTTATAAACGAAACGTTCTGAGTAGCAGCAAGTCTTGGGTAATACTTGCCCCCTGTCTGCTTCATGGAATCAAAATCCACAGGCATATAAGATTTATAACCGTTGGAAGCCGTAATTGTCAGGTACACGTCCTTGATATCGGTTTCGGATATTTCTTCATTATATGAGCTGTTGGAAAACGAGTTCTTGCCAACAATTTTGAAATCTTTACTGCTTGAAAAGAACTGAACCCAGTTATTTCCGTTGGAATTATATCCGACACCCATATAGCGGAATTCGGGATTAAGAATATTGGCACGGTGTCCGGGGCTGTTCATCCATGATTCTACAACCTCCGCAGGATTACGCTGACCCCTTGCGATGTTTTCTCCGACATTACTCCAGGTATAAGTGGAAGGGATTACCGAGTAGCAATCGCTTCCGTCGGGTCTGTCATGAGAAAAAGTGGTTACAAGCTCCTTTTCACGAATATCGCAGATATCCTGAAGAGTACCGTTCATGGAAAGCGAATCAAGACCTTCCTTGGCACGTTCAATATTACAAAGTCTTAAAACCTCCCATTCAAACTCGTTGACAGAAAGCTCGCTGTATTTTGCTTTGCTGAGGTCCCGTGCAACACCTCCTGCCTGTCCCCCTTCGGTTTTACTACCGACGTTAAAGGTGTAACAG
Organism: Acutalibacteraceae bacterium; assembly: GCA_045538645.1. Lineage (GTDB taxonomy): Bacteria > Bacillota > Clostridia > Oscillospirales > Acutalibacteraceae > RUG806. The sequence goes on along the minus strand of JAZSRT010000113.1, from coordinate 1,380 downwards.
ATCACAGCCTGCTTTTTATCCTCGGTAAGACTTTTCATTTCAGAAAGCTGACCGTTGATTTTGGTTGTGGATTTAACGTATTTTATATATTTATCCTGACCTGCCTTTATTCTGACGGTAACGGAAACCTTATATGAGTTACCCTCAATAAAACAGCCGTTGTCATCAAAATCGCCGTCCCATTCCACCTTTACAACCTCGGTGCTTGCCGTTGAGGGAACAGAGCCCGAATTTACCGGCTTTTCACCTGTCACTGGCTCGGTTACTGTAATATTGAAAATATTTACAACCGACGCAGCAAACACATTTGTTGGAAGTATGCTGATAAGCATACATAAGCATAAAATTGTACTTAATAACTTTTTCAATGTTCATTCCTTCTTTCTTTATAATATAGTAAATTTTTATTTTTTTAATAGTGTACAAAAAAACGGGCACTTATTTACAACTCATTTTCTTTGCAAATTCTTTTACCTGTTGTTTTCTCTTTTTAGAGAGTTCTGTCGCAAGACATTTCGGGCATCTTGTAAGTGTTTTTGAACGGCTTCGCACCTGCGTCTGCCACGAGTGACCTTTTTCGCATTTCCACCATACCGGAACAGAACTGCTCGGGCTGACAGTTTCAGGGGTGAACGGCATGTTTTTTTCGTCATCCCACTCGGATAATAAATACTCCTTTCCTTCCTTAATGCAATAATCCTTTAATTTCAAATTTATCACCCTCCACATCTTGAAAAATTTGATATTATATGCTACAATAATTATACACCGTCCCCCAAGGGACGAAGCAATAGTTTTTTGATATTTTTTCAAAGAAATTTTTTATACCGGAAACGGAGATATTTTTATGAACGACAGGAACTTATTTTCCATAGGTGAAATTGCAAAAGCAGTTGGAATTACACGCAAAGCCATATTAAATTACGAAATCAAAGGTCTAATAAAACCTGACCAAAAAGATGGTGCTTCAGGAAACAGATATTATACCATCGACACCTTTACTCAAATTCGTACAATCCGAGTTTTCCAGAACTTAGGTCTTTCTCTTGATGAAATACGGGAATATTTTAACGATACGAGTGATTTGGAACCGATGATACAGCGGCTTGAAAAAATGAGGGATGAACTTAACCTTACCATAGAGAAGTTAAAAGAAAGAACACAGCAAAAAGGAGATATCATACGAGAAATCACTATTGAACCGCAGACGATATACTGCCGTGTGTATAACTCAACCTCTATTGCTGACAAGACAAATCTTTTGAGAGATACGGCTCTTGAAGCTATGAGATTACACGGAACCGATACAACAAGGAGAATGTATTTCACCGAGTATTCTGCGAATGCTCCGCAAGACATTTCATATTGTGTTGCTGTGCC
>JAZSRT010000025.1:0-2378 GCA_045538645.1 Acutalibacteraceae bacterium | reverse complement strand
ATATATGGACTGCATTTTTCAAGAAATTTCGGGAAAGAAGCAGCCATCTCGGCAGGGCTTGCAAGCGCCAAAGGCGATGCAGTTGTAGTAATTGATTGCGATCTTCAACATCCTCCTGAGAAAATTGTGGAAATGTATCATCTGTGGCAGGAAGGCTATGAAATTGTTGAGGGTATTAAAAAAACAAGAGGCAAAGAAAGCAAAATGCATGGTTTTGCTGCAAGAAAGTTTTATAGGGTTATCAGTTCGGTAGTAGGATTTGATATGTCAAACGCCTCTGATTTTAAACTGCTTGACCGCAAGGTTGTGGATATACTCAACAGAATTCCTGAAAGAAAAGGTTTCTTCAGAGCAATTTCATTTTGGGTAGGCTTTAACAAAACAACGGTTGAATTCGAGGTTAATGAAAGATTAGAGGGTGAATCAAAATGGTCTGCCATAGGCCTTTTGAAATATGCCATTTCAAATATTTCTGCCTACTCGACAGCACCAATGCAGATTGTAACCGTGCTTGGTGTTATGATGCTTATTATTACTGCAATTTTCAGTGTTTGGGCACTTATTGATAAAATCCGTGGTATTGCCCTTGAAGGTATGACAACGGTTATAATTATCCTGATATTTATAGGAAGTATTATGATGATAAGCCTGGGTATTATCGGATATTATGTTGCCCGTATTTATGATGAAATTAAAGGAAGACCGAAATATATTGTTTCTGCAACTTGCAGGAGCAAGGAAAAGGTAAAATGATTTTAAGGAGGTGCAATATGGAAAGAAATGTGCTTGTTGACAGACTGAAAGGATATGCTTGTTTTTTGGTACTGCTTGGTCATGTTATTATGGGAATAAGAATTGCAGGTATAGATATTCCCGAATTTTTTTGGGGAATGGAAAAGTTTATATGGTCTTTTCATGTTGCACTTTTTCTGTTTTTAAGCGGTGTTGTGTATAAAATGACCGGAGAATGGAAAGGCAAACAAAGCAAATGGAAATTTATTCTCTATAAGCTTTACACTCTTGGTATTCCATACATAGTTTTTTCAGTTGTTTATATATTGATAAACAGCTTGGTTGGAGAGGCAAATACAGGTTTTGCACCCTCAGATATTCTGAATGTATGGAAAACTCCTGTTGCCCAATATTGGTATCTTTATGCATTATTCTTTTTGTTTTGTATTTGGACAGCTTTTTCGGGAATATTAAAAAATTGGCAAATTACAATTATAGCTGTTTTAACAGGTTATTTAGCTCCGCTTTTTGGTATTCCCCTCGGAAGCCTGGATGTAGTGTTTTACTCGGCACTTGCTTTTGGAATTGGCACATTTGTAGATTTCAAAAGCCTTACTAAGCTTCGGGCCTGGGCTAAATGTCTGGTTGTTATACTGCATATAATAACAGGTATCATTTTTATTTTACTAAAAAAAATAGAAGCTCCGTTCATAAAGGAAATAATGATATTGTTTGGAATATATTCCAGTATTATGTTCATTTCTATACTCCAGAACGGTAAGGCTATCGCTCATTTTCTCGATTTTGTAAACAAGTATTCTTTTCAGATTTATTTGTTGCATACTATATTTACTGCCGGAACAAGAATAATCCTGCTTCGATTGAATATAACCCAGTGGTGGATTCATATTCTTTTGGGAACTGCTTGCGGATTGGTGTTTTCGGTGTTAACGGCAGTAATTTCAAAGAAAGTAAAATTTTTGAATTTCTTCTTTTTTCCTGCTAAAGCATATTCATTGAAGAAAGAATTGCATAGAAATAGCAAATCGCAATAAAAGATTATTACTAAAATACAAGAACTTTTTCTTTCATATTAACAGAAGGCATTTAGAAGAACAGATTATTAAAAAAACAATTAACACAGAAGGGAACGATGAGATGAAAGGGAATTTTAAAAAGTGAATATAGACTTTGATAAGGGTGAAATTTACTCGTGTCAAGTCTAGCAGTTTTAAAAGATTAGTTTGCCGATTTATAATATTTACATATACTATCGGACGCGAGAAAATCCAGTATTCTCGCGGGTTCTAAGGAAAAGTGTTTAAGAAAAATCCAGTGAAAAAATCAGGAAAAAGTTAGTAGGGCCATATTATGCTTTAGCATAACAAGGTTCTCCGAAACATAGAAATCTATGATTTCGTTATGTTTCGTGATGGTTCTTATTATTCACTGTTCTCCCGACTTGACACGAACTTGTCACTAAAAAGGTTTGCATCTAAACCTTATGTCTCGCAATATAAAGAATGTCGAATGATGTCGAAAAGTAATATGTAGTTCTCAAATTGGTTTATTGTTTCATTGTCCTTTTTATAGGATAGTGATTTCAGTATAATAAAAAAGTGGAACATAAGAGCAAGTCAATAAAC
>JAZSRT010000049.1:0-3210 GCA_045538645.1 Acutalibacteraceae bacterium | reverse complement strand
ATAATATTGATACTGCTTTTCCCAACCCTCATTTTTGGCAGATAAAAATTCAGAGGCGGTAAAGCCTTTCTCCTTACCGTCTCTGATACATAGATATTCTTTTTCGGTTTTTCTTTGCCAAGTACCGTCAGGGTTTAACGGCCTGACAGTTGCCATAATATGAGCGTGAGGATTGCCTTCACCCGTATCGTGAATACAGACATCAACACACATACCGTCATTTACAAGAGCCTTTGCAAATTCTTCTGACTCGGCTATCTGCCTTTCGCCACTGACTTCAACAGGCAGAGCAACAATGAACTCTCTTGCCAAACGGCTGTCCCTTGTTTTCTCCGTTTCTTCAACTGCGTTCCATAGCTTACTTCTGTTGTACCATTCAGGCGGAGCGTGTGACGGGAGAAAGATTTTCTCATAGACAAGACCGCCTTTCCGGGTGTAATCGTGTTTTACGCCGTCATACTCGTTAGTGATTTCACTGCAGCTCATATATGCGCTTGCGGCTACGGCTGAGCGACCAACACCACGGGTTATGACTTTGGCTTCAAGGTGATAAATTGCGGGGATCACCGTCCTTTCTTAAGTTTTATATAATATATTGTTTTTGTTGGTTTGATTGTGTTATAATTATCAAAAGCTATATATAGCGAAGAAATCTTTACAAGGAGGTAAATCGTATGATTGCAAACAAACTGCAACCCGGTGACGAAATTCGTGTAGTCGCACCATCAAGAAGTCAAGCTATAATTTGGGAGAAAACGCACCATCATGCGATGAGCTTCTGGAAGAAATCAGGATTCAATCTGACATTTTCAAAAAACTGTCGTGAACTCGATAGATATCAATCTTCAAGCATTGCATCTCGTGTTGAAGATTTACATGAGGCATTTCGAGACCCAAATGTTAAAATGATTATTACTAGCGTAGGCGGATTTAATGCCAATCAGCTTCTTCCGTACCTTGACTACGATTTGATTGCCCAAAGCCCTAAAATTCTTTGTGGATACTCAGACATTACAATCTTGGAAAATGCCATTTATGCCAAAACCGGTCTTGTGATATATAGTGGTCCGCACTACTGCACTTTTGGTTTTGACGGCGAACCTGAATATACAAGAAAAGCATTTTTGGATTGTTTGACAAAAGACGAGCCACTCCGTATTACTCCTTCAAAAACTGCAAAACAATATACTATTCTTCAAGAAGGTATGTGCGAGGGAGCTGTTATTGGTGGCAACCTTTGTACAATCAATTTGTTGCAGGGTACATCGTATATGCCTGACATCCGCAATAAAGTGTTGTTTATTGAAGATGATAATATTATGGGCGAATATTTCAGCTACGAGTTTGAACGTAACTTGCAGTCGTTGCTGCAGATTGAAGGTGCAGATACCGTAAGAGGTATCATATTCGGGCGCTTTGAAGAAAGTTGTGGCATGACATTGGAACGAATTACGGATATTATCCGAGATAAAGTACCAACTAATATCCCTGTAGTTTTTGGTGTTGATTTCGGACATATCTTCCCGATTATCACTTTTCCGATTGGTGGAAATGTGCGTATAAAAGCAAGCAAAGAGGATATAGAAATTGTCTTCGATTCACATTAAAATAAATTGTAATTAGTATTTTGTTATTTAGGTCTCAGAAATTGCACTATACCACAGGTTATGGCTTTGGCTTCAGTGTGATAAATTTCAGGTATCACCGTCCTTTCGGTTGAAAATTTTTTGTTAATGTTATATAATTTAAAAAAGTCGAAAAATAGGTGATTTGAATGAAAATTATCGATGATTTTGAAAAAAAGACAAGAACAGATTTGCAAAAAGAAATCGTTACGATGAAATGCGGTAATAGAGTTCCAATATATACAATCGAAACAATTAACGATTTGATACAATATATAGGATACGGTAAATATAAAAATTGTAAAACCGAGAAAGTTTTTATTCGTGGACAAATTGATACATATAATTATACATTAGTTCCTTCTCTATATAGGCAAGTTTTAAACACAGAAAGAACTGCTCAAAGTTTTTATCAAATGGTTAATCAAGTATTAAAATTAAAATCGTTTGAAAAATTTCCAAAATCAGTATTAACGGCAACGCTACAGCATTACGGAATTAAAACTCCGCAAATTGATGTTGTTGATAATCTTTGGATTGCTTTGTGGTTTGCTGCTAATGAATTTCATGGTACAATTATTAATTCTACAGAGCATTTAGTGGTTACTCCCTCTTCACAAAAATATGGTTATATTTATTTAATTGCTTCTGATGCAATCAACACAACTGAAAAAGAAGGAAGAGGAACATACAAAGGTGATAAAACAACGCTTATTGATTTGCGTAGTGCTTTGCCGTCATACTATCTTCGTCCTCATGCACAACATGCATATATGTTAATGAAAAACAATTATTCTGAAAAGGATTATTCTGATTTAGTTGTAGGTATCGCAAAAATACCTATTGATAAAATTAATAAATGGATAGGTAATACAGAGCTATTGTCAGTCAATACTTTGTTCCCGTCTGCATATTATGATTTTGGATATCAAATTTTATTAAAAAACTTCCCAGCATATGATGCATCTGTGGTGAAATATAGAGGTTCTATACAAGTTGTTTCGTAAGTAAAGAATACATTAACTTAATTAAAGTAACAATTGCTTTCTTCCCTCGGAGAGCGCACTGCACCACACAAGGGGTCCCCGAAAAGTCACAGACTTTTTGGGGAGAGGAGGAACAGTGAAGTGAATGAGTTTTCGCAGTTATGCGGAAACGAGTGATACGGAACTTGTGACGACGAGGTGGTGAGTAAGTGCGCCCTTAAGGGAATATATAAGCCTTTATTTCAGCTTTCCCCGTAAATACCCCTCAATATCAGTAAAGTTCATTGTCTTGATTTCAGGTAAAACCTTCTCTAAAATCGCACCCTCTACAATAAGTCTGTGGTTTCGTTCTGTGCGTTCCCTTTTACGGTTGCGGTTTTCAGCCTGCTCAAGTCTATGTTTGGCTTGTATCAGCTTTTTCTCGTTATCAGTCATCAAAATTCTCCTCCCATCTGTTGGCACCGTAAGCGGTGCCGTATTTTATTGTGTTTTTGTCTATGGCACCATAATCTGAACATTTTGGCACCGTTAAAACATATCAAGAAAAGCAATTGCCCCTGCGTCATTTTTCTGCTTTTCCTCCTCGGTCAATTCCATAT
>JAZSRT010000068.1:0-8473 GCA_045538645.1 Acutalibacteraceae bacterium | reverse complement strand
TATGTCTTAATATCAGCTTTAGTTATTTATAATGTTGAGCCTGAATCTTTTGAAACATTTTTTGATGCAATATATTGGGCAACAATATCGCTAACAACAGTAGGCTATGGAGATATTTACCCCGTAACAACCATAGGTAGAATAGTTACTATGATTTCATCTGTTTTTGGCATTGCTATCATAGCATTACCCTCCGGTGTCATAACAGCCGGTTATCTTGAAGAGGTAAACAAAGAAAACCATCAATAACATTAACTTAAATTTTTAACTCCGAGTAGCATCAACTACCCGGAGTTGTTTTTTACGCCACTTTGTCTATTCCCACCATAAATTGTTCAAAGTCAATATTAAATTCAACTTGCAGCTTGTACCCTCGGCAAACCTCAACACGTTTAATTAGGCAGTTCACAATCATTTTCTTCTTTTCAAAGCTCGCTTCATCATAAAGCTCTGCCCAAGAAATCAGTTCATCAAAGCTATCCGATAAATTTTTGAGTACACTCTCACTGTCAGCTACATCCTTTTCAGCATCGTAAACCAAAGATAAAAGCTTGCTGCACTCTTTTTCTGATTCTGCAATCAGCTCCGAAAGTGTATCAGCCGAAAAGGAGCTTTCACCTTTAATTGCCTTAATAACCTCGGATTTCAGAATGTTGAGATTTTCAAACTCTTTGTTGTAATCTGCTTTTAACATATTGAGCCTTGCTTTTCTTACATCGAGCTCATCAGCATAACGGAGCTTGATTACATCACTTTTTGACACGCCTTTCATCTTGCTGAAAATATCATGGACAATTTCATCAACCAAATCATCAAGAATATGCAAGGTGTAACCCGACTGACCGTCACATTCCGTCTGCTTCCTGCTTTTGCCATAACAGGCATATCTGATTCGTTTTGTTGTATCAACAGTTCCGTCTTTTCTTTTACGGTATCTTCCGCTTGTTATCAGATTCAGCCTTGAGCCGCAATGACCACAGTAAACCTTACCGGAGATAAGTGATTTTATAGTCTGCATCATTGTTTTTTTGCCAATAACAATATCTTCTAACGACAAGTTACTATAAACTGCCGGAGGATAGTTTTAGATATTTTTTGTCAAATCTTAATTTATATTAAGCGTTTTTGTCAATAATTAAAACGTTTTTGCTTTTTATATTGATTTTTTACAGTAAATAATTAATGTTAATATTATCATGTTATAATTTGTTATATGTTGCTTGTAAAGTTGTAAAATTAAAGGAGGGTATTAAATGAGGCCGTTGAAAAAAAATTCTAATAAGATAGAAGAAAGAAAATTTATTGTAATAACAGTAGCTTTATGGGTTATTGTATTAACACTTGTTCCAGCTTTATTAAATATCACTTGCATAAAACAGTTATTTTTATACTTAATTTCTTTTACTAATAGTGCAGATTATAAAATAGCATATGTTGAATTTTGGGGAACTATTATAGGCAGTTTTATTGCAATTTGGGGAGCATTATATGTGCAAAGGAAAATTGACAAAAATTCTGAACATAGCAACCAAGTAAAATATGCATATGTAGTTTATTATGATTTGCGTTTTGCACTTAAAGATTTAAATGATATTTGTGATGAAGCTATAAATATGAATAATAATGTTAAGCAGTTGGATTTTTATAATTTTTACCAATCAGCTAAAGGCAGAAAAATTCACTTGAATCCTACATGGATAGCCGATGTGGCACAACTTAATGGTGTTTTTTCTGATGATGAAATCAAACAAATTTATACTTATTACGGAAAATTAGTTGATATTGATCGTGCATTTCAGTCAGAAAATCTTGAAAAAATCGAAAAAGCATTTTCCTATGTAAAGCAGGATTTTAGAGCAGATTCAATTGTAGGCGATTATGAAAAATGTATAGATATGTTAGAAAAACTTCATCGATTTATTATACAAAATAAAAGTGACGAGAAATAAAAACAGTTTTAATTCTTTTATACAAAATATATTTTGTGTTTATGTAAAATTGATAAAATGCTGACTATGTAATATTACTTTTATCTTCAAAAAATGAATGTATAATAAATTGTAACATATAGGGTGCGTTTTTGCGTGTATCGGGAGAGCGCTTGACTGGCAGTCAAGAGGTCAGCGGTTCGATCCCGCTTATCTCCACCAAGAAAAATCCGTACACAATCGTGTGCGGATTTTTTCTTGGTAAATATGATTTTACGCTTTAATCCAAATGCATTTTATAGAATTTTGCCTTAAAGGTCTTAGTACCGTCAAATGTACTGTATTCTCCATAATGGTCGAATACCAAGCCACACTTTTCCATAACTCTGCCCGAAGCCGGATTGTCAACAGCGTGGTCTGATACAAAGTCTTTTATGCCATGTTCTTTATATGCAAACTCAATCATTCTTTTTGTAGCCTCAGTGGTTAAGCCTTTGTTCCAATAGTCAGAACGTATATTGTAACCGAATCCCCAAGCACCGAGCCCTTTTTTGTCAGGACCAATGCTACAGCTACCTATTAAAAGATTGCTTTCCTTAAGCATAATTCCCCAATGAAAATTGTTGTCATTAGGAAGTATAATATTTATCCAATGCAATACCTCATCTGTATTTTTATAAAGGTTATACGGCATAAATTTATTGACCTTTTCATCACTCAACCACACGAAAGCCTCGTCTGCATCGTGAGGAATAATAGGGCGAAGAATCAGTCTTTCTGTTTTAAGAACGGGCGTGTTCTTTATGTATTTTATCTGTTTAATTTTTTGTTTCAGGTTCATCGCTTTTTCCTCTTTTCTGTTTCAATAGCAATAAAAGGAACGGTCATTTCTTCCTCGGTAAGACCTGCGTGAACACCAACGAATTCGTGTTCTTCTCTTGCTGTAAATAATGTTTTTTCAGTTGTTGCTATAGCAAGGAAATCACCAACAAAATCATAGGTTCTCGGGTGAGCCTTACCATAGCCGAGAATATTTTCAGAGAAAACTTCTTCCTTTGTCATTAATCTGAATGAATCACCGAAATGTTTGTTAAATTCATTTTTGAAATTTTCCTGTAAACCATCTTTCACAAATAAGCTCATAGCTCTGCCGGGCTCAATTGATGGTGGGATTTTAAGCATATTGTAAAGCTCAGGATAGTCTTCAAGGAATAAATTCACGCTGTCACACAATCCGTGGTCTGCAGTTATGATTACAAGTGAATCCTTCAATTTACTGCAAAGCTTTTCAACCTCGCTGTTGATATGCAGAATTTCTTTGTGCGCTTCAGGACTTGTTACTCCGTGACCGTGCATTGCTCCGTCAGGCTGATGCCAATATGCATAGATATATTTCTTCTTTCTCTTTTTGGAAAGCTTGTATATGGTCTTGCAAATATCTTCAACACTTCTGATACGGAATTTTGAAAAGAATGCTACACAGTAAGCAGTTTTTCTGCCCTTGACCTCTTCAATTCTTTGCATAATGTTTTTGTAAGGGATATATTTGTGAGCCACATTGTATTTTGCGGCAGGCTCACCGTTCCTTTGTAAAGTGTTTTTGAAAACCGCAACGTTTTCACCAATTTCCTCAAAGTATAAGTCCCAGCCGAGCCAACCACATTCCAAAGGGGAGTAGCCACTCAAAATTGATGTGGTTGCGGCAACTGTTGTTGATGGAAAAACGGAAGAAATATCAGTTACATAATGCTTTATTAAAAAGTCATTTTCTTTGAGGTGGTAGTTCAAGGTGCTGGTTCCCAATCCGTCAAAAAGAATTACTATAATGTTTTTATAATCTTTCTCAAGTAATTTATCAAATTCGGGTAAGGTCTTGTGTTGGCAGTCCTTTACGCCGAAATGGTTTAAAACCGAAGAAGCAATCGAAAGTATGCTTCTGTCATAGTTCGGATATTTAATCATAGTTTCTACTCCTTTCTCAATACATCAAGTGTGTGGTGCGATGTGCCGACTAAATCCTGTCTTTCGCAGGTTTTGAAATGGTATTTCAGATACAATTCATATGTAGCCTCATCCATTTTATCTATTACTTCACGCATATGAAGGGCATAACCGTCGGTTGCAAGAAAATGCAGTCTTTCTGCATTCAGTTCTGCCGTCAGTTCAAGGATTTCATCTCTTGTGTATAGCTTAAAAACACCGTGCGGAGGAAAAAACGTTTCAAAAGTTTCGGTATCAATAAGCCCGTCTTCAATGCTTTGCTGAACTTTATTATTTTTGAAAATTCCGGTTAAAACAGAAGGGTCAACCATACAGTATGCTGCGAAAACATAGCCGCCACTTTTTGTGATTCGCATTGCTTCCGATAGTGCCTTTTTCTGTTCCTCGACAGTATAAAGGTGATACATAGGACCAAGCAAAAGCGTTACATCATAACTATTATCGGGATATTCGGCAAGATTGATTGCATTTCCCTGTCTGATGCTGACTTTTTCATCAGGTAGAGTTTTTGTTTTGAAAATTTCGATATTATGCTCAATGAGTTCAACTGCATCAACATCAAAACCTTTCTGAGCAAAGTAATGCGAATATCTGCCTGTAGCAGCACCGATTTCTATAATCTTCATATCGTCTTTCAGATACTTCTCAATGTATTTCACGGTTGTCAAGAACTCTATTTGTCCGTGCTTTGATAAAAGACGGGAATCCTCGTCAATACGGTTATAGAAATCTACAAGATGATCACCTGTTTTTACAGGTTGCTTTTTGAAAAGTTTCTTTTTGATTAAATCAAACAAATTCATAACAATTCTCCTTTGAAGATAAAAAATAAACGGTGTAAGTTTCTGCAGCAACTTACACCGTTATAAACATATGGAAATATAGCTTTATCTATCCCAAAATGAATATAGAGGTATAAGCCTGCCCAATGATGAATGATAATCATCCTGTGCAAGCCAATTCATATCCATATCAAATTTTTTGAGAAGATATGTGTTCATAATAATACCTCAATTTGAATTTTGACAAGAATAACACATTGAATTTAGTTTGTCAAGTTCTTTTTAGATTACGTCACCTTAATATATCCGTTATGTTCCACCTTATTCGTTATCAGGTGCTTTTTCTACAATCTCAATTTCCTCGATTTTATCCCTGTTTACATACTCACCGTTTTGGTAAAAAAGCTCTGAATTGATATTTACCGCAGCCCCGGCAGGTACATATAAAACAGCCTTTATACCTTGCGGGAGCGTAAGGTCGATAATATAATCTTCGTCAGTCTTTTCATATTCCAGAGAGATTAACCCTTTGACACTCGGAACTGTACAGTTCATATGGTCGGACAAAGTATACTGAGGCTCAATTTTAACCTTTTCATAGCCTGCCTCAATTGGAGTGATACCTGCAAAATGCTTACTCATTATAACAAGAGGTCCGCCGCTCCATGCGTGATTCTTAGTGCCTCGCCAGGAATCCCAGAATTCCCAGAGAGTAGAGTAATCCTCACTCATCATACCATCATATCTGTCCTTAATTCTGCTATATGCCGCTTCATATTTTCCCATTTTGCAAAGGGCTTCAAGAACATAATATTCCATATACGGGCTTGAATTTTTAGTGGTCAGGAGTACATTCAGAATAGTATCATACTGCTCTTTTTCTGCAAGTCCCGACAAAACTGCAAGGGCATTGGCTCTGTCATCTGGCTTTCTTACGTCTTTACTCTTGAAGCCTTCTTCTGTCCAAAGAGATTTATAGCCCTCTTCGATAATTTTCTTTCTTTCGGTAATAAATGAGATGTCCTCGTCTTTTCCGAGAATCTGTGCCATTTTCTCTGTGGTACAAAGAGCATAGTAAACCCAGGCATTTTCGATGGCAGTCATATCTGCCTTTTTGCCCCAATCAGCCCAATCCCATGAGCCTGCGCGATGAACGACAAGATTATTTTCACCGATTTCCCAAAGCTTAAGGTAGTCAAGGGACGCTTCATATACCTTTTCGACAAAAGCCCTGTCGCCTGTATATTCATAGTAAGTGAAAAATCCTACGATTCCTGCAAGCTGCTGAACGGGAAGCTCAAAATAGTCACCGCTTATGGGGACTACAGTCTGAAGCACCTTTGTATCATCGACGTGTGAAAGCATCGCTTCAACACCCTTCTGATACAGCAGGTAGGAATTGCTGTCTAAAGAGTACATTGTCATAATCATTTCACTTGTAACATCGCCCCACCACTGGGCTCTTTCTCTGTCGGGGCAATCCATAAAATTGTCACGCATGGTAACATAGAGAGTACGCAGAGATTTTTGCCACAGAGAATTCAGAAATTCATCATCGCACTTAAAGTCACCGCAGAATGAGCTGTCATATCCCGTTTCACGGTATTTGAGAGAAACAACAGTAACACCTTTCGGTATTTTATAAGTAATATGCTCTCCGTTAAACCAGCCCAAAGCTTCAAATTCCTGCTCTCCCTCTTTAGTTACAAAGGTCGCAGAAACTGCGCCGATTAAAGTGTTTTCCGTTGTTATACGGATTTTCTTCCCGGCAGGTGCTATGATTTTAAGATAGGGAGTAAGCTGTGCATTATAGGGAACATCTACGGTGATTTTTTCACCGAAAAGCTTTGTTACGGTATAGTTTTCATAATTCTTTGAATTCTCATAATCTTTAAGACCGTAATCCTTCAAAAAAGGTATTCCTCGCGGATAAAGCTTGCCGTAAGCACCCTCTCCGCCGAGGGTATATTCGGTTGCATTTTCCCATAATGAATTGTCATAGTCTTCATTTATCCACTCGGGTGTATCTTTTCTTGCATCGAAATAAATACTGTATTCGGGAAGTCTGTAATTAGGCGGATAAAGAGAGCTGTCAATAAAAGCGGGGTTTCTTTTTACCTTCCAGCTTTTGTCGGAAATTATGGTTATGTCCGAATTTTTAGCTTCAAAAAGGAAGCCGCCCTGACCGCTGCCATTGTATGAATAGCTTGTTTCATCATCCCAATACCACACCAGAGCGCAAACGGAGTTTTCACCCTCTTTGAGGAAAGGCGCTATATCTACACTGTCATAATAGCCGCTGTTTTCATCTGGGCCTCGTTTCACGCTTCCCTCAAAAACAACGGTTTCTCCGTTTATATAAAGCCAATATTTCGAGTCGGCTGAGATATCAGCAATAAGCTCTTCGGGCTTCTTCTCAAGATAGACCTTTTTATTAAAGCACATCCAGACATTTTTTTCTGTAAGGTTTTCATTGTCCCAGATCCATTTTGCCTTCCAATCGGTTTTTGCGTCCGTAGGAATCACACTGTATTCGGGAATACTGTCGGGAATCTTGTAATCATTTGTATACGGTATCATTGTCTTTTCCCCCCCACGAAAAACAAGAAGAAATAAAAGCTGCCGCTATTGCAAGATAAGAAATAATTGTCTGTAAAATTCTCATGGAAACCTCCCTGATACTATCTGTGGTAATAAAGCTTACTGTATTTGAAATGAATTCTTTCAAAATATGTATTATCTGATTTTATCATAATCGTCTCAGAAATTCAACTTAAGGGGCATATTTTCATCTGTTTCAGAAATTAAATAGTATTATGTGAAAATAAAAAATATATCAAAAAACTACAGAAATACTTTGAAAATAAGAAAAAATCTTACGGTTTATCAACCCCCTACACCCAATCTTTGGGGCTGTAGGTGTTTCTTGTTATACGCAAATTGCTCACAATGCGAGCAATTTCCTATATAATAAAAAAATCTCGCTCCGAGGAACGAGATTTTTTGGTGCGAGTTTTCATAAGGGATTAAAAGTTAATCTTCTCTTTGTTCAGCAAGATACATTCCCCAATCAGCAAACATTTCGGGAATATCAAAAATGTCTTTCCCGTCAGTTTCAATTCTTTCTGACTTACCCGGATTGTTTTGAGAGAAAGTAGTCCAAGCTGTTACAAGTTTATTAACACGCTTTAATTCATTCTTTTCTAAAAGTGAATTATAGTTTTCGGGAGCTTGTGAATAAATAGTAATAACATTGTACTTACCAATCATTATTTCATCGTGTGAAATATGGCAACCGAAGCCGAAAGAGGACAAACCATCATTTACAAGAAGCTTCCCAATTCTGTTTAGAACAACAAAAGCTTGTTCTTGTGTGCAACCGTCAATATAGTAAACATCTTTATGTAATGATTCAACCATACCGGGTTTTATTTCAGTTTCATCATACTGTTTTGACGGATTTTCTAATATAAAGAACAATGGTTCATTATGCATTTTTATAAAATCTAACAGCAAATTCTCTATTTTATCAGCATCAATATTTGCAATTATATAGTTGTCGTTAATTTCATATTCTTCGTGAATCATTTCAGGAAAAGGAACCGTACAGCCCTTTCTGAATTTAAGCATAATATCACCTCTGAAAAATATTATACACATATGAAAAATGAAAATCAAGTTGCTATGATAATTATTAAACCCACTTGACATCTTTGCAGTTATAAAACTGAAAGTTCATAGTGGGTTACATGCTTTGATATA
>JAZSRT010000097.1:0-34245 GCA_045538645.1 Acutalibacteraceae bacterium | reverse complement strand
AGCCTTTCAAATTATGATAATGATGTCGCACCGTTGGTGCTAATGATGTCCGTCATTCGACGGATGATATCCGAACAATGTTCGGATGATATATTTGTCTACGACAAATATGAAGGAAGGGCTGACGCCCTTATTCCGCTTACGCTTTATTGCTCGCACCTGCGGTGCATTGCTGAAAAATTTTTAATTTTTCAAAAAAAGGGCTTGACAAGTATGCTTTTAGGTGATATAATGCTTCTTGCGTTGAGAGAGAAACCTTTCAGCATAGTCGGTGTCTATAACATTGAGGTTCCACCCGTTCCCATCCCGAACACGGTAGTTAAGCTCAATCGTGCCGAAAATACTTGGTGGGCAGCCGCCCGGGAAGATAGGTCGTCGCCGACACTTAAAGCAATCTGTTTTGCAGGTTGCTTTTTTCTTTTTTATATTGTAAAATAAAAGCATCATTTTTGAGGAGAGAATATTATGCAATACAGAGAATTCGGAAAAACAGGATGTAAGGTATCCACTCTCGGTTTTGGTGCCATGCGTATGCCCACAATTGAAAAAGACGGTAAAAAAATCATAGACGAAGAAAAGGCAATTGAACTTATCCGCTTTGCCATTGATTCGGGTGTAAACTATGTTGATACTGCATTTTTCTATCACGACGGTGAAAGTGAAGGTCTTGTAGGAAAAGCACTTAAAGACGGCTACAGAGAAAAAACCTATGTTGCAACGAAGCTGCCTATGGGTGATGTTAAATGCCCCGAAGATTTCCATAGACTTCTGAATACTCAGCTTGAACGGCTTGATATCGGCTACATAGATTTTTATCTTTTCCATGCACTTAACCGTGACCACTGGAAAAAAGTCAAAGACTTCGGTCTTATTGAAAAAATGAAGCAGGCAAAAGCCGAAGGAAAAATAAAACACATCGGTTTTTCTTTCCACGATGACCTTGAAATATTTGAAAACATCATAAATGAATTTGACTGCTGCGAATTCTGTCAGATACAGTTCAATTATCTTGATACAGACTATCAGGCAGGTATTGAAGGTCTTAAGCTTGCAAACAAAAAAGGCCTCGGCCTTGTTGTTATGGAACCGCTTCTCGGCGGCGGTCTTGTTAATCCCGACGAAAGCGTTAAAAAGCACTTACCCGAAAACAAAAACGCCGTTGAAGCTGCTCTTTCTTATATTTGGGACTATCCCGAAGTATCATTACTTTTAAGCGGTATGGGTACTATGGATCAGCTTAAAGAAAACCTTGCTTTAGCAGATAAATACACAGAAAACAATCTTTCTTCTGAAGAAAAAGAAGCATTTGTCCTTGCAAAAAAAGCACACGACAGCCTTGGACTTATCCCCTGCACAAAGTGTCTTTACTGCAAAGACTGCCCCAAGGAAATTGCAATTCCCGAAATATTTGCCGCCTTCAACCTTATTGCAACAGGCGACAGAAGAAAAGTAAAAGAAGCTATGCCCGATATTGACGACAGAGTAAGAGAATGCATAGATTGCGGCGCCTGCGAAAAGAAATGCCCTCAGAATATTGAAATAAGAAAACAGTTCAAACATATAAAAAATTGCTTCTGATAAACAAAAAAAGCTGCTCAGATAAGCAGCTTTTTTTATTTACAAATATATTATACCTATATTTTTTGCTAATCTCTGACACCTGAATTTTCAAATTCCTAAATCTGAATTTCTAACTTCCTCACATTTTCCTTAATCTTATTATACACCGTATCAATCATCCATTTTTCCGTAGATGCTTTTTCTATATCGTCAAAAGCTATCCATTTTACCCCTGTGTTTTCGTCGGGTTTTATTCTCACGGGGGCGTTTTCGTCGGCTACAATTAAAAATGTAAGGTTATAATGAATATGGCTCGATATATATTTTCCGTTTTTTATATGACCTGCCACGGGAAGAATCTCAAGAGAAAGTATATCGGGTAATACCTTTTCGGGAATTATACCTGTTTCCTCTTCCGCTTCTCTGACAGCAACCGAAACAAGATCGGTTTCACCGTCTGCGTGACCGCCCACCCAGCTCCAGGAATCGTAAATTTTATGATAGCAGAAAAGCACCTTTGTAAACTCCTTGTTTACTATCCACGAAGACACCGTAAAATGACCTTTTTCATTTGTTCTTAAAAGGCAGTCGGGCTCATTTTTCAGAGCCCGAAGCATTATTTCACGGTCTTTGTCTTCCTGAGCATTCACAGGGGAATACGCATTTATAAGACTTATTATATCCATATTATTTTGAAGCTTTTTTGATTTTATTAAGCTTTGCATTAATTGCAAGAAGCTCTTCTTTTGTAAAGAGGCTCTTTGCCATCATACAAACACGCTTGATCGAAAAGCCCTTTACCATACCTATGGTATTTTTATTTATCATCTTGGGGCTTATCTTCATACCCTCGGTTGAAAAGCCTGCAACCTCTTTATTGCCGCCGTCTTTGGACTTCATCTTTTTAAGAAGTCCCTTTGCAACACCTAAAAGAACTATTTTGCCTTTCATAGTCATCCAGATGTCGCCGATACTGTCATTGATTGAAAGATATCCTGTGGGAGTATCAATTTCAAACCAGTTGATAACAGCGCCCTCTTCTTTAAGGATGTAGTCTTCATTAGGCTCAGTTACCTTTCGGATAACTGATTCATCTGAAATTTCACCTGCAACAGCCTTTAATACAGATTCACCCTTGTTTTCAACGGTGAAATAGAAGAAGGGATATTTTCCTTTTTTCTGTTTACCTGCTGAAGTGCCGTTTACAAAAAGTTCAACCTCGTCACAGTTGGAATATACTGTTACCTTTGTTTTATCTTCAACGCGGTCTATATACCTCTTTGAACAGATATGAACCATTTTTTCGGGATTAAGCCAGGCTTTATAGGCGTAGAATGAGTCTTTTTTATACTTACGGTCAAAGGTCACAAGTCCCTTGTGATTCATTCCGTCTTCACCGCCTTCGCTTCTTGCATCAGCGGCAAAATCAAACATATTCCATACGTGAGTAGCCCAAAGATAGGGTCTTTCGATAATCTGCTTTATAAGCTCTTCGTGATAGAAGGACTGATATTCCTCGGTGTAGTCGCCCTGGGTGGGTGTGGAGGTGTGCCAGTTAAGAGCTTCGCATCCGTATTCACTTATACCTATTGCCTTATTCGGATATTTTTTATGGAAGTCATCAAACCAAGGGCCGTTCATATCTGTGGTACCGCCATACCATCCGAAATAGTGGTTATATGAAAGCACATCTGAAATATGAACATATTCACTGTCGATTTCTGCCATTGTAACAGCCGCAATAACAGTGGGTCTTGTTTTATCCATCTTGTGACAAAGGTCATTTAACATATGATGGTTTTTAAGAAGACTCTCATCTGCACTGCCGCCCATAGAGATTTCATTTGAAAGTCCCCATACAAATATTGCGGGATGATTATAGTTCTGGGTTACAAGCTCAGTCATCTGAGTTTTGGTATTTTCAAAACCGTTGGGCATATGTCTTGATATATAAGGTATTTCAGCCCAGAGAACAAGTCCCTTTTCATCACACATATCATAAAATACCTGTGAATGCTGATAGTGAGCAAGTCTTATGGTATTTGCGCCTACTTCAAGAATAAGTTCAATATCTTCTTTATGATGTTCGGGCAAAAGTGCATTACCGATACCGGGTCTGTCCTGATGACGGGAAACACCTCTTAAGGGATATTCCCTGCCGTTTAATATAAAGCCTTTTTCGGGGTGGATTTCAAAGGTACGGCAACCAAAACGTGTGCTTATCTTATCCTTTTCTTCACCGTCTGCAATAAGCACTGCTTCGGCGGTGTAAAGATAGGGATCTTTTATACCGTCCCAGAGATGAACGGAATCGAATTCAAATTCTGCTTCGGGATTTTTACCGCTTTCGGTCTTTTCTGCAATTTTGTTGCCCTCGGCATCAAAAATTGAAAATCTTACTTCGCCTTCACAGAAAGCTTCAACCTCAATTTCCCATTTTCCGCCTTTTTTTTCAGGGGTTACCTTGATACCGGGAGTGCCGAAATAATCGAGGTCAAAATGCTCCTTACTTACACAGATTATATTTACATCTCTGTAGATACCGCCATAGAAAGTAAAATCTGCCATCTGGGGATAAACAAAATCATTGGGAGTGTTATCGGCTGTTACAACAAGAAGATTCTCTTCCTTTATATCAGCATTATCAAGCTTTACACGGAAGATTGAATAACCGCCGTGGTGAGTGGTGAGCTTCTTGCCGTTAAAGAAAACCTCCGCTGTTGAATTTACTGCCTGAAATTCAATATAAGTTACTTCATTAAGAGTAAGCTCTTCTTTTGTAAGAACCTTTGCAAAATATCCCTTTGTTCTGAGATAATCATTTCCGCCGTCCTGACCGTCTTTTTCATTCCATGTGTAAGGAAGGTCAAGCTTTTTCCAGTCGGCAGGAAAAACCTCGGGGCATTTTTTTGCATCAAGCGAAAAGGCCCAGCCTTTGTTTATGTTTGTGATTGTTCTCATATTATCCGCTCCCTTTAATATTTATAAAATGAAATATTGAAATTTTTATTTCTTCCGTACAACAAAATTACTGTGGACAAATTCCTTCATATTATACTGATTATATAATACTAAAAAAAATATGTAATTGCAACACAAAAAAAGCTCACGGGAAATCCGTAAGCTTTTTCTTTATTTTATGCAATACTGTTATTTTGCTTCAGTATGAAGCAGTTGCTCTGCTCTTAAAATTGCAGCATCAATATTTGCACAGATATTGTCTTTGCCTATTTCTTCTGCCATTCCCGATTTTTCAAGTGTTTTCATAGGTTGTTCGTTCACGTGGGAAAGGATAAGAGTTTTTCCGTCATTTTTACAAAGCTTAAGAATAGACTCAAAGCTGTGTATACCTGTGGCATCTATCGCGGGAACACTTCTCATTCTGAGAATAAGCACGTCCTTTTTCGCACTTTTTATAACATCGGCAATTTTATTTGACACTCCGAAGAAAATAGGGCCTGTTATTTCAAATACCATAGCTCCTTCGGGAACTTTTTTATGCTTGATGTGTTCCTTATCATCATTTTCGTCAAACTCTTTCCAGCCGTAGGCATCCGTCACATCGCTCATTCGTTTCATAAACAGAACGGTGGCAAGAATTATACCGACAATAATAGCCACAACAAGGTCAAACACCACGGTAAGTACAAAAGTTACAATAAGAACAACTGTATCACTCTTAGGTGAATGCCTTATAATTGAAACAAACTCTCTCCATTCACTCATATTATAGGCAACCACAAAAAGTATTGCGGCAATTGTGGGCATAGGTATCAATGCCGCATAAGGCATAAGCACAACCAGTACCAGAAGAAGCACAACTGCGTGTACCATACCCGCAACCGGTGTTCTGCCTCCGTTTTTTATGTTTGCCGCAGTTCTCGCAATAGCACCCGTAGCGGGAATACCGCCGAAAAGAGCAGATGCGATATTACCTGCACCCTGTGCAATAAGCTCCATATTTGAATTATGGCGGCTTCCTGTCATACCGTCAGCAACAACACAGGAAAGAAGAGATTCCACTGCCGCAAGAACAGCTATTGTAAAGGCATCGGGAATAATAGACTTTACGGTTTCAAAGGAAAATTCGGGAAGCGAAGGCACAGGAAGTGCCGATGAAATAGTATAAAGTGAACCTATTGTGTTTACATTCATATTAAATATTTTTACAAGAAGTGCACTTATTACAATTGCAAATATTGAAGGGGGAATCTTCTTTATAAACTTAGGGAATAGAACAAGAACAGCCAATGAAACCGTACCTATTATAAGAGCCTCAAAATTAAAAGTATGGAACTGATTTACAACTTCAGCTACCTTTTCGGTAGTTTCTATAGGTGAATTTATGAATGTCAGACCGAAGAAGTCTTTTATCTGACCTATAATAAGAGTAATTGCGATACCCGTTGTAAAGCCGGTTGTTATAGTATAAGGGATATACTTTATAAGACTGCCCAGCTTAAAAACACCCATCAGTATCAGAAGCATACCGGCTATTACTGTTGCAAGAACAAGTCCCGAAAAACCGTTTTTAGCAACTATGCCCGCAACTATGGTTGCAAATGCCGCAGTAGGTCCTGCTATCTGCACACGGCTGCCGCCGAGGAAAGATATAACAAAACCTGCCACTATAGCAGTATAAAGTCCCTGCTCGGGAGTAACACCTGAAGCTAAAGCAAGAGCTATTGATAAAGGCAGAGCAATTATTGCCACAATAAGACCCGATGTAAGGTCTTTAACAAACTGTGCTTTTGTATAGCCTTTCATACTCGAAAATAATTTAGGCTGCATTTTATTCATAAATATCCCCTTTTTTCTTTGTTTCCGACATAAAATTATATGCCCGTAAAACCTGCTTTTCAAGTCAAAAAGCTGTCTTTTATCTTTTTCTATGTTTTGTTAAAAATCACTAAACAATTAAGGATATTTATATGCAAATTAACAAGCCGTCAGAGCATATCCCTGACGGCTTCTGCCACATTATTTACAATTAATTTTTTTATAAAGGGAGTTCACACCCTGATTAAAGGTTTTCATAATCTTTGTAAATGCAGTTTCTATAACACCGGGCTTGGTATCTTCTATAACACGTGCATTAACAAGTGACACCCTTAATGCCTCCTCGGCTTCAAGCCACTTTGCCTGATCCACAACAGTTTCATCAAGGAGCCTCTCAATTTCTGCTTTTGCTGTTTCTACAGCTGAGATATTCTTTGAAGATATTTTGCTCTTATCTGCAATTTCCCACTCTTCAAGATAGAGAGTGACGGTATCTGTAAGTCTGCCTTCGTTGAACTGAGGATATTTTTCGGGATTTGAATAAACATTTTCCATATTATTATCCGTCATAATATCAAATGCCATTTCAAGCACAACATCATTAAAAGGAAGCTTTTCGTGTGCCTGATTCTTTACATACCATGTTGTACAGGGAAGGAGTCCTGCTGTTGCATCAACAGTATTATCGGGAGAAATGTGATTATGTGTGGGGTCATTACAGTATGTGCCCGCGGCTTCATAGCCTTCAGGGAAAGCAGTTCCGATATCGGCAAATGCGGCATTCATAGAAGCTGATGTTGCGTGAACGATACCGTCACCGTTTGTTTTATTCCAGTCTCTGCAAAGAGGGAACATTCCTATACCGTAGCAACATATATCATATATCTTACAACCCGAAGCCTTAAGCGCTGCAATATTTTTGGGAAAATCTGCTCTTGCCGCCATAAAACCGTCTACCTGTTCTCTTATAACGGCATATTCATCGGTTTCAAGCCATTTGGCTCTTGCTTCTTCATAATAATCTGTGGGACAAAGTGCCCAGAGAAGAGTTGTGGAACGAACACCTGCTTCAACCACACCTTCTGCAAGGGCTGCCAAAGCATCCTTAAGAAGCCATGAAGGAAGTATACGAAGCACCATATTGAGAATGTATGAAAGATATGTATCGCCGAGAAGAGTAACAAGAAGCTGCTCATAAAGAACATCGTCATCATAAATAACACTTAAATTACCTGTGAGAATATCACCGATGATATCAGATCCGTCAAGTGCGGGAACAACAAATTCAACCTTCTTCATAAGAGAATAATCTTCGGGATACGTATCAAGGTAATTTACACCAATAGTACCGCCAAGACTTATAAAGCAAAGGCTTACCTGCTTTGCCCCGGTCTGAGGAAGCACCACATTGTGAATATAATGATGAAGCTTTTGAGTTTCATATTGTACATCACCGAATGAATCATAACCGAAATAATATACATTGTCTCCGCCTACAATATCAACAAGTCCCTGAAGAGGAAGAAGCTTATAGTGATACTGAAGAAGGTCCTTATCCATCTTTCCCATAGGATATTCATAGCAGGGTACTTCAACCGTTGCTTCATAATTACCGAGATTATCCTTATGGATATAAGGAAGACCTTCATAAGCTCCCCTTTTCATAGCATCGGTAAGTCCCATATCTCTTCTGAGAAAAGCAGAAAGAAGAAGAGGACCTATAGCTTCTTTAACAAGCCCCATAACATTGAGTTCAAGAGGCCAACCGGTAATATAAGTTCCGTCATCCCCCATTTGTCTTTCGCCGTTTTCATCAAGAACATATGTATCGTTCTGACTCATACCGTGAACAATTATAACAGGTGTTTCCCTGTCATAGTCTGCCACATAAGCATTCTCCTGAGCCGATGCAGGTACAGCAAATACAGAAATAATCATACATAGAACAAGAGATAAACTGATAATTTTTTTCATTTTTTATTCCTCTTTTCAAAAAATTATTCTTTATTTATATTTACGATTTTATATTTTTTCCCTGTCATATTCCACTTATCGTGTAAAATGTCGGGAATTCTTGATATAAGCTGTATATCGTGTACCCTTGCATCGGGAAGACCGAGTTTATTACTTATCTCCGGCAAGTCATAATAATCACAGATATACGGATGTGTCTTTATTATAGGGCAGTTGTGTCTGCCGCGGCTGAGTTCTGATGCTTTATAGGCATTGACCTGTGCTACAGAAGCCTCTGTCCAGCCTTCACTTTCAAGAAAAGCCATCCAGCGGTTGTGTTCTGCAACAGCCAGCTTTTCAAGCATTTCATCATTAAGATGTGAACTGAAATCTGTCTCTTCGGCATTTTCATCCTCTGTATAATCCATTCCGAGCAAAAGAAGCTTATATCTGATATGTACGGCATTGCTCTTGCTTGCATTTTTGTTGACCTCAAATGTATGGTAGCCTTTTAACGCAGCTATGGGATCAATGTTGCCCGGTGAAAAAATATCTTCATAAACAAGATGTATATTTTTTGCAAGCAGGTCTATTCTCGAATCTGTAAGATAAGAGAATGTGTATATATCTGAAGCAACACCAAAGGGAATTATATCATAATTGACCCTTCTCTCAGGCTTTGCCTCAGCTGTTTTCAGAATTGAAACGGCTGCCGCCTTTTCGCTGTCGGTTATATATGCGAATATGGGAGGACAGTTTTTATATTCCTTGTCCATTTTATAATACGTACGTCTCAGTCTTATTGACATTTCAACGGTTCTTTCTTCATTATCTTCGGCAACCACTATATAATTACATTGAGAAAAATCATTTTCCAGCAACGATGAAAATTCCAGTTCATTTTTATAATCATAAAATCTGATATCATATCTGTCAGAAAAAAGCCCCGGATATCTTGCCTTGAAATCATCGGCTTTTTCGCCGATATTCCGGGCAGCCAATTTTACGGAAAGCTTATAACCGTAAAGCTGTCCGCACCATAATACGGCTCTGAGCATTTCATCTGCTGTTTTTGAAAATCCGCAAATAAGCACGGATATAGTCTTGTTTTTTGAATATTTAAGCAGCGGATATTCTTCAAGAAGTCCATAGACTGCCATTCTTTCTTCATTTATAAGAGTTGTATTAACATAACCTTTGTCTATAGAGTCAATAATAAGTTCAGCAGAAGAATCGTTTGAAGCTAAAAACACATGGATATTCTGCTGCTCTTCGGGAGTCTTTTTTGAAAGGCTCGCCATAATATCAAGAAAAGAATTAAGATTCACACGGTTTTCGTGTGACATACAATAGACATACACCTGTCTTTTCGCAGCCTGTATGTTGAACTGCGAAATATTTTCGGGCATTATGCTGCAATGCAGATTCTTTCTTACATCTGCAGTTTCATCGGAATCGGTTTTATCAAGGAACAGCAATTCTCCCCTTGTATCTGTTTTTCTTATATTCCTTGCGAGTGTGATTGTATCGGAATTCAATTCCGAAAAAATATAAAGATTATTCTTTTTACCGCTTATGATGCCCATTTTCAGGCGTTCAAGCCAGTTGACAACAATGGTCACGGCTGTCATTGCGGATATTGAGGGAAGCAAAAGATGAATCGCCGCAATAAGAGAAAAGAATAAGCGGGTAAATACACCTGTTCCAAGCTGAGCCGTAACAAAATCTCTGAATTCAAGAAAATCAGCATCAAGGGAGATTATCTGTAAAAGATTTATAAAACCGCCTAAAAAAGCTGTGGGAAAATCATACACGCCAAAATATTGAGGGATATAAATTATATATGCTGCAGCAAGCAAAAGTCCCATTGCAAACACAAGTCTGCCTGAACCGTATTTTTTTGCAATAATAACCCCCACTGCAAAAATCAGCAGCATAAGAGATAATATAAAACATATTATCCAGTTCATTTTTTACCTCCCTTTGTTTTGTGTATTATACACCTGAATGCCTATGCACAGCCGCCCTTTCTGTTGAGAGGGAGGCTGTGCCTTGTTATTCTGCCGTTTGAGGAAATGCTTACAGCGGCGGATTTTCGTTAAAGGGCGAATTTCCTACTTTTGTGGAATATGACAGAGGATATTTCTCTGCATACTTTATAAAGCCCTGTCCGTATGCATCCTGACGAAGCCTTGTGGCTATTTCCTGACGCTTTGCATAAGGTATTTCATTAAGCAGGATAAGATACTGAATCTCTGCCCACTTTGCCATACCTTCGTATACTTCAAGAGAATTATTCTTGCCGTATACATCATTTATAGCCTTATCGTCCCAGTTAAGATATTGCCATATGTGGGTAAGCTCGTGTGCGATGGTTGCCATTGCAGCAAGCTTCGGCGAACCGTTTTCAACATAAATGCAGTAACCTGTTTTATCTTTCTGGGCAAAACCGAGGGTTCTGCCGTCAAAACCGGGAGTTGCAACAAATTTTTCTCCGAAGTGACGTGCAATTTTCTTGGCATCAGTCATTCTTACTTTTATAGCAACATTAAGCTTGATTCCGTAGAATGTTTCCATATTTCTGAGAACATTCTTATAAAGCTCCTTGAATTCATCACCTGTTCTGACAGCTGTCATTGAACATCTGTTACATCTTTCTCTGCCGTCCTTAAGCAGCTCATATTCGCCGCCGATAAGTTCAATTCCGCAGAAATCACAAAGATGTGCACCGTACTTCTGAGGATCGTATGTCTTTGCGTATTCCTCTGCAAGTTCAGCACCTGTTCTTGCCTGCTGTAAGGGATTCTTGTTGAATTCGTAGCCCGAAAGATATTCTATCGTGCCTTCAATATCAAGAAGTCCGTGAATAACATCATAACCGTATTTAAGGTAACAGTTTTTCTGATAATCGGTAAGAGCTTCGTCACCTTCAAGAATAACCTCGTCTTCACCTTCAATGTCAAGCTCGGGGAAAGCGGCATCTTCTTCGGGTATGTCTGTTTCAATTACGCTGCCTTCATCCTTAAAACGAAGAGGCGGTATGCTCTTGTTCTGCAATGCAGGCATTGTATCCTCTTCAGCCGATGTTTCATCGTCTTCTGCCCCGTCTGTTACGGGGGGAAGAACGGGCAAATCAATTTCGGGGAAAGCGGGCAGATTTTCTTCTGCGATTATTTCTTCAGAAGGCTCTTTCACCCCATCCACAGCAGGAACAGCCGGAATATCTTCAGCATCTGTAAGACCGGCTTCGGTTTCCTCAACTGATGTTTCATCTTCAGGATATATCTCATTTACGGGAGCACTGCCTTCGGGAGAATCAAGAATATCCTGATCTTCGGGAGGTGTATCGGTAACGGTTCCCTCGGCAAAAGGATCTTCAAATGCTTCGGGCGTTACGGGAGCTTCAACAGGTTCGGCTGCAGGTGTTTCTTTTTCCTTTTTCTTTCTGCCGAATATACGCTTGAAGAAATCCTTCACCTTTTCACCGACACCCTTTTTCTGAGGTCCGAGTTCCTTGAATTCGGGAGTGAATTCAGCAGGAGCTTCATCGTCATCCGGTGTTTCGCGCATTTTTTCCGTATGCCAGCTAAGGGTTTCTGTAATTATTTCAAAAAATCTCTTGAGATTTCTTTCAACAGAAACAATAAGACCAAGGTCAATTTCACTGTCTTCAACAATGTAAATGCACTCATCTTCCGTTTCACCGCTGAAACCGTACATAAGGTCCTTACCGAGCTGCTCACTGTCTTCGGGAAGTTCGGTAAGTGCACATACATAAGGATATCCGTCGGGATAAACAGTTGCAAAAATTTCATTAAGAAGAAGACTCACGGTATATCTTACCTTAGGCGAAGCACCTGAAAGCTTTATTCTGAGCACACTCTTGTTTCTGTAATTTCTGTCGGGTATAGCATTGATAGTTACCTTTTTGGCACTGCGGATATCTCCTGCTTTCTTCATTTCATAATAACCTGAAGTAGCAACATTGATATCTGCAAAGCCACGGACTATCTCAAGGTCATAAACCGTTTTTATACTGCCGAGTTCCGTTGCCGCTGCCCAGTTAGTAAGAGTAACATTTCTTATCTGTCGGTAATAACGGCGGTGGGTTATATGGTCGGCAGCACGGCGGACAACAACACCGTTGCGTGAAGTAACTGTCTGTATTTCATAATACTTTCCGTCGTAGGTCATAAACTGACCGGGCAGAAGAGTCTGGAATACGTGGCCGTAAAGCTTAGAACCGATATAATGCTTATCACCTTCTTCATCTTCTGCGATATAATAAGCATTTTTAAGCAATCTTGAATATTCGTAAAGCTCGTTGCTTTCAGTTATCTCATACTGTTTTACAACGGCACTTTCAACAGCGCCTTCGAGTATTTCTTCTCTGAAATGAACACTGAGTGTGGGATTTTCAACATTACAGTGCTTACAGATAAGTTCTCTGAGCTTTACATAGGGGTCTTCAAAAGTAAGACCGCAGAGCATAAGCTCTTTTTCCACCACAGTTTCGCTTACGGGTGCATTTGCCATCATCATAATGAGCTTCAGCACCATGTTGCGCTCTGTTCTTGCATAATCGGGAACTATTGTGGGAATTGCCTTGGGGTCGGCAGAGAATGTTGCCACATTATCTATCATATAGTCACGCAAAAAATAATTTTCACTGATAACATTAATGAAGCACTGATTCTTTGCACGTGAAGCATAAATTCTCGTCATTTCAAAAAGATTGCGGAATTCATCTTCAACAACCATATATGCATTATCCTTAACCGGATAATCCCACATATTTGAGCTTACATTGAAAGAACGGTCAAATTCACTCTGGCTTACGGGAATATCGGCATAATTACATATCTGCTTGTAATACTGCCCTGCTATCCACTTCATATCCTGAACGGGGAACCGCTCGCTGCCCAGCCATACAGTATCATTTATCTGATACTTCATACCGACTGCATTAAGCTCCGTGCCGATACCGAGATATCTCGATACATTGGGGAAAAGCTTGTGATGCATATAGGGACCGTCGGCATTCCAGCACATATGCGAACAGTTTGCTCCGCCCGATAAAGTTGCTGTAACCTGAGTGATACTGGTTTTGAGAACGTGTGACAGAGCGTCAACAAGTCCGTCGCAGTTTCTGTCAAACGCACAGTAAACAATCTTCTTTTCCTTGTCGTCCCCTTCGCAACGGTTTACAAGAAGACTCAGACCAATCTGTCCTGATGCCAGAATTTTAGAAGGCTCAATAAGTATTACAAAACCTACTTTTGAAAGAAAATCGCTGTTTATACGGTGCAAGTCAAGATTATATATATCGCTCATTCTGAGGATACCTATATCATCTTCGCACACGGTATTATCAAGTATCTTTGTTTTCCACAAGCTGTTCGTATTATTGAAATCGAACATTGCATCGTCCATCCACTGCTTTACATCCTGAGCAGCAGCATCTCTGCCTACGACAATAAGACACTTTCTGTAAGAAATCATCTGTCTCATAATGGGAAGCATCAGATAATCGGTACTGTCTTTATAGAAAGGATTGCCGAAAAGGGTACTGTTTCCGTTCAGAAGCTCAATTGAACTCTTGATATAGTTAATATCGACATTCTTGCCGGAAGCTTTCATCTCCTTGAAATATCTTGCGAGAGTAACAAGCTGTTTATCTTCGCTTTTTTCCATTTCATCAAGGGCATCAAAATCTGTGCTGATCCCCCTTGAGGTATCGAATGTACCTTCGTGAAGCACTCTGTCGGGGTAAAGGTCACGGAGAATTCCTCTTAAGATACCGTAATTGGCAATCTTATAAGCTTCTTCATCCTCACCGAGAATATCTTCAACAAATTCTCTTTTTGTGATACCGTCAAGGAAAAATACAATTTCACTGAAAAGAAGTATTCCGAAAACGGGATAGAATGTTGCCTGAAACACCATTTCTTCTCTGAAAAACTGAGAAAGAATAAATACAAAAACCGATGCAAAAAAGAAAACATAAAATATGCCTTTGAAGTAGCTTCTGAAATTACCGAGATGCTTCATAAAAAGCCACTTATCAACATCTTCTTCGTATTCATAAAAATAACCTGAGGTGCTTTCAACAAGGTCTTTTGATGAACGCCATATTCCCGATATAACGGGAAGCACGATAAATTTCAGAAGAATGAACGCAAGCACAAAAACTGCATTCATTACAAATATCATATAGCTGTCCCAGGGTATATCCAGCAGAAAATCAAGAAATTCATATTTCTGCCCAAGTCCGAGAAGAAACTCCTGAATTTTAATATTGAGTTTATCGAGACATATAACACCTACGACAACATATATGAGCGTAACAACGGGCATTGCAAACTGCATTGCACGGTCTGCTCTGTTAAGATTTATCTTTGTGTTGAGAAGACAAAGGAAAATGAAAGGAAGAGTACATAATAATATTCGCATTATCTCATTGAATTCCATCAGCTCTCCTCCTCATCATAAATATCTTCTCTTTCAACATGAAGTCTTTCGACAAATCTGTAAGGCGCAAACACCGTATCGCCCGTATCATTTACGGGGATGTCAAGCTCATCAAGACAGGTTTCAAAGAAATAAAGGGAGTTATTTGCAGGAATAACATTGGGGTCAAAATATGTGGTGACCGCCGGTATGAGTTCCTCTACACGTCCGATGGAATATGCAAAAATCCACTGTTCGTCACGGTCAATCGTCTCCATAAGTGCATGACGGTGGTTGTTGAGTTTACCTGACCTTGACAGAAAACTTTTCTTGTTTTTACGGGCACCGTCAAATATCGACTGTGCTCTCATATATGTACAGACAGTGGAAAAATAATCCTCAAATTTCTTTGCGCCTGTCATAATGCTGTTTACTGACCTTCGCATTACATTGTTGAATTCGCTCATTATACCCACTATCTTTATACGCTGGAAAACCAGCACGGCAAGACCGCCCAATGCGCTGAGAAGCACAACTGCAAAAACTACTCCCAGACCTGCGAAGAAATGTTCATAGTCTATTTTTGCCAGTTTTATAAGATAGGGAATAAAGCCGCAGAAACATATCAGAAGGGCAATAAGTCCTGAGCCTATGGCAACAGACTTTGTAAGACGGTATGCTATTTCACGCTTTACGTTGCGTGTAACCGCCTCTATTCTCTTCATATGTTCGCGTCGGTTTATTATGGCGCTTGTATTGTTCGAGATAATCTGCTGTTCAAGCTCTTCCATCTGTTCATTCAGATCTTCAATCTGGAACTTATCAAGCTCATAAAATTCACCGGTAAAGCTGTCTGCCTTTGCTTTGAGATGCTGGGCAGATTTATCGATTGATCTTCTGGGGGTTTTTAAAAACTTTTCAAAATTATCTTTTTTCTGTTTTGTACCTGTCGCCCACATAGAAAGCTCATCACCGGGACAATCTCTGCAAAGACCTATACGTCCGAATGTCAGATATAAATCCGAATGGTTTGATTTTTCAATGGTAACAGGTACATTCTGCCGCACAATAACATCTTCATCTTCTTCGAAGGTGTATTCGGGACGAAGCCTCAGCTGTTGCTTTACTGAAGCATAGGCACTTGTAAGTCTGTTAAGATGTCCGTTAAGCACCGAGGCCAGCTCTTTTTTGGACACATCAACATAAAGCCTGTAAAGTCTGTATGCCTGTAAAGTACTTGCAGTAACTTTATTGACAGCAAATGTGAGCACAGAAAGCCAGAACTCCGTAAGCTCCTGATGATAAAGAGAATTATCAACATTTGAAAGCTCATAGAACATAAAACGGCAATTATTGGGATATTTATTGGTTTCCCAGAAAGAGGAGCTGTTCATTTCAAGATGATTGCTCCATGAATCTTTTATTCTGGCTCTGTCATCATCAACACACTTTTTCTTAGTGGCAATAAGATGTATTTCGTGAGGACGGATATCTGCAAAACAGTATTTTTCGGAAAGATCCCTGTAGCCTTCAACCAGCTCCTGAGGATGTTCTCTTTCTATATATATATCTTTTATTTCATCATACTGTTCAGTCAGTTCGTGAAGCTGTTCGGGGGAAAGTTCATCGGCTTTTACCCTGTTCACTGTTCCGTAAACATCCGTGTATTCAAAGCCTTTGTCAAACTCTTTTACGGGCAAAGCACTGTATCCGCCTATAATATGTGTAAGTCTTATAATGGGTACAGGACTTTCGTGAGGTTGTTTTTCGGAATCCACGGTAGTGTAGTCAAAAGGATTGTTCTTTTTCGGCATATATGACTCCTTGAAGTCATATACAGAGTCGGTATTAAGAATAACGGCGCGCCAATCTTTTTTACCTTTTACTATGTTATAGAGGTCGGGAACGGAAGACCTGATATCCGTCCCCGCCTCATTCCAGCCGCAAAAAGCTATTAATCCGTCGTCGAGAAAAGGCTTAAACAGAAACTTATAATTCTGAAGCAGGTCGCTTGACCGCTTGTTTAGAAATATAACTGTAAACAAATATTTTCACACCTTTCGGCAACTGTGTTAAGCTTTTCTGTTATTCATCA
Organism: Acutalibacteraceae bacterium; assembly: GCA_045538645.1. Classification (GTDB taxonomy): domain Bacteria; phylum Bacillota; class Clostridia; order Oscillospirales; family Acutalibacteraceae; genus RUG806. Next base: position 17,408 of record JAZSRT010000097.1, on the reverse strand, counting down.
TTGTTGTTAAGGTCACGGATTTCCTTAACAAGCTTGTAAAGTTCAAGATCTTCAAGCATTTCTGTGATATTTATAATCATATCATCAATGAATCCGCTGAAATTATCCTTCCAGTTTTCACGGTACCATGAAATATTTTCATTGAACTTCATATACTGGTCGAAAACAAATCTTCCGAACTCGTTTGCAAGCTCTGTTTCCATTGTCATGCTTGCCATATATTCATATACGGTTTCAAACATAACTCTCATTATTGCAACACCCTTATTATCTTCAAAGCTTGCTGCAGGAGTTGAAACCTTGAGAAGAGTGGCAAGGTCAAAGAGTGTAAGACCCTTCTTGTTGAATTCGTTAAGCTTGATTTTGCCGAGGTATTCATTAAGCATACTGTTTGAAAAGCTCATCTTTGCCGCACCGCTGATTTCACGGCTGAACATGCGCTCTGCAGTTGCAAGAATATCCTTAACAACTACCTGATTTATGGTAAGAGCATCAAGCACTTCATAATAGTGGTCACAGGGAGTTTTGTTAGAAACAACAAAATCTTCGGATTCGCAGTTCTTTACATGAAGCTTATAAAGGAACTTGCCCTGTGAAATTTCCTTGTAATTTATCATATCAAGAATCATACCGAGCATAAATGCCTTGTAGATTCTCTTTTCCTGAGCTATATGATTTGCTTCATCAAGGTCGGGCATAGCAGAAACAATGTGCCAGTTACGGTCGATATGAGGAGTGATAACGGGAGTCTTGTCACTCTTGGGCTTGATACAGTCAACAAGCTCATAGTATGCCTTAAAGTATTCGCCGGGACCTCTGTTTGCATCTCCGGGAGAGAACTTGGAAAGACCGTTTGCTCTGAGTCCGTAAATGGACTGATAGAACATAATCATATTAAGGGGGATATCCTCGTCGGGAGAAGCACCGAAGTTACCAAGCTCTGTCTCAATGAGGTTGCTTCTGGGAGAATCATCCTTGGGATCAAGCTTTTTGCTGAATGTACAAGCGGAAATACTTGCCTTCTGTTCACCGAGAGGACGCTCAATGAAGGGATTGGAAAGACCTCTTGTTTCGGCAATAACATGCTTTACATACTGATTGATTTCACCTGAATCATAAAGTCCCTTTTCGTATTCAGCTTCTTTTTCAAGGGCGGTAAGAATATCAAGATCTACTTCACTGCCGTATGAAACCATAAGCTTTGACTTGAAGTAGCCGATAATACCCTTTTCAAAAATCTCTTTGAAATAATCGCCGTTATCAGGCTTATCCTTGAGCATTGCAAAATTGCGGACCTTCATATAGATATCCTGTGCAAGCTTACCGTCGATAGAAACCGCTGAGCCCATATAAGGCATCTTCTTTGTCATAACATCAAGACACATCTTGGATGCACATACATATCTTGCTGTCTTACCGGGAGCGTGTGTATACTTCTTGGAAATTGCAAATATCTTCTTATTAACATCAGAAACTCTGCTGTCAAATGAAGTATAGAACTGCTGGAATGCATCACAAAGGCTGCTGATATAGGAAATACCTTCCTTGAGAACCTCGTCAAGAATACCGTTTACACGATATTCGTCAACCTTCTTAAGATATGTAATAAAGTCTCTCTTGAGGTCTTCCTGATCGCTGTTCAGCTTTGCGGAGATACGGTTTATAAAGGAAACCTTACGGTTAACGATTTCTGATGCAGACTCTTCTTCATCGGTCTTGGGATCATCAAATCTGTTAGTGAATTCATCAAAGAACTTTTCACCGTCACGGAGCTTCTTCTCTGTAAGTCTCTGTTCTTTCTTCATAAGCTCAAATGCCTGATAAAGGAAATAACGTGCTGCATTGGGATGAACAAAGTTATTGGAAGAATCAAGAAGATAGGTTTCAAGCTGATGGCTGAGTCTCTCTTCTCCGAGATTATCATTCTTTGCCTTGAATATTGCATATGCTATGGTTCTTGCCGTATCTTCGCAGCGCTTCTGAACCATGGCACGGTATTTTTCCATATCCATATATGCATCATAGAAAGCTTCCCAAACCTCTGTACCGCCTGAAATTTCGGTGATTTTAAGATTTGCAGACTGTCTCTGACCGTCAAGGTCTGACTGACCTGAAGAAGCATTGAGGGATACGAATTTCTTAAGGCTGTCAAGATACTGTTCCCAACGTACACCTTCACGTGTAAGTCCCGAATCATCAAAAATAGTACAGGAATTAACAATTGAAAGCGCAAAGGGATTTTTCTGTTTGCTGAGCTGCTCAATGGATTCGATATAATCCTGAGAGGGGTCTGCATCCTTAACTGAATAGCCGTTTGCTCTCATTTCTGAGTTTGCGATACACTTTTCCTTATACATATCGTCAAACATCATCCACTGCTTTGAAACACATTCCTGTGTCCACTTAAGAGCGATGTATTCTTTTACATCCTCAAAGGGATAGATAAGCATTGATGAACCTGCGCCTGCGTATCTGTTTCTGCCCTGTTCTCTGCAAAGCTCACGGATGGTGTTATCTTCAGAGGAGTTGCTGCGCTTGTTCATAGGACCGATGCTCTGTGCATAGATACAGTTTGCAGCGTGGTCAAGATACTGATTGAAGTTATTGAGCTTCTTACCCTCGGTATTCTGAGCATCGAAAAGGAAGCAGAAATCATAGGGTCTTATGTTGTATTCTTCAAATTCGGCAGAGCCTACTCTGGGGAATTCAATCTTTACTGAATCTGTATACTTATCGTCAAGAGTTGAGTCGCCCTTCATAAGGAAAGCATCAAGCTCTCTTATGGTAGCATAAGCATTACATCTGAGGTTATTTCTTTCTGCCTGACCTCTGATTACTTCATAGAAAACTTCGGGAAGAATGAAGAAACCTCTTGTGATGTTTGCACTCTGCTGGAACCGTGTTGTAAGGAAATTTTTAATATAAAGAGCTACGGGAAGAAGAAGACCCGAGCCTGTACCGCCGGCAAGTGAGCTTACAATGATAACTCTCAATGCCTGTTCGGAGCGTTCCTCTTCAAGCTTATAAAGGTCTTCAATAGCCTTATGAAGAGGCTCCATATTACCTGCTCTTATAGCAGTATCAAGTGCAAGACGGGAAATTGCACGAACCTGACCTGCACCTTCGGTAAGTGTTTTTGAATTGAGTATTGCATTTACGGGGAACCATGTATCTCTTGCATGGGTATCGATATTAAGATATTCACCGACTGAAAGCTTTGTTGAAGTCTGAACTGTCTTAATAAAGGGATTTGCTTCTCTTATCTCATTAAGTTCGTTGATATCAGTATCAAAAACGCAGAAGCCTATACGCTTACGCTGCTCTTCATCAACCATTTTTGATACCTTCATTACAATTTTGGAACCGGTGCCTCCGAGTCCGACTAATAGTGTTGGTGCTATCATAAAAATACCTCCTGTATTTTGTTTCTTTATTTATCTGTTGAGATAACAAGTATAAATATATTCCGGCGTGGAAAGGGATATTGTTGAATTTCCGCTTATACGCAAGGGCTTTGTTCTGCCTTCTTCAATGGATGTGCCGTTGAAAGTAACTTCTGTTTTACCGGCATAATTTCTTGTATTGGTAATATACATAGAACCCTTGCCGGCTGCCTTTACGGAAATCGATTTTTTATGTCCTGAGGGAGAGAATGTAATTCTTCCTGTTTCAGGCTTATACGGAATGAGTGTAGAAGCCAGACTCTTCACATATTTACCGTGATTTTCCTGATCTTTAAGACCGATTTTCTGAGCGGAACACTCTATAAGAGGACGCTTCTTTATCTTCTTGGGAAGATATTTCTTGAAGGGAGGAACATATCCCAAAATAAGAATAAGACCTATAAGAGATATGCTTAAAAGAACAATGTTTCTCTTTATCCATTCAAGCAGTTTGTCTGTTCCCGAAATGGAGGATGAAATTCTGAGAGTTTCTTCAAGCTCACCCTGAGCTGAGGAAAGACCGTTTACAAATCCGCCCTTGATGGTAATCTTTATATCACCGGATGCAGTCTTGATGGGGTCACCGTCTTTAAGAGTAGGATAGATATAGAACTTTCCGACTTCTTCACTTTTTTCGATACGGAAATCTCCCATATCACCCTTTGCTTTGACATCAACCGTTTCAAGCAGTGCCCACTCTTCAGCAGTAAGCTCTGTTTCACCGCCGATATTATTTTTCTTTACGGTAAGCACCATAGCCTCATCGGGATTTTCAAAACCGCTGAGATTAAGCTTATATGTGGGATTTGTTTCAAGGGAGAATACAAGGTCACTCTTTACAAAAATATCATAATTGAGTGTTGTATTCACCACATTGTAATCAAGGAACTGTGCGGCAACATCAATCTGAAGTGTTCCTTCGGTAATTGTCACCAATTCGCCTGCGGAAACTTCCATAACATTTTCGTTACCTGAAGGATCGACATTCTTTATAGTAGATGTATATTCAATATTTCCGAGAAGAGAAGTATCTTCTACCTTTTCGCCTGTTGAAGCATCAAGGAAACCGTACTGAACGGTATATGTGCCTGCAACAAGATGTTCTTCTGCGGTAACCTCTTTGCCGTCTTCGTCATAAAGATAAGCAGCTATTGTAACGTGAGGCTTATAGTATACATTTACGCTGTCTGCACCTGTTACATTGAATGTGTAATCACCGGGAGCAAGATATGTATCAAATGTAGCAACATAACCGATAAGGTCATCCGCAACAACCACCTTGGGGTCATCAGAATAAGCAGCTCCGTCTACCGAAGGCTTTGTGCTGTACATAACGTTTACATTTGAAGTGGGCTTGAATGTGTTACCTGCAGAATCCGTAACGGAATCAATGGATACATTTTTGCCCTGTGCAAAAACAATAAGTTCACTCATAGGAACCGTTACCTTTGCAGAAAGATCCGACAGCTTAAGCTCATTGTTCTGGAATATCTGATTGCATATACCGGTAAGCTTACCGAGTATTTCATTTCCTGAGCCTGCCGCTTCTGCAAACACACCGTCAACACCGTCTACTCCAAGATTCTTTACGGGTACTGAGCCCATGGCAAGCATCATAACCTTAACAGAACCGTCTGCAGCATATTCTTTGAAATCTGCACCCACCTGCTCAATGGGTCTGTCTGCGAACTCACCGTCAGTAAGAACAACAAGCCATTTCTCATCGGTTGTAACATCCTGAAGCTGTCTGTATGCATCCTGAACAGCAGCATAGGGGGTACCCGAGGGGGAAGTAAGGATATCGTGAACCTGCTTTACGTTACCTTCGGTAACCGAAGCCTCTTTACTGCCCTGCAGAGTAAGACCGGGTGTTTTTGATGCTGAGGAAGAAGCATAGTCACTCATAAAAAATATGTTGAGTGTGTCTTTTTCGCCGAGCATTGCAGCAAAAACTTCCATTGCATACTTTGCCTGACACCATCTGTCAACATATACATTGTCATCACTGAGAATCATACTTCCCGAATCATCATAAACAAGGTTTATTGTTCTCGACGGTGCTCTTGTATCTGCCGAGGCAAAAAACGTAAACGGCATAACAAGCAACACAAGAGAAACAATAATTGCTGTTATTCTTTTCATAAATCATACTCCTCTCGTCATCAATACAAAGAAAAAAATAATATTTCTTTATATTAATAATAATTACATATACGTGTATTGTATAAAATACGACATATTTTGTCAACACAGCCTACCAATTTTCTGCTATGTTTACAAATATATACTAATTATTTTGTTGGTTTTTCTGTAAAACAGATTTTACCGTCTGTTTATAGTTCCGAAAACAAAAAACGCAGTTTGACATTTTACCGTCTTCGGGTTAATATAGTACCACAAACTTTTGGGAGGCTTATGTATGTTTGAACAATTTATATCCTTTTTTATGAGCATTCTTATTTTCTTCTTCAATCTTTTTACCCCTTGTGTTCCTGTGGCAAAAAGCCCCGAAGAGCTGAAAGGTATTGCCGACCTGTGCAGGGAATACCCCGTCGGAGAAACAGTTTATGTGGTAAACGGAGGAGCTTTTTCTTCAACGGAAGAAAGAAATACGGCAATTGCACTTCAGGGACTTGTGGCAAAGGTTTCACCTCAGATTTATATACCTAACTGCTCACTTGATTCAGCATATATTGAAGAAATAAAAGAAAACGGTTCACAGATTTCATACATTAACAAAAGCGCAGATGCCCCCGTCATTCAGACTCTTATTGAGAAATTCGGCTCTTACATTACCGATAACGGCTATATTCTTTACCGCTCGGAGGGTGAGGGTATAAATATAGCAACAAATCTTGCCTCAGTAACAGGCTATCTGCCCGTTCCCGAACAGCTTGAAGAAGCTGTAATAAATGCAGGGCTTATCAAAAAAGAGGATATCTCCGAAGACAGCTATAATCTTTTATATCAGATAAGCTTCTTCAATAAGTATAAATCGAAGTTCAGTAAAGCCGCCGTATGCCATCAGTCTCCCGGGGCAGCAGGTCTCAGAGATCTTGCAATACAGCAGAGCTTCTATATGTTTTATACAAGCGAAAGAAAGGCTGATGAAAGACTTTTCAAAAAAAGTGTTCTGGACTATTTCGGAAACAATACCCATATTTTCGGTTGGACAGACACCGAGGTCGCATTTGTTGACAGCATTTCTGCCAACGGCAATATGATATCGCCTGCCGACCACTCCCTCAACAACTCTATTCTGGCATCCCTTGACTGCAGCATACCCGCGCAGACGGCAATTACAGACACATATACCGATCCCGGGAAGCATTATGTCGCACTGGTTATGAGTGACGGCGACAACATTCAGTGGATACAAAACGGCTTCAATGAATATTTCACAAAGCTTAAGCTCACAAATGATTTTCCTCTTACGTGGTCAATTTCTCCTATGCTTTATGACCTCTCTGCTTCCACCGTAAAAAAAGTATATGAAAGTGCCGGCACGGAAAATTACTTTATATCCGGCGTTTCGGGTGCAGGCTATATGCATCCCACACAGTACCCGAAAAACGCTCTCTCCGGATTTACCGACATCACAGCAGCGGCTATGTCTGAATGCGGTCTCAGCTATGTTCAGATACTTGACAGTACACCGAAAAATGCCCTTGATGAGGCAAAGCTTACAAAGGCACTTGAATACTATGCGCGCTATGACAATATAGAAGGCGGTGTTTTATGCCTTGACCCCACAAGATACGAGGGCGGCAAGGGAAAAATATATTTTGCCGGCGACAAACCCTTTATCAGCAACAGACTTTCGCTGTGGTATCCTTCAAATGAAATTTCACAGGTCACAACCGAGTGGTTGGATGAACAGGCAGCTGTTGTAAACTCCTACCCTGCCGACATAAACTCAATAAACGGCTATTCCGTTATAAATGTTCATCCCTGGTCAATTTCAATTGACAGCCTCAGCTACTTTGTAAGTCAGCTTGACAGCGATGTTGAGCTTGTGACACTGGATGAGCTTATGAAGATGATAAAAGCAAATATCCCTCAAAAAACTGCGGAAATAACAGAGTAAATATAACCCCCGTTTACGTAAAAAGGCGGCAGACCGTAGCAGGTCAGCCGCCTTGTGTTATGCAACAGCAGATTATTTGTCTAAGCCGTAATGGTTGCACATTCTGTAATATTCATCCTCGCTTATTGCAACAACGCTGCCGTGGCGGGGACGAAGCTCATCCATTCCCATATCTTTTCTTCTGATTCTTGTAAAATTCTGAAAATCTTCGGTCATCTGCGGAAAGAATGTCCCCTGTGAATATTCATCCATAACCATTACCCATTTATCTGTACCGGTTATATTATACATACTGCTTCCCTCAACACCGTGGTAATTAAGAGAACATATTGTATAATCCGTGTTATAAGGTCCTGTCAGATTTTCTGAACGCACAAAGGCTATTTTTTGTGTAATATCCTCTTTGAAATAAAGATAATAATATCCGTCTTTTTCGTTATATACGATATCGCCGTCAATACACTGAATATTTCTCACTTCACCTGTTTCGGGGTCGGTTTCGTTCCATCTGCCAAAAAGTACCTCGGGAGCAGTTTCAAATGTCTTAAAGTCCTTGGTATAGGCATAATAATGTCCCGCAGTGTCATTTTCTGCCGTGGAATTTGCCCAGTAGACCATATACATTTCTTTTTCACTATCCCATATAGCCTGAGGTGCCCATGCACGGTTTGTTGCTTCAAATCCCGTAAACTGTCTTATGTCAATTACGGTTTCATCAGTCCAGTTTATAAGGTCATAGCTTCGCCATGTAATAAGTGCGTGATTTGAGGTCCAGCCGTCAAGTGCATTCATATCGGTTGCTATAATAAAATAGCATTCCTTGCCGTTCTCATCGGGACCTTTTAAGATATAAGGATCTCTTACACATCCTGTTCCCTTGGTCTGGGTTATTACGGCTTCGTTATCATTTAGCGCCTTGAATTTATATCCGTCTGTGCTTACTGCAAAATGAAGAGTCTGCTCCTCTTTTTCGTTACCCACAAAGTAACAGAACAGGTATGCGCCCTCTTTGCTTACGGCAGGATAAGCATAACCGTTAAACATCATATTGAAAAGATATACAGGTGCCATGAGTATTGCTGTAAGATAACGAAGAAATACCATCAGTGTCATTTTCTTATCTCCTTTTTATTGTGTAAAACTTTACACAATTTATGATTTTTTATACACTTTTACAAGTGGAGTAAAATTGAGAATAAACAGGAATACTTCCACCAATGCAATGGGTACCATTTCCATCAGGGCGCTTTTTCCTATAAAGACAAAAATAAATACAAAGGTTCCGAATATCAGCACGGTACAAAGTGCAAATATGCCGAAATTCTTATATTTCTTTATATTTACAAGGAAAAACAGCAGTATGGGAGCCACGGTAAAAGCTATGTACATTCCCGTTGCCACCCAGTGGGCAATTCTTTTAGGATTCCAGTCTTCAATACTGTGTCCGAGAGTGAGCGCAACAAGACAGACACTTATAACAGACAACGCACAGAATACGTCAAAAAATTTATTTTTATACATAAATTTCTTATACATATACTGTATATTAAGTGCTATGCTTCCGCAGGTAAGTATACCCCACAGCCAGAAAAAAGCCTTTCTGTCTTCACATAAAAGTGAAAGTGTTCCCGTTTCAGACAAAGGATTATTGCCCCAACAGAAAGGAAGCACAAGTCCGTACACAAACGCCGCAATTAAAGTTAATATGCAGCACCCTGAAAAAATATCCATTTTTTTTGCTTTCATTTTATCACCTGAAAAATATATTATTTCAATCATAATTGTATTACAAAAACTGACAAGATGTCAACACATAGTTTTTATAACATCAGATAACAACATATTTCTGCCGTGATACAAATTATTGTATTTTTTTTATATATATGATAATATTTAAATAATAATCAATATGCGGGGAAAAGTTATGAAAACAGGATTTACAACAACTACATTCCGACAGATAAAGGATGTTGAAAAAATCGTATTACTTGCAAAAGAAGCGGGAGCCGACTGCATAGAGTGGGGCGGTGATATTCACGTTAAAGACATTGCCGCAGCAAAAAAAGTAAAAGTGCTGTGCGATAAACACAATATAGAAATATCCTCTTACGGAAGCTATTATAAAGCCGGAAGCAAAAATGAAAGCGAATGGAAAAAAATATGTGAAATTTCATCCGCAATGGGCGCAAAAAGCATACGCATATGGCTCGGCAAAAAGGACAGTGAAAAAACCGACAAAAAAACATACAGAGATATTCTTGAAGATATAAAAAATATGTGTGCCGTCGCAGAGAAATACTCACTTAATGTTTGCCCCGAATGCCACGACAATACTTTTAACAACAACACGGATGCTTTTCTCAGGATACAAAAGGATGCAGGCTGTGATAATTTCAGAACATATTTTCAGTCAAGATACAAAAAACTTACCTATGACTTTGACAGAATCGAGCGCACTCTTCCATTTATTGAAAGCGTACATATATCTTTTTCAGAACAAAGAAGAGAACAATTCCCGAAACATGACCCGACTTACATCGATACACTGCTTAATAAACTCCTTGAAGTTGGTTTTGACGGAAATATTCTTCTTGAATATACATACATCTGGGGCAGATACGGTATACCCTCCTGTATGATTAAGGATATAAAGAAAATTAAAGAAAAGGTGGGGCAAAAACAATGAAAATTGCACTTTTCGGCACTAATGAAATACAGTTTTCGAAGGTATTCACCCGCCCTGTACTTGACAGACTATCCGTCTGCGGTGAATTATCACCGAAAATCAACCGGAAAAACTTAAAAGAACACGCTTCTTTTATGAAAGACTGTGAAATTGCATTTTCCACCTGGGGAATGCCGAAGTTTACAAAAGAGGAAATAAAAACATATATGCCGAAGCTTAAAGCGATATTCTATTGTGCGGGAACGGTACAGTATTTTGCACGTCCTTTTCTTGAATGCGGAGTAAAAATTTTCAGTGCATATGCGGCAAATGCCGTGCCCGTTACCGAATATACCTTTGCTCAGATAACTCTTGCGGCAAAAGGATATTTTCAGTCGGCAAAAAATTACCGTTTGCTTCCCCTTCGTTCTTTGATACACGCAAATTCTTCAAAAGGAAATTTCGGTTGCAAAATAGGACTTGCAGGGCTTGGTGCCATAGGCAGCGAAGTGGCAAAAAAGCTTCAGGAGCTCGACAACGAAGTTTATGCCTACGATCCGTTTGCAAGTGAAGAAAAAGCAAAGGGGCTGAGTGTAAAATTAGTTGACCTTGAAACACTTTTCGGTGAATGCGATATTATCAGCAATCACCTTGCAAATAAAGAAGAACTGAAAAATATATTCAATTACCGCCTTTTCAAAAAAATGAAAAAGCATTCGGTATTTATAAACACAGGCAGAGGAGCTCAGGTTAACGAATATGCACTTGCATTATCCCTGATATTGCACCCTTCAAGAACCTTTGTGGGGGATGTTATAAAAAATGAATATTTTCCTTATATAAATCCTCTTTTCTGGTGCCATAATGCTGTTCTTACTCCCCACATTGCGGGAAGCACGGGAAATGAACCGCAAAGAATGGCTTATTATATGATCGAAGAAGCTGAAAGATTTCTACAGCAAAAAGAAACAAAATACGAGGTTACCTTGGAAAGTCTTGAAAAAATGGCATAACTCAGGGAGAAAAAAACATATGGTATTTTTATACATAATTGCCGCGCTGATTGTTTTTATTATACTGCTGACTGCAGCCGAAATTATAAAACTAAAAAACATAAAAACCGCGCGGGAATTACCCGATGCAGACAAAGCGGAATATTTCCGCGGCATCATAAACGGTAAAACCTTTGAAGATCTGTATCTGTTTTTATCGGGACAAAGAGAAGATATATTTTTTTCTGAAGACGAAGTATATTCTTCTTTATCCGTTCAGTGTGAATATATGAATAACCGCTTTGACTGTTCGGATTTCAAAGCACAGCTTTTATTCAAGATATATAAAGACTGCAAAAACAAGCTCAGTGACCGATGCAAAGAGCTTATAAAAAATACTTTTCTGTCGTTCAAATATTTTATGGACGAACCGGGACGTGACAGTATGTGTTACTGGTCAGAAAATCATCAGATTCTTTTTGCCGTCAGCGAATATCTTGCAGGTCAGGAATGGCAGAATGAAATTTTCACAAATTCTGGTCTTACCGGCAAAGAACACCTGATAAAAGCCCGGAAAAGAATAGAAGCGTGGATGCATCAGCGTTTTAATTACGGTTTTTCGGAATATCTCAGCAACAACTATCTTGCGGAAGATATTGCGCCAATGGCAAATTTTATAAATTACTGCGAAGATAAAACGCTTGCGGAGCAGATGAAAATAATAACGGATGTTCTATGGCTTGACGTTGCACTCAACTGCTCGGGAAATCGTTTTGTTGCAGTAAGCTCACGTATGTACGGCAATAACAAAGCAGGAAATTATCTCGGTAACAGCATAAAAGCCGCAATAAACATATTATGGGGAGAAGAAAGCTGCAGACAGAAACTTTGCGACCCCGATTTATCCGATAAAGAAAAAACTCTTATTGAAGATTGCCTTAATACAAAACCGAACCACATAGTTTTATGTTTTACTGACATTGTGAAAAAAGGTATATATACTCTTCCCGAAGCAATACACGACGCCGCACTTTATAATGAAGAATTTATAAGTAAAATGGGGTGCGGACTTTCTCCCGAAGACCTGAAAAACGAAGGGCTTATCGGACAAAAGCCTTATCAGATAATGGCTCAGATGGGTGCAGAAACCTTTACTAATCATCAGGTTATAGATAATACCCTTATTTATTTAAAGAACAATAATATGTTCACAAACTCTTTTTTAGCCTATTTCAGATATCTGACACTCACAGTATTAAAACCGCTGAATTTTGAAAAGCTGACCCGAAAATATAATATAATGCCACACGGAATAGCAACGGGCAGAGGCAATGTTTATACATACAGAACCTCCCGTTATACATTAAGCACAGACATATGTAAAGACGTGGATATGTGCGGTGCGCAGGGACACTGCTGGACGGCAAACATCAGTGAAAATCTGACCTTATTCACCACCCACCCGGCAGGAAACGGCAACGGAAGATTTACATCCTCACCGGGCTACTGGATAGGAGACGGCAGAAGACCTATGAGTGTACAGCACAGAAATGTAAACATTACAATTTACAAGCTGCCCGAAAAGAAGAGGTTCGGTGAAAGTGCTGTTTCGGATATTACTCACGCATATATGCCCGAATGCTTTTATGATGAATTCATAAAAAAAGAAAATGCAGTATTTGCACGAAAAAACGGCGTATTTGCAGCTTTTATTTCAAACGGAGAATTATTTTTCAAACCCTTTGACAATGAATCCCTGAAAGGCATTTACAAAAGCATAGTCCCTGCAAAAGACTTCAGCATCAGCGGCAACTTCGACTTGTGTCGTCAAGGCGGAAAATACCACTGCTATGTTACGGAAATGTCGCAGGCAGAAACAGAAAGCTTCGGCGATTTCATAAAAAGAATTGAGGGCAATATACTTCATTTTGAAGATAACGGCAAGGTAACCTACAAAACACAAAACGGTGAAATATCTGTTTCGTATAACGGTGAATTTTCCGTAAACGGTAAACCTCAGCAAAAAGAATTCCTTCGTTATGACAGCATATTCTGCACTGCCGAAAGAAAAGCAGAAAGTATTTTTATCAACACAAAAAAACACTCTCTGCATCTCAACCTTAAAAACGTTATAAGACAAGAAAACTGAAAATATCCTCACTGCACATTAATGTGGCGGGTGAGGATATTTTTCACATTATACGGCACTGTGCACGCAAAAGCAGAACTTTACTCGGAGCATTTTTCTTGAAAAACCTATCTTGTTTTTATCTGGGTTTTTATTATATGAAAAATTGCTCTTGAACCTTTGGTTATATAGTTAAACAAATTACCTGAAATTCCTGTCATTACAGGGTTTTTCAGGTCTTTTTCTTTTATTCCGTCCTCATTTCCCTCTCTTACATATATATTGTCTTCGGTAAAAACAGCAAAATCGGGATTTTCGGGAACAACCGCAACTGCACCGTCACAAAAAGCGCACAGTTCTTCCCTTTCTTTTTCGAAAAGGGATTTTTCGCTCAGAGGATAAAGTCCTAACACTGCCGTTTCACTGCTGCCGTTATATGCGGGGGCTATACTTTTTCCCTGAGAAGCAACAAGGGTATAAACATCAAGTATCTGACCTTTTGTGCGGCTCCAGTGGTGTCTTTGCTTTCCGAAATATGTTCCGAAGGGATTCATTCTTACGGTTTTATCTTTTTCAAGTCTCATAGGGCAATGAGCCATGGATGAAAGCACCTGACGCGAATTTGCAAGTATAATACCGCCTTTTTCGTCAAAAAGACCCGTCATACCGTTTGTAAGATGATGATTAAAGGAATCCACACTTTTATTAAAGCTGTCACATTCAGGGAATGACTGTGTGCGGTATGACGAAATATCATCGGAAAAATTTCTTTTTATAACACTTACATCACCGGTAAACACAGGTGTAAGCTGAAAAGGAACTGCTTCTGTCCATTTAACATCGGTAAATCTGCCGAGAGCGGAATTTTCGGTTGAAACGGAAAAATTCTCTTTGGTATAAGGATAATTAACCGTCATTCTCACATAAACCGCATCCGAAAAGCCCGTTTTGAAAAAGTCGTATGTAAAGCTTCCGCTTCTCAATTCACCGGGCAGATGTATTTCACCCTGTATTCTTATTCCCTCGCCGTCACCTGAAACAGAAAGACTTTCTGCCTTTTTGTTTTCAAAATAATACTTTTTGCCGTCATATGTAATATAAGATTCCAAAAAGCCTTCATGCCCCAGACATCTGCCGTCAAATGAGGCATATTTAATTTCACCTTCGGGAGAAAACATAACGGAAACACGGTCATTTTTTATAAGATTTCCGAAAACCCTCTTTTCTTCAGCTTCACCAAAACTTATGCTTATCTTATATTCGGAACACACTTCGGAAAAATACATCATAACAAAAGCCGATGAATTATCATCTGCCGCAGGCACGGCAACAAAGCTGTCGAGTAAAGGCGAACTTACTTTAAGACAGGATATATCCGCAATTTTTCTTTTAATTTTCAACTGAATACACTGTAAGCGTGATGAAGATGTATTATACACTGTTATTTCTTCATTATTGGGTACTGAAGACAATTCACTTTGCAGCATTTTTTCACTGAGCTCAAGTGCCGTTTTTTCTCTTTGAATATTAAGAACAGGAGTTGCAAGACCAAAATGAGTTGTTGACAAAAGCAGAATGCGCGAATCAAAAGAAGGCGACATACGGTCTTCTTCTGCCGTAACCTTTGCCAGCATTCTTGCTCTTTCAATGCGTGTCCATATTTTTCTGTTAAAGGGCTTTTCTGCCCACGAAGCATACCCTGTAAAATTACCGTCGGCAGTATCGTGGGTAAAATCTATTTTCCCTACGGGAGGATGATTTTTAAGATATCCGCCGGGAGTATCAAAAACAACATAAGGAAGCTCTGCAACTTCTTTTACAAGTCCGTGTATACCGTCGGTATTCGCAATTTTACCCGTAACGGGACCAATATCAAGCGTTTCCCAAAAAATTGCATCGGCATCCATATTTATAAAAATAAACAAATCCCTGTTTATCTCACCATTTTCCTGCTTTGCCCTTAATTCTTTTACCCACGCTCTCAGACATCCCGCATCACACACATCAGGGTTACTGTAAGTGGGAATAACAGTGATACTCTCTCCCTTATACGTATAAGTAAGAGGATTAAACGCTTCTTCATCACTGAGCTTTGGCACTATGGTTCTGAATGCATCAAAGGGAACACAGCTGTAATAAAGACAAACCGCCTTAATACCGAGTTTATTATATAAGCTTACCTGTGACGGAGTAAACATCACTTCCTGCGGTCTTACTATCATTTCGCATTTTCCGAAAATATCCTTAAGACCGCTGCCGTTTTTATTGGTTACTGCAAGACGGATACTTTCTTCGAACTCCTCATCGTTCATTGCAGAAAGCGCACCGTTATTATAACCCATAATTATGTTTTCATCGCCGTATTCTTCTACCCGCTCCTTCATTTTTTCAATTATATCGGGAGCATACTCGGGAAGAATTTTTTGCAGTGAAAAAAAGTTTTCGGTATCCCAGGTTCCTTTTACGGGAACACCTTCTTTGTTGAATTCTGTTAAAGTATCAAGTATTTTTCTGATAATTCTGATATCTGAACCAAATCCGAGATTATCATTGCTATCTCCTCTGTATGAATGATAGCAATTAACGTGAAAACCGTACGCAATATGTATTTTATTCTCTTTCATTTTTCTTCACCCTGAATCACGCAAAAAAAAACGGAGAGGCAGTGTACATCTCCGTTTTTTTGCATTTTATTTGTTTGAAACAATAAATATCATTCTTTCCTGAAGCGAAGGTCCGCCGTGACCTGTGCTGAAACCGCCGTGGTCTGAAGTTATAATTATAAGCCAATCTTCCGTTTCGTATGTATCTCTTGCTTCAATTGCAAGAAGTGTATTGAATGCCAAAGTATCGTTAAGTCTGAAGCCTGCCTGATAACAAGGATCATTTACAGAAAAACCGAAGGTATGTCCTGCATGGTCAGTGCCTTCATAAATGGCAAAAATAAAGTCTGCACAATCCTCTTTGCTGATATTCTTTATCGCTGCAAATGAAGAAGCCACATCTTCATTGCAGAATTCAAAGCTTACATCAAGACCCTTTTCTTCACAGTATGCTTTTTCAAGCTTATATGTTGAATCATCGGTTACAAAATGACCGTCCCAGGATGTAATAAAAGCGGCAGAATCTATAATACCGTCTTCAGTAAGAGAAGTCATAAGAGTTTTGTATTCAAGACTCTTTGTCTGTCCGTTACCGTAAACACCGTTTTTGTCCGCCCACACACCCGTAAGAACAGAACACCAACCGGGAGCAGTTGATGTAGCCTGAATATTTTCTTCGGGATAATTTACGCCGCCGCAGTAGCTGAGATTCAGAGATGCACCGTCACGGAGCATTTTTCCAACACCGCTGAAGCAGTTATCAGCAAATGTAAGTGCATCTGCACGGCATCCGTCATAACCTATAATAATTGCTTTTTTCTCGGTTTTACCTTCAGGTAAAGGAGAATTAAAATGGTCTTTAACCATATTATACATCTCTGTCTGAGGAATAGCTGTTTCAAATGTATTCTCATATCCCACTGTCTCCACAGCAGCAATAAAAGCTTCTTCGGTATCTTCAGCATCTGTTTTGTAAAGACCGAAAAGTGCGGGAATCAACATAAAAATACTTATAATCTTCGCAAATATACTCATAAATTTGTCTCCTTTTTGAAATTCATATATATTGTACTATCAATTTTTCATAATTGCAATATCAAAAAAAGAACTGCCCCATTTTTTTGAGGCAGTTCCTTATTATAATTTATGCTATTCCGAAAAGGTTTTTAAAGAAGTTAACAATCTTTCTGAGAAGTGCCAACAGCCACTCCCAGAAGTTGAACTTACTTGTATTACCGCTTCCGTCATCGTCATAAACTGCACCGGAGACAGTTACTATGATATTACCTGCATTTGCGGGTACTGTGTAATATCCGTCTTCATCGGGTTCTACAGCCTGACCGTTGAAGTATACGATGTATGTTTCAAACGGGAAGTTCTGATATGTATGAACTCTGAAACGGATTGAGTAATTGTCTGACCAGTAAATATTTGCTCCGTTGAAGATTGCTGCATAGTCTTCAACTATGAAGTGCATCTTGTCGATAGCT
>JAZSRT010000078.1:0-9908 GCA_045538645.1 Acutalibacteraceae bacterium | reverse complement strand
AAAATAAACAGCCGCACGTGAGCGGCTGCTTGTAAGTGTAATGCGGTGTCAAACTTCAGTAATCCCTTTCAGGGATGACGCCTGTAATAGCCCCTTATAGGGGCTGTGCAAACCACCAGTTCAACTGGTGGTTTTGATTTTGTATTTAACAGACTGGAGAATACTGTAAATTTGTTCCATTTGACGAAAAAAACAGTGCTAAAATAGTAAATAAGTAAATTGACAAATCAAAGCAATTACAGTATACTATTTATGTATAAATGTTTTTGAAAGGAGTATTTCTTATGGATTTTCTTCCCGGTCCTATCAGAGTTATTTTTGATTGGCTTATTATGATTCTCGGCACAATTTTCACATTCCTTGAAAAGAAAGAAGAAGGAACAGAAACAGAAACAGAAGAAGCATAAGAAACGCTTCTTGACTGTATAATGCCGTTCACCCGATTTTTGTCGGGTGATTTTTTTAAAAATTTATATCAGGACATTGATTATGAAAGAAAATAAAAAGAATGATAAATACGGAAAAATTGTGAAAATATTGCAGATTTTTTCTTTCGCTTTTATGTTGGTTATGCTTATTGCCTGTGTTGTTTTTCTTAAAAAGAACAACATCTCCGTTAGTAATGTTGACGCACTCACTGCATATCTCACAGGCGGAACCCTTACCGTGGCACTGATTATAACAGGCTTCAGTGTGATAAAAAGCTTTGCTCTTGTTTTTCCTCCCGCAGTGCTCTTTGTTTTGTCCGGAATAGTATTTGATAATATGCTGACTGCAGTCCTTGTTAATGCCGTGGCAACTGCCTGCAGTCTTATTTTACCGTATTTTCTCGGCAGATTTATGGGAATGGATATGGTAAATTCCCTTAAAAACCGTTTTAAGGCAATAAAAAAGCTTGATGATTTTGCAGGAGAAAATTCTTTTGCAGTGGTCTTTGTTTTTAAGGCAGGCGGACTTATGCCGTCGGACCTCAGCAGTCTGATTTTCGGTGCGATGAATATTTCCTTTGTAAAGTATTTTATCGCATCAAACCTCGGATTGCTTGTACTTAATGTGTTATGGACGCTTTTAGGCGCAAAGGGAGATTTATCAAATCCTTTCACCTTCCTTTATGCCTTACCGGCACTGTTATTTGCTGTCGGTGCATCTGTGTTTATGAGCAAAAGACAGAAAAAGAAGGCTCTGACCGACAAAAAAGAACAGGAAAATTAAATTTTAAGAAAAAATTGAATGAGGTGTTTTTATGTCAAAGATTACATCTGTAAAAAAATCACTTAGCGTGTTTATTGCTGCTGTGCTTATTGTTATGAGTTTTTCCGTTTATGTTTTTGCATCGGATAACAGCGGATATTTACAGATATCGGATTTTGTTGCAGCAGGTACGGGAAAAGATGTTTCTGCTGACATTCAGGCGGTTATTGATGCTAATCCCAACAGAGTTTTGTTTTTCCCCGACGGTGAATATATTGTAAATTCTCCCATTTTAACACCTGCTGCTCCGTCAAAAAGTGTTTCTCTTAAGCTCTCCGAATTTGCCGTAATTAAGGCAGGTGAAGATTTTCCTGCAGGCGAAGCGGTTATTCAGCTCGGCGGAAAAGATCCTTATAACGACACTCACACTCCCGGCAGCAACTATTCTCTTGAGGGCGGTGTTATCGACTGCAGCGGTATTGCAAACGGTGTTTCAATAAACAGCGGCAGAGAAACGGCTGTGCGTAATGTTTCCGTAAAAAATTCAGTTATAGGTCTTCATATTATGTACGGCGCTAACAGCGGTTCTTCCGATGCCGATATTCTGGGTATGAATATTATCGGTAACGGTACTGTAAATTCCGTGGGTATTCTTCTTGAAGGCTTTGATAATACTCTCACAAATATCAGAATCGGCAATATCCAGGTGGGTGTACATGTTAAAAGCTCAGGCAATATGCTGAGAAACATACATCCTTTGTATTACTCTGATTTTAATTACTATGAAAGCAGCTGCGGTTTTCTTATTGAATCGGGCAACAATTGGTTTGACTATTGCTATGCCGACAATTTTGCGACCGGCTACCGTACAACGGACAACAGCCATAATGTATTTGAAAATGTATTCTGCTTCTGGTACACCGACCGCGGTACGGCTCAGACAGTGTTTACGGCAGAAAAGCAATTCAACGGCGACATAGTAAATCTTAAAGCAGGCTTTAACGGCGAAGGTGTTAAAAATATTCTTCTCGTGGGAGAAATCGGCGGAACCGGAAGTATTGAAAACATAGAAGCCGACACAGGCTCTTGCGAAAGCAAGGCTTATCTTGCATACACAAAGGATTCCTTCCCCTTTGCCCGTATAATAGGCTTCTTTGCTCTTATTATTGAATTTTTCAGAAATCTTTTTGCATTTTAATCATAGCGAACAAAATAAGCATTTTTCTGTCGGAGAACAGGTGTGCGACTGCAGATTCACTCAATTGAGACAAAAAAATGCGTGAATCTGAAAAAATATACCTGATTTTGTGTTGTCAGGTATGTTTTTCGGGAGGTATATATAAATGTCAAAAGATTTATTATTTTCAGCTGAAGATTTTAATGAAGTTATTTCAATAATAGAAAATGCAAAAGGGCGGGCATTAAAAGCAGTCAATGCCGAACTTATAAATATGTATTGGCAAGTTGGCGAATATCTTTCCGGTTTGTGCGCAAATGCAGGCTTTGGTGACAAAATCATTGAAGATGTTGCAGCTTATATTTCAACAGCAGCACCATCAATAAAGGGATTTAACAGACGCGGATTATACCGTATGCGCCAGTTTTATGAAACATATAAGGACGATGAATTTGTGTCAGCACTGCTGACACAAATCAGTTGGACAAATCATCTTCTTATTATGTCAAAATCCAGAACAAAAGAAGAACGTGATTTCTATGTTGCTCTGGCAGCAAAGGAGCGTTATTCTTCCCGCGAATTAGAACGACAGCTTGACAGTTCTTATTATGAAAGATATATGCTTTCTTCATGTAAACAACCGCCGGAATTGGTACAGCAAACAGTGCGCAACAATATTCTTGATACCTATGTTTTAGAATTTCTTGATTTGCCTGAACATTTTTCGGAGCACAATTTTAAGAAGGCAATAATAAATAATTTGAAGCAGTTTATTTTAGAGTTTGGTAAAGACTTTACTTTTATAGGTGATGAATATCGTGTTCAGGTTGGCGGTCAGGACTTCTTTATTGATTTGCTTTTCTATAACCGTGCTCTTAGTTGTCTTGTTCCGATTGAATTAAAAATAGGAAAATTTAAGCCTGAACATATTGGTCAGATAAATTTTTATCTTGAAGCATTAGACAGAGACGTTAAAAAAGAAAACGAAAATCCAAGTGTTGGCTTAATACTTTGTGCGAGTAAGGATGATGCTGTTGTAGAATATGTATTAAGCCGCAGTTTGTCGCCCACATTGGTTTCTGATTATACTCTTTGTCTCCCTGATAAACAAATCTTAAAAAACAAATTACAGGAATTGGCAGGGCTTGCTTTGGAAAAAGATATTAAATCCGATGATGAATAACACCAAAAAGGATTAATTATTATAACTGAATATCTGCAAATCAAAGGCGGAAGAGCGCAAACTCTTCCGCCTTTACACAATAGTTTTTATTATATAGGAAATTGCTCGCATAGTGAGCAATTTGCATATAACAAGAAACACCTATAGCCCCCAAGATTGGGGGTAGGGTGTTGATAAATCGTAAGATTTTTTCTTATTATATAGGAAATTGCTCGCATAGTGAGCAATTTGCATATAACAAGAAACACCTACAGCCCCCAAGATTGGGGGCAGGGGGTTGATAAATCGTAAGATTTTTTCTTATATCAGAACTGAGGGATTTCTATAGCAGTTCCGCCGTTTACTGCGGATTCGTGGGCGAGGACTCCGGGGAGGGACATATTGATTGCAAAATCAACGTCAAGCACGGGCTTTTCGCCTGTTTTGAGACAGCGTACAAATTCTTCTACCATCTTGTGATCTGCGCCGCCGTGGCCCTCTTTGCTTTCGCCTTCATAGGCGGAATTTACGGGGATTTCTATTTTTTTGCTGAAGGTGCCGGGGATGGACTGAAGATTTGCATATGAATATGCATCATCAACCACCTGAAGTCTGCCTGTTTCAATGGCGCCCTTTGTTCCGCAGATACGGAAATTATGGTCATAGCTTGTGTATGCACCGAAGGAAACAAGTATTCTGATAACTGCACCCTTCTGAGTTTTTATAAGAGCCACACCTGTTGATTTGATATCCGGGAAGTAGGGATTATAAATTGTGTCTGCTTCCATACCCGAAACGCTCACGCATTTGTCGTCCATTATGTAAAGCAGGGGGCCCAGCTCGTGAGTGAGATATTTTACTGCGGGATTGATTGTTCTCCAATGTCCAGGCGGGTAGTTATCGGGAGCAAATTCTTCGGGATCCATTGCGTGAAGGTATTCTGCTTCTGCATAGGATATTTCACCGAAAAGACCCTGCTCGTGCATCTTTTTCCAGGTTTCTATAAATGCCCAGAAGCAGCAGTTTTCTGCTGCCATATAAATAAGGTCGGGATGAGCATTGCAGCATTCCTTAAGCATTTTTGCTTCTTCAACAGAGTTTACGGAAGGAATTTCGCTTAAAACGTGTTTGCCTGCATCCATTGCTCTTTTTACTACAGGTACGTGATAAACGGCTTCGGTTGCAACAATAACCGCATCAATGTCGCATTTAAGCAGTTCGTCATAATCTGAAAGCTTGATTATATCGTAGCCCGAAAGCTCTGAGAGTTCTTTATAGCCTTTTTCAAGTATTTCGGGATTGTGATCGCATGCGGCAACAAGCTTTGTGCCGGGTATTGTGAAAAGCTCACGTGCAATTGCAGTGCCTCTGCCGAGACCCACAACACCGAGTTTTATAATTTTGTCACACATATGTGTTTCTCCTTTTCTGTTTGGTTCCTTTGTAGTATAACAAAAATGTATTGATTGTTCAACGGTTTTGTAAAAATCTATGGCGGTTTCCGCTTTTATATCCGCCGTTTATTCAGCCGTGATTGCCGCAGCAGTGTGTTAATTTCAGATGTAAAAATTTTATTCGATTTTCAGCGGGGAAGCCTTTTTAAGCATGGGCAGTAAAAGAAAAACAACTCCCGATATTATTTGCATAACTGTTGCAACAGGCAGAAGAATCCCTGCGGGAATTATTGTCGCGAGAGAAGTTGCAAGAAGTGACCCGCCGTTATGGAGTATCATTCTGTAAGCATTATACGGTCCTGCCATTTCAACGGGGACGGCATATAAAAGCAGAGAAGGTACAGCGTAGTCTATGAGAGTTCTGCCGAATAATATAATACCTGTAAGCACAAGAAAGAGATATGGCTTTTCGGGTATAAGAATAAGAGGCATAAGTAAAAATGTAATACTTCCCGCAAAGATTGGTATTCTCGGAGAGATGTGTTTTGACAAAAAACCGAACAAGGCACAGCCTGCAAGAGAAGCTACGGATTGAACCGACACGGATGCTGTGGTTATCTGTTCGGAATAACCCAGATTTTCAGCGGCAATAACTGCAAAAACAAGGGTCATTCCCGAAGCAAAGCCTCTGAAAAGATTTGCCGGAATAAGCTTACAGAACACGGGAGAGCTGATAACACGGCGCAGATTATTTTTATTTCCCTTGCCGTTACTTTTTATTATTACTGTTTCTGAGGTTTTTGAAATATTTTTAAGTTTTACCGTGAGTATTGCGGCAATTCCCATAAAAATAAAAGCTGTGATAAATGCGGACAGCATAAGAATGCGGTAGCTTATTTTTACGGAAAGAGCAGTCATCAATGCGCCGATGCCAAAAGAAATTCCCGAATAAAGTATTCCGCAGAATGCCATTATACTGCCGTAATCTTCCTTTTTTATTATATAGTACGGCAGTTTATAATCGCATACTGTGTGAAGTGCTGTTGTTACCGATTGCACCGAGCTTGCGGCAATAAGAAGAATAAACTGAGAAAGACCTGCTTTTTCGGAAATGCAAAGCGGAAGATAAAAAAGAAACAGTACTGCTCCCGAAAGCTGCACGGCGGCGGCACGTTTCATAAGATTGCCTTTGTCGGCAAAATGTGCAAAAAGCAGAATAACAAGCACATTTACTGCACCTGTTAAGGTTGTGTGTATGTATATTCTTTCCGCGCTCATTCCCAGCACCGTGAGAAAAGTCTGCATAAGTGTTCCTGTTGCAGTAAGAAGCGAAGCACTGCGAAGTGCATAAGCGGATATATAAAGAAGTTTATTTTTTTCTGATTGTTTCATAGTTATTTTAGTACCAAAGGAAGAATAAGGGAAGCTGTAAGATATATTACTCCGGACAGCAGCATAATCGGAATTGGAGAAAGTTTTGTTTTACGAAGAAGTATAAAGGCAAGTATGAAGATAAATACACTTATAAGATCAAGGGAAGAAAAGGTTGTTACTCCGTTTTTGAAAATTGCATATTGTAAAAGTGAAATTCCCGCACTGAGAATAAGACCTATTGTGGCGGGACGTATGCTTTTGAGAATGCTCTGAAGGGTTTTAGCTCCCTTGTATTTATAATAAATAAATGCAAGAAGTGAGGATATTATTACTGACGGTGCTATACAGCCTGCTGTTGCAATAAGTGCCCCGGGGAACCCTGCAATTCTTATTCCCACAAAGGTTGCGGCATTAACGGCTATGGGGCCCGGTGTCATTTCGGCAATTGAAGTAAGGTCGGAGAATTCTGCCATGCTAAGCCAGGAATTTATATCAACCACCTGTTCGCGGATAAGTGCTATTGCTGCATAGCCTCCGCCTACGGAAAAAAGTCCTACCTGAAGAAAAGCGAGAAACAATCTGAAATATATCATTTCTCCACCGCCTTTCTTTTTCTGATAAGTACCGTAACTGCACCTGTAATGGCGGCGGCAAGGATGATTATTATAACATTTATCTTAAAAAAGAATACAAGAATAAAAGACAGGGCAATAAGAATTATTTCAAATATTTTTTTATTTCTGAAATAGTCCGAACTCAGCGAGCACACAACATCAAGAATAACTGCCGCAACACCAGCCTGCATACCCCGCAGCACCAAGGCTACATATCTGTTTTCCGAAAAAGCACCGTAGAAAACTGAAATTACAGATATGATAATAACAGGCGGTATAATAGTGCCCGTAACAGCAGCAATAATACCGGGAATTCCGCACAGCTTTTTACCTATAATTACGGCGGCATTAACAGCAATTGCACCGGGGGTGGATTGGGCAATGGATGTGATATCAAGCATTTCTTTTTCATCTATCCATTTATAGTCATCCACAAACTTCTTTTTCATTAGGGTGACAATAACAAAGCCCCCGCCGAAGGTGAAGGCACTTATGTAAAGCATAGATACAAAAAGCTTTAATATTAATCTGATGTCAGTTTTGCTTTTTTCTTTCAAGTTACCACCATAAGAATTGATAATTTTATTATCACACTGCCAAAAACAGATGTCAAGATTAAATATTGTAGTTTATTCAATAAAAATACTTACGGTTATGTAAATAATAAGTTGAAAAAGGTAATTATTGTATGTTAATATTCTGTTATGGTGTTTTTTTGCAAAAAAGCATCGGAATATGTAAGGGAGATGTATTATGAGAGAACGAATCAAAGAATGGGTAAGTATACAGGTAGTAAAAAACCCCGGCAGAATGGTGCTTATTGCAATTCTGGTTTTTAACATTGTGTTTTTCCTTTTGTCTGCGCTTGTAATAAGTGCGCTGGCTTTAGACGGAACGGAAAAAATGAGCTTTATCGAAGCCGCATTCTGTACCATAACAATGATACTTGACGCAGGCTGTATACAGTTTGTGGTGGCTGATATCGGAAAAGCAGGTGTTGCCATAACTCTGACTTGTCTTGTTATCATATTTATCGGTATGATATCTTTTACGGGTTCTGTTATCGGTTATGTAACAAACTATATTTCTCATTTTATAGAAAACGCAAATTCAGGTAAGAGAAAGCTTCATCTTTCAAACCATTTTGTTATTCTTAACTGGAACACACGTGCATCGGAAATTGTCAACGATATGCTTTTCTGTGATGAAAAGCAGACTGTTGTTGTGTTGGTTTCGGGCAGAAAAGAAGAAATTGAAAAAGAAATTTATGAACGTCTTGAAGATACTGTTGCACGTGAAAAGAAGGCTGTTGAAGAAAAATTCAAAAACCTTCCGTTTTTTGCCCGTCACATTGCGATACATAAAAACAGATTCAAGGGACATCTTACCGTAATTGTAAGAGAAGGCGATGTTTTTTCATCAAAGCAGCTGTCTGATATTTCACTTGAAAGAGCTCGTTCAATAGTTATTCTCGGAAACGATATCAACAATACCATATGTAAGTTTGAGCACAGGGAAAGAGTTGAAGAACTGGGCAGAGGCAATTCTCAGACTATTAAAACCCTTATGCAGGTTGCAGATATTACCGCTGCTGAAAATTCTTTTGACGACCAGAGAATAATAGTTGAAATCACCGATGAATGGACAGGTGAACTTGTAGAAAAGATAATCAAAGCAAAACAGGTCGATAAAAAGTGTAATATCATTCCCGTTATGGTAAATGATGTGCTCGGACAGATACTTTCACAGTTTTGTCTTATGCCTGAGCTTAACTATGTTTACAGTGAGCTTTTCTCAAACAAGGGTTCCGAATTCTATTCGGAAGAACATCCTATGGTTAATGAAATTGATTTTGCCAAAGAATATTTCGAAAAGCACAATCACGCTTTGCCTATAACCGTTACAAAGGGTAAGAGAAATATAAAACTTTCCGACGGCAGTGAAAAGGTAAAAAGCTATGCATATTATGTTGCAGATAATGATAAGGATATCAAAAAAGAATCCTATGTTGCTCCCCTTGATTATTCGATAGACCTTCATAAGGATTATTGGATAGAAAAGAAAAATGTTATCATTCTCGGACATAACAGCAAATGTAAAAATATAATGGAAGGCTTTGAGTCTTTCAGTAAAGAATGGCGTCTTGGCGGTGAAATAGTAAACCTTGTTGTGGTTGACGATAAGGCACATCTTGAAAAGATGAATTATTATAAAGAATATCCCTTTGTAAACGAAACCGTTGTAGCAAACATCTATGATAAAGACCTTATCAGCGAAACCATAGACAGGGTAGTTACCGCAAATGTGGGTGATACCAGTGTTCTTATTCTTTCAGATGATGAGGCACTTAACGAAAATATTGATGCAAGCGCTCTTGCAAACCTTGTATATGTACGTGAAATAATTGATCAAAAAGTAAAAGATATTCCCGGCTTTGATGTTGAAAGCATAGACGTCATTGTTGAAATTATTGATCCCAAGCATCACGATATAGTAAACAGCTACAGTGTAAATAACGTTGTTATCAGTAACAGGTATATCAGTAAGATGATAACACAGATAAGTGAAGTTGAAGCGCTGTTTGATTTCTATAACGATATACTTACATATGATACGGAAGAAATCAAGGAGGACGGAAAGTACGAGAGTAAGGAAATATATGTTAAAAAGGTTACCCGTTACTTTGACAGTATTCCCGAAAAAACCACAGCCGATAAACTTGTTCGTGCCGTATACGAAGCCTCCATTGATCCCGTCCGTTCATTCAGCGTGAATCCCACAATTGTTTTAGGTTATGTAAAGCCCGGCGGAAGGGTAAATATATTCGGCGGAAATCTTTCGGAGATACCTGTTGAACTCAGTGAAGGCGATAAACTTATTATGTTCAGCGCACACTAAAATCATAATTTATCGGGCAGTTGCCCGATAAATTATGATAATGAAATACGCCTGCGGCGTGTGAAATATTTGTCTGCGACAAATGTGAAATTTGACCT
>JAZSRT010000013.1:0-20595 GCA_045538645.1 Acutalibacteraceae bacterium | reverse complement strand
AGTAATTCCCAAAAGCACGTTAGAAACAAGCTCTAACGGGAAAGCTTCAGGCAGCACTTTTATTTCGTAAAGCTCGCCCATTATCATAATTAAAATTGAGAAAACCATTTGAGAAACGGTTTTAAGCTTTCCGTAGAAGTTTGCAGGAATAACAACCCCCTGTGCTGTTGCTACAAGTCTGAAGGAGGTTATTGTAAATTCTCTTAACAATACTATCATAATAATCCAGATATTGCAAAGACCGAATTGCATAAACGCAAGAAGCGCCGCTGTAGTAAGAATTTTATCTGCAACGGGGTCGGCAAGCTGACCGAATACCGTTACAATATTATTTTTTCTTGCAATTTTTCCGTCAAGAAAATCGGTAATTGCAGCAATTGCAAAAAGAACTAAGCCTATTAAGTAGTGGTGCTCTATAGGTGCTATAAACAGTGCTAAGAATATTGGTGTTAAAATTATTCTTATTATTGTAAGTTTGTTAGGTAAATTCATACTCATACTGCTTCTCCTATAAGGGAATATTCATCCTTATCAAAAATCTCAACAGGAACAATTTCACCAATTTCTATTTCGTAGCCGGAGGTAAATATAATGTTGTTATCTATTTCCGGCGCATCCATATAAGTTCTGCCAAAATAGCTGTCTGTATAGGTATCGTAGCCGTCAACAATTACATCGAAGGTTTTACCCATAAGCTTTTCAAGATTCTCCTCGTTCACCCTGTATTGCTGCTCCATAATAATTTCTGCTCTGTCTGAAGCAACCTGCTTTTCTACCTGCTCAGGTAAACCGTAAGCAGGGGTATTTTCCTCTCTTGAGTAAGCAAAGCAGCCTACTCTGTCGAGCTTCATTTCGTTTACAAATTCTGAAAGAGCTGTAAAATCCTCCTCGGTTTCACCGGGGAAGCCTGTAATAAATGTTGTTCTGATTATACAATCAGGCATATATTCTCTGATTTTATTTATAAGCTTAAGTAAGGTTTTGTCGTCACCGTGTCTGTTCATTGCTTTAAGAATCTTTCCCGATGCGTGCTGAAGGGGAAGGTCTATGTAATGAAGTACCTTTTTGCATTCGGTCATTGCCTTAAGCAAGGAATCGGTTATTCTGTCGGGATAACAGTAGAGAAGTCTTATCCACTCTATGTTTTCTATTTCATTGAGCTTATATAAAAGCTCATCAAGCACGGGCTTGCCGTAGATATCTTCACCGTATCTTGTGGTATCCTGAGCAATTATTATAAGCTCTTTAACTCCGTTTTCGGCAAGTGCTTTTGCTTCAAGCACTATTTCTTCCTGAGTTCTGCTTCTGAAGGGACCTCTTATAAAAGGAATAGCACAGTATGTACAGCAGTTTGAGCAGCCGTCGGAAATTTTAAGATATGCCCAGTGCGAGGGTGTTGTGAGAATTCTCTGACCGCACAGGGGGAGCTTTTCTTTTTCGGGATAGCGGCTTGTTTCTTCACCTTTTAATACATTGTTGACAAATTCAACGATATCGCCGTTTACACCAAGACCGCCCACAGCATCAACCTCGGGGATTTCATTTAATATTTCGTCACGGTATCTTTCGGCAAGACAGCCGATAACGATAATTTTACCCACCTCACCGTCTTCTTTAAGCTGTACCATTTCAAGGATATTGTCAATGGCTTCCTGCTTTGCGGCTTCAATAAAACCGCAGGTGTTGATAATAACTATGTCTGCTCCTACGGCAGTATCAATAATAGTAAAGCCCGCATTGTCGAGCTTACTCAGCATAAGCTCGGAGTCTACCTGATTTTTCGGGCACCCCAGAGAAATAAAACCAATCTTTTCGTGCATCTGATTTCTTCCTTATTCGTAAAAATTGATGTATTTTGAAATATCACCGTAAGAGTAGCCCATATTTATAAGTCTTCTTATTACACGGTTCTTTTCTTTGTCGCTGCTCTTATCGGTAAGTCCGCATTTTTCAATTACTTTAATTATACCGATTTCTGCATCAATATCAAGGGCATTTACTGCATTTTGGGCACAATTTCCGTCTATACCCCTGTTTTTAAGCTCCATTAATATCCGTTTTGACGAAAAACCTTTGCGTTCATACAGTTCTTCGGCAAACATCATTGCGAATTTTTCATCATCAATAAGCCCAAGCTCTTTGAATCTTTGAATGGCAGATGTTGCGGCATCCTTTGAAAATTTTATGCTGAGCTTTTGTTTCAGCTCATATTCAGAATGTGCCCTCATAGACAAAAGCCGCATTCCGCTGTCAAAAGCCGAAGAGGAGTCACCTGCTTTTTTAAGCTCAGATAACTCCTCTGATGTTACTTCATCCCCGTCATTAAAATGTGAAGAATACCATATAACAGCAGGGACGGTGAAGGCTTCTTCACCGTCTGCATAAATTTTTATTTTATTGTTTTTTGCCGTTTTTATTGAAATAATCATCAGTCAGCGGCTATGTCAATTTTGATTTTGGGCATTTTTCCGTTATTAGGAATAAGCTCCTCTTCAAAATCGTCTTTTTTTGCTTTTGCTGCACCTTCGCCTGCTTTTTTAGGCTTGAATGCATCGCTTTTTCTTACTTTTTCTTCAACCTCTTTTGCAAAATCAGGGTTATTTGTGATGTACTGTCTTACATTATCTCTGCCCTGACCGATTCTCTGATCGCCGTATGAGAACCATGCACCGCTCTTGTGGATAATGTCAAGCTCAACAGCAATATCAAGAAGCTCGGATTCTTTTGATATACCTTTACCGTACATAATATCAAATTCAGCCTCTCTGAAAGGAGGAGCCATTTTGTTTTTAACTATTTTTGCCCTTGTGCGTGAGCCTACAAATTCATTGCCGGGTGCCTTTATCTGTTCTGTTTTTCTTACATCAATTCTCATTGATGCGTAGAACTTAAGCGCACGGCCGCCGGTGGTAACTTCGGGATTGCCGTACATAACACCTACTTTTTCACGCAGCTGATTTATAAATATAACTATTGTGTTGGAACGTGAAATGGCACCTGCCAGCTTTCTTAACGCCTGAGACATAAGACGTGCGTGAAGTCCCACGTGGCTGTCACCCATATCGCCTTCGATTTCGGCACGGGGTACAAGAGCAGCAACGGAGTCGATAACGATAACATCAAGAGCACCTGAACGGGTGAGGTATTCTGCAATTTCAAGAGCCTGTTCGCCGTTATCAGGCTGAGAAACAAGAAGTGAATCCACATCTACACCCAAAGCCTCGGCATATGTGGGGTCAAGTGCGTGCTCGGCATCGATAAAAGCTGCTTCGCCGCCTTTTTTCTGAGCCTCTGCAACAACGTGAAGTGCAAGAGTTGTTTTACCTGAAGATTCGGGGCCGTATATTTCAACGATTCTGCCTCGGGGAAGTCCGCCGATGCCTGTTGCCTGGTCAAGCAATATCGAGCCTGTGGATATAGCCTCTACGTTAAGAGCATTTGTCTGCCCCAGACGCATAATTGCTCCCTTGCCGTATTGTTTTTCTATTTGCTGAAGAGCTGTTTCAAGTGCTTTTGCCTTATCTGCCATTTCAGTTTTCCTTTCGTATACAAACATTTGTTCGATTTGTGTTCATTATATATCACAATATATCAAAATGCAAGAGTATTTCAAAAAAATTCTCAGTCTGATGCGGTATTTTTTTTGTATTGCTTGGGTGAGCAGTCTTTATATTTTCTGAAAACGTTTATAAAGTGGCTTGAAGAAGAAAATCCCAGGTCCATAGAAATTTCCGTAATGCTTTTGGGAGTAGTCAGAAGAAGCTTCTGTGCTTCATTTATTTTCAGATAATTGATATATTCCTTAAAGCTCATATTCATTATCTGTTTGAATGAGCGCGAAAAATAGCTGTAGCTTATATTGAATTTATCTGCAACTTCTTTTTCGTCAATGGTTCTGAAATTTTCATTTATATATTCAAGTATGGTGCTTATTGTATGCTGAATATTGCTTCCTGCAGAAGATGCCTTGACATTTATGCCCTGCTCACTTAAAAAGCCCACAACACAGCGTATGGTTTTAAGAACATCAGCTTTAAGTGACAGCTCATATCCTGTCGATTTTTCGTTCCATTCTTTTATTGCATCAAAAAGAAGCTCGGGAATTCCCGAATTTTCAACAAATTCTTTGCAGTAAACTCTCGGCTGATTGCTTTGCTCTGCAAGAAAGGGGAGTATATACTGTGTTTCTTTGGGAGTCTGCTGGAATGTGCAAAGCAGCTTGGGTGTAAATTTAATAACAATATATTCGCTTTCTTCCGCAGTGGAAGCAAGTCTGTGGGTTTCATTTGAATTTATAATTATAAGTTCACCCTGACGGAATTCGTATAACTTATCATTAAGCCATATATTCATATCACCCTTTGTAAGATAAAGCATTTCAAGGTATTCGTGAAAATGGGCAAAATGATCGGGATTGCTGTCTTTCTTTTTCATTTCCAGGCATTCAACGGGAACGGTAACTCCGTCAACATCCCTGGCTTTTTCGAGGATGGCTTTCTTCATTTTTATGATCACCGCAATTTTTTACAATTTTTGTGTAATAATATAATAGCAAAACAATTTGTACAATGCTATACTTTTTTTAGTAAAAACAAAATTTTACTGAAATTTTTCTCAAAAAGGAGAGAACAAAATGATAAGAGTACTTGTCTGGAACGAATTTATGCACGAAAAAGACCCCTCTTGCAAAGCAAGTGAAATCTACCCCGAGGGCATACATAACTGCATTGCCGATTTTCTCGGAAAAGAAGATGATATTGAAGTTACCACTGCTACTCTTGATGATGAAAACTGCGGAATCACAAAAGAAAAGCTCAGAAACACAGATGTAATCATCTGGTGGGGCCATTGCGGACATCATAAGGTTCCCGACGAAGTTGCCGCTATGGTACAGGAAGCAGTGCTCGGCGGTATGGGTGCCATATTCCTTCATTCCGCACATAAATCAAAGCCCTTTATGCGTCTTATGGGAACAAGCTGTTCTCTTACCTGGAGAGAATCCGACGATATGGAAAGAATATGGGTTTCTGCTCCCGGTCACCCCATTGCACAGGGAATAGACAGATATTTTGAACTCCCCGGAGAAGAAACCTACGGTGAACCCTTCGGTGTGCCTGCACCCGATGAAACAGTATTTATCGGCTGGTACGATGCAGGTGAGGTTTTCAGATCAGGTCTTACATATGTAAGAGAAAGAGGAAAGGTGTTCTACTTCCAGCCCGGTCACGAAACCTATCCCACATATAAAAACCCCGATGTGCAGAAAATTATTTTGAATGCCGTCCGCTGGGCAAAGCCCGTTTCAAGAATAGAAAACTGCATGGACTGCCCCAACCTGCCGAAGGTAAACAGCAAATCATAATTTGTAAAATGGAATCTGCCGACCGTAATGGCCGGCAGATTTGTTTATCTGATTAAATTATCGTAATTTCTTTTTGCATATACAACTCTTGCAATCGTGACAGTTTTAGTTTTCTCATTTACGCTATAGAAAATAAGGTAGTTCTGAACACTTATTTTTCTGTATTCGTTTTCTGTAGGGCGAATCGGGATATAGGCAGGATAAGCGTACGGAAAATCTGCAAGAGTATCTGTTGTTTTTATAATCTCGTCAGCCAATCTGGCTGCGGCTTGTTTGTTGTCCAGATTATAAGAAATATATCGAACAAGTTCAACAAGGTCGTTTTGTGCCAGAGGAAGGAATTGAACTTTATACAAATCATTCTCCTCCGATTGCTTCACGCATAGCTTTTAATACATCTTTTGATGAGTATCGTATATCGGTTAATTGCGCTTCCCGCTCTGCTTCCAACAGTTTACAGTAAATATCACTGTCAAAATGAAGTTTTTCAAATGCTTCCATACTCATAACAACCATATCGCCGTAACCGTTTTTTGTTAAGAAGACGGGTTGGGATGTTTCGTGTACTGTTTTTGATATATCAGCAAAATTATTGCGTAAATCAGATACAGGTCTTATCATATCCATAATATCTACCTCCTGCTGATATTTTATCATAATTATGATAAAATATCAATAAGATATTAAGATGTTTTTATATGTTGATTGTTATTTGTTGCAAAACTTATTGAAAATATTCTGATGTATGTGTATAATAAATTTTTAGTGTGTTAATTTAATTTCCAAAAAGGATTAGCGATTGTATATTATGAAACTCATAGATTTCCATACCCATATTTATCCCGATGCCGTGGCAAAGAAAGCCACACGCAGCGTTGAGGAATTTTATGATGCCGAAGCTTTATGTGTAGGCACAAAGGATGAGCTTACGCGGCGTATGGCTGAAGCCGGTGTCAGTGTCAGCGTTATTCTTCCCGTTGCTGTAAAGCCTTCTGCGGTGTGCCACATAAATGACTTTGTTTTCAACGCTTGCAAAGAGGACAACAGTTTTATTCCCTGCGGTACCGTTCACGCGGCTATGGACTCGATTGAAGAAGAAGCTCAGCGTATAATTAACCTTGGTCTTCACGGAATAAAGCTTCATCCCGATACTCAGCTTTTCGGTATCGATGATGAAAGAATGTTTCCCGTTTATGATATCATACAGGGAAAAATCCCTCTTATAGTTCATTCGGGTGACCCGAGATTCAATTATTCACATCCCTCAAGGCTTCGCAGGGTTATGGAAAATTTTCCCTCGCTTATATGTGTTGCCGCTCATTTCGGCGGATGGTCAATGCCTGAAGAAGGGCTTAAGAATCTGAAAGACAAAGAAAACTGTTTTGTTGATATATCAAGCTCATTCGACTGGAATGAACAAGAAGTTCTCAGGGAAGCGGTTTTTGCTTACGGTGAAGACAGAGTACTTTTCGGAAGCGATTTCCCCTTAGGGTCTCCTCTCAAAGAAAAAGAGAATCTTCTGGGTATGGGACTTCCTGATGATGTTACTGAAAAAATCGCATACAAAAATGCAGAAAAACTGCTTGGAATAAAGCTTTAATAACGGTATAAGGAGAAATAAAAATGTCAAAGTGGGATAAGGATTATCTTGATCTTTGTAAAAGAATACTGTCAGAGGGTGTGAGAGTTGAAAACAGAACAGGTATTGATACTATAAAGGTACCCTCGCATCATTTTCATTTTGATTTAGGGGAAGAATTTCCCGTGCTTACCACAAAGCAGCTTTTTATCCGTCAGGCTGTTCTTGAAATGCTTTGGTTTTATCAGGCGCAGTCAAACGATGTGCGCTGGCTGAAGGAGCGGGATGTAAACATCTGGAATGAGTGGGAAATAGACGAAGACGGTTTCTGGACCGCAACCCAGATGGTGCCCGACGAAAACGGAAAGCTTGTTAAAAAGGAAATAAAAAAAGAATTCGGCAAAGAATGGGCGCATACCATAGGTACTGCATACGGCTGGATAATAAATAAATTTCATCTTACCGAAAAGCTTATAGATACAATAAAAAACAATCCCCGTGACAGAAGAATGATAATGAGTCTTTATCAGAATGATTATCTTGAAACAGCCGTGCTTCCTTCCTGTGTATGGAGCAGTGAGTGGGACGTGACCGACGGAAAGCTCAATGCATGGGTGCATCAGAGAAGCTGTGATGTGCCCTTAGGACTTCCTTTTAATGTAACACAGTACAGTGTTCTTCTTATGATGCTTTGCCACGTAACGGGGCTTAAGCCGGGCACTCTCGACTGGAGCATAAAGGATGCTCATATTTATGTTAATCAGATAGACGGTATAAAAGAGCAGATAAGACGCTTTGATGAAAACGGCTCATACCCTGCACCGAAATTATGGCTCAATCCCGAAGTTAAGGATTTCTTTGAGTTCGATAATTCAAGAGATATCAAGGATATAAAACTTGTAGATTACAAGCATATGGGAAAAATTTCTTTCCCTATTGCACAGTGAGGAACAGTATGACAGTATCAATGATAGTTGCTAAAGGCAAAAATAATGAAATAGGCGGAAATAACGACCTCTTGTGGTATATCCCCTCTGACCTTAAGTTTTTTAAGGCAACAACTATGGGAAAAAGTATAATTATGGGCAGAAAAACATTTCAGTCTCTTCCAAAAGCATTGCCCGGCAGAAAAAATATAGTAATATCCCGTGATGCTTCTTTTGATGCATCCGGTGCCACGGTTGTAAGGGACACAGATGCAGCATTAAAAGAAAGTGAAACCGAAGAAGTGTTTATCATCGGCGGTGCAAGCATTTATGAAGCTTATTTCCCTGTTGCAGATAAGCTTTATATAACCGAAGTGGATTTTGAAAGTGATAAAGCGGATGTGTTTTTCCCCGAAGTTGACCTGACCCTGTGGTCATCGGAGATACTTGACGAGGGAGAAGAAAACGGACTTAAATACAGACATATTCTGTATACACGTAATAAATAATACTAATTTGGAGAACTTATGAAATTAAAAAGTCTTATAGGTGATAAGGCATTTTATAAAATGACCTTTACGGTTGCAGTGCCTATTATGCTGCAGAACTTTATTACCAACCTTGTCAATATGCTTGACAATATTATGGTGGGTTCTGTAGGTACCGAGCAGATGACGGGCGTTTCCGTTGTTAATCAGCTTGTGTTTATTTATAATCTTGCAATATTCGGTGCAATAAGCGGTGTGGGTATTTTTACCGCACAGTTTTACGGTAAAAAGGATAATGACGGAATAAGATATACTTTAAGATATAAGCTATACATATGCGTTGTGCTTTTTGCCATAGCCCTCGGAATATTTATCTTTTTCGGCGAAAATCTTGTATCGCTGTTTCTGCACGAAAACGGTGACGGTGTTGATATAGCCGCCACAATGGTTTATGCAAAGGATTATCTCGGTATTATTCTTATCGGGCTTCTGCCTTTTGCCGCTGCAAATGCCTTTGCCGGTACGCTCAGAGAAACAGGCGATACATTTACTCCCATGATAACGGGGCTTATTGCCGTCATAGTAAACTGTGTATTCAATTACTTGCTTATTTTTGATAAAATAGGTTTACACGCTTTGGCAGGAGTAAAGGGTGCCGCTGCTGCAACGGTTCTTTCAAGGTATGTTGAATGCATTATTCTTATTGCATATGCCGTTTCAAAGAGAAAATCAAAGTTCCCCTATGTAAGATATCTGCTTAAGGGCTTTGCCGTTCCCAAGGACCTTGCATTGGGTGTTACAAAAAAAGCTATTCCGCTGTTTCTTAACGAGGTTTTATGGTCAACGGGTATGTCAACACTTTCTGTTGCATATTCTCTTCACGGACCTATGGTTGTTGCGGCAACAAGTATTGCAAACACCGTAAACAATCTTTTTATGATAGCCTTCCTTTCAATGGGTTCAAGTATCGGTATAATAGCAGGCAGAATGCTCGGTGCAGAAAAACACAAAGAGGCAGTGGATGCCGTGAAAAAGCTTATTGCCTTTTCGGTATTTTTAAGTATAGTTATGGGTATACTTCTGTTTACCGTAGGTTCGCTTATACCTTCTCTTTACAAAGAAACGGATGCTGCGGCAAAAGAGCTTTCCGTATATTTTATAAGAGTATTTGCGCTCATTATGTGGATAGATGCAATAGCTAATGCATCGTATTTTACACTGCGTTCGGGCGGTAAAACGTTTGTCACGTTTTTGTTCGACTCAGGCACACTGTGGATACTGTCCGTCCCTGCGGCATTTATACTTTATTATGCGGGAGCATCCATTTATCTTGTATTCCCCGTAATTCAGCTTATCGGTATTGTAAAAGTCATACTCGGACTTGTGCTTGTGGGTAAAAAAGTATGGGTACGTACACTTATATAAAGGAGTGAAAATATATGCTTATTCCCGAATTTTCCGAAAACAAAGACAATTCAGTGCTCCTCTACTTCAGTGCAGAAGGTGAGGACATCAACAAAATGTATAACGAACTGGAAAAAACCTATGTCTGCTTCGAAAAAATGAACCAGACTATCAAAGACGGCAAAAAATATGTGGTGCTGGAAATAAAAGACGAAGAATAAATAAGCAAATAACAGAAAAAACGGTCACTTTTCGTGGCCGTTTTTTTAGTCTTCAATGTATTTTATTATATCTTCAACCCTGCAGGAAAGTATTTTGCAAAAATCGTTGATTTTTTGTGTGGTGATGCCTTCGCCCTTTCTTATGCGGTTGATTGTTGCACTACTGATGCCGTGTTTGTTTATGAGAGAATATGTGCTTTCTCCCTTTTGTCGGAGCGTCTCCCAGAACGGCTCATAAGAAATCATAAGTATCACCAATATTATCATAAAATGTAATCATATTATTGACAATAGTCATAAATATGACTATACTGAGTATTGGCATAAAATTTTTATGATTATTCAAGGAGGAGCAAAATATGAACAGAATTATCAAAAGCACGGTTTCAGTAATGCTCAGTTTGCTTATGGTTCTTTCCTGCTTTAATACGGCAGTATTTACCGGGATAGAAACTATATTTACACATATCGCAGAAGCTGCAACCGCAACTCCCGTCCCCGGCGATATAAACGGTGACGGCACGGTAAACAACAAAGACCTCACCCGCCTTATGAAATACCTTGCAGGCGAAGAGGTTGAAACAGTCACCGTCTGCCTCGACACAAACGGAGACAGCAATATCAACAACAAAGACCTTACCCGACTTATGAAATATATTTCAGGTGAAGATGGTGTTATAATCTATCCCATTGGCTGTGTGCATGAGTTAGAAGTTGTTGAGGCAGTTGAGGCAACTTGTACAGGAGAAGGTAATATAGCTTATTGGCAGTGTACTTTATGTAGTGACTTGTTCAGCGATGAAACTGGAATACAGGGTATAACAGCTGAGGAAACAGTTGTTGACGCAAAAGGACATACCGAAGAAATTATCCCTGCTGTTGCACCCACATATGATGAGTATGGTTCAACAGAAGGTGTTAAATGTTTGGTTTGTGATGTTATCATTGTTAAACCTGATCCTATTGCTCCATTGGAAAAAGATGAAATTTATGTTGAGTATGATGTTCGAGGTAATCTTTCTTCAGACTCTTACCTAAAAAAAGAAATATCTAAATTGATTGCTAACGGAGAAAGTATTCATGTTAATCCAAATATTATAAATACAACCGAAATATCTTATTCATTGAGAAGTATACCAATTGATACTATCCCCGGATATAATTTTTTGGGTTGGTATGATGGTCCAAATGCTGATGCGAAACGTGTTACTTCTATTCCTAAGGGAGAAACAGGTTATCTGGAGCTTTTTGCACATTGGAAACTGGAAGAATATGAAGTTATTTTTGACTCACCGGATGTGCCTGTTGAGAATATAACATTTACAGTAAATAAGAGTGTTCCCTTAAAAAATATTGAATTGCAGGGATATACTTTTGTTGGCTGGTCTGTTAAAAATGTTGTTATTGACCCAAGGGATGGTACAGTTTTTTCTGATAATGGTAAAATTGTTACAGAGATACCTGTGGGAACAGCTGAGGATGTTGTTGTTCATGCGAACTGGACGTCTAACAGAAATCTTATGCGGCCTGTTGATCAGTTAGGCGATCCGCTTTTTATTGAAGATATGGATAATGAACAACTTGTTTTTATATATAAAATAGGTACTATTGAAAATGTTCCTCTTTTCACGGTTGCTGATTTGCCGAATTCTGCCGGATTGATTTGGGAGATTGAATCAGACATTACAAAATCAATTGAATCGAAAACTGCCGAAAATCTTTCTAAAACGGTATCGAATGCTACATCTATTACAGCCGGATGGACATTAAGTGAGGATTGGAATGAAGTTGTTACTGCATCAGAGGAAAATGGCAGTGAAAATGGCAAGACTCAAGGAATAATTAATGAAACCGGCACGGTTACAGGACAACAATGGTATGTGAGTAATTCAAGCGGAGGCGCGTTTACTACTTCCGCTTCAACCGGTGGTACGAATAGTGCTTCGAATAAAATCACTGACAATAATTCATGGGGGCTTGAAACTGCTAATAAGACAGAAATATCAGCAGAAAAATCTGATACTCATTCAGTTGAATTGAAAAGTAGCGCAACAAAGACACAGACAGATACATTTGATTGGAAGCTTGGCGGAAATATTGGTGGCAGTAAAGAAGCTAATATTGGAGCAAATCTCGGAGTAGAAGAAGAAGGTGTTGGTTCTGCGGGTGTTTCTGCCGGAGCAAAATCAGGAAGAACATGGGGAATTAATGGAGAAGTTGGAGGAAGCCAGGAAAATAGTTTTAGTTCAACAATTTCAAAAGGCGTTACTGATAGTGAGACATTTTCTGTTGCAGCAACCAGAGCTCATAGTGATACAACATCTGTTAATAAAACTGTTGGTACGGAATTAAACAGTGTTTCAGAAAAGAACTATAATATTGATGCAACATCTTCCAGCACATGGAATACTACATCAGGATACGAAACAAGTGAAACAATCAGCAAAAATGAAACTATTTCAGATACAATTTCTGAACTGGTATATAATAAATACGGTATCAGCTCATCAAAGAGCCTTGGCGGGACAGATGTTCAAACTGAAACAACCGGAAGAACTTCTGAAAATCAAGAACAGTATTCTTCAACTGTTGAGTATTCAACATCTGAAATTACTACATTAAAGCAAACATTGACAAATAACGGCTCAGGAAACGGATATTACAGAGTTGTTCAAGCTGCAACGGCTCATGTATTTGCTGTAGTTGGTTTTGATATTGCAACACAGTCATTCTATGCATCAACACATACAATTGTCGATAATGAATCAGCTAAAATTTTTATTGATCATTCCCGTAAATCATCTAGCTTCAATGATTGTGAGAATGGTGTATTAGAATTTGAAATTCCCTTTGACTTATACAAGTTTACAACAAGAGCAATGATGAGATCTGAAGGTCTCAAGATTAATTATGATACAGGTATTGTTGAAAAATATGAAGGTGAAGGCGGAAATATTGTAATTCCTGAATATGCTTCATACTACAATGATAAAACCGGTCGTTATCACGCTGTAAAAATTACAGGTATCGCATCAGATGCATTTTCCAAAAGTGAAAACAAAGACAAAATTACCGGAATAATTTTGCCGGACTATATTACTGAAATTCCTGATTATGCTTTCGACGGATGTGC
Organism: Acutalibacteraceae bacterium; assembly: GCA_045538645.1. GTDB lineage: Bacteria > Bacillota > Clostridia > Oscillospirales > Acutalibacteraceae > RUG806. Next base: position 7,482 of record JAZSRT010000013.1, on the reverse strand, counting down.
AAATCTTGAATCATTTGTAAGTTACGGTGTAACAAAAATAGGCAATTATGCCTTTAGAAACTGTACTGCATTAAAGCATTATTCTGTTGATAGATTTGTAACAGAGTTAGGCAATAATGCATTTGAAAATGTTTCATCTATTGATGTTGTTGCAGCAAATAAAGGTGTTGTTGATGCTGCAGTTAGTTCCGGAGCTAAAAATATAAGTATTGATGTATCTTTTGTTGAGGAATCTCTTGATAATAAGAAGATTGAAATCAATTCAATTGAATCATTTAAGTTTTTGAGTAAAGTTCCTAAAGAGTATAATAATCTTCAATTTATTTCAAAGGCGGACGAGTCTGTTTTTGAGAATATTATTTTGAAAAACAATGTAGATACTCCTATTAAACTTTCATCAGATAAAGTTTCTTTGAATAGTGTTTCTGTTCTTGATGCTCCGGGGTTTGCATTAGTTTTGGATAATGCAAATACTGAACTGACGGTTGATGGTACCAATAAATTATCAACAAAGGGCGACAATGCAATAATTTCAAAAAATATAGATGCAACAGATATTTCCGGTTCGATAGGTAAACTTGAGATAACAGGTAATTATCTTATATGCGGTTCTGTTACAGACAATGGTTTAATTAGTTTTGTTTCAGGCAAAATTATCAATATAAACGATGAAGAATTTAATAAGTATCTATCCTCAAGTGTTGTTACTTTTGAACCTAATGCCGGTTTGTTAACTGAGGAACAAAAAACAAAAATTGTTTATTACGGACAGAAGTATGATGTGCTTCCTGAGCCAAGCAGAGATAATTACTCGTTTGCGGGTTGGTTTACTAAAGCTGACGGCGGTGAACAAATCACAGCGGATTCAGTTGTATATGCTCTTGTAAACCAGACTCTTTATGCCCATTGGACACCAAATAAATTTATCTTAACATACAATGCTAATGGTGGTAATGTTTCACCTGGCAATAAAGAATTAACTTACGGTGATGCTTATGGTGCGTTACCGACACCGCAGAGAGATTATCATAATTTTGTGGGATGGTATACAGCAGCTGAAGGCGGAACAAAGGTATCAGAAAGCACAACTCCTTCAAGTGCAGCAGATGTTACAATTTATGCTCATTGGGAATTGAAACCTGTTTCCAATTGGGTTGTTGAAAGCTCTATGCCCGGAGATGCTCAATTGATTTCCCAAAAATGGTCATATACGAAACGAAACTATAAAGAGTCTAGAAACACTTCTGAAAGTGGTTGGGTAAGATACGAAGACTATTGGGTAAAATCAGGAAGCGATTCATTTAATTATGCATCTTTCCCGGGTGGCTTTGATACCGGTAACTGGTATTATCAGAATTGGAACAGAGGACCGGTTTCATCTTATATGAATGAAACTGCCAAAAGAGATGTATCAACTTCGTGGGGTGGTTTTATATATTGGCACTGGATGTATGACACAAATTGGGCTAATGGTGTTGAAAATAGAGCTATATGGGATCGAAGCGGATACTGTAGTGTAAATACATATAATTACAAGTATTTCGGTGCTTTTGATTCAACAACTGATTATCCCAATGGTGGTACAGGATATACCAATAATTTAGGTATTACCAATTATATTGTCAGTGATAGAGTATCATGGGATGTTTGTCAGGGTGCAAAACGTTGGTTCAGATTTAATTACTATACTTGTTCATATACTGATTATTATAAAATGTTCAAGTATTATCAGGATGTAAATCTTGAGTCTTCATCATATCCTTCAGGTTCTGATATCAGTAATGTGCAAAGATGGGTACAGTACAGAGCAAAATAATTTTGAGGATTTAGTTTAATATATCAGGAACTGCAGTTTTTCTGCAGTTCCTGAATATCGATAGTAAAAAGGAGGATTTTTATGCATAAAAAGTTGCTCTCTGTGTTATTGGCGGCGGTTATGCTTTTGTCAATGACTGCGGTTGCTTTTGCTGCAGCACCGACGGTTACTGTTTCTTCCGTTTCCGCTGAGGCGGGGGAGACGGTGGTACTCAATGTGGCTTTATCCGGTAATCCCGGTATCAATACATTTTCATTCGGTTTTCAGTATGACGAAACAAGGCTCAGCCTTACAAATGTTGAACTTGCCCCGGGCATTCCCGGGCAGTTCACCTATTCAAAAAAAGCTGTATGGCTCAACAGTAGTGATATTACAACAAACGGCAACTTCCTTAAGCTGACCTTTAAGGTTCTTGATTCAGCTTCCCAAGGGAATGCAGATGTGACCGTTACATATAATACCGGTGACATTTCAAACTATGACGAGGATGATGTTAATTTTCAGATAGTTCCCGGTAAAATAACAGTTGCCGGCAAAGAAGCCGAAAAGGGTGAAATCACTGTTGGTTCAGTGAATGCTGTTCCCGGCGAAACTGTTACCGTTCCTGTAGCAATGACAAAGAACCCCGGCATCAACACATTTTCACTGGGCTTCAATTATGATACAGCAAAGCTCAGCCTTATTGATGTTGAGGTTTCTGAAGGTCTCGGCGGGCAGTTTACATACAGCAAAAAAGCCGTATGGCTTAACAGCAAGGATATAACCTATACGGGTGAAATCCTTAGTCTTAATTTCAAGGTTCTTGACAATGCTCTTGCAGGTGAAGCTGCAGTTACCGTAACTTATAACGTGGGTGATATATCAAATTATGACGAAGATGATGTGTATTTTGATATTGTTCCCGGTAAAATAAGCGTTGAGGCTGAAGAGGTTTTCGATACAAGAGTAAGCCTCGGAAAAGTTACGGGCAGAGCAGGTGAAACCGTAAATGTATATATTTCTCTTGATAAAGAAACCGAAGTAAAGTCAATGTCAATCTATGATATTGTTTATGATTCGGAAAAAGTAACTTTAGTATCGGGAGAATGGATTTCTCAGGATGAAATTCTTTCCGACTGGAATGCGGAAAATGAAACAGGTGTAATTACATATAAAGAAAACACCGCTCTTTCCGGCAGAGTATTTCTTCTTACCTTCAGAATTAACGATAATGCCGAAGAAGCAGAAACCGTGATAAACTGTGGCTTCAAAATTACCGCTCTTGATGCAACAAAAGCAGAAAACGAGCTTAAAACCGAAATTGTGCCCGGTAGTATCAATATAGTCAACATTCTTCGGGGTGACGTGAACGGTGACGAAAATGTGAACAGCAATGATGCTATTCATCTTCTTTATCACACACTTCTTCCCGACAGATATGAAATAAATCAGAACGGCGACTTTGACGGCGACGGAAACGTAAACAGTAATGATGCCATTCATCTTCTTTATTTCACAATGATTCCCGACCGTTATCCTCTTGCTTGATTTAAGGATGAATTATGATGAATAAAAAAGTGTCCGTTATATTGGTTCTGATAACAGTATTGATGATTTTTTCCGGATGTAAAAAATCAGAAAGTACCGCAGATAAGTTTGAAGTTAAAAGCGGTGATGTTTTTTTGGTCAAGGTATCAACGGCAGAAAGCGGAGCAATAAAATCAATGGCCCTTACCTTATATTTTGACGACAACGCATTTGAGTTGATTGACGGAGAATGGCTGGGTCATGATGCGGTAATTGCTGATTTTAACAAAGAGAATAAGGATGCGGCAATTGCATTCGGCGAAGATACAAATTACTTCGGTGAAGTGTTTGAATTCAGCGTAAAGGCAAAAAAAGATCTTATAATAATAGATGATATGTTTATTGCAGAAGCTGTTCTGAAAAATGAACAGGAAACAATTGAATGTAAAGGCATTACGCTTTCTTATACAAAAAAGTAATTATTTACCGCATAAGCTTTAAGGAGGCTCTTTATGAAAAGAATTTTAAGTCTCATATTAGCTGTTTTTATGCTGTGTAATATGGGAATCTGCATAGCGCAGGCATCAACAAACGGTGCAGCAGTGAAAATTGCAGATGTAACGGCTGCCCCGGGAACTACCGCAGAGGTGACAGTTAAAGTTGAGTGTTCTCAGGGAATAAAAACTCTTTCTCTGTTAGATTTTGCTTTTGACAGCACAGTTCTTTCATTGATTGAAAATGAAAGCGGATGGCTCGTTGAGGGCAAGCTTAAGGATGTAGATTTTGATAATAATGCAAGTATTATCACCTTTGAAGATAATACGTCATTAAATGAAAACATTTTCAGACTGGTGTTTGCCGTATCGGAAACTGCTGCTTCAGGAAAGTTTTCTGTTTCCTGCAGTGTGATTGCAACACATATTGATAATAATATTGAAAATAAAATCAATGTGCAGATAGCTCCCGGCAGTGTGACGGTAAAAACCGAAATACCTCACACCCACACCCCCGAAAATACTCCTGTTGTTGAAAACAAGATAGATGCTACTTGTACAACGGGCGGCAGTTATGATGAAGTGACAGTGTGCTCCGGGTGCGGTACTCAGCTTTCAAGAAAAACCGTAACGCAGCCTGCGCTGGGGCATAACAAAGTCAGTCATCCCGCAAAAGCACCTTCCTGTACTTCGAACGGTTGGGAAGCTTATTATACCTGTTCACGCTGTGATTATACAACATACAAAGAGATTTCTGTTGATGCAAATGCACACAAGTGGGACAGCGGAAAAATTACAAGGGAAGCCACCTGTATCAATGAGGGTGTGAAAACCTATACCTGTCAGTATGACAAAAAACATACCAAGACAGAAAAATTCCCCGTTGATGCAACCAATCATGTCAATATAAATAAAGTGTCACAGGTTGAGCCCACATATGACAAAGTGGGTTACACCGAAGGTGTATATTGTAATGACTGCAAAAAATACATAAGCGGTCATAAGGAAATTCCCGTAAAACAAAAGGATTTCTTTGACGGTGAAAACGCAAAAAATGACGGAAGCAATATTGTAGCCAAGGCAGGCTTTACTGTCAGTGAGCTGCTTTCTCAGGCTTCGGATAACGCTTATGTAACTGATAAAGACGGCAAAAAAGTAACTGACGCTGTCCTTGGTACGGGAATGAAAATTGTGTTCCCCTCAGGAGATACGGTTGTGATTGTTGTCTTTGGTGACGTTGACGGAAACGGTTTGGTTGCCGCCGCTGATGCAAGATATGCCCTTCGTGCCAGCGTGGGACTTGAAAACTTTGACGATGCACAGACAAAGGCTTCTGATAACGACGGCAAGGCGGGTGTTGCCGCTGCAGATGCAAGACTAATTCTCAGAGCTTCTGTAGGTCTTGAAGATCCAGCACAGTGGTTGTAAAACATTTAATTTTTGAGAAAAAGACAAGAATTAATGCAAATTCCCCGAAGACCAGGTGTCTTCGGGGAATAATTTTGTTAAAAAATACTTGTGTGCAAAAAATAATTATGATATAATACTGTATATGTAACTATAAATAATTTAAAAAGAGAGGACAGTATTATGGCAATATTCCAGTCTATTATGGCAAATTTTACAACTTTTATTATGGCAATTATTCTGACGGTTATCCCTTATGCAGGCTTTGAACTACCTGTTATTGATAATAAAGAAGAAGACTGCCTTCTTACAATGGAACTTATGTCCGACGTTCATATCGAAGAAAAAGAATTTATCCGTCAGGCTTTTATGATGGCCGGTTTCAATAATATAAAGTATGCAAAAGCAGATGTTGACGGTATAGTTATCGCAGGCGACCTTACCAATTTTGCCGATGAACCCTCACTTGCAAAGTATTATGAGCTGCTTGAGAAATACAGCCCCGTTCCCGTTATTACCGCTGCAGGTAATCACGATATCGGACACGTAGGTGACAGAGGTGTTACTGACATCACACGTGAAGAAGCTATGGCAAACTTTATCAGATACAATAATGAATATATGGGTATGAATAATGAACATAATTATTATGCAACTGAGATAAACGGTTACAAGTTTATTGTTCTCGGTGATGAAGTTATTAACGGCGGACATTGGGACGGTATGGATATAACTGAAGAACAGATGGCGTTCCTTGACAGAGAACTTGCTTCAGCAAACGGTGAACCTGTATTTGTATGCTGTCATTGGCCCGTTGACGGAATGAACGGTCAGGAAATTGTTTATCCCGACGGTGAGATTGAGCTTGACAAAAACGACATAAAGAGTGTTATGGAAAAGTATGAAAATGTTTTCTATATCAGCGGACATATCCACGGCGGTATTAAGAGCACAGCTGCTGCAGAATTCAGCGGATTTGCAAACGTTGAACAGGAAAACGGTGTAACATACGTTTCCCTTCCCACATACGGAATCGTAAATTCCTTCGGTTATCCCTGGTCAGGAACAGGCATACAGATGGAAGTTTATGAAGACCACATAATCTTCAGACCCCGCAATTTCATAACCAACGCTTGGTTTACCAACGCTGTATATACAATAGACCTCGTGTAAGGCAAATACAAAAAAACCACCGCCCTCGGCAAAAAAAGCCGGGGGCGGTATTTTTTTTTGAAAATTTTGGCAGGTTTGTTTTTTGTGTGCATTTGGGATGATTTTATGATTTTTGGGGATAATGATATTTGAAGGAATGGATAAAATAAATTAGCACTCTATGTTGCAGAGTGCTAATATTTACAGAATAGTCACAGAAAAAGCATATGGATGTAATGTTTGTGGTATATATTATAGACACAGGGAGGGGAACAGGCGAAGAGCTCCGGGTGACAGAACAGAGTTTTTCAGTCAGGTTCCTTGACGGAAAACCGGTGAGGCGGCAAAACCTCAGAGGAATTTACCCTCTGTGTTCTCTCCCGAAACATTGCTTAAAAAATAATATCATAAATAGGAGGAAAAAACAATGTTTGAAATTATCCCTTTAACACACAACCGTTCTTTTTGGAGCCCTTTCAGAGAAATGGACAATCTTGCAAGAGCATTCTTCAATGAGCCTTTTTTCTCCGAAAAAGCAGAAATAAGACCCTTCAGAACAGATATCAGAAAGACTGAAGACGGCTACATGCTCGAAGCCGACCTTCCCGGATTCGAAAAGAAGGATATCGGAATTGAGCTTAAGGACGATGTTCTTACAATCAAGGCACAGCGCCACAGTGAAGTGGAGGACAATGACAAGAAAGAAAATTTTGTCCGCATAGAAAGAAGCTACGGTTCATACGAAAGAAGCTTTGATGTATCGGGTATTGATACCGATAAAATTACTGCAAAATATGAAAACGGCGTTCTTTCACTTAAGATGCCCGAAAAAGAACCCGTGCTTCCCGAAACAAAAACTCTTGAAATTGAATAATTAATTATATGTTCCTCCGAACACTAAGCTACGCTTCGCTCGGAGACGGACTATCCGAAAACGTTTCGCCGCAGGTGTGTGGCGAAACCGTTTTTGGTGTCTTTAGACGTGGAAATAAACCCCCGGTTCTACCGGGGGAAGATAAAATACTTTAGTATATGTATTAAAACCTCCATGATATAATGGGAATGGTTTGACGACCGCATTACCCAAGATAACAGGAGGTTTTAAAC
>JAZSRT010000048.1:0-118611 GCA_045538645.1 Acutalibacteraceae bacterium | reverse complement strand
CTGTAATAGCCCCTTATAGGGGCTGTGCAAACCACCAGTTCAACTGGTGGTTTTGATTATGGAACAAGGAAGGTACTTGAACCCCAAGGGGGTGAGGAGCGTGAATAAAACAGTCCGGTGGACTGTTTTTAGCGACGAAGTCCGAGGCGGATACTGTTACAAAGGGGCGGTCGTCCGAGGATGGCGGATTTGCAAAGCAAAGCCGCGTCCCATCTCTCGTACCAAAAAAAGCACATCGACCCGGGATATAAGGAGGTTTATTGTTTTATGCTTTTTTTACAGCCGAAAAGTTTTATGAGTTGCAGATTTCAATTTCAACACTAAAGCTTATCTTTTCTCCTGTTGAGCTGATTTCCACTCGTCCCCACCCTTCTTCGTTGGCGTGAACCTTCGGTTCATAGTTTATTCCGTCGGCTTCAAATTGACGGCCGATACCCACAACCGTTTTTATGCTGATGTCGGCAGGAGATTTAATTCTGCAGATAAGCTTTCTTTTTTTCCCGGGTATTATAACGATGTTACCATCAATTTGCGGTTCTCTCTGACAGTGAAGAAGAAATGTTACACTGTCTTTCTTTTTCGGAATAACCGTGTCATTTACGGTAAAAATACCTCTTTCACCTTTATCGGGCTCCCAGCACATACGCCTTGTAACCTTTTGACAGGTGTCGGAATATGCTTCTGATAAGTCGCCCTCGATTTCATATTTTCCGTCATCTTCCTTATGGTATGTAACTTTTGCCATCTTAAAATGTAAGAACCAGTCATCAATATTCTGTGCCTCCTCAAGCTCAAAGGGATGCCGTGTGCCTTTCCCGCCTACGAGAATGCAGTTGTGAGCCACCGTTTGAATGTAATAATTCATTCTGTGAGGTGTATGGTAGCTGTCATAAACTCCCGAATCAGAAGCGAGAATTTCTCCGTCATAAATCTGAAAACAGCCTGTATCAAGATGGTCGTGATTAGCTCCCCATAATTCGCCGATTTTCATAAGAATAAGCCTTTCACCGTCATTATAAACGGTACAGCCTACGGGAAAACCGAAATGTTTTGCAAGCGGAAGCGTATTTGAATCTTTTAATTCGGAAAGTCCTTTCCACACAAGGAACACGGTAGGAGAGAGAAGTCCTTCACCGTAGCTGCCTTCTTTGTAGTAATCAAGTCCGTGATTGTGAGGCATAAGATATGCACCTACAAGCTGACGCATGGCTTCATTGAAATATACGCTGTTTCCCGTATAAGCGGCACTTAAAAACAAAGGTACAGCAAAGGGATTTTTTTGCGAATACCTTGATTTCCCTTCGTTGCAATCATCACCCAATCTCAGCATTTCACCGTCTGAACGTGTAAGATAAATAAAGCTGTCGGGAAGTGTTTCAAGAACCTCGGGCAACACTCTTTTTCCGCACATAGAGAGTATTAAAAGACCGAACCACATTGTATTTGTGTGACGGTATGAGCCGTATGAGGGGCCTTGCGGATGAAATTCACCTGCAAATACCTTTTCAAATGCAGGAAGATATTCGCTGAAAAGTCTGCCTGCACAGATATTATAAATATCAGGTCTTTCGTCGTAAACGGCAATGGAAAAAGAAAGCAAATCTCGAAGAAGCTGAGCTTCTGTGCCGTGACCGCTGATAACGGCTTGCTTTACGGGAGGATAGCCCATTTCAAAATATTCGCAGGCTAATTTTTCGCAGCATGAAATTATATCAAGCTTTTCTTCACGGTTCAGCCATTTATAGCACCAGTCATATACCTGTGAGGCAATAAAAATCAGATGTCCGCTGTAACGGGCAAGCATAATGGTGTCGTTATAATGAACATTGTGAAGCAATAAAAACAGCTCGCTTATAACTTTTCTGCCTGCTTTTTCATCGTCGCAAAGCAAAGCATTCAAAGCCTTTGCTTCAACGGACATATATTCTTTCATATGATAAGTGCCGAAATCGGGAGTAGCCCCTGCACCCTTTATTTCAAGAGAGCAAAGCTCATTGAACATTCTTGAAGCACCGCAGGAATTTTCTTTTATGTTTTTGCGGATTCTCTCAAAATCTTTTTTTTGAAGCATTAGCCGCGGATGTGTATCGGGCGGTGTTATAACAGGGTCGGGATAGATATTTTTAAGCACCGAAATCACCTCAATTTAATATTTGTGATATTGCTTTTGATTGAAAAACCTATATAATAAAGCTGTAACTAATCGGAAATCGGAGGTGTAAATTCAATGAAAATTCTGATAACTGCCCCCATAAATTCAACCTATAACCGATATTTCCCCGATGATTTATCTGAAAAGCTGAGGGAATTCGGTGAGGTTATAAGAAATCCTTACGAGCGCTCTTTTACAGAGAGTGAAATGAAAGAATATCTTGCTGATACGGATATTGTGCTGACCCATTGGGGAACGCCTCAGATAACAGGTGAGGTGCTCTCCTGTTCGCCGAAACTGCGCCTTATTGCTCACGCGGCAGGCTCGGTTGCACATATTGCAAGCAATGCAGTTTTTGACAGAAATATTCCCGTTATCAGCGCTAATTCAGTAATGGCGCGCTTTGTTGCAGAAAGCGTTCTCGGATATATGATTGCAGGCTCTCACCGTTTTGTTCAGACCGACAAGATTTTGAGAAACGGCGGCTGGAACAAGCTTGAAGATGCACAGCACTCCGTTATAAATGCAGAAATCGGACTTATAGGGCTTGGAACCGTGGGCAGAATTTTGCTTGACTTTCTTCGTCCCTTTAACTGTAAGGTTTTTGTTTTTGACCCCTATATATCTGACGATGCGCTGTCAGAGTGGGAATTTGCCGAAAAATGCGGATTTGAAACCGCCATGAGCCGACCGATTGTTTCCGTTCACGCCTCAAAAACTCCCGAAACCTATCATATGATAGATGAAAAAGCGCTGTCGTTACTGCCTTTTGGTGCGTTGTTTATCAACTCATCCAGAGGTTCCCTTGTTGATACAGCGGCATTAATTAAAAAGCTTCGTGAGAAAAAAATTTATGCCGTGCTTGACGTTTACGAAAAAGAGGGAGCAGGTAATATCCCCGAAGAGCTGCTTGATGAAACAGCCTGTACATTGCTTCAGCCCCACACGGCGGCAATTGCCGTAAGCCGACAGATGACCGAAGCTGTAATTGAAGATATAGTCAGATTTTTACGGGGTGAAAGGCTGATAAACGAAGTAAGCCGTGCACAGTTTAGTCTTATGACACAGGAGTGATTATATGAAGATTTCATTTTCAACATTGGGCTGTCCCGATTGGTCGTTGAAGCAAGCCATTGATTATGCCGCCGAAACAGGCTTTGACGGAATAGAAATCCGCGGCATAAAGGAGCATCTTCGTGCAGATGAGATTTATGAATTAAGTGACGAAAAAAGAGAAAGCACTCTTTTATATGCAAAAGAAAAAGGAATTGATTTTTGCTGTCTTGATGCATCTGCTTCTTTTCACGAAAAAGAAAAACGGCAGGAAAATATGGAAGAAGCAATAAGCACTATTAAAACGGCGGCGTTGTGTAAAATTCCGTATATCCGTGTTTTCGGAAATAATCTTACCCGTTTCGGTAAAGAAGAGCTTCTGAAAGATATCGCTTCACAGCTTCGCATTCTCTGTAACGAAGCGGAGTCGCTGGGTGTGAAAGTGCTTCTTGAGGTTCACGGAGATTTTAACACAAGTAAAATTTTATTAAAAACTGCAGATTATGTGTCAAGCGATAAATTCGGAATTATATGGGATATCGACCATTCGGCAAAAAACGAAGCCCCCGAAGAGTTCTGGAAAAACACAAAGCACCTGGTTCATCACATTCATCTGAAAGACAGAACAAATGAGGGACTTTGCAGCTTCGGCAAGGGTATACTTTCCGTTGAAAGCATCGTAAGAATGTTAAACGAGGATAATTATTGCGGTTTTTGCAGCCTTGAATGGGAAAAACGCTGGCATCCCGAGCTTTCCGATGCACGGGAAGAATTCGCCTCTTTTATAAACAAAATGAATTATATTCTCAATAAAGGTTAATTTACTCTGTTAACAATGTCGTTATACTGATATACCTTTACATAATCCACTATGAAGTCGGCAGGAAATCTGTCGGCTTTATTTTTTGTGATTATGCCCGACCAACCGTGGAAAGGCTTTCCCGCAACACCGTCAATTTCAACGGATAAAAGCAGATATTCGGGCACTTTTGATACACCGCCGAAACGGCTTCTGCCCGTTTCCTTGCCGTTTACATAAAATATGTAGCCGTTCTCGTTCCATTCAACACCGTAGGTATTGTATTTTTTATAGGGCTTATCTGCCTTTGCCACGGCAACGTTTTTATATCTGTGACCTGCAGAATATCCGCCGTAATGTAAATTTGAGGTTATCATTTCAAAGTCCTTGTTTTTAAGCTTTCTGTGCCACAAAGGAGCTTCAAAAACATCAATTTCAGTTCCTTTTTTACCCGGAACGAAATCCCCGATTTCTTCCGTTGAAAGCCAGAATGCCGCCCACAGACCTTGTGCGGCGGGCAGAATACAGCGGCACTCAAAATAGCCGTATTTCTGCTGAAATAAGTGCCTTGTGTCAATTCTGTTACAATACCAGCCCTCACCGTATGTCCCGTTTTTTTTATATTCGGTGCGGATTATAAGATTACCGTCTTTAAGAAAAGTCTGCCCCTTATCCCAGAAGCCGCCTTTTCTCACTCCCTGGCGGAAATGATTCCACACCGTTGTATCAAGGGAATCACCGTCAAAATTGTCTTCAAAGGTAAGCTTAAAGCGTGACATATCAATACGGTTTTCGCTTTTATACGGTTTTTTTTCTCGAAAAACAACTATCCCTCTGTGAATTACATCTATTGAAATATTTATAAATTTGTCAAATAAATTCTTCAAAATATCTTCTCCCCGCTGATTTAAGAAATCTGTTCCATTTTGTTTAGTTTATCACATAATGATAATTTTTACAATATCAATGGTGCATAATAAATAAAATATTAACGAATTTATATTTTTTTTAGTACAATATTGCAATAGAATTCATTCTATGTTATCTTGTGTATAAGGGTAATCAGTGAAAGGTGGGATTGTTATGGCTCTTAATAAAAAGCTGTTAAGGGCAAAGCTTGAAAATGCCGCAATAACTTTTGTAAACAAACTGCTTATTGTTTTTCATCAGTCCGAAGCAAAACGAACGGGTGAAAAAATCAATACCGACGAAATGGAGCTTACCTTTGAAGACCATTTTGACGGTGATGCACTTGACGAAACAGTATGGCGCGCACATAACTTTTACGGTATCAGAAAAGGCGGTTGGTGGAGCTCATCACAGCAACGTGTTGAGAACAGTAATCTTATTATCACAACCGAGTATCTTGAAAACGGAGAATTCGGTCCGGGGTGGTATACCTGCGGTCTTGAAACAGAGGATAAATTTGAACAGCTCTACGGATATTTTGAGTGCCGTTGCAAGCTTGCAAAAGGGCAGGGGCTGTGGTCTGCTTTCTGGATGATGAACGCAAATGTCAACAAGGTTGTGGGCCACTCAAGAAACGGCGCCGAAATAGATATTTTTGAGTCCCCCTTCTGGCATTTGGGTGAGGGCAAAAGAAATCTCGTTACACTGAATCTTCATTATAACGGCTATGAACTGTTCACAAGATATAAGAATGTGGGTATTTTCAGATTGGATAACGATCCATATGAAAATTATAATACCTACGGAATGAAATGGACTCCCGACGCCTACACGTTTTATATAAACGGCTATGAGGTTGCAAAAACCTCGTGGGGCGGTGTATCCGAAAAACCCGAATATCTCATTCTTTCGTGTGAAGTTGACGGCGGCTCGGCAATGACAACAAAGGGATGGTCCGGCTATATTGAGAGAAACGACAGAAAGACTTTCAAAGCCGAATTTATAGTTGACTATGTAAGAGCATATAAATTCAAAGATTAAATTACGGGAGGGATGCTAATTGTCTGCTTGTCCTAAATGTAACAAGAAAATCAGTATTCTTTATATGAAACAGAATTGCCCTCATTGCAATGTAAATCTTCGTTTTTATAATTTTGAAGAAAATTTTTACAGAGATGCAAAAAAGGCAGAGCTGTCACTTGCAAAAATAAATATTTTTCTGGCACACATTAAAGCATCTCTTATAGGCACAAGGCTTACGGTAATAAGACTTTGTGTTATGCTTCTGCCTATTGTTACTTTACTTATTCCGTACGGAAAGGTGACAATAACACAGCCGTTTTTTACAGCCGACATATCAATTTCGGTGTTGGGACTTTACGATGCATACGGCAACAATTATCTGCCGTATCTTCTTACTATGCTCACAAGCTCCGTAAACGGAAAAACATATCTTCTTATTGCAGCCTGCATAATTGCTTTTATTCTTTCTGTTTTAATGGCTTTTGTTATTTTCTTCTTAACGGTTCTGTGCTTTCTCTGCATCAAAAAAATGCATAAGGTGCTCGCTGTTTCGGGAATTATCGGTGCAGTTTTTTCTGTTGCCGCAACAGTTCTGGCTGCGGTATTCTCAAATGCTTCACAGTCCAGCTCAATGCTTTCGGGAACGGTAACACCGGCTTGCATTGCAACGGTTATCTGCTTTGGCATAGTTGTTGCAGTCAATGTTCTTATAGGCAAGCAGGGGCTTAATATCGTCTATAAAGAGGGCGATCTTGAGCGTATTGAAATTGCCAAAAAAGTTAAAGCGGGAGAAATCAGCATAGACGATTTACCTCAGCCCATTATTGAAACTGCCGAAACCGAAGAAATCAGTAAAAAGATTGAAGAACAGCAGGCTCTTTACCGCAACATGAAAGAGGGTGACAGCGATGGCAGATAAAGACTGGCGCAGTTACATATATAAGGTTTCTGCCGTCATTCTTGTTATTTTCTTCGTAACAGGTGTCGGCTTCGGTGCAAAAAACATTCTTTCCATTGAGGGTACAATGGAATTATATACTCCGCCCGAGCCTCTTTCTCCGAAACCCGAAACAAATGAAGATGTTGCGCAATACATAAATAATACCATAGAAAAAGCACTTTCACTTCAACCGAAAACAGAATATTCAGCAGGATTTTCAATAAATTCGGGCTCCGTTAAAATTTCAGACGACAACGAACAGATAACAGCCGCCGTTAAAATGGCTCTTCCTGAGCTTAACCGCAGGGTTACGGCAGATTTTGTTTCAGAAACAGCCGATTTTTCCGAATCAGCCGAGAGTTTCCTGAAGCCCTGCGAAATAGATGCTTCTCATATTGAAAGCTCGGTTATTGATTATAAATATTATAAATGTTCACTTTGCACTTCTGAAATAAAAACCGAGAATTACAGCACGGTTTGTCCCGAATGTAAAAGTGAGAACACATTACAGCTTCGCAGCTATGATAAATATAAAATAACCGTGAGAATAAAACCCGATTCGGAAAGCTTTTTTAATAATCCTTTCCCGAAATCGGAAACGGTTGAAAAAGTTATTGCCGACGGCTCAGAAGAAGTTTACACACTCGAAAAATTCGACAAAAAAGTTACCGATGTTATTCTTTATGCTGAAATAAACCGTCTTTCCGATAAAATTGAATATCTGCGCTTTGAAAGTGTAAACGGGCTTACTGCAAACTTAAAAATGCAGGGTGAATATGAAAGCTTAGGAAGCTGTACCGTTATGGCAACGGCAAATGATTCGGTGGTTTATAAATTCACCTGGCCCGCAGTTACTCTTGATAAGCACGAAATGACTGTTGAAAAGGGAAGCAGTGAGGTGTTAAAGGCAAAGCTTACCTGTGACAATCCTCTTGATTACGAGGTTACCTGGTCTTCCTCAGATGAATCCGTGCTGAGTGTTGACAGCGAAGGATATCTTAAAACCCACAAGGTATTCGGTGACAGCATTATTACTGCAAGCTTTGTGTTTAACGGAAAAGAATACAGCGATTCATGCCTTGTTCATGTTGGCGTGCCTGTTGAGGGAGTTGACCTTAATAAAGGAAGTCTTAAATTGAAAAAGGGTGAAACGGCAGAACTCAAGCCCGTGTTCAATCCGAAAGATGCTACCAATGCAAAATGCTACTGGTTCAGTGAAAATGAGGCTGTGGCAACTGTTGATGAAAACGGCACAGTAACTGCCGTAAATACAGGTGAAACGGTAATTTATATAATTTCCGACTACGGAAATTATTACTCATCCTGCAAAACGGAGGTGACTGACTGATGGCAAGTGAGAACAAAAATATATTCAATACTATATTTGAAGCAGAATCCGAATCTGCTGCATCTCTTGACAAAGGCTCTCTCAGCAAATACAGCGATATAGCAGTTAAGGCTTTCCATACGAGAGTTCTTGACGGCAAAGAATTGGCAATTCCGGGTATTGCGGAGTTTGCAACAAAAATCCTTGCCGGTGTTGAAGTGTATCAGACACTTTATTTTGTAAACGTACTGCGAATAAATATGCTGTACGTTACAGCCATCAAAGCACTCATAAGCATATATGACGTACTCAACGACCCTCTTATGGGCATCGTTTACGACCGTACAAGAACCCGTTACGGAAAAGCAAGACCTTATATTTTTCTTGGTGCACTTCCGTATTTCTTTTCAACGGCATTTTTATATACGGGTGCGGTATTCCTGAAAAATCCGTCGGGTGACGATCCGAAAAAGATAATGTTTGTCTTTATTCTGCTTTTCCTGAAAGAAACCTTTGCCACCATATATAATCTGCCTAAAGGAAATCTGCTGATGCTAATGACTGCAAACCCGAAGGACAGAATTACTGTAGGACTTCTCAATACATATCTCGGTGAAGCAGGTGCTACCATTGTTTATGCAATTTTCCTGCCTTTAATGGAAATGAACAATAAGGGCGTTATAAATCTTCCCATGTCATCGCTTTTTGCAATTCTTGCATGGTTCTCGGCAATTATCGGAATAGTTTGTAATGCAATGGCGGCTATTTACTGCAAAGAAAGAGTTCTTCTTCAGACAAAACCTGCCCCCATTGAAAAAACGGTTCTGTATGTCCTTAAAAACAAGTATATGCTGAGGAATTTCGTTGCAAACTTTGCCACGTCATGGTGGAGCAACGGCGGTTATTCGTGGGACGTTGTTTCACAGCAGGAAATTTTCGGCGGAACATTTTATACGGTGCTTGCGTACTTCCCGTATAATGCAATTGATATTATATCCGTTTCATTTATACCCAAGTTTGCAAAATTGTTCAAAAACAATAACCGTAATGAGCTTATTGTGCTAAGACTGTGGGATATTGTATGTGTTTGCGGAATGTGGCTCGCAATTCCGTTCATTGATAAACGTTGGGTTACAATAGGAATATACGCCTTGTTCTATGCTCTCACGGGTATAAACAACGGCCCCGCAAACGTTGTTGAAGGTGAAATCGGCCGTGAAATCAACGATTACACCGAATATGTAACGGGTGAGCGTCCCGACGGATCAATTTCCATTCTTACCAATCTTATAACAAGGCTTACCGCACCGCTTAATGCTATGTTCACGATATTCTTGTTCAAGTGGTCAGGTTACGATACAACTCTTCCGATGCTTCCATGGTCTCAGGGAAATAAGGTTGTTTACCAGAAGGTATGGTTCTTATTTAACGGAATCAATATTCTTCCGCGAGTTATAAAGGTGATTCCTTATTTCTTCTATGACCTTGTAGGCGAAAAGCGTGAACAGATGTATATTGAGCTTAATGAAAGACGTGCACTTCTTGCAGGTGCAGGCAACAATTCTGAAGAAGGCATTGAAGAAATAATTGATATGCTTTCCGAAAATTAAAAAGAAAGTGAGCGTTATTTATGATAAATAATCTTTTCAGCGCAGTTTATCTTGTATTAAAAAAGTTTGTGCTTTTCTTTATTGCAGGTATTATGTGTCTTAACACATTTTCACCTACCGAACCAGAACAGCCGCAGATATTGAATAATAATACAGGAGATTTCTTCCTGCCAGACTACGGACATACGCTTATTTCTTCACACCGAAGCGGTAAAGGTGCCGCACCTGAAAATACTCTCAGAGCCATAAACTCCAATCTTGTGTACTCCGACAGTGATTCTCCCGTAATGGAAATGGACGTTCAGCTTACAAAAGACGGAGAAATCGTTCTTTATCACAGCCTTTTCCTTGAAGAGAACAGTGACAGCGAAGAGTATTTCGGACATAAGTATGTAACCGTATTTTCAAAAACCTATGAAGAGCTCAGAGGACTTAATTTCGGTGAGAATTTCATGATTGATGACGAATATCCTTTCAGAGGGCTCAGAGGCGATGAAATTCCCGACGATATCAGAATAACAAAGCTTTACGATGTTTTTGAAACCATCGAAAGAGAAGCTCCGGGAAAGTTCAGATATGTAATAGAAGTTAAATATCCGCATCCGTGGGCACCGAAAATTGTTGACGGCATCTATGAGATGGCAAATGAATATGATATGACAGATCGCGTTGTTGTTGCAAGCTTCTGGCCCGATGTTTCATCATATCTTGATAAGCACTATGACGGAAAGCTGAACAGATCTGCCAACCCCTTTGAAATCGTTTCTTTCTATGGCAGTTATATAAGAAATGAACAATTAAGTCCCGAAGACATTAAATATGATTCGCTTCAGATGCCCTATTATTGGGACGACGGAAAGCTTCTTGTTGCAAACCTCGGAAGAGCAAGCTTTATCGACTATGCTCATAAATACGGTCTTTCCGTTCAGTATTGGACGGTAAACAGTCCGGAAGATGCAAAATTCCTTGCTGAGTCGGGCGCAGATATGTTAATGACCGACTATCCCGACAGAATCCGTGAGGCTTTATACGGCACGGCAGAATAAATAATCATACTGAAAAAACTCTGAGCGGACAAAAAAGTCCGTTCAGGGTTTTTATTAAAATATATTGTCTCTAATATAAAAAATTGTTAGAATTTATTTATAACTCCTTATAAAAATCTGAAGGAGGGCAAGAAAACAATGATAAAGAATTATGTTACTTATAAAGAATTCGGCGCTTTGGGTGACGGAAAAACAGACGATATGCCTGCAATTGTCGCTTGTCACGAATATGCAAACAGGCATGATTTGTCCGTTGTTGCAGATGAGGGTGAATATTATATCGGCGGCAGGGCATTAACTGCTGTTATTATGACCGACACCGATTTCGGTAATGCAAGATTTATAATTGACGACCGAAACCTTGAAAGCATAAATCAAAGCTGTTTTAAGGTTTCAACAAAAGCAGAACGCTTTACTCCCGAAATTGCCTCTCTTGAACACAATCAGAAAAAAATTGAATTTCCGTATAAGGGTAACTATTATGTGCGGGTTTTTTCAGATAAAAAGGTTTACATCCGAAAGGGACTCAACAAAAACAACGGAACAGATGCTTCTGATTGCTTTATTGTTGATGAAAGCGGAAATATTAAATGCGGAATTAACTGGAATCACGGGAATATCACAAAAGCATATGCGTTTTCTGTTGATGATAAGCCCATTACCGTGCAGGGCGGGTATTTTACTACCGTGTCAAATCAGAGTGAGTCAAAATATAACTACCATTCAAGAAATATTGATATCAGCCGTTCTAACGTAACCGTGCAGAATCTCACTCATTTCGTTACGGGTGAAGCCTGTCACGGTGCACCCTACAGCGGCTTTATCACCGTTTCTGAATGTGCCGGGGTTACAATCCGCAACTGCCGTCTTACACCTCATAAAACTTATTTTACCGAATCGCAGATTCCCGGAGAGATGGTGTCCATGGGCAGCTACGACCTTAACTGTACCGCAGTTATTGGCTTGAGGCTTGAGAATATAACCCAGAGTGTTGATATTCTCGATACAAGATACTGGGGCCTGATGGGCTCAAATTTCTGCAAGAATGTTTCGCTTTCCGATTGTATTATGTCCCGTTTTGATGCACATTGCGGCGTAACGGGATGCAAAATCATAAATTGCACGTTCGGACATATGGGCATAAATATTATCGGTTTCGGCGACTTTTTAATTCAGAACACAACCGTAATCAACAGACATTTTGTGAATTTTCGTGATGATTACGGTGCAAATTTCAACGGTCGGCTCACAATAAGAAACTGTGTATGGAAGCCTTTTGGCGATAAACATAATTCTTATTGTGTTTTCAGAGCTGAAAATACGGGTGACCACGATTTTGGTTATCCCTGCATTATGGCTGAAAGCATTGATATTGACGGTCTTTTAATTGATGACGATGAAATTGCCGATTTTTCCGATATTGTAATGTTCTGTGATTACGACAGCAATTTTTCATTTGAAAAGCCATACCCCTACGGCACACCGAATATGGTGCGGGCAAAGGTTTATACGAAAACAGGGCGGAAAATCACAGCCTTCAAAAATGAGCAACTTTATAAGAACACGAAATTAATAATGGCAAATGTCTTATAAGTTTATTCCCGGTTATATTCATTAATTTTACCATCAATCTCCCATTCAGACGGAATCTTTGTGTCGAAAATATCAACGGGCTTTGTTGTGTGCACGGTGTTGAAAGTTTTATAAACTTCTTTGATATCGTTTTTTATGTTTTCGTCTATTTTATCGGTGCAGGATATAAACGATACTTCATGGATTGATTCAAGAGATTCGTTTTCTTTTTTTGAAGATGATATTGTTGAATGTATGATGACGGTGCTCGGAAAAAGCGGGAGCTGCTAAAGGCGAAATAAAGCTTCATATAATTACACTTGCATCAGAGCTTTATGATGAAAGTGAACAGTCAATGCTTCTCAAATCAAAAATGAACAGAGAAGCCATTGCCGTGCTTTCGGAAGGATATCCTTACTTTGAAGGACTTGAAAATGCAATGAAAATAAGAAAATACGCGCGAAGCCGTAACCTGTACCGACTTTTCGAATCCACTGCTGAAGATAAATACAGGCATCTTATTAATCAACACATTATTTCTGAATTAGGTTATTTAAGTTTAGACGATATTACTATAGAAAAAATAAATTCTTTCATAATTTAACAAATGTGTCGTATGTGAATTTTGCTCCAAGTCTGAAGCCTGATATGAAACTGTCAGCATTACTTGTTGTTGAAAATTCAATGTAAGCACTGACATAGTTTTGAAACAGTTCCTTATCATCACCGTTCAATTTTGCTGAAAGCTGTTCTTCTTTCTCTGCGAGGTTGCTCAGTTTCTTCTTGAGTTTAGGTGTTAATTCTGAATTAACCTCTTGCGGTTCAATGTTGCTGTAATACAAATCTTCAATGATATTTGACATTATGTATTCCTCCATATCTGAGGAAATATATTATAGTACGAAAGATAAAATATGTATTGCCGGAGAACAACTTGTGTTATGAACATCCGTACCATATTGAGTATTCATAAGGGATTTGACCTGTGAATACTCAATTTTTTTATTATATAGGAAATTGCTCGCGTTGTGAGCAATTTGCATATAACAAGAAACACCTACAGCTCCCAAGATTGGGGGCAGGAGGTTGATAAATCGTAAGATTTTTTCTTATATCTTTATCAAAAGTATATAACCCACTATGCAACTTTCAGTTTTTCTGTAAAGATGTCAAGTGGGTTATATTGTTTCATATTATAAATTTATCTGTTTATCAAAATCTTCAAGTGCCTTCAACCACAACTCATCATTTTCTTTTTCGGCTCGAAGTTTGCAATGATTTAATTCATTTTCCAATAAAGAAAAAGGCATTCTTGATAATCTGTCAAAAATTACGTAAGCACCCGGCCAATTCATATCTTTCAACCACTCAAATAACAAGTACAAATATGGCTTGAGTTCTGCATCTGATTTTAATGCAACAACTCTTGCACAAGGTTCCCATATGCATTTTGATTTCTCGGGAATTACCGGTTGAAAAAATGGATAAAGATATTTATATTCTATTGCTTCTTTTATACCAACAGCAATTTTAGATTCATATTCTTCGTCAGTGTATGATGCATCCCAGATAAATGATTCATAAATTTCATCTAATGTCACAAAAAACACCTCACTCTATGTAGAGTATAACATACCCGAAAACAAAAGTAAATGTAATACACAATTCCTTTGGAACACCCGTACCAAGACTCAGTAGTTTTAAGACTGCTGAGTTTTTTATTCTTTTATATGGATTGTGGGGTATATATTCTTGTGTTAGTAATATTGTAATAGCATCCTTATAATGCTATAATTGTTTAATAAATAGTGTTACTTTGTTTTTACCGGTAAGGAGTAAAATATGAATAAAAAGAAGATAAAAAAGCAGAATTATGATATATGGTCTGAATATGAACCATATATCCGTAAGCTTTGTAAGTACAAACTTAACAGTATGCCTGATTATATTGACGACTGTGTTCAGGATGTATTCCTCGACTTGTCGGTTGCTTTGAATGAAGACAAAACAATAAATAATCTCAAGGCGTGGCTGACAACTGTTACTAACAACAAAATAAAAGATTTATACTCCAAAGCAAAAAAAGAAGCAGATTTGTTTGTTGTACTTTCTTCTGAATCTGCAGAAACTGCGTCAATATCTGTATCTGATGAGTATTTTGCCGTAAGCGTCGAACAGTTGCTGCAGATTAAGGATAAAGTCATAAATGAACTGAAAGACGACGAGCAAGAGCTTTTGCATTGCAGATATGTACATAAAAAGAGCATTAAAGAAATTGCCATAGAGCTGAATACCACCGAAAATAACATCTATCAGCGGCTGTTCAGGTTAAAGGTTAAAGTTAAAATGCTGATACAAAAGGAACTGAATAACTGATATTTGAAACTATTTTAAAAACTTTTGTAAGATTTTGAGTTTTTGCAGACTATTATTATGAAAGGTGGAAAATCATGATATCCGATAAAGAATTTCTTGAGTTTCTTAACGATAAAGCACTCGGAGAGATAAATGAAGAAAACCTCAGACAGATTGTAGAAGAAGAAATGGAAAAGTCCGAGGAAGAAATGAATCCCGACCTTATCGAGTATTGCCTTGATATGCTCGATAAACAGAACACTGTTGTTGCCGATGAAAAATCAGAAAAAACTGCAAATAAATATATTAGCATCAGACTTAAAAAGATTGTGTCAGTTGCGGCGGTTGCTGCAATTTTGTTAGTTGGTACACTTACAGCTTCAGCAGTGATTTTTAATACAAGTTTGTTTGACGGTCTTGTT
Source organism: Acutalibacteraceae bacterium (assembly GCA_045538645.1). Lineage (GTDB taxonomy): Bacteria > Bacillota > Clostridia > Oscillospirales > Acutalibacteraceae > RUG806. The sequence continues at coordinate 103,403 of JAZSRT010000048.1, read as the reverse complement.
GAAGTGTATAAGGATTACGTTCGCATAAATTTTGATAAATCTGACGATAAAGCCGATTCTTATGAGCTTATGGACACTGAATTGGCAAAAGAGCTTGCCGAAAACGGATTTACTGAGGTACTTTTACCGGCGGCGATTTTTTCAGAATATTTTGAAATCATAAACATTGAATATGAACATTTTGAGTATACTGATTGTGCAAATATTTCCTTCAAATATAAGAATAAAAGCGGAAGTATAATTATAAGTAAGTATGCTTTCGAAGAATTAGTTCCCGATGTCGAATATCTGCATGTTACAAGTGCTGTTGAGGCAATTGATGCAAACGGAACAACTGTATACTGTTTTTCACAGGTGAGAAAATTGTCAACAATTGCATATTCAGACGGATTAACACATTACAACATTCAGCTTCCGACAGATTTGGAAACAGCTAAAGAGATTGCAAAAACTATAAAATAGTTGTTGGTTAGTGTGATTGTAATATTGCAGATTGTAGTATTATTACTTGCCGGTTTGACAGCATTTGTCTTCCCTTTATAGAAGTCAAGCACTATGGGTAAAGTGATTTTAGTGGTTATTGCTACATTTAATTGCGGTTATTTGGGCGCGGTTATCGACAATGAATTATTAGGTTTTTTTCGTGAATTAGGATGCATAGCAGCAGTTGCTGTTATGGGTGCGTTTATTATTTTCTTCAACGAAAAGAAGAAATAAATATAATTTATCGAATCAAATTAAAAAAGGAGGAGACACAAATGAACATATTAAAAAAGATAACAAAAATTCTTTCGGTTATTGATATAGTTTGTTGTTCTTTTTGTCTTGTAATGTTCGCTGCACCCGGTATTGTTGCATTTGACGATTCATTAGGTTTTTCAGTTATTCTCGTTAGTATTATATTATCTTGTATAACTATGATACTTTGGCCGATTTACTGTTTCCTCAAAAAAAATAACAGTAAATTGAAAATGCTTGCGATAACATCTGTAGTAGTGGAAATTCTGTTGATTATAAACATTTTCTTGGATGTTATACCCTTTGGGGATGCTGCATTATTGTTAAATCTGATTGTTTCGATGATATTTAATATATTATTTATCGTTCACTTAAAATAGCTAAAGAAAATTGCAAGAACCATAGAATAAATTCAAGCTTTATAAAGAACGGTGACTCAAATGAATACACTTAAAAAATCAACAAAAATTCTTTCAATTGGCGATGTCATTCTTTGTTCGTTTACAATTGTACTTTCTTTTTTGTTTCATGTTTTAGTTAATGCCGTTGCTTCTTCTTCGGATGCTCGCTTTGATTTTATTCTATGGACAGTTACCGCTTTTTTAATACTTGCGGTAATTAGTGTTGTGTTTTTTGTTGATAGAAGGAGGGATGGATTATGAAATCTAATTTGATAATCACATTAAATAAAATTTTTGAATATATAACTTTGATTTGGTCATCTGTTATGTTAGCAGTGTATTTGATCGCTCTTTTTGAGATACCATTATTTGCGTTGATTAGCTACTTACCTTTAGGAGAATTGATATGTGAAATCTTAGCCCTTTTATTACTATTAGGAATATGGGTGATGCCTGTTCTTTATATTATAACTATAACGCTTATGATATTAACTCGTGTGAAATTTAAAGAAGCAAATCAAAACAAAAAATTATTTTTATCGGTAGCAATATTACCCGTGCTCCTTGCTGTTTTAATGCTGTTAACCAATTTCAATGAAGTATTGTCGTAAAAGGAAAGGACTGATTATGAAAACCCGAACAAAATGCTTTCTAACCGTTTTAATTACATATCTGTCAATGTGTTTAGTTTCCTGGTGTGCGTGTCACGGTTTAATTGCATCAGGCGCTGACCCATGGTGGACAATACTCGTCGCAGGTATTATAGCGATTATTTTGTCAGTAGTGGGAGTTCAATTAAAAGAGCAACCGAAAAGCGTATGGCTTTCTTATGTTATAACTGTTGCGGTTGCCTGGTATTTCGCCTTGTTGATATTTTTCCTTTTTGAAGGAGTAATGGGCTCTGCAGATGGACTTTCAACTATAGTATATATAAGTGCAATGGTTTTGGGCTTTCCCGGCTTTGCATTTCTTATGGCTATAAGTGAATTTGGAACTACAAGTGCTGAAACTTTAAGCTGTGTATTATATTTTTTATGCGGTCTTGTCTCAATAGTTGTCACATTGATTTCAACAAAGATAAAAAAATGAGGCGGCAAAAGCGAGAAAAACATTAATTTTACAAAAATAAGCAGAAAGACTATTGAAGCTTTCTGCTCGTTTTTTTTGTAAGTATATTTTAGGTTAGTATGCGAGGTTATAATTAAAATGATTGTATTAAAGTTTGTTTTGATCTCTTAAATGTATTAATTTTATCGAGAGAAGAACCTTGACACATCTTCTGCAGTGCGCTCACCCTCGTCATAAACGAATAGGTGTCCGCTGTTCTCATAGGTAATAAGAGTTGATTCCGGGCAGACCTGCAGCAGTCTTTCGGTCTGATAATAAGGCATAGTTTTATCAATTGTTCCCCAGATGCAAAGAATGGGTATTTTATTTTCTGCAGTTGCAATATAACTTTTTATAGTTTTATCGGTTCTGAGAATGGTGTTCTTTAAGGAGGAGAGAGTACATTTCAGAAACCCCTTGTATTTTATTGCTTCTGCAAATTTTCTTTCAAAATAATCCCTTTCTTTTTCATCACAGTTATAAATTTCTCTTGCGCAATTTTTAAGGAGAGTTTTGTTGCCGATAATATTAAAAATTGCCGTACCAATAATCGGAACAGTTGAAAGCTTCATATAAAAAGGTGGTTTGAAAGTATCCATACCTGCAGGAGCAAGCAATGCAAGTTTTTTTACCTTTTCAGGATGCATTTTGCAGAACTCGGCACATATGGAGCCACCCATGGAAGTGCCGACAAGATAAAAACTATCTGTATCATTCAAAAGATTTTCAGTTAGTTCATAAAGTTGTTGTGCAAAAAGCTCCGGGGTATAGTCAGCATCAGTTCTTTCGGAAAAACCTCTGCCCAGCAGATCATATCTGAGAACACGGTAACCGTTTTCGGTAAATTTTTCAAAAAGCTTATCGTATATGTAAAACGGTGTTGCGTAGCCGTGGACAAGAACGATTGTTTCGCCCTGCCCTTTTAATTCATAGTGTGTGTTACCTGCAGGTAAATCGATAAAACTGCCGTTTAGTCTTTTTCTTTCGGCATCAGTAAGTTCAAGAGTACCTGCCTGTTTAATCAGTATCTTGTATTCATTTTTATTCATAGTCCATACCGTCCTGTCTGTTATTTGCTTTTTTTATTATATAGGAAATTGCTCGCATTGTGAGCAATTTGCATATAACAAGAAACACCTACAGTCCCCAAGATTGGGGGTAGGGGGTTGATAAATTGTAAGATTTTTTCTTATAAATTCATAAATTCTTGCTTATATTTTATTATCGGAGCTTGATTTCAAGGCAGGAATACCCGAGCAGATTTGTGCTTACAGTGTCAGGCTGGTGTCCTCCGATATAAAGGGTAATGCTTCCGTCGGGCTCAACTCTTTCTCCGTCCGAAGTAACAGCCTTTATCCAATAACGTTCAATATCAAGAGTGATTTCTGATTTTTCGCCCTTATTAAGCATAACGGATTTTACCGCACACAGTTGCCAATGAGGTGTTATAACACGGCTGTCGGTAAATGAAGCGTAAACCTGAACGGTCTCTTTACCGTCGGTATCACCGATATTGGTTATCTGCGTGCTGACAGTTATTTTTTTATCATTTTCAAAAATAAGTTTTGCGTTTTCGTAAGCATATTTTGTGTAAGAAAGACCAAAACCGAATGGAAAAAGTGCATCACCGTCAATATATCTGTAAGTTCTACCTTTCATATTGTAATTCTCAAAATCAGGCAAGTTATGATTTCCTCTGTAAATTGTAACAGGTAGCTTTGCTGAGGGATTTGTTTCTCCCGAAAGTATTTTTGCAAGTGCGAGTCCTCCAAGTGAACCGGGATACCACGCCTGAATAACAGCTTTTGCGTGTTTTCTTACCGTTTCACCTACATCAATCGAACTGCCGCAAAGAAGAACTACAATTACATTTTCGCAAACTTCGCAAACTGCCTGTGCAAGCTTTTGTTGAGTTGCAGGCAGAAAAAGCGTTCGTTTGTCGCCGCTGGCTGTGTAGTCATTATCAAAGCCTGTATCTTCTCCTTCAATAGATCGGTCAAGACCGAGCGCAAGAATTGTTATATCTGCTTCTGATGCAGCCGCAATGCCGTCGCTTATCATATTTTGGAAACCGCCCCAATTGTTCAGCTGTTCCTCACAGTAATTACAGCCCTTTTCAACGGTTATTTCTGCGTTTTTGAACACTCTGCGTATACCATCGGCAACAGTTACATATTCGGAAGCATAGCCGTTATAATTGCCCTCAAGAGCGGTAACAGAAAGAGAATTCGGTCCGATAACCGCAATTTTTTTTGTTGTATTTTTATCAAGGGGGAGGAAATTATCCTTATTATCAAGAAGAACAATACATTGTTCTGCAGTTTTTAGGTTGAGTTCTTTATGCTCCTTACAGTCAAGCTTATCATATCCGATGTCGGAATACGGTCTTGTTTTTTCAAATTCGCCCAAACGGTAACGTATTGTAAAAAGATTTTCCGCTGCTGCAGTAATATCTTCTTCGTCAATCAGATCCTGCTCATATGCATCAATAAGAGCATCGTAGGTATCGCCGCAGTTGAGGTCACAGGTGCTTTTAAGAGCAACGGCAGCAGCTTCTGCTCTTGTTTCAACAAATTTATGGAATTTATAAATATCGCCGAGCGCACCGCAGTCAGAAACAACATAACCGTCAAAGTTCCATTGCTTGCGGAGTAGTTGTGAAATAAGATATGAATGAGAACAGCAAGGTTCGCCGTTTGTTCGGTTATATGCACCCATAACACCCGCAACGCCCGATTTAACTGTTTTTTCAAAGGCTGGGAGATAGGTTTCAAAAAGGTCGTGCTTGTCAACAACAGCATTAAAGCCGTGTCGGCATTTTTCGGGACCCGAATGAACGGCAAAATGCTTTGAGCAGGCAGCGCCTTTAAGAAATTCGCCGTTTCCCTGAATTCCGTTGATGAAAGCAACACCGAGTTCTGATGTGAGGAAGGGATCTTCGCCGAAGGTTTCCTGACCTCTGCCCCATCTGGGATCACGGAAAATGTTGATGTTCGGAGCCCAGTAGGTGATACCCTTGAAAATGTCATGGTCACCGTATTCAATATGCTTGTTATATTTGGCTCTGCCTTCTGTTGAAACGGCATCGGCTACTTCACCCACAAGCGCAGGGTCAAAGGATGATGCCATGGCAATAGCATGAGGAAAAACGGTAGCTGTGCCCGCACCGTGAATGCCGTGTGAGCCTTCATTCCACCAGTTGTATTCTTCAATACCAAGTCTTTCGATTGCCGGTGCGTTGTATAAAAGCTGAGAAAGCTTTTCCTCAACCGTCATTTTTGCAACAAGCGCTTTCGCCTTTTGTCTGGCAGTGTCCTTTGTCATACCAAAACCTCCTGCATTATAAGTATTTTGTTTTTATCAGAAAGAAAATGCTTCACCGTATGCCTGCGGCGAAACGTTTCGGATAGTCTATCACCGATCGAAGCGTTGCTGAGCGTTCACAGTGACATATAATCTTTTACTATACAGGAAGGAATTTCCTATAAAGTTAAAAACTGCCGGCGCTTTGTCATATCGGACCGGCAGCTTGAAAATTTTATTTTAGTAGTCTGAACAATTTACGGATTTTTGCTTTTTACAAGCTCGTTAAGGGTTGTAATTGTTGCAGAGCCGGCTGTACTGCCTGCAGAAAGCATTTCTTCATAGTGTCTGTGGTAGGGACCGAAAAGTTTTTCTGCACCGTCCATATCCCAGATTGTATCGGTAATAAAGTGTGCGTAGTCATTATCGGGAAGGATATAACCTATTGCATCGTTGCAAAGTCCCATTACAAGAACGGTTTTGCTTTCGGGAACAAGACTTGCTGTGGCTTCATAAGTCCACCGGGTACCGCGGTATGATTCCTCTTCCGAAACAACATTACCGTAAACAAGCTGAGGAACAAGCTCTCCGGGGGCAGTAAGCAGAACAATATCTGTACCTATTTCTATATAACCTGCTTCTGTAACGATTGAATAACCCGTTTTGCTTGAGCAATCTTTTACAGTTGTTGTACCGATAAAGCCTTCTGTTGCGCCGTAGCCGAAAAGACCTGTTTCAAGTTTAACTACATATTCCGTCATTTTGACATTGAGTATAGGCTCAACCTCTCTTAATTCATTCTGAGCTTCAAGTATAAGCCTTGCGTATTCATAACCGAGGAGAATGGCTGTTTTGTAATCTTCTGCAGTGGGATTTTCTGTAATTTTTTCATCAACCTCACTTGCAACAGGATCCGGTATTTCTGCCCATTTATTTACGGAAACGGGAGCCTGCGCACCTTGTATAAACATAAAATTCATACCTGCATCGTTGATTTTTTCTTCCATAAAGGCAGGGAAGTCTGCCGAGAGAAGACTTGTTTCTTCATCAACAACAGTGGGATGTGCGCCGAGGTTTGCAAAGATTGTTCCGACGGAATCTTCATTGTCGGGAACAAACTTGAAGCAGGAGAAGCAATGGGGATATCCCTCTGTGTAGTATCTCTTGTTGTAAATGTAAGAATATTCGTCGTCGGGGTACATTCCTGTGTTATCATCTTTGCCCATACCGACAGTTTCGAAATAGTAGAGAGAACCTGTTTCCATATTTATATATGCCTCAACTATTGCATCGGCAGTACGCTCAATCATTATTTCAAGAAATTCAGTGTCTATTGATCTTTTTGCTCCGCAAAAGAAACTGAGGAAAATTTTAGGCAAAAGGTCAAGACCGATTCCCTGTGTATCAACAACTGTATGGCAGTGTGTTGCATTTATGTTAATTGCATTGATATCACTTGCAATACCTGCATCCTTAAGCTTTTGTTCAACTGCACCTCTGATAGCACGGACATCGCCGTTATTTACGCCGATACCGTCGATTGACGCAAATATTGTTGTGCCTCTGCCCGAGCCGTCGTTAAGAGCGATTGCATTTGCTCTCTGATCATCGAAAACTCCGCTTACTTTCTGTGTGAAATAGCCGCCCGTGTAGTATTTTTTAGTGCCGTTAAGAAGGTTTTCGGGAACAAGGCTTTTATTGCCGAAACCAAGTGACCATTTTGCTCCGACGGCTGCGGTATCTATAAATGTTTCGGTTCCCTCGTAGAAGTTTTCGCTGTCCGAAGCAAAATATTCCTCAACTGTGGGGTAATCGGGTGTAGGGGACAGCAGTCCTAAAAAACTGATTGCGCAGTCAACAATCCCGCCGAGAATATTTGTTACGGTGTTAATGGGATTAGTGTGCTTTTGTACAGTAAATTCGGCTGAAGCATTTACAGAGAAAAGCATTGTGAAAACAAGAATCATTGCGATAAGTGAACAAGTTAATTTTTTCATTTTTGCATCTCCTTACATATACTGAAGTTATTATAAAAATAAACTCTGAAGTCAAAGTGCAAAGAATTATTATGCAATCGGCTATTGTACAGATTTAATCAGGCCTTCAATTTCATTCAGAATTATTTTGCCTGTTTCGGGACCTGTTGAGTTTGTTTCCTCATAGTGGTCTCTGTCCATATAGTCGGTAGCTTTGTTGATATAAGGCAAGGTTTCATTCAGCAGGAAATCGTTTTCTGCAAGAATGTAGCCGAGTTCATCGTTACAAAGTCCTATAACAAACTTGTGTCGGCAGTCTGTCATATCAGTAAGTACCTTTTTATAGCTTGCTTTTCTGCGGTTTGCGCTGTCTTTTTCCGTGAGAAATTCGCCGTTATAAAGCTCAGGGAAGAGTTCTCCGGGAATAAGGAACACCGCCACATCCTTATTACCCAATTCCATATAAGCAACCTCGGAATAAATGCAGACCTTACTTCTTTTTTCAGTTCTTCCTATATCATTATTCAGAACCTTAAGATATCTTGCAAGAATAAGAACCGTGTTATCACCGGGAACCGTAATTCCCTTTGATTTTATGTTGAGAATGGGTTTAAGCTCCGTTTCGTCTTTAACGGAAAGTGCAAGTTTACCCAATTGTTTGCCGAAGTTTTTCATATAAGCTTTACAGTCTATTGAATCTCTGTAAACCTTTTTAATTTCTTTTGCGGAAATCATACCTCCTATGGCGCCGTTAAAGAAAACAGCATTTGAGGCGGGTACACTTTCTTCAATTTCTTTTATAAGGTATGCGGGAAAGTCGGCACTGACAAGGGACGTTGTTCCCAGCAGCTCTGCGTGTGAAGCAAAATTCACTATGTAAATGTCACCCGATTTATCATCGGGGGAAAAACGGAATCTTGTGAGATTTTTGTCATAGGTTACGGGTGTTCTCACATCTGCCTGCATATCTTCAATCGGAAGATGCCCCATAAAAAAGCTGCCGTCTTTTCTGTTTTCATAGGCTGCAATGATAGCCTGAGCCGCTTTGCTTTTGAGATTGTCCATAAAAGCCTTGTCTTTGCCGCTTTTGTAAATCTTTTCGCCCCAAAGCCCCTGAGTGTCAATTCCTGCGTGTGTGTGCGTAGAAGAAATGTTAATAGATTTCAATTTGCCGAGCTTTCCGCTTTCAATAGCCAATCTTCTGATATCATTTATATCGTTTCTGCTCATTCCAACGCAATCAAGTGCACAGAAAATCACACCGCCGAGCCCTCTGTTATCATCAAGATAAACTGCTCTTGCATACAGGTCATCAAGCACTCCCTTAACAGGGTTGTTTGAGTCGTAACCTGCAATATAATATGTTCTGTTTTTGTAATCAGCGGGTGTAAATATTGCTTTGCCAAAACCGCAGATCCATTTGTCACCCTCTGAATATGAAAACTTTTCGTTCCCTTTAAGCATAAATTTATCCGAGCTTTTCCCGGTGGTAAAATACTTTTTCGGCATTGTTGAAATAAGAAAATTTGTCAGGGCTGTTACTGCCGTTTTTGTGATACTGTCCTTGAAATTCATACGTAGCCCTCCAAAAAACTGTATATCTTTACTATACACTAATCTGCGAAAAATACAAGTGTTATTTTCTTGATTTTCTTGTTTTTTTATGCTAATCTAATTTTGTATACCGGATTGAGGGTGGTGAGTTATAATGTTATCAATCAGAAAATATGAGGAAAAGGACCGTGCTGATGTGCATTTTGTCTGCCACAACAGCGAGGGTCCCGAAGAAGTTCCGAATTTTTTAACGGGTCAGTTTTATCATAACACATTCTGCAATTACTATATTGAGCACGAGCCGGAAAACTGCTTTGTTCTCGATGATGACGGCAGAGCAGTAGGTTATATCATCTGTGCAGAGAATTTTGACAGTTTCAAAGAGATTTTCGACAGGGATTATCTGCCTCGTTCTGACAGCTACGGTGAGGACAGATATGAGTGGGCATCAACCGCATACAATGCTCAGGAAAAGTTCAAGGATGAATATCCTGCTCATTTCCATGTGGATATTCTTCCCGAATATCAGCGAATGGGTATGGGTGGCAAACTTGTTGATACTCTATGTAACCATCTGGCTGAAAAAGGAATTGCAGGTGTCTGCCTTACTTGCGGACCGAGAAACGAAAGAGCAATGAATTTTTATAAAAAATATAATTTCACTCTTTTATCGATCGATTATGATGATGCTTGCTTCGGTAAAAAGATCAAGTAAATGCTTTTTTTTGTTGATAAAGCTTTAAGCTGCTATTGTATTAATTAATAAGACAGGAGAAATAAGTATGGCTTCACAGGCTTTGGTTGAACAGCTTTATCAGGCTCTTCCTGATGAAACAAAAGAATTTTTAGCTACTGCAATTGAAAAAGTCGTTAATGTAAAAAAGCGTGGCGGAAAGGTTGCAGCTGTTATAGGCAGCGGTCCTAATCTTCATGAGGGAGTTACAACTCTTATTGCTACTCTCATCCACGCAGGTCTTATCGACGGTGTAACAACAAGCTCTGCCGTTATTTCACATGAAATGGGCGGTACGCTTGACCGTGTTAAGCGATTTGATGCAGATATTCTCGGTGATAAATTCCCCGAAGAACTGCGTCCCCGCGGAAATATTTATGAGCTCACTCAATTACCTGCAGAAGAGTGGGCACGCATCCGTTCAGAATTGCCTCTTGATGAAGAGCTTGTATCTATCTGTGAAAACGCAGAAGGAAAAGTTATCATCAAAGCGGCAGGTAATATGGCTTACCCCGTAGGCTATTTCAACGAAACTGTTGCAACGGAGGTTATGGTTGCCGCACAGACACTGGGTGAAAGTTTTGAATATGTTGCAGGTCTTGGTGCTGATCCAAGAACTATGATAGGAGCCGGTGCCATCAAGGGTGTGCCAGTTCTCGTAAGCGTTCCTCAGCTTATCGGCGGCGGTCAGGTCGGTCTTTGCATTTCTGACAGTATTCCCGTAAGCCAGCGTTGCAAGCGTATTGCAAAAATGCTCTCTGAAGCAGATGTTATTATTGAATCTGCAGTTGCTCTTACACAGGAAATACACGACGGTCCCTTTGAAACTTATACAGGTCACGGTATCTGGGCATCAATGAACGGTTTGCCCACATACAGCCTTAAGGATAAAACTCTCATCCGCTTTGATCTTGATGAAAATCTTAAGCGTTCATGGGATCTCAATAAACAAAGTGAGCTTATTCAGAAAGCGATTAATGAGGGACTTCCCAAGACAAAGCTTACAAAAATTCCCTTCCGTATGGAAATGTCGGCGTTCACACGTCTTGAAAACAGTATTCCCGTTATCGGTGATATAGGCGAACTGTGGCCGATTTTTGTTGACCGTATCTGCAGAGAGCTTGGTATAACTCTTGATTTTACTTCAGCTCCCCAGAATACGGAGGAAGGTAAAGCAATGCGCGAGCGCATTTGTGATGAAATCAAGCCGTTTTCTCTTAATAAAATGCGCAATGCACTGCGCGATAAATACAGTTTCTGAGTTTAAGAAAAAGGAGATTTTTATATGAGTGCTAAGGTATTAGGTGTTATTCCCGCCCGTTACGGATCATCCCGTCTGCCCGGCAAGCCCCTTAAAGATATATGCGGCAAGCCCATGATTCAGCATGTTTACGAAAATGCAAGTAAATCAAAAATTCTTGACCGTGTTGTTGTTGCTACCGACGACAGTCGAGTATATGATGCAGTTATCGCATTCGGCGGTGAAGCTGTTATGACAAGTGTAAACCATCCCACGGGTTCTGACCGTGTAGCAGAGGCTGCAAGTAATTATGATTGCGATTATGTTATCAACATTCAGGGCGATGAACCGCTTGTTCCTCCCGAAATTATTGACGATATCGGTTCTGCACTGATAAACAGCCCCGATTGCGTTATGGCAACAGGCAGTGTTCCGATTGAAGGCGATTATGTTCTCAATAACACAGTTGTCAAGGTTGTTACCGATGTCAACGGCAATGCTATTTATTTCTCCCGTTCTCCTATTCCGTATCCCCGTCATGCCGAGGCTGCGAAATATTTTGAACACGTAGGAATTTATGCCTACACACACGATTTCCTCAACACATATACAAAACTTGCTCCCACACCTCTTTCTGAGGCAGAATCCCTTGAGCAGCTTAAAGTGCTCGAACACGGCTATAAAATCAAAATTGTTCCTGCTCCCGCACAGTATGAAGCTGTCAGTGTAGACACTGAGGAAGATCTGCAGGAAGTTATACGTATTTACAAGGAGCGCCACGGTTGCTGATTCTCTTATCTGATAAGCACATTCCCGCTTGAAATACTACGGTTTTGAGCGGGTAAATTTTCTTGAAATATAAAATAAAGCAAAAAGATTATGTATCCCTGTGAACACTCAGCCACATTTCGCTCGGTGAGGGATATATAGCCATTTTTGCAATCTGAATGATAAAACAATAAAATGGAGATAAATATGAAAGTGACACATAACATCGTGGCTTTTGATGAGCCAAGCTTTTTCGGCTGGCCTGCCAACCACGGTATATGGAGATTTGATGATGAGCTGCTTGTTGGCTTTGAAAAAGGGATTCACCATTACAACGGTCCCGATGTGCATGCACTTGACAGAACAAAGCCTACAATCAGAATGTTTGCAAGATTACGCCCTGAAACCGGATGGGTTCACGAATTTCCCGAAATCCCGGCGATTGATTATGAAAACAAAACACCTCTTCCAAACCTGCCGTCAGATCTGCTGTCAAGCGAAAGCGGCTTGTATCTTATGCCCTCGGGCTGGGACGGTAATGTATTTACACAGCTTATGGTTACAAACAATGCAGGTAAAAGCTGGGAAGGCCCGTTTTATATTCCCGACTTCGGTCTTGTCGGTGTAAGTGCCAGAACGGATTATATTGTTTGTGACGGTTATTATCTTCTTGCTATGACGGGCGTTAAGGCTGACGGCCTGGAGGGTAATGCTTTTGCCGCAAAACTTACCTTTGACGGCAAATGGGAAAAGTTAGGTATGATGGGTGAAGACCCGCCAAAGGGTGATTTTCGTATTATGCCGGCACTTGCAAAACTTCCCGACGGTTCACTTCTCGGAATAGCACGTTATGCCAGTGAAAACGAACCCGGATTTACACAGCTTGATGTTTACCTGAGTAATGATGAAGGAAAAACATGGATTTATGAAACAAAGCTTGCGTATATAGGTAAGGATATGAGCGGCGGCAGCCCCCCTGCACTTTGCTCATTGCCTGACGGAACCGTTGTTCTTGCTTTTTTCCGTAGGCAAAACCCTCACGGGCTTTTTATCACTGCAACTCGTGACGGAAAAAGCTGGTCAGAGCCTGAGGCTTTACGAACAGATGCTGTCAACACAGACATCGGATATCCCAGAATATCGTTCTTTAATAATGAAATACATATTCTCTATTATTATAATCTTGGTGAAGAAGAAAACCGTTTTGTGGCAGATACGGTAATTTCGGAATGGGAGACATTGATAAATGATTAAAGCTGAACTTTTATATCAGGAATACCTTGCAACCGAAGGTATTAATGAAGAAACCGGCGAATGCCATGCTGCAACGGTTGCTATCTGTAACGGTAACCCCACTGCAGCCTGGTTTGGCGGTATAAAAGAAAAAAATCCTAATGTGCGTATATGGTTTGCGCGACGTGACGGTGACTGGAGCACTCCCGTACCCGTAACCCCCGATGACGGTGAGGCAGACTGGAACCCCACTCTTTTTGCAGAGGACGGGGTGCTTACATTGATTTATAAAAGCGGTATCGATGAGGGTCATTGGTACTCAATGAAAACTGTTTCCACCGACGATGGCAAAACCTGGTCAGCTCCCAAAGAGCTTGTACCCGGTGACATCGGCGGAAGAGGACCTGTTAAAAATCAGATGATAAGGCTTTCAAACGGTGCGCTTCTTGCCCCCGGTTCAACTGAGGACTTATGTGACCGTTGGGAATCCTGGACGGACTACAGTGAAGATAACGGTGAAACATGGAAGCTTTCAGCACCTGTTGCATTTCAGCTTCCCGACGGTACAATCTGTAACCGAAAAGAGGAACTTCCCAAGGATGGAGAGGGGCTGATTCAGCCTGCCGTATGGGAAGACCAATCCCACGACGGCAGAGTTTATATGCTTGCACGTACAAATCTCAATTGGGTTTATCGTAGTGAATCAGCAGATTTCGGACGTACCTGGTCTGTAGCACGTCCTACCGATATGCCAAACAACAACAGCGGGATCGGTGCAGCTATGACCGATTGCGGTGTATTAGGTCTGATTTGTAACCCTGTAAGCGAAAACTGGGGAGACCGCACGCCCCTTTGCCTTTTCCTTTCTGAGGATAACGGTGCTACATATCCTGTGCGTATTGAACTTGAAACTGAGCCCGGCGTAGAATTTTCATATCCTTCAATTGTGGCAGAGGGTAATCTTCTCCATATGGTCTATACCTGCGGACGTAAGAAAATCGGCTACGCTTTGGTTCGAGTCGAAAAATAAATTAAATTTGAGAAAGGTATTTGCATATGGAAACTCAAAATATATTTGCTTTTTTGGCTATCAGCATGATCACTATGTGCTTTGGCTGGGGTATGCGTGGTTCTGCTATCGGTGGCGAGAAAGGTGCTATGTTACCCGGCGCATTTATGGGTATTCTCTGTGTCTGGTATACGGGCTCAGATCTTCTTATGGAAAATGTATTCCTGTTTGCTGCTGCTTGTGCTCTCGGCTATTTCTATGGCGGTATGGAGCCGTACGGCTCAACAATGGGACTTGTTCTTGACCACGATAGCCCCCGATATAGTCCTCCCTTGGGCTATCTGGCGCTGGCATTTAAAGGCTCTATATGGAGCGGTCTTGGCGCAGCATTTCTCGGTATCAGCTTTTCCGCAATGAGTGGTGTAGTTTATAAATGGTATGATTTTGTAATTTTCTTTGCACTTGTTCCTTTGGTGCAAGAAATCGGCTACCGCATTTTCAACACACCATACGACCCTGAAAACGGCAGAATGCCGAAAGTCGGTTTTTCGAAAGACAGTCGTGAGGAATGGGGACGTAACCTTGTTATAGTTGCAGGCTTGTTAGTGCTTATGGCAATCCGCCGTGATATTTTCGGTATTATTATGTGGATTGGTGGTGCACTTGCAGGTTCGGTAGGTTGGGTTATTGCCATTACGTTCTACGACAAACAGATGCATCCGCTTAAAAATGGTAAACGGCTTTTCGGCAAGCTGGATGAACTTAACGTTATTGACGGTTGGAAAATTATGGAGTTTACGCAGGGATGCTTTAACGGACTTGGAATCAGTGCCGCTTTTGTTCTCGGTTGGCCCCTTGCTGCCAAAAATCTTGAACAGGCTGAAACTGCAGGTAAGCTGTGGTATATGCTCCCTGAGAAGGTTGATATAACACTTTCATGGGTATTCTGTGCGTTGATTATTCTTACTATTTTCCTTTTTATAATTCCTTATCGCAGAAACGGCAACAAAATCACACGTGCCTTTGGTGAGGTTGATATGAACATTGTAGAAGTGCTTGAACGCCCCTGCTATATGGTGGGTCCGCTTGCACTTGTTATGCTCGGCTCAACAACTATGGCAAGCATTATCTGTTGCTTTACCATGTACTATGTCATCGCTCAGCACGACGGTCTTGAGCGCTACTGGGATTATAAAGGCATTAAATTTATTCGTATATTCCTGATTCTTGTGGGCGCTGTTATTCTTGTGGGGCAGATTTTAAGAGGCTATACCCTTTGGGAAACATGGATTTTCTACTGCGTCGGTTATATTCTCTTCGACCTTGCATATTTCTACCGTCCCCAACGAGTAATCGAAAACTACAGAAAATCAAAATCCGTCAAAGAATTTCTTGTGTCTTTCGGAGGCGATATAACGGTTCTTCCGTTCTTCCATATATTAATGGCAGGATTACTTGTTTTCGGTTATATGAACTTCCGTTAAATAATAAACATAAAGCCGATACATAATGGTGCATCGGCTTTATTTTCTGAAATTATCAAAAACATTAATAAAAAGGAGTTCAAAAATGACTGAAAATCCTGTTCTTTTTATTGTTTTCAGTATGCTGGCTATGTGCTTTGGGTGGGGCATCCGCGGCTCGGCAATAGGCGGTGAAAAGGGTGCTATGCTTCCCGGTGCATTTATGGGTATTATGTGCGTGTGGTACACGGGCTCTGAGCTTCTTATGGAAAATGTTTTTCTGTTTGCAGCTGCTTGTGCGCTCGGATATTTTTACGGCGGTATGGAGCCTTATGCATCAACTATGTTTCTCGTTCTTCACCACGATAAGTCGCGCTATAATCCGTCGCTTGGATACCTTGCACTTATTTTTAAGGGTACTATATGGGGCGGTCTCGGAGCGGCATTTTTAGGTATAAGCTTTTCTGCAATGAGTGGTGTTGTTTACAAGTGGTATGATTTTGTTATTTTCTTTGCTTTTGTACCATTGTCGCAGGAAATCGGCTACCGTATTTTTAATACGCCCTACGACCCTGAAAACGGCAGAATGCCGAAGATCGGTTTTTCTGAAGACAGCCGTGAGGAATGGGGACGCAACGTTGTAATTGTTGCTGAATTACTGGTGATGATGGCAATACGCGGAGATATATTTTCCATTATTATGTGGATGGGCGGTGCCTTGTTCGGCGCAATCGGTTGGGTTATCGGCATAACCCTTTATGATAAAGAATGTCATCCTCTCAAGAACGGAAAGCGAATGTTCGGCAAATTGGATGAACTTAAAGTGATTGACGGATGGAAAATGATGGAGCTTGTTCAGGGGCTTGCTCAGGGCTTCGGTATTTCAGCAGCATTTGTAATTGCCTGGCCTCTTGCCAAGGAAAATATGACTGCATCCGAAAACGCAGGAGCACTGTGGCATCCCATTCCGCAGAATGTTGATACTGTTCTCTCGTGGGTGTTCTGCGTGTTGATTATTCTGACCATTTTCCTGTTTATCATTCCTTACCGCAGAAACGGCAATAAAATAACCAAGGCATTCGGTGAGGTTGATATGAATATTGTAGAGGTGCTTGAACGGCCTTGTTATATGGTAGGTCCGCTTGCACTTATTATGCTCGGTTCAACTACCATGGCTGGAATTATCTGTTGCTTTACCATGTATTATGTCATTGCGCAGCACGACGGGCTTGAACGTTATTGGGATTACAAAGGGATAAAATTTATCCGTATTTTCCTGATTCTTGTGGGAGCTGTTATCCTTGCAGGCCAGATTTTAAGGGGTTATACCCTTTGGGAAACGTGGATTTTCTACTGTTGCGGATATCTTGTTTTTGAAGCATTCTTTATGTTCCGTCCGAAACTTGTTGTTGAAAACCGCAAAAAGTCAAAAAATCTCGGTCAGTTTATTGTTTCCTTCGGTTGCTCGGCAACAGTATATCCGACATACCTGCTTATGATGTCTGCGCTGTTGATTTTCGGCGGAATTTATTTCAGGTAAATTAATATTAAAGTTAAAAATCAGGAAGAATTTTTTTGAATTCCTCCTGATTTTTTGCTTAGCATTATTATTCTGATAATATCATTTCAATTTTATCTGTCTGTTCTATGATCCCTTCACAAAAATCGGTATTCACAGATGTTATTTTTACGGGAAAAATTTTGCCGCTAAGATTATGCTGACATCTGACTGTTACCGGAGTATAGTTTTCGGTGTATCCCTGTTGAATGTCGTTCTTTGGAGTTTCAAACAGCACATTTACGGTTTTGCCTATATAATCGGTCATAAATTCATTTCTTATTTTATCGCATGCTTGTTGGAGTGCAGAACATCTTTTTGCTTTTATACTGTTCTGTATTTTATTTGTATAATTAAAAGCAGGTGTACCTTCTCTTGGAGAGAAGGGAAATACGTGTACTTTCATAAAACCGCATTTTTTTGCGAATGCTGCTGTTTCATTGAAATCTTCTTCTGTTTCGCCGGGAAAGCCTACTATTATATCCGTTGTAAGCGATATGTCGGGGAATGTGCTTTTTAACTTACAGCATAACTCATAATATTCTTCTGCAGTGTAATGGCGGTTCATCTTTTTTAGAATTTTGTTGCTGCCGCTCTGAAGAGATAAGTGGAATTGCGGGCAGAATTTTTTCATTTTCGATAACTTTGCGATTATTTCGTCTGTTATATGGTCAGGTTCAAGGGAACCTAATCTGAAGCGTTCAATCCCGGGGGTGTTTTCAGCAATAGTAAGGGCATCACAGATATCCGTTCCGTTATCAAGACCGTATGACGACAGATTAATACCGACAAAAACAATTTCTTTATAACCGAGATTCGCAAGACAGGTGATTTCTTGCTGAATATCATCCAATTGACGTGACCTTGAAAATCCTCTTGCTTTAGGAATTATGCAATAAGAGCAATATCTGTTGCAACCGTCCTGGATTTTTATAAATGCTCTTGTGTGTCCTTCAAAGGTATCAATTGATTTACCGCAATATTTTTCTTCCCGTGTGTGAGGGATAATATCGATAATTCTTTCTTTTGTTTTGAGGAATGCTTCAAGATATTCCGTAAGCTTATGATTTGTATTGTTTCCTATAATTATATCTGCGTCTTCCAATAAAGAAGCCTCGTCCCGAAATGCCTGTGAAAAACAGCCTGTCAGGACTATTATGGCATCTTTATTTTCAGCTCTGAGCCTTCTTACAGCCTGACGGGATTTGCGGCTGCTTTCTGCAGTAACTGTGCAGGAATTAATTATGTACACATCGCACTTGCTTTTATGATCAGCTACCGTATACCCGTTTTTTACTAATTCGGATATCATTTCCTGTGTATCATATTGATTAACTTTGCAGCCGAGAGTGTAAACAGAAACTTTCATATCGTGACCTCTTTGTTGTAATTAAAACAATTATATACATTTCAATAATAATTATCAATCGTTTTTGCATTAATAGAAGAAATTTTTCATATGTTTTTCCAAGGAGGAATTTGTATGAAAAAAGTTTTGTCAATAATTGTTATGTTTATTTTATTGTTAAATTGTTATGCTGTATCTTTTGCCTCGGAAAATGATATTCTGACAGTGAGCACCGGATTGAACGTCCAGGTTAATGCTAAAGCCTGTGTATTAATGGATTATAACACGGGAACCGTACTTGCTGCCAAAAATGAGCACGAGAAACTGTTTCCCGCATCTGTTACGAAAATAATGACACTGCTGCTTGTCTGTGAAGCAATAGATAACGGCAAGCTTACATTGGATATGGAAATAACCTGCAGTGAATCGGCTGCAGAAAAAGGCGGTTCTCAGATATGGCTTGAACCCGGAGAAGTAATGACAGTAAATGACTTGTTGAAAGCTGCAACTGTTTACAGTGCTAACGATGCATGTTGCTTATTGGGCGAAGTAATTGCAGGAGATGAAACAGCGTTCTGTGCGATGATGAATGAACGCGCAAAGCAGCTCGGAATGAATAACACGAATTTTGATAACTGTACAGGTCTTGATGACGATACCGATACGCACAAAACAACAGCATATGATATAGCTGTTATGTCGCGGGAACTTCTTAAGCACGATATAATCAGAAATTATTCTACAATCTGGATGGACACTCTCAGAAACGGAGAAACTCAGTTAGTAAATACAAATAAACTTATCAGAAATTACCCCGGTGCAACAGGATTGAAAACCGGAACAACATCAAAAGCCGGATGCTGTGTCAGTGCTACTGCAGAACGTGACGGATTGCATCTGATTGCGGTAATACTCGGAGCAGATAACAGTAAAGAGCGGTTCTCCGGTGCAAAAAACCTGCTTGACTGGGGATTTGCCAATTATGAAATGTATTATCCTGATGTAAGCGGTAGCTATAATAAAGAAGTAAAAGTTATACAAGGAGTCAAAGAAAATGTAAATGTAAAACACGGAAATATAGGAGAAATACTTATTAATAAAGGTTCTGCCAAGAATATTACCATAGAAACAAGTATTGAAGAGGAATTACAGGCTCCGGTTGAAAAAGGACAGAAGGTCGGCGAAATTGTATTTAAATCAGGTGATGAAATAGTAGGGAAGTGCGATATTCTTGCAGATGAAAATGTGGAAAAAATGACTTTTTTCAATGCTATAAAAGCGTTAATGAGTGCATTCAGAAAAATAAAATAAAAAAATTTAATATTGTTATTGAAAAATCCTCCGCTTTATTGTAGAATAGTATAAAATATATCAAAGTGGAGGATTATATTTGAAATGTCTTTAAAACTCAACTGCAAATATCTTAGTGGTTTTATCAGCGATGATGAAATTGTCGCAATCACTCCTGAGGTATTAAAGGCGCATTCTTTACTAACTGATAACAGAGCTCAGGCGGAAGGAAATGATTTTCACGGTTGGATCGATCTTCCTTTGAATTATGATAAAGAAGAGTTCGACAGAATTAAAAAGAGCGCAACTAAAATTATTTCAGATTCCGATGTTCTCGTGGTTATCGGTATCGGCGGATCTTATCTCGGTGCAAGAGCCGCTATTGAATTTGTCAGATCAAAGAATTATAATCTTACAGCTAAAGGGCTGCCTAAGATATTTTTCCTTGGTAACAGTATTTCTCCCACTGAGATAGCTGAACTTTATGCGATTTGCGAAACATGTGATTTTTCCGTAAATGTTATTTCAAAATCCGGAACAACTACCGAACCTGCTATTGCATTCAGAGTATTTAAAAAGCTTCTCGAAAAGAAATACGGTGAAACTGAAGCTGCAAAGCGCATATATGTTACCACTGATAAGGAAAAAGGTACACTTAAAGCTCTTGCAGACAGAATGGGTTACGAAGAGTTTGTTGTTCCCGATGATGTAGGCGGTCGTTTTTCAGTGCTTACGGCAGTTGGTTTATTGCCGATTGCATGTGCGGGTATTGATATAGACAAGCTTATGTCAGGTGCTGCAAAGGCTGTTGCGAAGTATAACGTCCCTGATATTGATGAAAATGATTGTTATAAATATGCTGCAATCCGTAACATTCTTTACCGTAAGGGAAAAAGTGTTGAAATGATCGTTTCATATGAACCTGATTTTACTTTGATGAATGAGTGGTTCAAGCAGCTTTTCGGAGAAAGTGAAGGAAAAGATAATAAAGGTATTTTTCCTGCATCTGCAATCTATTCAACTGATCTTCATTCACTCGGACAGTATGTTCAGGACGGTGAACGTTTGATATTTGAAACAGTTGTTACTTTTAATGAAGCTAAGGCAAAATTA
Organism: Acutalibacteraceae bacterium; assembly: GCA_045538645.1. GTDB lineage: Bacteria > Bacillota > Clostridia > Oscillospirales > Acutalibacteraceae > RUG806. The sequence continues at coordinate 82,569 of JAZSRT010000048.1, read as the reverse complement.
ATTATAGAAGAAGATCCTGAAAATGTTGACGGACTTAATTTCCTTGCAGGAAAGGATATGTCTTATATTAATAAAAAGGCATTTGAAGGAACGGTTCTTGCTCATACGGACGGAGGAGTTCCCAATATCATTATCGAGAATGATAGAATGGACGAGGAAAATCTCGGCGAACTGATTTATTTCTTTGAAAAAGCCTGTGCTGTTTCCGGATATATCTTAGGTGTAAATCCGTTTAATCAGCCGGGTGTTGAAAGTTATAAAAAGAATATGTTTGCTCTTCTCGGAAAACCGGGATATGAAGCTCTTACAAGTCAGCTTGAAGAGCGTCTTAAATAAAATTATACTAATTGTTGAAAGGATTTGATATTATGGTCAAGCTTTTAATCGGAGAAAAAGGAACAGGAAAAACAAAAAAACTTATTGACGGAGTAAATGCTGCTCTTGAAACATCAAAAGGTCATGTTGTATGTGTTGAAAAAGATGATCTTCTCAGATATCAGATAAGCTACAAGGTAAGACTTCTTGCTGCAAGTAATTACGGTATCAGCGGATATGATGCTTTCTATGGTTTCCTCAGCGGTCTTTGCGCAGGCGATCACGATATAACCGATATCCTTATTGATGCAACACTTAAAATCGGCGGAAGAGACTATGAAGCTCTTGCTGATTTCCTTGAGAAAATATCAAGACTCAGTGTGCTTGCTGAAACACAGTTTGTGTTTACTGTTTCAACAGAAAAAGAAAATCTTCCCGAAAGAATTTTCGAGGTTTGTGAATTAGCATAAAAAATATATAAATAATTCAAAAAAAAGCAGATTTCCTGTTGACAAACAGGGAATCTGCCTATATAATAATGGATGCGTTTTGTTTAAGGGGCATCCCTGCGTTTATTTAGGAGGTTGGAAAATTGTATCTTGAACTTGATGCTGTTTTTAATGCCGAAGGTGAACGTGTAGAGTTTGATTACAGTTTCTCTCTTGAAGATGACTGTATTGTTACGCCTGTTAAAGTCAGCGGTTCCGTTTATAATAAAACAGGTATCGTTAACCTTAAAGCGGATGCTAAATTTGATTATTCCACTTCATGCGCTAAATGTAACAAGCCTTTACTTAAACATGCAAAAGTTCCTGTGCGTCATCTGCTTTTAACTCACGCTGAAAGTGATAACAGTGATGAGTTTATTGTTCTTGACGGTATGCGTCTTGAGCTTGATGAATTGGTAAGTGAGGATATTTATTTGTCAATTCCTTCAAGATTTTTATGTAAGGATGATTGCAAAGGCTTGTGCAGTATTTGCGGAACAGATCTTAACGAAGGTCAATGTTCATGCAGTTTACCTGCGGATCCCAGATGGGATGCGTTGAAAGATTTATTTAATGAATAATTAACCCATTATAGGAGGATATAAAAATGGCAGTTCCTGCAAGAAGAGTTTCCAAGGCAAGAAGAGATAAGAGACGTAATAATTTGTGGAAGATTTCTGCTCCCGCAATTGAAAAGTGCCCTCAGTGCGGTGAGTATAAGAGATCTCACAGACTTTGCCCTGCTTGCGGTTATTACAATGGCCGTCAGGTAGTTGCTGTAGAAGACTGATAATGTTCTTTCTTCCGCTTGTCAGCGGGAAATCTTGTACTATTATAGCGCAGGTGGAGAAGATTTTACTTCCCCGCCTTTTTGCTGTTTGATAGGTTGGTGTTTCAATGTCTGTAAAAATCTATGATATTGAAAATAACAGTAAGTTTGCCAGAAAAGGTATAGAACCCGGTTTTGAGTTGCTTTCTGTTAACGGAAATGAAATCAATGATGTTCTTGATTACCGTTTTTATTGTGACGACAGAAAATTGAAATTTGAGTTTGTGTCTCCCGAGGGTAAAAAAAAGAAAGTCTTTGTCCGTGATTGTTCCGGATGTGATGAACTCGGATTGGGTTTTGAAACATATCTTATGGATAAGCATAAAAGATGTAAAAATTCCTGTATCTTTTGTTTCATTGATCAACTTCCGAAAGGGCTGCGACAGAGCTTATATTTCAAGGACGATGATTCAAGATTATCCTTTTTGTTCGGTAATTATATAACTCTTACAAATCTTACTGAACATGATGTTGAGCGTATTATAAAAATGCATATCAGCCCGATTAATGCTTCGGTACATACTATGAATCCCGGACTGAGGGTCAGTATGATGAAGAATCCCTTTGCAGGGGAGGCTCTTAATTATCTTAACCGTTTTTCGGATGCGGGCATCAGCATCAATGCTCAATTGGTTCTTTGCCCCGGGATTAATGACGGCTCGGAATTAGAGTTTTCATTAAAAAAGCTCAGTGAACTTCAGTCTGTTAACAGTATTGCCGCTGTTCCTGTCGGTCTTACAAAGTATCGGGAGGGGCTGGCTGAAATCAAACCGTATGATAAGGATACGGCTGCTGCCGTTATTGATATAATTGATAAATTCAATGCCGATCGAGAACAAATCGGTATGGATAAGCTTGCGTATCCTGCTGATGAGTTTTATCAGATTGCATGCCGAGAATTTCCCGATTATGAATATTACCGTGATTTTCCGCAGCTTGATAACGGTGTCGGCTTATATGTTTCAACTGAGCAGGAATTTATGGATTCTATGGCTGAATATGAAAGTGATGACAGATACAGATGCTTTGCTTTTGCAACAGGAGTTGCTGCATTTCCTTTGCTTGAAGCTCTTTCTTCGCGTTTTTGTGAAAAGTTTGTGAATTCTGAAATTAAAGGTTATAATATAGTTAACAGATTTTTCGGGGAATCTGTCACTGTTGCAGGTCTTGTTACCGGGCGTGATCTTATTGATTCTTTGAAAAATGAAAATTTCTGCAGCCCCAGACTTTTGCTTCCGTCTGTTATGTTCAAGAGTGAGCAAGAAAAGATTTTTCTTGATGATATTTCAGCAGAAGATGTTGAAAAAGAATTGAATACTGAGGTTGTTATAGCGCCTTGTGACGGTGGTATGCTTTTTGATCTTTTTTACAGTTTATGATAATTTGATAAATTTTTTAGAAAGGCCGGTCTGTTGCTGATCGGAACGGATGCTCAATGGGTAAATCGATTGTTGCCATAGTTGGCAGACCAAATGTTGGTAAATCCACATTATTTAATAAATTAAGCGGTAAGCGTCTTGCCATAGTTGATGACAGACCAGGTGTTACAAGGGATCGTATTTATGCTGATTGTGAATGGCTTGACCGTAAATTTCTTATCGTTGATACGGGAGGTATTGAACCTTATTCTGATGATGTGATATTGTCTCAGATGAGAAGACAGGCGCAGATAGCAATTGAAACCGCTGATGCGATAATTTTTGTTTGCGATGTAAAAACCGGTGTTGTTGCTACTGATGCAGAAGTTGCCTCTATGCTTCTGAAAAGCGGGAAGCCTGTTGTTTTGTGCGTTAATAAGTGTGATTCTTTGGGTGAACCTCCGGCTGATTTTTATGAATTTTATAATCTCGGAATGGGGGATCCTGTTGCCGTATCTTCTGTTCACGGACACGGCACGGGAGATCTTCTTGATGAAGTGCTTAAATATTTACCTGAAGACAAAGAGCCCGATGAAAATGATGATACGATAAAAGTAGCTGTAATCGGAAAACCGAACGTAGGTAAATCATCTTTGGTTAATTCACTTTGCGGTGAAGACAGAATGCTGGTTTCTGACATAGCAGGTACTACCCGTGACGCAACTGATACTGAAGTTGTGAATAAACACGGCAAATTTATGTTTATCGATACTGCAGGTCTGAGAAGAAAATCTAAGGTTGACGACCAGATAGAAAAATATTCCGTAATGCGTTCAGTTGCTGCTGTTGAACGTGCTAATGTCTGCGTAATTATGATTGATGCGCTTGAAGGTTTTACCGAGCAGGATTCTAAGGTTGCCGGTATTGCTCATGAAGCAGGTAAGGCATGTATTATTGCCGTGAATAAGTGGGATGCTTATGAAAAAGACGGCAAAACTATGGATGCTTACAGAAAAAAACTGATGAATGATTTTTCGTTTATGTCCTATGCACCGATTATTTTTATTTCTGCAAAAACCGGTCAGCGGCTTGAAAGACTTTATGAACTTATAAAATATGTTGATGATCAGAATGCTGTTCGTATTCCCACAGGCAGATTGAATCAGGTTTTAGCAGATGCACAGGCTCGAGTGCAGCCTCCCACGGATAAGGGCAAACGTCTTAAAATTTATTATATGACTCAGGCATCTACAAGACCGCCAACATTTGTTGCATTTGTAAATAATAAAGAGCTGTTTCACTATAGTTATCAGCGTTATCTTGATAATCAGATCAGGGAAGTTTTCGGACTTGAGGGAACTCCTACACGTCTTGTTATCAGAGAACGCGGTGAAAAATGATATCAGCAGGTGTTCATTTTTATCAAAAAAATGGATGCCTGTTTTTATATATTTATTATTGAACTTTATTGTTTGCAGAAAATATGAAAATTAAGCCAAAAATAACATTAGTACTAAAAAATTAAGACTAATTTAATAATATTTATATATATTTATTTAGTATTTACTATTGCTAATAATATCCCTGTGTGCTAAAATATTAAGGATAATGGGAGCAATTCTATTTTATTAAATTTTATTGTATTTGTTGATAGAATTATTTAGATTTACAGGTGGTAAAATGAAACTTTTGATTGATTATTCAGCTGAACAGTTGTCAGAGTTTGAGACAACTGTTCAGAAAAAATATGATGTTTATCTCGGAATGAATATCAGCCTTAATATGGCGAGAGGAAAGCCTTCTCCCGATCAGCTTGATTTGTCGGATGAGCTTTTGACACTTTCTGCCGACAAGTGCGGTTACCTTACAAAAGACGGTGTCGATTGCAGAAACTACGGTGAATTATACGGCATAAAAGAGTGCAGGGAATTGTTTGGTGAGATGCTCGGTGTGCCTTATACAAATGTAATTGCATGCGGAAGCTCAAGTCTGAATCTTATGTTTGACTATATTGCACAGTGTTGTTATAAGGGTGTTAACGGTTGCGAGCCTTGGATGAAAAATGATAACAGAAAGTTTATTGCCGTTGTTCCCGGATATGACAGACATTTTGCAATTGCTGAATATTTCGGTCTTGAAATGATTAATGCTCGAATGACTCAATCAGGTCCCGATATGGATATGATTGAAGAACTTGTTAAAGATCCCGATGTTAAAGGAATGTTTTGTGTTCCCAAATATTCTAATCCTGACGGAATTACTTATTCTGATGAAACAGTCCGCCGTCTGGCAGCAATGAAACCTGCTGCCCGTGATTTCAGAGTTATATGGGATGCAGCTTACATTGTTCATGACCTTGATGATAACGGAGACAACCTTCTTAATATTTTTGAAGAAGCCGAAAAGTTCGGAAATGAAGATAATTTTATTGCATTTACTTCAACTTCTAAAATAAGTTTTGCCGGTGCGGGTGTTTCTGCTATTGCCGCAAGCGACAGAAATTTCAAAGAAATAAGCAACAGATTAACTCTTCAGATTATCAGCTATGATAAAATTAATCAGCTGAAGCACTGCTGTATCTATAAAAATCTTGATGATATAAAAACTCAGATGAAAAAACATGCTGAGATAATGGGTCCTAAATTCAATGCTGTGTTGGAAGTGTTGAATAATGAACTTTCAGATCTCGGTATTGCAACCTGGAATGAACCTAAAGGCGGATATTTTATCAGTCTTGATGTAAATGTCGGTTCTGCAAAATATGTCGGTGAACTTTGTAAAAACGCAGGACTTGTGCTTACAAATGTCGGGGCGACTTATCCCTACGGAAATGATCCTGATGACAAGAATATCAGATTGGCTCCCTCGTATCCGTCAGTTGAAGAGCTTAAAACGGCAGCTGATATTGTTTGTACCGCTGTAAAACTTGCCGCCTGCAAGGAAATCAGAGAATCTGCAAATAAAGGATGATGAATGTGTTCAGAATCGGTCATGGTTACGATGTACATAAATTTGCCGAAAACAGAAAACTGATTTTAGGCGGAGTTGATATTCCTTATGAAAAAGGATTGCTCGGACATTCGGATGCAGATGTTCTTTTGCATGCTGTCTCCGATGCGCTTCTCGGTGCTGCTGCATTAGGGGATATCGGAAAGCATTTTCCCGATACTGATGCTGAATATAAAAATGCCGACAGTCTTATTCTTCTGGAACGCGTATGCTCGTTATTGAGCAGTCATGGTTTTATTGTCGGTAATATAGACGCAACGGTAATTGCACAAAAACCAAAACTTGCGCCTTATATTGATACTATGAGAAATAATATTGCACGTGTCTGCAAGATTTCTGTTGACTGTGTCAGTGTCAAAGCAACGACCGAAGAAGGACTTGGGTTTACCGGTGAAAAGCTCGGTATTGCAGCTCACAGTGTTGCATTGATTACAAAAAAATAATTTCGGTGGTGAAAAATATATGTTAGTTGAAACTCTGAAATCAATTCTTATGCAGGTAAAAGATGTATTTATGAATATCAATTGGGTAACTGATATTCTTGATATTTTACTTGTTGCTGTTTTGCTTTATGCAATAATCACACAGCTGAGAAAATCTCAATCGATTCAGGTTATAAAAGGAATTGTCTTTATTGCAATTCTTTACGGTATTGTAAAAATTGCAGGAATGAATACCAGCTCATTTATTTTTACAAAGCTGTTTTCGGATATCATTATTATATTCGTTGTTCTGTTTGCAACGGAACTTCGGCATGCACTTGAAAATCTCGGCAAAAAGAAGATTGGCAAATCTTCATTTTTCTCATCGTCATCACGTGATGAGTCGGAACTTGAGTCGATTAATGCAGTTTGCAGAGCCTGTGGTGCAATGAGCCGCAGCAAGGTAGGTTCTCTTATTGTTTTTCAGAGAAGTTCATTGTTGGGTGATCTGACTAAACATGCCGTACCGATTGATTCGGAAACTACTTTTGAAATGATCTGCAGTATTTTCTATCCTAAAGCCCCTTTGCATGACGGTGCAATCGTAATAAAAGACGGTAGGGTAGTAGCAGCCAGATGTGTTGTGCCGATGAAAAATGACAGGGTTGTTACCGAAAATGTCGGTACACGCCACCGTGCAGCTATTGAAGTCAGCCTTATGTCGGATGCTGTAGCTGTAGTTACCAGTGAAGAAAGCGGCATAATATCTCTTGCTGTCGACGGAAAGCTTATCAGAGGACTTTCTGACAGTGAATTAAGAGAAAAATTAGGAGCACTTTTGCTTAGCAATAAAAACTCAAAGGGTAAAAGATTTACAAAAAAATCCAAGCCTGAGGCGTCAGATGCTGTCGAAACTGTTGAGGCAAGTGTAGATGCAATTGAAGATTCAGGCGAAGATGCTGTAGCTGAAGAAGTTGCTATTGAGACACCTTTTGAAGAAGTAGCAAAAGAAGACGAAAATATGATTACAAACGAAGGAGCTGTTAATGATGAGCAGGAATAATGATAATTCATCAAAGAAAAAAAATGTGTTTTCTTCATTGATGGCAAATAATAAAATCGTTTTTCTGTTTTCTTTGATTGTAGCTGTTGTTTTCTGGTGTGTTATTTCCATATCCCAGACAACCGAAATTGAAAAAGAGTTTCAGAATATCAAAGTTACTGTAGACGATAGTCTGCCGAAAAATAATAACCTTGAAATATTCGGAAATAACGAATTTTTTGTTGATGTAACAGTAAAAGGTCTCAGTTATCTTGTAAATGATTCGGATTTCGCAACTGAAAATATTGTTGTTACAGCTTCGTGCTCTGCTGTAAGCACTGCCGGAACATATGATCTTCCGCTTGTTCCCGCGATTAAAGGTAATTCAAGTGAAATTGAAATTATAAATCTTTCAGCAAGAACTGTTAAGGCAACTTTTGATGAAAGAATGAGCAAAACTTTTGCTCTTACCGAGCAGATAGAAGAAAAAGAAGGATATTCGATTGCTGAAGGTTTAGTAAGAGAAAATCCCAGACTCAGTGTAACAACTGTTGATGTTTCAGGTCCTGCACGCGAGATTTCTAAAATTACTGCTGTTAAGGCATATCTTGAACTTGATAAAGAAATAACTTCTACTGTTACAACAGAAGCAGAAATTATTTTTGAGTCTTCATCGGGAAATCTGGATTCATCTTATTTTACTATTGAAAACACAGAACCCATTTATATAACAATTCCTCTTAATCAGGTCGGAACTTATAAAACAGCTGTTGATTTTATCGGAATTCCTCAGGCATTCCGTGGAGAAGGAATTGATTATACAATAACTCCCTCGGAAATTGATATTTCCGTATTGACAGGTGTTGGTGAAACTCATATAAACGACAGTAATGAAATTCTTGTTGGAACCATTGATTTCAGTGAAATAAGCAATAAAGAAAATGTAATTACGGTTACTAATGAATTTTTAACATCCGAACCTGTTGAATTTGAGGTGGTTATAGATATGTCAAATATGGCAAAGCGTTGGATAGAGTTGCCGGTTGATACATCTACCATAGAAATTCCCGAAGGTGTAAAGGTGCTTTCCACCTCGGTTTTATCCGTACAGGTTGTAGGTCCTTCAGCATCGGTAATGAATATAGACAAAACAGCAGGATATGCTGTGCCTGTATTTGACGGACTTGATCTTGAACCGGGTAAGCATACTGTGCCCGCAAAAATTGTATTAAGAACTCTTACAGACAGTTGGGCATACGGTGAATATACTATCGAAGTTGAAGTAAGCGAAACGGAATAAAAGAATATAAAGGGGTGAGTGTCTTGAAAATCAGATATGTTAAAACTGTTTCTGTCTTGTTAACAGTTGTTCTTCTGTTTTCGGGATGTTCGCTTCTTGACTTTTTTTCATCAGAAAACCTTCTTAAGGCACCGCGTCTTACCGGCGAAAATGCAGCGTTGCAGCAGGCGTTTGAATCTGTTGTGGGGCAGGAAATATCATTGTTTACGCCTATCGCAGGTGAATACAGATCTTCGTATATATTGATTGACATAAACGGAGATAAAACTGATGAAGCATTAGTGTTTTATGCTTTGAATAACAATAAGTCTGTTGTACATATTCATATTTTGTCAAAATATGATAACTCATGGCATTCAGTTGCCGATATCTCCGGTTCAGGTACATCGGTTTATAAGGTTGATTTCTTTAATATTGATGATGAGAATAATCTTGAAATTGCAGTAACGTGGTTGGTTGATGATTCCAAAAAAGCCAAGACTTTGTCTTTATATAAAGTATCAGGATATAATCCCGCTGATGAGAACACATTAACTTCTGTTGCAACAATACAGATTGCAGATTATATTTATCTTGATATTGATTCGGACAGTATAAATGAACTGTTATATTTATATTTTGACACTTCGGGAGAAGATTCTTCTGCAGTTGGTGCACGTTTGCTTGATTATGACGTGAATAATAAGAATTTGTTGCCTGTAAGTGATCTGGCATTAGATTCTCAGATAGCATCTTTTGCACAGATACTTTATAATAAGTCCGGAGATACTTATCATATATATCTGGATTGTATGACTTCAGACGGAAAGTTGTTTACGGAAATTATTCTGTATGACAATATTAAAGCCGTTTTGTCCGTTCCGCAGTTAGACGGAAATGTGATGTCTGTTTTTACTGTGAGAGATCCTTCGCTTTTGTGTCAGGATTTTGATAACGACGGTCAGAACAATATTCCGTTACAAATTGAGTATGAAGATTCATATTCGGTTGGTGCTCCGGAGGGGATTCCCGAACAGATTAAGTTTATTTCCTGGAATGCTTATCAGGACGGAGTATTGTATGAAAACGGCAAATATTATATTAATCCGGTTGATCGCTTCGTGATGAAAATTGATGATTTCTATGATGATTGTTATATAGCTTATGATTATATCAATAAAGAAACACAAGTGAGAGCCAGAACTGCAGACAGTAATAATATTATTTTTACTGTAAAATGTTCAGAATCAGATATATTTAATTCTCTGATTCCGGAACAAAATTCCGATTTTATTATTTCGATTACTCCAATAGGGGAGTCTATGAATATAACAAAAACATATATTATGGATTTAATTTCTGATAAAGGATGGTTTTATTAAATGAAACGGATTCTTATTGCGGAAGACGAAAAATCTATCAGAGAGTTTATCGTAATTAATCTGAAAAGAAGCGGATTTGATGTTATTGAGGCAGGAGACGGCGAGACCGCTCTGCGCCTTTACGATGAATATAACGGCAATATCGACATAGCGTTGCTTGATATTATGATGCCGGGTGTTGACGGACTTGAGGTTTGTAAACAGTTAAGAAAAAAAAGCAGCACCCTCGGTATAATAATCCTTACTGCAAAGACACAGGAAATGGATAAGGTTACGGGGCTTCTTGTAGGAGCTGATGACTATGTTACCAAGCCGTTTTCTCCGTCTGAGCTTATGGCACGTGTTGATGCTATTTACAGACGTGTTACTCTTAACCGTGAGTTTGCTGCTAAGAGTAAAGATAAAGGCAGTGTAATTGAATTAGGCGAATTTGTGCTAAATCTCAGAAGCCGTTCACTTACTAAAAAAGGTGTTCTTATAGAGTTGACTCAGGTTGAGTTTCAGATTATGGAATTCTTCTTTAATCATCCTAATACAGCTCTTGAAAGAAGTGAGATACTTAATCATGTATGGGGCAATATGTATTACGGTGATGATAAAGTTGTTGATGTTAATATCAGACGTTTGAGAATGAAGCTTGAAGATGATCCTTCAAGTCCCCATCATCTTACGACAATATGGGGAGTCGGTTATAAATGGTTAGTATGATTTTATTCAGGGGGTGAACAGTATGCTGAAAAGCGGTATTACAGTCAGATGGCTTTTTACAACAATTCTTGTTATTGCTCTGATACTTACCTGCATTTCGGCTTCAATTGTTCTTATCCTGAGGGATTATTATTACGAAACAGTAGAAAACAAACTTCAGTCATTAGGTCAAAGCAGTGTTGTGGCTGATTATTTCAGCTCCTATCTGGGCAGTAATAACGATGTGTTTTCAGCTCGTGCGCAAGAATATGTTGATAATTATCAGGAGCTTAATGTAGCAGAGCTGTGGGTAATTAACAAGAACGGAGATATTATTGTTACATCAACAGGCTTTGTTTCTGAAAATGAAGAATATCCTGATTACTATGAGGCAATAGATTCGGTATCCGGCCGTGCTTTCTGGCAGGGGGAAATGAGTTCAGGCGAAAAAGTTATTGCCCTGTCGGTTCTGTTGCCTAAAACTAACGGTATCAGTAACGGTGCCGTGAGATATATTATTTCTTTGGAAGCAATTGACTTGCAGGTTATGAAGATTACAGTAGTTGTAGGTATTATATCATTATTTGCTCTTTTGTTGGTTGTGGCTTCAGGCTTGTTTTTTATCAGATCAATTGTTGTTCCTGTAAAAAAATTGAATGCAGCTGCAAGAAGTATAGCCACGGGTAACTATTCTCAGAAAATTGAGTTTGAAAGACGATACGACGATGAACTTGCAGAACTCGCAGAATCAATTAATTATATGACTGATGAAATAGATAAATCTGATAAAATAAAAAATGACTTTATCTCAACTGTTTCTCATGAATTACGCACTCCTTTAACTGCAATAAAGGGTTGGACTGAAACCTTGCTCTGTATAAATGAATCCAAAGATGATACAGTAAATAACGGGCTCAGGGTTATTCAGAATGAAACCGAAAGGCTTTATGCTTTAGTTGAGGATCTTCTTGATTTCTCAAGAATGGAAAGCGGCAGAATGATGCTTCATCTGAAAAAAATAGATGTTATCGCTGAGCTTGACGATGCAGTTTTTGTTCTCAGAGACAGAGCGACACGAGAAGGAAAAGAAATATTTTACAGTTCTCCTGATTATCCTGCTCCTGTTAATGCGGACGCAGACAGAATAAAGCAGGTATTTGTTAATGTAATAGATAATGCAATCAAATATACTCCCGCAGGCGGAAGAATATCTATTGTTGCGATGATAGGTTCGCAGGATATCAAAATCCGTATTGCAGATACGGGTTGCGGTATTTCACCCGAAGATCTTCCGAGAATCAAGGAAAAGTTCTATAAGGCAAATCTGTCTGCAAAAGGCTCCGGTATCGGACTTGCGGTGTGTGATGAAATAATAAATTTACATAAAGGTACGCTTGAAATTGCAAGTACTCTTGGCGAAGGTACCGAGGTTAGTATAACCTTACCCACATTACCTGTTAATTTATCCGAAAGAAAGGAATAAAACAATGAGCAAAGAAAAGATCGTACATAAGACATCAGTCGGCGGACAAGCTCTTATTGAAGGCGTTATGATGAACGGCCCTAAGGGTGCTGCGCTTTCCGTGCGTCATACAGATGGACATATTATCACGGAAATGACAGATGTCAGGCATGCTAAAGATAAAGTGAAATTTCTCGGGTGGCCTTTTATCAGGGGTATCGTAAATTTTATAGAATCAATGATCATCGGTTATAAGTCACTTATGCGTTCTGCTGAATTGTCAGGTCAGCTTGATGCTGAAGATGATGCGGAGAATATGTCAAAACTTGATAAATGGCTCAATGAGCATCTCGGTCCCAAAATGTTTACTGCGATAACAGCGGTAATTTCAGTTGTTGTTGCTGCAATTTGTGTTGGTTTGTTTTTTTATGCACCTGCATATGTCGTAGATATTATTGACGGTAAGATTCTTAATAATGCCATTGCAGATTTTCATCCTTTTTTTGAAGGTATAATCAAAATGGTTATTGTTGTTCTGTATATGCTTGCGGTTTCTCAGATGAAAGACATAAAACGAGTGTTCATGTATCACGGAGCAGAACATAAATCAATATTCTGTTACGAAAAAGGTCTTTCGCTTACTGTAGAAAATGTACGGGGCTGTAAACGTTTTCATCCTCGCTGCGGAACCAGTTTTATATTTATTGTGCTTATTACCAGTATTATTATTTCTTCAATTGCAGTATTGATTTTTCCTGTTTTAAAAAATGAAGAACTGAGACTTGTATGGGCGCTTGTTAAGATAGCCATATTACCTGTTGTAACGGGCATAAGTTATGAGCTTATCAGATATGCAGGTCGTCATGACAATATAATTACAAAAATATTTTCAGCACCCGGTTTATGGATGCAGAGAATTACAACTAAAGAACCGACAGATGATATGATAGAAGTTGCCATTGCCTCAATTAAGGCAGTTATTACAGACAATCCGGAGGATGATAAACTCTGATGACTACATACCGTCAGCTTCTGAAGCAAGGTGAACAGATTCTTAAAGAGGCTTCCATCGAAGATTATTCTTTTGATGCCTTGCAATTGTTACTTCATATAACGGGTTTTTCTAATAATGATTTTTTATTGTTCGCAGATAAAGAAGTGCCTTATGACGAGACAGAAAAATTTTTATTACTGATAAAGCGCAGAAAACATCATGAACCTTTGCAGTATATTATTGGGAAATGGAGTTTTTTTGAATCTGAATTCTATGTTGGAAACGGTGTTTTGATTCCTCGCCCCGAAACGGAAGAATTGGTTGAGCTTTGTGTTGACTATATTAAAAATAATGACTGTAAAACAGTTTTTGATCTTTGTACCGGAAGCGGTTGTATTGGTCTTAGTTTAGCAAAGAAATTTCCGCACATTAATTTCTACCTGTTTGATTTGTTTGATGAAGCTTTATATTATGCTGAGAAAAATCTTATGTCACTTAAGCTTGATAATGTCACTATAGTGAAATGTGATATTACAAAAACGTTCGATTCCCGATTGCCGCAGGCAGATGTTATTGTTTCCAATCCGCCGTATATCAGAACGGATGAAATTAAAGATTTACAGGCTGAAGTTCAGAAAGAGCCTGTAACTGCTCTTGATGGCGGTAATGACGGATTGATATTTTATAGGTCTGTCAATTCATTGTGGCTGAGTAAGTTGAAAACCGACGGTCTCATTGCCGTTGAATGCGGAGAAACGCAGACAGAGGACATTATCAGCATTTTTTCTCAAAATTGTGACTGTAAAGCTTATAAAGACTTAAATAATGTCGATAGATTTGTGGTAGGCACAAAAAAGTAGGAGGTTAAATATGCTTGCTTTATTGATGGATTTTATTGCCGGCGAAGGCAACACTCTTGAAGTATTGATGCACGTATTTGTGCTTGTTTTTGTTACGGTCTGTTGTTTACCGGTTCATGAATGTGCCCATGCCTGGATGGCAGACAGATTAGGCGATCCCACCGGAAGATTAAAGGGAAGAATCAGTCTTAATCCTATGGACCATCTTTCTTTGGTCGGTACGGTTATGCTTTTTGTTTTCGGATTCGGCTATGCGAAGCCCGTTCCCGTGAATATCAGAAATTTTAAGAAAAGAAAGCTTTATTTTGCACTTACTGCAATTGCAGGCCCTGCATCAAATCTTATTCTTGCAATAATATTTCTTTTTATTGCAAACGGTGTTTCTGCGGTTATGTATATAAGCGCATCAACTTCGGCAGTGTTTAATATAGCTATTGATTTTTTTGCATATTCAGCTTTATATAATATAATGTTGGCTGTTTTTAATCTTATCCCGTTTCCGCCGCTTGACGGCTCAAGAATTTTTACAATGTTATTGCCTGACAGGATATATTATAAAATCTTGTCATATGAACGTTATTTTGTTTATATCTTATGGGGGCTTATATTTATTTTTAACCGAATCGGCGATTTTTCTCCCATTTCAAGATTAACGGCAATAATTTATGATGCTCTCAGCTTTGTTACATCATTACCATTTGCTTTTTTAGGATAGGTTAACTTTATGTCAGTTATAAATTATAAGATAGAAGTTTTTGAAGGTCCCATGGATCTTTTATTACATCTGATAACAAAGCATAAATTGAATATTCATGATATACCGATAGTTGAATTGGTTGAGCAATACCTTAAGTATGTTGATGAGATGAAGGATGAAAATCTCGAAATTGCAAGTGAATTTCTTGATATGGCAGCACGTCTTGTGTACATTAAGACTATTTCTTTGCTTCCTGTTTACGAAGAAGCGGATAAGCTTCGACAGGAGCTCAGTGGTGAGCTTATTGAATATGCAGAATGTAAACGTGTTGCTCAGATGTTGTCATCAAAAACTCAGGGATTTAATTGCATTGCCAGACCTCAGGAAAAGTTTGAGGTTGATATGACATATACAAGAGTTCACGAACCGTTGGAATTGCTGAATGCTTATATGCGTGTTGTTGGCAAAAGACTGCGTAAAATTCCGCCTTCTCTGGATTCGTTCAGAACTATTGTTGTAAAGAAAATTGTTTCTGTATCATCAAAGATCAACAGTATTGTTGAAAGATTGTCTTTTGGTGGTATACATAAGTTCAGCGATATCATTCTGATTTCGGAAAGCCGTTCTGATATGGTGGCGGCATTTCTTGCAATTTTAGAATTAGCCAAAACAAAACATATAATATTAAACGGTGAAGGCGAAAATATGGAAATTGAACTTATAAAAGTTCCTGAAGGAGAATTGGATTTTGACTGAACATGCTATAAATTTGAAAAATACAGTTGAAGCAATAATTTTTGCTTCAGGTGAACCGATTGACAGAATCAGACTTATTGAAGCACTCGGTTGCAGTCCCGAACGGCTTGATAATATACTTAATGAGATTTCTGCAGAGTACAGTGACAGGGGTAGTGCGGTTGAATTATTGTGTCTTGGTTCAGAGGTTCAATTTGTTACAAGACCCGAATATGCAGATGCTGTAAGAAATGTGCTTGATATGAAAAAAAATCAGCCTTTGTCTTCGGCTGCCTTTGAAGTTCTCGCCATCATTGCTTATAATCAGCCTGTTACCAAGGCTTTTATAGAACAGGTCAGAGGTGTTGATTGCAGCGGTGTTATTAATACATTATATCAAAGAAATCTGATAGAAGAGGCAGGAAGACTTGACTTGCCGGGTAGACCTTTGATATACTGTACTACGACAGATTTTTTAAAATGCTTTTGTATGTCTACGCTTGCAGAATTACCTGAGATACCTGATACAAAAGCAGCAGCTCAGGCTCTTGAGAGTATTCACAATGACGAGAATGCAATTTCAGGTCAGATGTCTATTTTATAACAGATTATTTATGGAGGGAGTATTTGCGAAATGATAGTTTTGAAAATTATCGGCATTGTTTTGCTCAGTATAATTGCATTGATTATTCTGGCTCTGTGTGTTAAAGTCAAAATTTTCGCAGAATATTCTGAAATTGATACTAAAGTCCGTATTCATTGGCTTTTTGCAAAGATACCGTTATATCCTGCTGAAAAAAAAGCGAATACTAAGGATAGTAACAAAAAATCAAAAAGTCCGTCAACTGAAGAAGTTGTGACTGAAGAACCAAGTACAACCGAGTCTTCAACCGAAACAGACGGGCAGACGGATGCCTCGGAAGCGGCTGAAAATAATCCGACTGAAACAGGCGAAAAACCGGCTCAGAAATCAACATTGCTGAAAGATATATACGGCTCCCACGGCATTGACGGTTTACTTCTTGTGGTTAAACGAATTTTTGGTTATCTCGGTACATACGTCGGTAAGCTTATGAATTCCCTTGTGATAGATGAGCTTTATATTGATGTAAAGTGTAATAAAAATGATGCGGCTCAGACAGCAATATACTATGGTGAAGTTTGTTCGGCACTTTTTCCGATGCTTGGTGCATTAGTAACAAAATATAAAGTGCGAAAATATGATATTAATGTGTATCCTGATTTTTTAGCCCGACACTCATCTGCATCTTTTGCTGTCAGTATGCATCTTTATCCGATTCATCTGATCGGTATTACTTCAGGACTTTTATTTAATATGCTATTTAAAGTACTGATTGGTTTTATTGTAAAGTTATTAAAATTCTCAAAGAATAAAAATGTTCAAACAACCGATAAAAAAACTTCGGTAGATAATAAATAAATCAGAAAGTGAGTAGAAAAAATGAAGGAACAGTCAGCAGCAGGAATTCTTTCCACAACAATTGAGAAGGTTCGTCAGTTGGTTGATGTAAGTACAATTGTCGGCGAACCTATTGCATTGTCAAATGAAATTACAGTAATTCCCGTATCAAAAGTTACATATGGTTTTGCTTCGGGCGGATCAGATTTCCCCTCAAAGAATAATGTGCAGCTTTTCGGAGGCGGCGGAGGCGCAGGTATTACAATTAATCCTGTTGCTTTCCTGATACTTAAAAACGGTGAGGTTACTCTTAAACACATCACATCTAACGATAATGCCGCTGAACGCCTTGTAAATATGGTTCCCGATGTTATTGACAAGGTTAATGATGTTGTTTCCAAAGTTAAGTCAGGCGAAAAATAAAACTTACTTTATTATATAGCATTCTAAGGTTGATGGCTCGTTTTTTATAAAACGCAGACCAGCAGCCTTTGATGTGTTGTATTGCAGTGAATAATTATCGGAAGGTTATTTATGAGTAGTGAATTAATAAGGCTTCAGAAGTATATGGCTGATTGCGGAGTTGCTTCCAGACGTAAATCTGAGGAGCTGATTGCCGCAGGAAAAGTTAAGGTTAACGGAGTTGTTGCCTCTATAGGAGATAAAATTGATCCCAAGAACGATACTGTAAGTGTTAACGGCCGTAAGCTTGCCAAAGATAAAAATTATATTTATATAATGCTTCACAAACCTCGCGGATATGTTACAACCATGAGCGATGAAATGGACAGAAAATGTGTTGCTGAGCTTGTTGCCGATATAGGAAAGCGTGTTTATCCGATCGGACGTCTTGACAGAGATTCGGAGGGACTTTTGTTGTTCACCAATGACGGTGAGTTTGCAAATGCTATGACACATCCGTCACGTCACATTTCAAAGACTTACAGAGTCAGTGTGAAGCCTGCTATTACAGATGATCAGATTACGGTTCTGACCTCATCGATGATGATAAACGGCAGAAAGACATTACCGGCAGATGTTCGTATTGTCAACAGAGAAGAAGATAAAACATCTCTTGAAATAATTCTTTATGAAGGCAAAAACCGGCAGATCAGACGTCTTTGTGAAGAGGCGGGCCTGGAAACTGCCCGTCTTAAACGACTTGCAATCGGTCAGTTAAGTCTTGGTCATTTAAAAGTCGGTGAATACAGACATCTTACACATGAAGAAGTGAGTCTGTTAAAAAGACAGTCCGGTTGTTATTAACGGGAGGAAAGTATTATGGTTAAGAGTATGACGGGGTACGGCAGAGCGGTTGAAACTGTAGGCCCTATGACTATAACGGTTGAGATAAAAAGTGTAAATCACAGATATTTTGAATTCACACCTAAAGTTTACAGAGCATATTCATTTCTTGAAGAGAAATTGAAGTCTTTTTTACAGCAGTATATTGCACGAGGCAAGGTTGATTGCTTTGTTCAGATTGAAACGGATGATGTTGAAGATAGTATTGTTCAGGTTAATCATTCTCTTGTTTCAGGTTATATAAATGCATTTAAGGAAATATCTGAAAAATATGATCTTGAAATGGACGATGCTTTTGAGATGCTTGTCGGAAGATCTGATATTTTTACTGTAAGAAAAGCTCCTGCTGATGAAGATGCCATATGGGAAGCGGTTAGTTCAGTTGTCAAAATCGCTGTTGATGCATTTATCGAAATGCGTTGTGTTGAGGGCGACAGACTTAAAAATGATATCCTTTCACGTGCTGACACCATCTTGAGCAATGTATCTTTTATTGAAGAAAGATCACCCGAAACAGTTAAAGAATATAATGAAAAAATTAAGGCAAGAATTCAGGAAATTATCGGTGATGTTAATATCGATGAACAGCGACTTCTTACTGAGGCTGCAATATTTGCAGATAAAATTGCGGTCGCAGAAGAAACTGTAAGACTCAGAAGTCATATGGATCAGCTGAAAAGCTTCTTTGAATCGGAAGAGCCTATAGGCAGAAAGCTTGATTTTCTTGTACAGGAAATCAACAGAGAAGCAAATACAATCGGTTCAAAAGCCTCTGATATTGAGATTGCAAGAAGAGTTATTGATATAAAAGCCGAAGTGGAAAAGATACGTGAACAGATTCAGAATATCGAATGAGGAAATATAAATGAAGCTAATCAATGTCGGTTTTGGAAATCTTATCAACTGCGATAGAATTATTGCTGTTGTTGCTCCTGATTCTGCACCTGTAAGGCGAATCATTCAGAATGCAAAAGACAGCGGCAAGCTGATTGATGTTTCTCAGGGCAGAAAGACGCTTTCTGTTATTTTTACCGATAGCGAGCACGTTATTTTGTCTTATCTTAAGCCTGAAAAAATTTCGGAAAGGTTTTCCGAGGAAAAGTCTCTGACAGAGGAATGATATTTTATGAGCAGTAAAGGATCTATATTTGTTATTTCCGGTCCTTCCGGTTGCGGTAAAAATTCCGTTTACGACGGTTTGGTATTAAAATCTGATAATATTGCTCAGACTGTGTCTGTTACAACCAGAGCACCGCGCGAAGGTGAAATTGACGGAAAAGACTATTATTTTGTGTCTGAAGAAGAGTTTCTTAAACGTGTTGATGCCGGAGATTTTATTGAATATGTAAATTACGGCAAAAATTACTACGGTACTCTTAAAAGCGAAGTTATCAATCTGTGTAATCTCGGAAAAAATGTTATTCTTGTTATTGAAGTTAACGGTGCTTTTAATATAAAAAAAGCTTTTCCTGATTCTGAATCTATTTTTATTATTCCGCCTTCAATTGAAGAATTGCGTAACAGAATAGTTTCTCGCGGGCAGAATACTGATGATGAGATAAACACAAGATTAAGTATTGCTGCAGAGGAAATGAAATTAAAAGATAGATATGATTATTGCGTAATCAATGATAATCTTGACGATTGTATTGATGAAGTATATAAAATAATAAATAAATGATTTAAGGAGAACAGAAATTATGATTAATATTGATATGAAACCCCTTCTTAAAGGCGGTATAAGCAGATATTCACTTGTAGTTGGTGTTGCAAAAAGATCAAGAGAAATTGCAGATGAAGTGAATGCAAGAAACGAAAAGATCGTTGATAAAACAGTAAGTCTTGCTGTTGATGAATTGCTTGAAGGTAAGTTCTCGATAAATGAACCTGATGACGATCATAAATTCTGAGGTGTGAATTTTGTCACGTCAACAATTAGTTCTTGTGGGTGTTGAAAATTGTTCATACAGTTTCGATGCACTGTACACTTATATAGTTCCCGAAAGGTTTAATAGGATCATTGCTTGCGGTATGAGGGTTATGGTCCCTTTTGGCAACGGCAATAAATTGAGACAGGCTTTTGTTTTCCAAATAAAAGAAGAGCTGTTAAGTAACGATGAGTGCTCAAAATATAAGTATATTGATTCAGTTCTTGATTCTGAGCCTGTTCTTTCCGATGAATTGATAATGTTGGCAAAATGGCTGTGTGACAGATATTTCTGTACATTTTTTGCCGCAGCAAAAAGTCTTTTGCCCGGCGGGATGTGTCTTAAAACAGAAAAGACGTATGCTTGTGTTTCTGATATACCTCCCGAAACGTATAATTCTTTTGTTTCTGATGAAAGAACTGTTATTGAATATCTGAGAAAAAAACGAGGTTTTGTCCGAGAGTCATTGATATTGAAACGAATTGGCGCTGAAAAGAATTCTCCTGTGCTGAAATTTATGGTTCGCAAAGGAATCCTCACAGAGTCGTCGGATGCTTTTAACAGAGTCAATGATTTATCAGTACGGCTTATCAGAATAAGTGATGATTTTTCGGGAGATTTAGAGGTATCACTCACTTCTCGTCAGCAAAGTATAATAAGTGTACTTCGTGATGTCGGTGCAGCATCCGTAAAAGAACTGATTTATTTTACAGGCGTAAGTGAATCTGTTGTCAGAGTTTTATTGCAAAAGGGAATATGTGAAGCTTTTGAAGCTCCTGTAAAACGTGAAATTGCGCTTCCGTCTTCTTCTGAAAACTATAAAAAACCGGTTTTATCGGAATCCCAGAAAGAAGCATTCGATATATTAAGAAGTTCATATGAATCTTCAGTTGACAGATCCGCTTTGTTGTACGGTGTTACCGGAAGCGGAAAAACGAGTGTTTATCTTGAACTGATAGATTCTGTAATAGCAGACGGAAAATCTGTAATTGTTCTGGTACCTGAGATTTCTCTTACTCCGCAGACATTTGCTATTTTTTCAGGTCGTTACGGAGATAATGTAGCGGTATTGCACAGTGCTTTATCCATAGGAGAGCGATATGATGAATGGAAGCGCATCCGAAACGGAGAAGTAAGTGTTGTAATAGGAACAAGAAGTGCTGTTTTTGCTCCTGTGAGTAATTTAGGTTTAATAGTTGTTGACGAAGAGCAGGAGCATACGTATAAATCGGAAATGTCCCCCCGATATAATGCCAAGGATGTTGCACGTTTTCGTTGCGCCTATCATTCAGCGTTTCTGTTATTAGCTTCAGCCACACCAAGTGTTGAAACTTATGCAAAAGCTGTAGAAGGTCAAATGGTTTTATGTGAACTTCCCGATCGTTACGGTAAGGCTGTTTTGCCCGATGTACACACGGTTGATATGACCGACAAGTCCCTTTTATCTTCTTTTTTTGCAATCAGTAACCCTTTGGCTGAGGAGATTGAGCAAAATATAAACAACGGTGAACAGTCAATTCTGCTTGTTAACCGAAGAGGTTTTAATACTTTTGTAGTTTGCAGTGATTGCAAAAAGGTTGTAACCTGTCCTAAATGCAGTATTTCTATGACATATCATTCTGCTAATAACAGGCTTATGTGTCATTATTGCGGTTATTCGATTCCGTTTGCGGTTAAATGCCCTACGTGCGGTGCCGAGAATATCAGATATTCGGGTTTCGGAACACAGCGGGTTGAACAGGAACTGAAAATCCGTTTTCCGTCTGCCAGAGTAATCAGAATGGATGCTGATACAACTGCAGGTAAAAATTCCCATGAAAAAGTTCTGCGGGCATTTGCAGAAGGTGAATACGATATTCTTATTGGCACGCAGATGGTTGCCAAGGGACTTGATTTTCCGAATGTAACTCTTGTAGGTATAACGTCGGCTGATAAAGAGCTTTATAATAATGATTATCGCAGCGGTGAGCGTTCGTTTGATCTTATTACTCAGGTAGTAGGGCGCGCCGGTCGGGGAAGTAAAAAAGGCAGGGCTGTTATTCAGACTGTTGCTCCGGATAACTTTATAATTGAAATCGCATCAAAACAGGATTATAAAAAATTTTTCAATTATGAAATTAAAATGAGAAAGGCACTTATATATCCTCCGTTTTGTGATTTGTGCGAAATCGGTGTTTCCGGATTATCTTATGATACTGTTATCAGTTGTGCAAATGCTTTGTTTGAATCTCTTGTATATCAGAATGAAAATGATTATTCAGATCAGAAGATAATAGTTCTCGGTCCTATGGCACCGAAGGTATCGCGTATCAATGAGCTTTATCGTCAGAGAATACTTATTAAATGTAAGAATTCTAAAAGATTCCGAGAAATGATAAATGTAGTGTTAAGGCAGATTTTTGCTGATAAGACTTATAAAAATATCAGCATTTTTGCCGATATTAATCCTGAAAAACTTAATTAACATTAAGGTGTGAAAATGTAAAATGGCTATCAGAATGATTAGAAAAAATGATGATCCTGTTTTAAGAAAAATCAGCCGAAAGGTTGAAAATTTTGATGATAGGTTATATATGATTCTTGATGATATGAAAGATACTCTCATCAAGTCGGAAGGTATCGGTCTTGCAGCAGTGCAGATCGGTATACTAAGAAGAATAGTTTTAGTAAATTTTAACGGTCGTATTATTGAGCTTATTAATCCTGAGATTGTTGAACGAGAAGGGGAGCAGATAGCTACCGAAGGTTGTCTTTCTCTTCCCGGTAAAGCAGGTAAAACACTCAGACCTATGACTGTAACTGTAAAAGCACAGAACAGAGACGGTAAGTGGTGTATATATAAGGGCAGTGAGCTTGAGGCAAGATGCTTTTGTCATGAACTTGATCATCTTGACGGAAAACTGTATATTGATTCACTTGCTCCCGGAGAAAAAGTATATTTAACACAAGATTGATTTAGGTGATTTTATGAGATCAGTTATTTTTATGGGAACGCCTGATTTTGCAGTTCCTGCTCTTAAGGCACTGATTGATTCAGATGATTATGATGTAAAGCTGGTAATTTCACAGCCTGATAAACCTCAGGGCAGAAAGCAGATTCTGACTCCCTCGCCTGTAAAGCAATTGGCATTACAGCACGGGCTTGAAGTTTATCAGCCTGACAGTCTGAAAAGTGAAGAAGCCTTTGACATTATAAATGCTTTTTTACCTGACTTTATTGTAGTTTCCGCTTACGGTAAGATTTTGCCGAAAAAAATTCTTGATATACCGAAATTCGGTTGCGTCAATCTTCACGGTTCACTTTTGCCTCAATATCGCGGCGCCGCGCCTATTCAGTGGAGTGTTATTAACGGCGATAAAGTAACAGGTGTAACAACAATGCTGATGGATGTGGGTCTTGATACGGGTGATATATTATTAACAGCCGAAAAATCCATTGATGAAGATGAAACTGCCGGTGAAGTTTTTGATGCCTTAGCTGCATTATGCCCTGAGCTTTTAATCAAAACATTAAAAGCACTTGAGGAAAAAAGTGTAATACCCGTAAAGCAGGATGAATCAAAAGCTACTTATGTTTCCATTCTTTCTAAAGATATGGCATTAATAAATTGGAATGACAGTGCTTATACTATACATAACCTTATAAGAGGTCTTAATCCTTGGCCTGTTGCAAGAACCGTTATGAACGGAAAGATTTTTAAGATTTTTTCAAGTAAGGTCTGCGATAAAAAATCTGCCGATTCTGCAGGTGTTGTGAATATTTCGGACGGAAATATCTATGTTGCCTGCGGAAATTCCACTGTATTACAACTTAAAGAGGTGCAGATGGAAGGAGCTAAAAGAATGTCGGCTGAAGACTTTCTTCGCGGACGCACTTTTGAAAAAGGATTCAGCTTTATTACGGAGGAATGAATATGAATACGGAGTTTTTTCTTATTCCTGCTTATATAGGTGGATTTTATTACAATTTCAGCTATATTTATCTGCTGTTGCCGGCAATGCTTATAGCAATTATTGCTCAGATTGCAGTTAAAAAAGCATATTCTCAGATGTCAGCTGTATATTCAAAAAGCGGCTATACAGGTGCACAGGCTGCTTTGGCTGTCCTCAGGTATTATGGTATAAATGATGTCAGAGTTGAACAATGCAGCGGAAAATTATCAGATCATTATGATCCTAAAAACAAAGTTATCAGATTGTCAGAGGGTGTTTTTTCATCCACTTCTATCGCTGCAATAGGTATAGCTTGTCACGAGGCAGGTCATGCCGCACAGCATGCTACTGCTTATATACCTATTAAAATAAGAAACTCAATTCTGCCTGTTTGTCAGATAGGTTCTTATGCAGGTATTCCTTTAGCCTTTATTGGTATGATTTTAAGCTTTGAGCCTTTGATTTTCGGTGGCCTTTTGCTTTACTCATTTATTATGCTGTTTCAATTGGCAACTTTACCTGTTGAGTTTAATGCAAGCACGCGTGCCATTTCCGTTATAGAAGAAACAGGACTTCTCAGAGATGAAACGGAACTTAAAGGCGCAAAAAAGGTTCTGCGCTGTGCAGCAATGACATATGTTGCGTCTCTTATTACTTCTCTTGCAAATCTGCTCAGATTTATTCTTATATTTACCAGAAGAAGAAATTAATAGGAAGGTATAATTTTATATGGCATCACCACGTACAGAGGCTGTGAAGCTTCTGGTGAAAATTGAAAAAGAAGCTTCATATTCTGCTTTGACACTGTCATCTATGCTTAAAAATTCACATTTTGATGATGAACGTGATGTGTCTTTTGCTTCGGCCCTTGTTTACGGTGTGCTTGAACATAAAATTTCTCTTGATTATAATATATCCCTTTATCTTTCAAGTAAAATTACCAAATTAAAACCGGTTGTGTTAAACATTCTTCGCACAGGTGCTTTTCAGCTGCTGTTTATGGATAAAATTCCAACCTCAGCGGCGGTTAATGAGGCAGTGAAGATGTCTAAAAAATTAAACGCCTCGTATGCATCGGGACTTATAAATGCTGTATTAAGAAAAATTTCGTTAAACGGTTTGGTGCTTCCTGACAATTGTGATGATGCAGAACGATTAAGTATAGAATATTCTGTAAATAAGAATATTGCAGACAAGCTGATTTCTGATTACGGTACTGAAAAGGTAAAGCAGATATTTGATGTATTCAAAGGCAGGCGACCGATTTTTGTGCGTCAGAATACTCTGAAATGTACGGAAGAAGAATTGATAAATTCTTTATCAGCAGACGGAGTTGTGACTGCATCTACCGAACTTAACGGCTGTTTTACCGTTGAGCATACAGGTGATATTGCAGATTTGGATGCATACAAAAAAGGGTTATTTCACGTGCAGGATAAGTCGTCGCAGTTTTGCTGTAAACTTCTTGATGTAAAAGAAGGGGATAGCGTACTCGACAGTTGTGCGGCCCCCGGCGGAAAATCTTTTACGCTGGCGCAGTATCTTAACAGCAAGGGCAGTTTACTTTCCTGCGATGTTTTTGAACATAAAACTCAATTGATAAAAAACGGTGCAAAACGTCTGGGAATAGAAAATATTTCGGTAATCTGCTGTGATGCCGCAGAGCTTGATAAAAAAGTTTCGGATATGGATAAGGTTATTTGCGATGTTCCGTGTTCAGGTTTCGGTGTTATGGGAAGAAAACCCGAAATCAGATATAAATCAATGCAAGAATTATCCGAATTGCCGATAATTCAAAAAGAAATACTGTATTCATGTGCTAAGACAGTAAAGGAAGGCGGAACACTTATTTATTCCACCTGTACTCTTAATAAAGACGAAAACGACAGGATATGTGATCAGTTTCTTGTTGATTTTCCTGAGTTTTCAATTGCTGATGATGATTACTATAGGTCTTTTACGGACAGATATATAACTATTTTTCCTGATTCGCAGGGAGGCGACGGTTTTTTTGTCGCTAAATTTTACAAAGGAAAGAATTAATGAAAAAAGATATTTTATCCCTTGACCTTACTGAACTGACTTCAGAGATCGTAGCTTTAGGCGAACCAAAGTTCAAGGCAAAGCAGATCTATCGTTGGTTACATAAAGAATTTGTTACCGATTTTTCACAAATGACAGATATTTCATTAGCTTTAAGGCAGGTTCTTGATGACAATTTTGTCATATTTGGCTGTACTATTGAAAAAAAACTTGTTTCCGAGTATGATAGTACAATAAAGTATTTGTTCAGATTGTATGACGGTGAATTTATTGAGTCTGTTCTGATGAAATATAAGTACGGTTATACTGTTTGTGTTTCATCTCAGGTTGGTTGCCGTATGGGATGTACTTTCTGCGCTTCCACATTATCGGGTGTTGTAAGAAGTCTTTCTCCCTCGGAAATATTGTCACAGATATATGCAATAAGCAGGGATAACGACATACGTGTTTCTCACATTGTTATGATGGGAATGGGAGAACCTTTTGATAATTATGACAATGTTCTTAAGTTCCTGAAACTTGTGTCGGATGAAAACGGAGTTAATATCAGTATGCGGCATATTTCTTTATCTACTTGCGGAATCGTTCCGGGGATAAATAAGCTTATGGCGGAGAAACTTCAGTTGACACTTTCCATATCTTTACATGCGCCCAATGATGATATACGCTCAAAAATGATGCCTGTAAACAGAAAGTGGAGTATTGCTGAGCTTATAGATGCATGTAAAAGATATACGCATGCTACTTCCAGACGAATTTCTTTTGAATATGCACTTGTTAACGGTGTTAATGACAGCGATGATTGTGCGCTGCAATTGGCTGCTTTGCTGAAAGGAATGTTATGTCATATTAATCTGATACCTGTTAATGAAGTTTCTGAAACAGGGTGCAAAAGAAGTTCTGCACAGCGCATAAACAAGTTTTCTCAGATACTTGAAAAAAAAGGTTTTGCAGTAACAGTACGCCGTGAACTCGGTGCTGATATCAATGCCGCTTGCGGACAATTGAGAAGAAATAATCAAAAACAGTAAGACAGGAGGAATCGCTACGAAATATTCTATGAAAACAGACAAAGGAATTGTCAGGGCAACTAATCAGGACAGTTGTTTTGTTACTGTCTTTGATGACGGTTCTTGTTTTGCTGTTGTTTGCGACGGAATGGGAGGACCGAATGCCGGTGATGTAGCTTCTGAGATAGCTGTAAAAAATATTTCAGAACGTTTTGTGGCAGGCTGGCGTTCAAAAATCACTGTTGAATCTGTAAAAAATTTGCTTGAGACATCAATAAGTGCTGCTAATATATGTGTTTATGATGCCGCTGAAGCTGATGAAAAATATAAAGGAATGGGAACGACTGTTGTAGCAGCTGTTTTGATGAATGGTGTGCTCGTAATTGCACATGTCGGTGACAGCAGGGCATATCTGATTTCTGATCATATTCAGCTTTTAACAAAAGATCATTCATTAGTACAGGAATTAGTTGATTCAGGTCAGATAACTGACAATGATGCAAAAAACTATCCTTACAGAAATGTGATTACGCGTGCTATAGGCATTTCAGAGCATGTTGATATTGATTTTACCGAACGCAGAATAGATTCTACAGACAAGGTTCTGTTATGTTCTGACGGTCTGACAAATTTTATAGCAGAAAAAGATTTATATACAATTATTGCAGATAATGATATTGGGGTTGTAACGGATGTTCTTATCAATACCGCCAATCTTAACGGTGGCGGAGATAACATTACTGCTGTTGTTCTTTCAAAATAGGTAGAGGAGTGTGGATGAAGTGGACAATTATCTTAATCAGGTAATCAGTGACAGATATGAGGTACAGGAGATTATCGGTGTAGGTGGTATGGCTTTGGTTTATAAAGCATATGACCGTGTTGATGATCGTATTGTTGCCATTAAAATATTAAAAGACGAATACCTTTCCAATGAAGAGTACAGATTAAGATTCAAAAATGAATCAAAGGCAATTTCTGTGCTCAATCATCCTAATATTGTTAAGGTATATGATGTATGTTTCAGTGATACCCTTCAGTACATAGTTATGGAACATGTAGAAGGAATAACACTTAAGGAATTTATCAAAAGACAAAAAGTTCTTGAATGGAAAGAGGCTTTGCTTTTTATCGTGCAAATCCTTAAAGCATTACAGCATGCGCATGATAAAGGGGTTATACACAGAGATATCAAGCCTCAGAATATACTTCTTTTACCTAATGCTTCTATCAAGGTAACCGATTTCGGAATTGCCGGTTTTAAAAGAGGCGAAATTCATTCCGTTGCAGAGAATGATGCAATAGGTTCTGTCCATTATGTAAGCCCTGAACAGGCAAAGGGAGATTATACAGACGAAAAGTCTGATATTTATTCCGTAGGTGTTGTAATGTACGAAATGCTTACGGGTAAAATGCCTTTTGAGTCTGAAACAGATGAAAATGTTGCCTGGATGCAGGTTGAAAGTGAAGCTGTAAGACCTACCGAGATAAATCCCTTTATCCCTGACGGTCTTGAACAGATCACTCTCAGAGCAATGCAAAAGAATCCTGCCGACAGATATCAGTCTGCTGCAGAATTACTTATGGATATAGATGAACTCAGAAAGAATCCTGATGTTTTGTTTGACTATGAATATTTTATTGATAAAAATCCCACTAAATACATCGATGTGAAAGCAAGTGCAAACGGAATTCAGAAAACTTCTTCTGTTGCTCCTGCTGTTGAAGATGTTACCGATTATGAGGATGATGACGAAACGGAAGAAACAGCAAAGAGTTCAACTTTACCTATTCTTATAGGTGTTGCTGTTGCTTTGGTGCTTGTGATTGTTGTTATTGTTTTTGCAGTTTTCGGCGGAAGTATCAAGGAATATTTCGGCGGTGAATCAACAAGTCAGTCGCAGGAGGGCAGCTTCCTTTCCAAGCTTGACATTTTCGGATTGTTCTCTAAAGACAAAATTGAAGTTCCGAATTTTATCAATATGAAGTTTGAGGATATTCTTGAACAGTATCCTGATCTTGCTATTGAAAATCCTCCTCAGTATGAATATAATTCATCTTATGAAGACGGTTATGTTTCAAAGCAGTATCCCGAAGCAGGTGACAAAGTATCAAAGGATACAGTGTTTAAGCTAACTGTTGCTACAAGCCGTGAAATGGTTCTTGTACAGGATGTTTCAGGTTGCTCAACTTCGGAAGCAGAAGAAACACTCAGGGCATCAGGTCTTGTTGTTGAGCTTGTTCCCCTTGTTGATGACACACGCAAAGACGGAGAAGTTATATATTCAGAGCCTGCAGGAAATTCTTATACGGCATATAAATCAACCGTGTATGTATATTATGCTGTATCAAGCTCAAATATCGGATCTGCAAGAGTTCCAAATGTTATCGGATTCCAGCTTGAAGCTGCAAAACAGAAGATTCTCAATGCAGGTCTCAAAGTTGGTGCTATAACAGAAGGTGCAAGTTCACCTTCGCTTAAAGGATTTGTTATCAGTCAGACTCCCGATGCTACAACGCCCGTAAAAGAAGGCGTTAACGTAAATATTGTTGTCGGAAACGGTATTCCTGCTTCCAACACTGCAGTGTTCAGTATTTCGTTACCCGGCGTGGGAGATGGTGCTGCAACCCTTAAGACATATCTTAACGGTGTTGCTTATGATACAATTTCCGGTGTATCTCTTGATGGCGGCAGTTATCAGCTGAGCTTTACCGGCTCCGGTACAGACAATTCATTTGAAATTTATGCTGATTCTGTTCTCGTATATTCCGGTCAGATCGACTTTACCACAACGCCTCCTACATTCTCCAATGTTCACGGATATCAGATGTCAACAAAAAAATCTGTGCCTAATGTTGTGGGAATGTCTGAGAGTGCTGCGGAGGCATCTTTGTCCGGTGACGGCTTTAACAGAGTTAAGGTTGTTTATGAGTCCAGTGACACTGTTGCTGAAGGAATGGTTATTTCTCAGTCACCTATTTTCAGCGATTCGGCTAAGTATTCAACTGCAACCATTGTAACTATTGTTGTAAGTGAAGGTCCTGCTGAAGTAGAACCCAGTGAAACCGTAACAAATGATGTTGTAACTGAGCCTTCATCTGAGGTTGATACAACGGCGGTTTCGGCAGAAAATCCCGAAACAGAAGAAACAACCGTAGCATAATAATATATAGTACCTCTGAGTATACGGAGTGATTTTATGGCTTTGTTACCCGGTAGGATCATGCAAGCAATCAGCGGCTTTTATTATGTTGAAGCCGCTGATAGAATTTTTGAATGTAAGGCAAAAGGCAGCTTCAGAAACAAGCGGATATCACCGCTTGTGGGAGATATTGTCAGAATTGAAACAGACGGTGATAAAGGAACTGTTGTTGAAATTTCTGAGAGAAAAAACAGTCTGATTCGCCCGCCTGTAGCAAATATAGATTTGCTGTTCATTGTTGCTTCTGTAGCTGATCCTAAACCTAACTTGTATGTAATTGATAAGCTAAGCGCGTTTGCAGTATATAATAAAATTGAACCTGTAATTGTATTTTCTAAGTGTGATCTTGATATGCCTGAAGAATTGCTTTCTGTTTACAGAAAAAGTCCGTTCCGTGTGATTTGTTGTTCAGCTCGCAATAATGAAGGAACAGATGAAATAAAGAAGCTTATATCAGGTAATGTATGTGCATTTACGGGTAATTCAGGTGTTGGCAAATCAAGTATTCTTAATGTGCTTGACCCTGATCTGTTGCTTGAAACCAATGCAATCAGCAACAAATTAGGCAGGGGAAAACATACAACACGCACTGTAAGTCTTTACAGAATCAATGACGGATTGATAGCTGATACTCCGGGTTTTTCATATCTTGATTTTGAAAAGACCACTGAGAGAATATTCAAGGATGAATTGCCTGAATGCTTCCCCGAATTTTCGGATTTTACGGATAACTGTAAGTTCGGGCTTTCATGTTCTCATATCAATGATAAAGGCTGTGCTGTTGTTGATGCCGTAAAGAATAATCTGATTGCTTTTCAAAGACATGACAGCTATGTAAAAATGTATGAAGAAGTAAAAAACTTCAAAAAATGGGAATAATTTTTTATTGACAAGCACTTATGCTTTAGTTTCAGCGTAGTATGTAATGTGTTGTGTTAATGCACAATGTATTATTTAATTATGCTGAGGTGGAGTATGAGAAGAAAAGGCGGATCGAAAGGTTATATTTTTATATTTTTCGGAATAGGATTGTTCATCGCATACTGCTTCCCCAGTAATGTACTGATAATTGCATTAGCACTGATTCTTGTCGGTGCAGGCGTAATTCTTCTGAAATCCTGAAGGAGGGGAGTTTGTGCGAGTTTTTGTATTAAGCAGTCCTGCTTTTATTCGCAAAATATTTAAATTATTCAGTAAGGATTAATAAATGAAAATCAGAAGAATAAAATTAGAAACGCTGAAAAACACGCGGGATCTGGGAGGATTTCGTACTTATGACGGCAAGAAAATAAAACAGAATTCTCTTTTAAGAAGCGGACACCTTGCTGCTGCATCCGGAAAAGATATTTCTGTACTGTGTGAAAAACACAATGTTGGTACAGTTATAGATCTCAGAACTGACGCGGAAATTAAAGAGAAGCCTGAAATATTGCCTGAAAAAATTAAATATATCAAAATTCCTTTGCTTGATAACAGCTTTCTTGGTATTGCGCGCGATGAATACTCGGTCAGAGCATGGTTTAATGTGTTTAATGATAAAGACAGGAAACCGGTTGATGTTTTTTGCGAAATGTATGATGCGCTTATTTTCGGTGACAGAGCAAAAGAGATGATTCCTCGTATTTTTGATATACTGTTATCCGAAAACAATAATGCTGTTTTGTGGCATTGCAGTGCCGGTAAGGATAGGGTAGGTATTGTTACTCTTCTTGTTTTACTTGCACTTGATATTGAGCGTAAAACAATTATCGAGGATTATCTTGCAACGAGATATTTTTCTGCAAAAGAGATTATTTTAACAAGAGTGTTTTCACCGTTTGTTCTCAGAAATGCTCGTCTGGTAAAGTGTCTTGCGGTGTTAATGGGCGTTAAAAAGATATATGTTGAGAAAATCTTTGAACGTATAGACACTGAGTTTAACGGAATTGAAGATTTTTTTGAGAAACAATACGGAATTACTTCCGATGAAATTAAAAGGTTGAGAAATAAATACTTAGTATAAATTTCGGGAGATTATTATGAAAAACTGTGATATTTCTATTCGTGATCCCTTTGTTTTATGTGAGAACGGCAAGTATTATTTATACGGAACCCGTTCAGCTAATTTCGGGCAGCAAACTCGCGGATTTGATGTTTACGTAGGAACAGATCTTGAAAATTGGTCTGAGCCTAAACAGATTTTCGATTCTGAGCTTTATAATATGAACAAAAGTGCAAATTGGGCGCCCGAGGTGCATAAATTCAACGGAAAATATTATCTTTTTGCAACTTTTGAACAAGAAAACGGAATGAGAGGTACATATTCACTTGTCTGTGATACCCCCGACGGTGAATTTAAGCCTTGTTCAGCCGGTGCATTGACCCCTTCTGATTGGTGGAGTCTTGACGGTTCGTTATTTGTCGGTAAAAACGGCAAGCCTTATCTTGTATTTTGTCATGAACACGTTCAGATTATGAACGGAACTGTGTGCTGTGTCGAATTGAATAATGATTTGTCCGCAGCTGTCAGTGAACCTGTTTGCTTGTTTTGCGGTTCCGATGCAAAGGGGGCAAAATACACTGAAAACGGCAGATATGTTACTGACGGTCCTTTTCTTTACCGTGGACTGAATGACAGATTATATATGATTTGGTCATCAATTGTCGAGAATCAGTATTATCAGTGTATAGCTTATTCGGATAACGGTGATGTTGACGGTAATTGGATTCAGCTGGATCCTGTTTTTACAAAAGACGGCGGTCACGGTATGATTTTTGCTGATCTTAACGGGCAGCTGAAACTGACCCTTCATTGTCCTAACGAACAACCCTTGGAAAGACCTGTTTTCTTTGATATTGAAGATACCGGCGAAACTCTCAAAATAAAGTAAATATAAATGGCGGTAGTCACAATTCCAGTGATTACCGCCTTATGTTTTATATTAAGTAAAAAATGTATTACAGGATAAACTTCTTAAAATCAATTGTCAACTCACGCATTTGTTTTATTTCTGCTTTTCTGTTATCGGCAAATTCTGCTTTGTCACGGGCTCTGCTGTCAATGTTAATATCAAGTCCTTCAAGAGAAAGGTAATATTTAGCATTTACGGGATAACACTGGCATTCTGCAACAGAGAAGAAACCGATAAAGTTTTGAAGTTTTTCTGCCTTCTGAGGGTCTGTTTTGTAGATACTATAAAGTTCGGCATACAATTCCGGATGGAAGTTTGCCATAACTCCGGAAAAACCGGCACAGCCAAGTTTGAGTGAATCAAGCAATGTTGCAGAGTTTGCATTGTAAATTTTAAGTGAGGAACCTTCAACAGCCTTAAGCTTTTCTTCGATCAGTTTAATATTGCAGCATGTGTCTTTAAGAAACTGATACTTGCCTGTTTCTGCCATTTTTTTAAGTATATACGGTGTAAGAACGCGTTTATACGGATACGGACATTCGTAGACACCAAGGCCGATTTCGGGTAGTTTAGATGCAACATAATCCATATTTTTTAAGAGTACATCATCACTTTCATCAATTTTTGCGAATCTGTTGGCAATAAAAACATAAGCGTCTATGCCGCATTCAATAAATTTATTTGCTTCATATATCTGTGTTTCTAAGTCGTCGGCAGTGTGGCCGCTTGCTATTATGCTGATACCTTCTGGTTTATGGGACATTATAAATTTAAGAAGTTCAAGTCTTTCTTCAAAAGACAAGAAGAATATTTCACTTGACTGACATATTGCAAAAATGCCGTCAACGCCTCTTTCTTTATACCAATGAAGTAATTGTTCAACTGCATTATAATCTATTTTATTATCAGTTGTATATGGTGTTATCATTGTAGGATAAACGCCGTTCGGGATAGTTTTTATCATAGTGTACAGCTCCTTTTAATATTATAGATTCAGTATAATTCATTTTGAGAATTTGTCAATA
This sequence comes from Acutalibacteraceae bacterium, assembly GCA_045538645.1. Taxonomy (GTDB): domain Bacteria; phylum Bacillota; class Clostridia; order Oscillospirales; family Acutalibacteraceae; genus RUG806. The sequence continues at coordinate 48,252 of JAZSRT010000048.1, read as the reverse complement.
TAATAAAACGATTGAAAATTAAAAATTGTCATGTTAAAATTGTCTGAGAGGTGAATGTTATGGGAAAATTCAGCGGTGTTTTGTTAGCATCTGATTTTGACGGCACTCTTACCGATTCCAACGGAATTGTTGTTAAGCGTAATATTGAGGCAGTCAGGTATTTTATTTCTGAGGGCGGTAAATTTACAGTTTCAACCGGTCGAACAAAAATCGGTTTTCATAATTACCGTAAAGATATTATAAATGCTCCCGTTCTTCTTGCTAACGGTGCTATGGCATATGATTATGAACTTGAAAAGGCAGTGTTCATAAACGGGATAGAAAATGATAATATGAATATTCTAAACAAAATACTTGCAGATAAATTTCCTGTATGTATGGAACTGTACAGCGTTGATGATAAAGCTTATGTTGTTAATTGTAATGAAGCGAGCATCCGACATTTTAACGGGCTCAGAATTAGTGATGTTATCCATATTGAAGATATTAACGGTGTTTCTTTTCCTCTTGTAAAAGTTATGCTGAGTGTTGGTGAAAGAACATTTGAAATACAGGAATATCTTAACGGTATTGATTTGCATACGTTGAAATATATTCCCTGCAGCGGTTCGTTTGTGGAAATTCTGTCCCGTAAAGCAGGAAAGGGTTATGCTTTACTTCAGTTGGCTGATCATCTCGGGATTAAAAGAGAAAATGCTTATGCAGTTGGTGACGGTTCAAATGATGTTGATATGCTCGAAACTGCAGCTGTCGGCTTTGTCCCCGAAAACGGAGATGAATTGGCAAAAAAAAGTGCCGATATCATAGTTGGGTCTAATGATATCGGCTGTATAGGTGATGTAATAGAAATACTTGACAAAAGATACTTATAAACATCATATCATATCAGAATAAAAAATTATTGTCATTTCTGATAATATCGCAGATTTCGCGTACTGTAAGTGCTGTTTTTTGCGCAAAAATATAATCTTTGTCTTTATAGTTTTTTATTGTACACATTCTGAGAAGAAAGGAAGCCTCTGTTCCCATTATTATGTCTCTTGAAACTGTTTCCGGAACCAGCTCCTCTGAAATATCACGGTGTCTGAAGTACATACCCGTCAACTGTGAAACTGATGAAAACATTAATGTTCCTGTGTCGCCTATAATTTCCGAATATGAATATGTTTGTCCGACCTTTGAATAATTAAGACACACAGAAAGATCTTTGTATTTAAGAATGGCTGTGCCTGCAGCATCGCATCTGTTAGAGAGAAAAACCGTGTCTGATATAACTTCATCGGGCATTCCGAACAGGGCAGCGGCAAGATAAATATTATATACTCCGATATCCATAAGACAACCGGTATGCATTTCAGGATTGAAGATGTTCGGATTTTCACCGTTTATATACAAGGGATATTTTGAAGAAAGCTGATAAAAATCAAAATGTGCAGAACGAATTTTTCCCAGCGATGATAATTTGCTTTGCATAATCTTATAGCCATCCGTATGTATTGTCATTATGGCTTCAAGATAAATAAGATTATTTTTTTCTGCAAGACCGATAAGTTCTTCCATTTGTTGTTTTGTTGTTGTGGCAGGTTTTTCGCAGAATACATTTTTTCCGTTAGTCAATAAAAATTTGCTTTGTTCATAATGAAGAGCATTGGGACTTGCTATATATACAGCCTCAATGTTTTTATCAGCTGCCAATTCAGCAAGATCAGTATAGCTGAGGTGTGCGTTGTGTTTTTTTGCAAATTCCTCTGCCTTTTTTTCTGAACGTGAATATACAGCATACAGCTCCATACCTTTTACTGTTGACGCTGCCGAGATGAAGCTTTCTGTTATCCATGATGTTCCGATGGTTGCATATTTCATATGATTGTATCTCCGTAGTTTTTTATTAATATATCACATTTTTTTATAAAATAACATACTTTTTATAGACTTTTACCGAAAATAATTATATAATTATAAAAAAAATATATGAGGTGAGTTTTTATGGCTTCTGTAAGGCCTTATAACGAAAAAGATAAAGAAAGAGTTCAGCATATTTGTCTTGTTAATGCAGAGTGTGCTGATTCTCCTGAAGATACACAGAAATATATTCTGATTATGTATTGTAATTATTATATAGAGCAGGAACCCAATAATTGTTTTGTTGCTGTTAATGATAATGATGAAGCTGTCGGATATATCATCTGCAGTGAAAACTATGATGTTTACGAAAAAATTTTTAAAGAGCATTATCTTAATCAATGCGCAGCTATAAGTCCTAAAAGATACGTTGAGGCAAAAATGGATCTTCTTTCACATTCAATGTTCAGAAATGAATATCCTGCACATTTTCATATTGATATTGATTCTGATTATCAGAGAATGGGGTTGGGTTCACTCCTTATCAGTACATTAAAAGCTCATCTCAGAAAGAAAAACATTATGAAGCTTATGATGGTTTGCGGTGAAGATAATCAGAAAGCTATCAGTTTTTACAAAAAAAATGGTTTTAAAGATCTTATTACAACAAAAATGGGACACGCTATGGGGCTAACTTTTGAGGATTAATTATGGCAATTTTTACAAATGAACAAAGTATGGTATTTGAACAGCTTATAAAGGAATGCGGTAAATTTATGCTCACTGCGCATTCGTTGGAGGCTGATTCTTCAAATATTAAAGCAAAAAGCGGTGATGCTGATTTTGTTACTGTTTATGATGAAGGTGTTCAGGCTCGTCTCATAAAGGGGATTCTTGAAATTTTTCCCGATGCACATTTTTTTGCAGAAGAAAAAGAAAACTTTGAAGAAGATACAAAACACGGAAAATGTTTTGTTATTGATCCTATAGACGGAACAACAAATTTTATTCATGATCTGGGTTCTTCTGCAATTTCAGTTGCATTATTAATTGATTCAGAACCTGTTTTCGGCGCGGTGTACGATCCGTACCGTGATGATTATTTTATTGCAGAAAAGGGCAGAGGTGCTTTTTGTAACGGTGAACGAATTGCTGTTTCCGACAGAGATTTGCCGGTTTCTGTTATTGCATTCGGAACAACACCGTACAGAAAATCAGCTTACAGTGAAGCGGGTTTTTCTGCTGCAAAAAATGTTTTTATGCATTGCGCCGATATAAGAAGAAGCGGAAGTGCCGCTCTTGATATGGCTTATGTGGCATGCGGAAAGCTTGACGGATTTTTTGAATGTATTCTTTCACCCTGGGATTATGCTGCAGGTTATATGCTTATAAAAGAAGCAGGCGGAACAGTTTCAGATTTCAAAGGTGATGAAATAGGTTTTTCAGAACCGTCATCCGTAGTTTGCTCAAATGATAATATAAAAATTAAGCTTTTAGCTTTAATAAATAATAAATAATTTTTTGGAGGTTTGTTTTTATGGCAGACAATATTCTCGATCGTTTTAAAGAAGGCGGAAACGAAGAAAAAGTTATCGATACTTCTAAAAAAGTCAAGGTTGGTATTATTGGTACCGGTTGGATTGCGGAGGCTCATGTGGAAAATTATCTTAGATGCCCCGATGTGGAAATAGTAGCAGCCGCTGATCTTGTGCCCGGTAAGGCAGAAAAATTCTGTAAAGCAAACGGAATCGAAGGAATCCGTCTTTATCCCGATCATAAATCAATGATAGATTCAGAAGAGCTTGATGCAGTAAGTGTTTGTACATATAACAGAACACACGCTGAATGTACTGTTTATGCACTTGAACACGGTGTTAATGTGCTTCTTGAAAAACCTATGTGTGTTACTCTTGAGGAAGCTGTTGATATCTGTCGTGCCGAAAAGAAGAGCGGTAAAATTCTTTCTATCGGATTCCAGCCTCGTTTTGATGAAAATATGAAGATGGTAAAGAAAATTGTAGAATCCGGCGAACTCGGTGATGTTTATTATATTCAGACAGGCGGCGGCAGAAGAAGAGGAATTCCCACTCCCTACGGTACAAGCTTTATTGAAGATAAAACTGCAGGTATAGGTGCTCTTGCCGATATCGGTTGTTATTCTCTTGATATGGTTCTTAATGCAGTGGGTTATCCTAAGCCTCTTACTGTATCGGGTTATACTTCGGCATTTTTCGGCAAGGATCCCGCAACATTCCCTGATCATCCCGAATATGCAGAGCTTTTCGGTGTTGACGATTTTGCAGCGGCTTTTGTTCGCCTTGAAGGCGGTATTATTCTCGACTTCCGTATTTCATGGGCTATGAATCTTGATACTCCCGGTGATACAATAATTCTCGGTACAAAAGCAGGTCTTCGTATACCTTCTACCGAGTGCTGGAACGGAAGCATCGGCGGACCTCTTAAGATATACAGAACTATTGCAGGCAGTGATGTTGAAACAATAGTTCCTGAAAGAAATACCAAAGAAGATAATTTCTACAGCAAGATCAGATTGTTTATAGATGCTGTTAAAGAAGGCGGTTGTGCTCCTGTTCCTTCAAGTCAGATAATCTATAATCAGGCAATAATTGACGGTATTTCCAGATCTGCAAAATGCGGTAAGGAAGTTACTGTTGAAATTCCCGAAATATAAATATGATTAAAGATTATCTTGAATTAGGTCAGATAGTCGGTACTCACGGTGTCAGAGGGGAAATCCGCGTCAATCCCTGGTGCGATTCCCCTGATTTTGCAAGGGGATTCAAAACTGTTTTTTTTGATTCGTGCGGCAGTGTTTCGGTTAAAGTTGTAAGTTGCCGTCCGCACGGTAATATAGTTTTGATGAAGCTTGACGGAGTTGACAGTATTGATAAAGCCGAAAAGCTCAGAAATAAGGTTCTTTATATCAGTCGTGACGATGCAAAACTACCTGATGGAACTTGGTTTATTGAAGAGCTGTTAGGTTGCAGCGTTTACGATGCGGATACTGATAAATACTATGGCAAAATATCTGATATCAGTGAAACGGGAGCAAACGATGTCTGGCATATTACTGATGACAGCGGAAAGGAATACCTTATTCCTTCCATTAAAGAAGTTGTAATTGATGTTAATATACAGGAAAACCTGGTCAGAATACGACCTTTGAAAGGAATTTTTGATGATGCGGATTGATATCCTTACTTTGTTTCCGGATATGTGTAAGGCAGTGTTTTCAGAAAGTATTATCGGCAGAGCGATAGATAAGGGTATTCTTGAGGTTTATGCGCATAATATCAGAGATTTTTCAAAAGATAAGCATAAAAGAGTAGATGATACTCCCTATGGCGGCGGTATGGGGATGCTTATGCAGGCGCAGCCCATATATGACTGTTATCAATATGTTTGCAGTGAAATAAAAAAGAAACCGCATCTTGTATATCTTTCTCCTCAGGGAAAAGTACTTACGCAAGCTAAAGTAAAAGAACTTTCTGAGCGTTCGGATATTGCGTTGCTTTGCGGACATTACGAAGGAATTGACGAGCGGGTTCTTGAAGAAATTGTTGATGAAGAAATTTCGATAGGAGACTACGTGCTGACCGGCGGTGAGCTTCCTGCATTGGTTTTGTTGGATAGTGTTGCACGTATGGTTGACGGTGTGTTACCCAATGAAGAAGCATATTCCTGTGAAAGTCATTATAACGGTCTTCTTGAACATCCTCAGTACACAAAGCCTTTTGAATGGAACGGAAAAACTGTTCCCGAAGTATTGATTTCCGGGCATCACGCAAATATTGAAAAATGGAAAAGAGAGCAGTCTCTTATTCGTACTTTTACCCGCAGACCGGATATGCTTGACAGTGCAGACCTGTCCGAAAAAGACAAATATCTTTTGAAAAATTTGAATAAAGAATAATAATTTGGAGTATTTGCTGTAATTTAGTTTTTTATTGTGGTAAAAATGCACAAATCACATCTTCAGTTTTTGGTCTGATTTAGTTTTTCACACGAATTGTTTTTTTGTTTGACGTTTTTGATTGACTGCATTTAAGTTTGTGCTATAATATATTAGAAATCTTTTTCCGAGAGGAGATTATATATGATCACAAAGGATATTACCGTACAGAATCAGGTTGGTTTGCATGCCAGACCTGCAACATTTTTTATTCAAAGAGCAAATGAATTCAAATCTTCGATTTGGGTTGAAAAAGAAGAGCGCAGAGCTAATGCTAAGAGTCTTCTCGGCGTGCTTTCTCTTGGCATTACAGGCGGTACTGATATTAAAATAATTGCTGACGGTCACGATGAAGCAGAGGCCGTTGAAGCTCTTGAAAAGCTTGTTGTTTCCGGCTTTGCTGAGTAATTTTTGAATTGTTATGTTGGGTGTATCGGTTTGCTTCCGATACACTTTTTCTTTTACTTAACGGAGGTTCAATTTGAAAAAGATTGAAGAGTTACGAAAAAAAGCACAGGCGTTGCCTGAAAAACCCGGTGTATATATTATGAAAGATTCACTGGGTGAAATTATTTACATCGGAAAGGCAAAAGTTCTCAAAAACAGGGTCAGCCAGTATTTCGGCTCACAAAATAAGCATTCTGTCAAAGTAAGACGAATGGTTGAAAATGTCAGTGATTTTGACTATATTATTGTATCAAGCGAATTTGAATCTTTAGTGCTTGAATGCAACCTTATAAAACAATATATGCCCAAGTATAATATTCTGCTTAAAGATGATAAGGGATATTCTTATGTTAAGGTTACCGATAACGGCTGGAAAGCATTGTCATCTGTTTTTCAGAAGGATGAAGACGGTGCTGAATATTTCGGGCCTTATACTTCTTCGGAATATGTTTCTTCTGCAGTAAAAGAAGCGATTGATATATTTATGTTGCCTCACTGTAATAAAAGATTTCCCAAGGATATTAAAAAGAACGGAAAACCTTGTCTGAATTATCACATTAAGCTTTGTTCAGGTGCTTGTTGCGGAAAAGTTTCGGCAGAAGAGAATAACCGAAATGTTGATGAGGCACTGTCATTTATACTCGGTAATAAAAGTGACATTCTTGCGAGATATAAAAAAGAAATGCAGGCTGCATCTGATAACCTTGAATTTGAAAAGGCTGCAGGACTTCGTGATAAGATACGGGCAATTGAAAAAATATCGCAAAAACAGCATGTTGTTGCTCTGAAATATAAGAATCAGGATATTTTCGGAGTAGTGTCTATGGGAACAAAGAGCTGTATTAATGTTCTGAATGTGCGTGACGGTAGAATTATTAATACAGAAAACTTCGTTTTTGACCGATTGGATAAAACCGATGAGGAGTATATCCAGATTCTTGCAAATTACTATGCGGGCAGAATTGATTATCCTGACCGCATATGCATGGATTTTGATTTTTCCGATAAACAGTATTTTGTTGAATATCTTATGAGTCTGGCCGGTAAAAAGATTGAGTTTTACTTTCCTAAGGGCGGCGAAGGCGCAAATCTTCTTCAAATGGCAAAAAATAATGCTGCAGAAAAACTATCCCGTGTTTTATCGTATAATGACAGACAAAAAGCTGTTTTGTATGAATTACAGGAAATTTTAGGCTTAGCGGAATATCCTTCCGTTATCGAGGCTTATGATATTTCAAATATGAACGGCAGTGAAAATGTAGGTGGTATGATAGTTTATATCAATGGCAGACCCGCTAAGAAAAATTACAGAAGGTTCATGATCAAGTCATTTGAAGGTCAGGATGATTTTCGTTCGCTTGTAGAGGTATTAAACAGAAGAATAGGTGAGTATTATATTAATAAAGATACACAGGAAGGATTCGGTCTTAAGCCTGATCTGATTTTATTGGATGGCGGAGCAGGGCAGGTAAGTGCAGTAAAAGAGGTTCTTGAACAGAGAAATTTCAATGTGCCTTTGTTTGGTATGGTTAAGGACGGTAAACACCGTACCCGCGCTGTTACCGGAGGCGGTCAGGAAATAACCATAAATGACAACAGAAGTGTTTTTACATTTATTTCAGAATTGCAGGAAGAAGTTCATCGGTATGCAATAGGTTATCACCGTACGCTTAAGAAGAAAAATACATTTGTTTCAAAACTTACCGAAATCCCCGGTATCGGAGATAAGAGGGCAAAAAACCTGATGCTGAAATTTAAAAACATTGAAAATATTTCAGCAGCTGATATTGATGAATTGTGTTCGGTGCCTGGAATAAATGAACAGCAAGCGCAGATTATATACAATTTTTTCAGAATGTGACAAGGCAAAACGTCGGATTTTTAAAATAATAGTTGACAAAAGCATGTATTTAGTGTGATAATAGGTTATAAATAGGTAATTGGAGTGTTGTATGCGAGTAATTACAGGTTCAGCAAGAGGACGCCGTTTGTTATCGCCTGAAGGTTTTGATGTACGGCCTACAACTGATAAAGTTAAAGAATCAATTTTTAATATTATTCAGTTTGATATTGACGGTGCCGTTGTTCTTGATTTATTTGCCGGCAGCGGTCAGTTAGGAATAGAAGCATTAAGTCGCGGTGCAGAAAAATGTTTCTTTGTTGATTCTTCGAAGAAATCTCTCGAAACAGTTAAATACAATATTGAATTATGCCGTTTTACGCAGCAAGCAAAAGTTGTTCTGATGGATTCATTTGCTTTCCTTAACTCAACTGAGGAATGTTTTGATATTGTTTTTCTTGATCCGCCTTATAATAAGGGACTTTGCGAGAAGGCTTTAGAGTTGTTGCCTGATGTGCTTTCTGATGATGCAATAGTTATTTGTGAAACCCAGATTGATGAGATTCTTCCGCAGAATTCCGGGTTTTTGATTCTTGATAAAGAGTATAACTATTCATCCATAAAATTATCTGTTTTCCGATTTAACAGAAATCCGCAGGAGTGATTAGTCTTGAATTCTATTGCAATTTGCCCGGGAAGTTTTGATCCGATCACCATCGGTCATATTAATATTATTTCAAGAACCGCAAAAATGTTCAGCAAAGTTATTGTTGTTGTCCTGATCAACAGAAATAAATCAGGCGGCCTTTTTTCTCCTGATGAACGGGTAGATTTTATAAAGCGTTGTACCAAAGATATTCCTAATGTTGAAGTTGAATACCACGACGGTTTACTTGCTGATTATGCAGTTGAAAAAGGTGCGGTTGCCATTGTTAAGGGGCTCAGGGTTTTGTCAGATTATGAGGACGAATTCAAACAGGCTCTAACAAATAAGAAACTTGCAAAAAATGTCGAAACTATTTTTATGGTTACAGATACAGAGTATATGTTCTTAAGCTCCAGTGTTGTTAAGGAGATATGCAGTTTCGGCGGTGATATAAGCGATTTTGTTCCTGAAGAAATAAAACAGGATATTATAGACAGAATTAGAGAAAGGTGATTTTATTATGAACATTGATGATTTAATTAATCAGATTGAAGACATTATTGAAGAAGGTAAACATCCTTTTGGCGGAAGCAAGGTCAAGGTTGACGGCGATGCGATCCGCTCAATTCTCAGTGATCTTCGCGTTGGTCTTCCCGACGAAGTAATTAAGGCAAGACAGATAGCATCTGAAAGAAAGGCAATTCTCTCTCAGGCTAATGATACTGCCGAAGTTAAAATAAGACAGGCTGAAGCACAGGCACGTAAGCTTGTTGAAGATCATGAAATCACAAAGGCTGCTCAGCTCAATGCTGCAGAGATTATTGCTGAAGCAAAGAATCAGGCTGCAGAAATTATTGAGAAGGCAAAGGCAAACTCAAATGAAATTGTTGACAATGCTCAGAAGTGGGCAAGCGATCTCCGCAGCAGCGCAAGTAGTTTTGTCGAAACTATTATGAGTGAAAGCGATGAGATTCTTTCTCAGAGTATTGATGATTTTACAAAGAGCCTTAATAAGGTAAGAATTGCTAACCAGCAGTTAAAGAGTGTTACCGTAAAAAAATCCGGTCAGTAAAAATGTAATTAATTCAAAATGCCTCGCATATTTATGTGCGAGGTGTTTGTTTGTGAAGTGTTTTGTTTTTCGTTATCCTAAAAATGTTGTAACAGATGTGTTGCTTTGTCTTATATGTGTATTTTTAATAGTGCTCATACTGCAAAAGGGCGAAACTGTTTCTGTTTCATCATTTGATAATATTGAATCGGAGGACAGAATAGCTTTTTTGTATGCGTATGGTTGGAAAATAGATCCTCATAGTGAACAGTTCGCAACCGTCATTCTTCCGGAAGTTTTTGATGAAACTTGGAAAGAATATAATTTACTTCAGAAGCAGCAGGGCTTCGATCTTTTGCCTTATGCAGGTAAGGAAATTATACGGTATACCTATGAATTTGTTGATTTTCCCGGAATTGATGATTCTTCAGGGATTTTTGCCTCTGTTTATGCTTATGACGGAAAAATAATCGCATCGGATATTTACAGTGTTGCATTTGATGGTTTTATGCAAGGAGTCAGGTAAAGTATATGAGTGATTTAATAAGATTAGATAAATTTATTTCTTCTCAACTGAATATTTCGCGGAGTGATGCAAAAAAAATGCTTCGTAATAATTCTGTCATCGTAAACGGAGAGCCAATTAAAAAAGCTGATTATCTTTTGGACCCGTATACGGATGTTGTTGCTGTTTCGGGAAAAAACGTTGAATATAAAAAGTTTATTTATATTATGCTCAATAAACCTAAAGGTGTAGTCTCGGCAACTAATGACCTTAATGAAAGAACTGTTATTGATATTCTTCCTGAGCAGTTCAGAAGAAACGGTCTTTTCCCTGCAGGACGTCTTGACAAAAACACAACCGGATTTGTTTTGATTACCGATGACGGTGAGTTTGCGCATAATATTCTGTCACCTGCACATCATGTTAAAAAAACATATATTGCCGAAACCGAGACAGAGCTTACTTCATCTGAAACTGAGATTTTTTTTAACGGAATGACAATCGGAAATGAAATATTCAAACCTGCCGAGCTCGCTTATTTGGGAGTGAATCCGCAAAACGGCAATTGCCGATATGAAATTAAAATTGTAGAAGGCAGATATCATCAGATTAAGCGGATGTTTGGTTTTGTAGGGCATCCGGTAATTGAGCTTGAAAGGATTAAGATAGGAAATCTTGCACTTGATGCATCATTGAAACCCGGCGAATCACGATTAATTTCAGCCGAAGAACTCGCCGTATTAACAGGTTCAGTATGATAATATTTTGAATTAGTAAAAATACACAACAGCCGTTTTTACAAAAAAACGGATATTCTGTTGTGTATTTTTTTGTACTATATCAATAATTATGACCGAATTGAATAAAAAAATCAAAAAATTTTTGTAATATTTTATGAAATCGCTTGCAAAATCGTTATTGAACGTGTATAATAACTTTGATTTGTATTGTCATTTTGTATAAATTGATTCATATTAGAAACTTTTATAGTCGAAAGGATGAAAATTATGTCGAATCGCCTTTTTCAGAGTGTTATTCATCAGATGAAAGATGCTGTCGGAAGAACTATCGGTGTGATTGATGAAACCGGTACTGTTGTTGCCTGCACAGAGCTTTCAAGAATCGGTGACGTTGTCAGCATCGGTGCAACCGAAGTTTTTACAGTCAACACTTCTGTTTCTGTTAACGGAAACACTTACAGAGCTTTCGGTTCGCCCATGCAGCCTGAATATACTGTTTTTGTTGAAGGTAATGATGCCTTAGCAGAAAAGTATGTGTCAATTCTTGCTGTTTCTCTGTCAAGCATCAAGCAATATTATGACGAAAAATATGATCGCGGTAACTTTATTAAAAATGTTATGCTTGATAATATTCTGCCGGGTGATATCTATCTTAAGGCAAGAGAATTGCATTTCAATAACGATTCTGTAAGAGTGGTTTTCTTGGTTCGTTTTTCAGAAATCTGCGAATCAGGAATGTTTGATACGATTCAGTCTCTTTTCCCTGATAAAAACAAGGATTTTGTTATCAGCGTAAACGAAACAGATGTTGCCATTATCAAGGATATTGCTGCTGCAACAGATTCCAAGGACCTTGAAAAACTTGCCAGATCTGTTATTGATGCACTTGGATCTGATATGTCAGGTCAGGCTGTTGTCGGTATCGGTACTGCAGTTAAGAGTATCAAGGATCTTGCAAAATCATTCAAAGAAGCACAGGTGGCACTTGAAGTAGGTAAAGTTTTTGACACTGAAAAAGTAATTATAAGCTGTGAAAATCTCGGTATTGCACGTCTTATTTATCAGCTTCCCACCACCCTTTGCGATATGTTCCTTAAAGAAGTTTTTAAGGTTGGTTCTATAGATTCTCTTGATCACGAAACATTGTTTACAATTCAGAAGTTTTTTGAAAACAATCTTAATGTTTCCGAAACATCAAGAAAGCTTTTTGTACATAGAAACACGCTTGTTTACAGACTTGAAAAAATCAGAAAGCTTACAGGTCTTGACCTTCGCGAATTTGATGATGCAATCGTTTTCAAAGTTGCTTTAATGGTTAAAAAGTATCTTGATTCTTCACCGATTAAGTTCTGATGTTTTTTTAATCTTAACTTAAGCAAAAAAAATTAAAATCTATTAAAAAGGACTAATTTTATGATTGATTTCTCCAATGTGTCCAAAACATATCCTAACGGAACAAAAGCACTTACCAATTTCAATATCCACATTGATAAAGGTGAATTTGTTTTTATCGTTGGTGCTTCCGGTGCCGGAAAAAGTACTTTCTTAAAAATGATAATGAGAGAAGAGGTACCATCAACCGGCAGTATAGTTGTTGACGGTATAGAATTAAATTCAATGAAAGCATCTAAAATTCCTTATTATCGCAGAAAATTAGGTATTGTTTTTCAGGATTTCCGTCTTATTCCCAACAGAACTGTTTATGATAATGTTGCTTTTGCAATGCACGTTATCGGTGCAAAGAATAAAGATATTTCACGTAGAGTTGCATATGCGCTCAGCCTTGTAGGTCTCAGCGTAAAAGCAAAGTGTTATCCTTATGAGCTTTCCGGCGGTGAACAGCAGCGAGTTGCTCTTGCCCGTGCTCTTGTAAATCATGCTGATATTATTGTTGCCGATGAACCTACTGGAAATGTTGACCCTGAAATGTCAAAGGATATTGTTAATCTTCTGTCGCATATTAATACAAATAATAACACTACTATTATCATGGTTACTCATGAGGTTGATCTTGTAAAACAGTATAATAAACGTATAATAACGATCAAAAACGGCACTGTTTTAAGCGATACAGCCCATCCTGAAATTGTTGTTGAAGATGTGCCTGATCGAATTGTTACTGCTCCTACTGCTTACTATGAAGCTCCTCTTGAAGATGATGATATAGAATCATTTATTCAGAACTACGGTAAAAATCATGATAATAATTCAGATATTACAGAAGACAATAATGCAGATACAGAATCTGTTTCTGATGATATTTCCGGAAATTCTGAAATATAATTTGAAAGGTTAGTTTATGAAAAACAGAAATATTCGTTACCTTACACATGAAGGTATCAAGAACATCGGTATAAACCGTCTGATGTCTGTAGCATCTATCGCTGTTCTTATGTCTTGTCTTGTTATAATCGGTTTTGCATTGTTGTTATTTTTTAATGTTGATGCATTGCTTGAAAATATAGAAAATCAGAATGTTGTTATGGTTTTCTGTGAAGTTGGTGCTGAAGAAGAAACCGTTAAGTCCACAGAAGAGTCGCTTAATGCTCTCGATAATATTGCTTCTTGCGAGTATATCTCGAAGCAACAGGCATATGATTCTGTAGTTGCTTCTCTCGGTGAGGATGCTGAACTTCTTAAAAATATTGATGATAGCTTTCTTCCTGAAGGATTTAAGGTTACTGTTGCTGATATGGCAGGTTTTGCAGAAACAGTAGCAGCTATAAATGCAATAGAGTCTGTAAACAGTGTACAGCAAAACGGTGATCTTGCTGCCAAATTGGAAGAATTAAGAACAGCTGTTACATATATAAGCATCGGAATTATAATTGTGTTATTTATTGTTTCTATGTTTATAATTGCAAATACTGTAAGAATTACAATGTTCTCAAGACGACTTGAAATCAGCATTATGAAAGCTGTTGGTGCCACTAACTGGTTTATCCGTTGGCCTTTCCTTGTTGAAGGCATTTTTATCGGGCTTATATCTGCAGTGCTTTCATTCGGATTGCTTGCTGTTTTATATAATGCATTAGGCGGAGCATTTGCTTCAATTTTCGGTATTCTTGGTAATACAATCGTCAATTTCTGGGATTATGCTGTATATATTCTTTTTGGTTTTGTGTTTGTCAGCATTTTGACCGGCGGTATCGGAAGTCTTATTTCAATGCGCAAATATCTTAAAGAACAGGGGAGTGTTGTTTTAGATGAAAACTAATACTTTTAAAAAGCTTTTGGCGCTTGTTCTTTGTTGTGTGTGTGTATTCTCGTTAAGTCTTGAAACTTTTGCTACTCTCAGCAGTGAGGATCAGGAAAAGGTTGATGAGTATGAAAAAAAGCAGGAAGAGCTTCAGCAGAAAATCGATGAAGCTAATGCCGAAATTGAAAAATTAAAAGAAAATATTGCTGATAAAGAGCAGTATGCAGATCAGTTGGCTGAGCAGATTGAAAATTATCAGTCTCAGATAGATGTTCTTAATGAAAAAATTGATGGACTTGAGGCTGAAAAGGCTGTTATTCAGGAAAAAATCGACGGGCTTAATTCAGAAATTTCCGTTATCGAAGATGATATTGCCAAGAACGAAGCTGAAGTTGCAGAAACTGAAGATGAAATTGATAATGTTTATCTTGAGTTACAAGACAGATTGCGCGAAATTTATGTTAATGGTGCAACCTCTGATCTTGAGTTATTGCTTGACCTTGATGAAAGTGATGATTTTGCTACTTATCTTATCATTTTGGAAATTTCTCAACAGAGAGCGAGAAAAGATGAAAGTCTTGTCAATACTCTTAATGAAGATATCGCCAAGCTTGATGTTCTTACAGCTGAATATGAAGTAATGATCGATGAGATTGAAGTTAAACGTGATGAACATCAGGTTCAGGTTGATGAGCTTGATTCAAAAGAAAATGAAATTGTTGTTTCAAGAACAAAGCTGGAAGGTTCGCAGGATGAACTTGAAGTTTTGCAGCAGGAAGCATATGCTTACATTGATGAGCTTGATGCTGAAAGTGAAACTTATCAGAAGCTTGTAGAAAGCTATGAAGCTGACCTTAAGGCTTTTGAAGATAAAATCGATGCAATAATTAACAGCGCTTCAAAAGGAGACGGTAATGTAGCTTCTAAGCCCGGCGGATTTATATGGCCTTTGCAGTATGATGATGTTTATATTTCTTCTAACTACGGATACAGAGGCGACCCGATTTCAGGTGTTTACAAATTCCATGGCGGCACAGATACTTGTTGTTGGAGCGGAACTTACGGCAAAGCTGTACGAGCTTCTGCTTCGGGTACTGTTATTATTGCTACCTGGCATAATTCATATGGTTACTATGTAGGTGTTGACCACGGTAACGGAATTGTTACCATTTATGCACATAACAGTCAGTTGAATGTTTCAGTAGGTCAGTCTGTAAATCAGGGTGATATTGTTGCATATGCAGGATCAACCGGATATTCAACAGGTGCACATTGTCATTTTGAAGTTCGTGTAAACGGTACCAAGACAGATCCTTCAGCCTATGCTTCATTACCGTAAACAGAAAGTTGAGTAATAATGAGTAAAAAAATACCTATCGGAATATCAATAGCTGTTTTATTGGTTGCGGTTGCAGCTTCGTGTTTTGTCAGCATTAATGTTGTTGTTCGGCATTATAATGAATTGCTTGTAGATTTGCCGCAACGTGCTGAGCAGTATTCTAATCTTGCTGATATTGAGGAACTGGTTAGAAGGGAATACTTCGGTAACATAGACTCTGAAGCAATTGACGAAAGTCTTGCCACAGGATTTCTTAACGGACTTGAAGACAGTTTTTGTTATTATATTTCTTCCGAAGATTTTGAGGATTACAGCAACCTGATTAAAGGTAGAATGCCCGGAGTAGGAATCAATGCCTATTATGAAAAAACAACTGATAATCTTGTTGTCAGTTCTGTTGACGAATCCTCTCCTGTTTATGAAACAGAAATAAAGAAAGATACTCAAATCGTTTCTGTTAACGGTAAAGATATTACCGAAAAAAATTACAAATTACTGTTATCTGAGCTTTGTGATGCTTATGACGGTAAAGTTAAATTATCTTATCTGCAGGTTGTTGATGATAAAAAGACTGAGACTAAGGAGATAGAATTATCTTGCGGTTATTTTGATATTTCCTGTTTCAGCAGTATTGAAAGCAATGTGGGATATGTTCGGATTTCGAACTTTTATGAAAATACTGTTCAGGAATTTCAGAATATAATGAATACTTTTTCTGATGAAGGTCTGGATTCTGTAGTTATCGATCTTCGCAATACATCCGGTGCCGATCTTGATGTTGCTGCTGATATGATTGATATTATCGTCCCTGTGGGAAATGAAGGTACAGGCGCAATTTTTACCGCTAAGAATTCCTCAGGTGACATTATAAAACAGGCTTCATCCGATGCTAACAGTATGTCTTCTAATTTTGCAGTTCTTGTGAATGACAGAACCGAGTGTGCTGCCGAATTAATGGCTTGTGATCTCCGTGACTTCGGTAAAGCAGTTCTCGTTGGTGAAAAGACCTCAGGTCATGGTTCATTGCAGGAACTGTTCAGGCTTGAAGATGGGGCTGCAGTAACTTTAACGGTTGCAGAGATTATTCCTTATACAAGTGAATCGTTTAACGGCAAGGGTCTTGAGCCCGATTTGAATGTAGCGATTTCTGAAAGTATGAAAAATCAGTTGATAAATATAGCGCTTTCGGATGATCCGCAATTTCAGGCGGCTTTAGAATATCTTAAAACTAAATAAATGAATTAAAGGTGTAAGCAAAAAAATATAAGCTTACACCTTTATTATTATTCTAATATTACTAAATCTTTTATTGAGTTGAAAGTACTTTCACCGATACCTGAAATATTTAATAATTCTTCAATATCATTGAAACCGTTATTTTCTGTTCTGTATTCAATAATAAGTTTAGCCTTTTTTGTGCCGATATCGGGTAATAGTGTCAGTTCTTCCTGCGTAGCTGTATTTATGTTAATCGGATAAATTGATTCAGTACTGCGCTCGGTCAGAGCGATTTCACTGAAGTATGCATAATATTCAAGGGAGAGTTCTTTATTGCGGTGAACAAGATATCCGTAACAGATGTACAGCGAAAAGATAATTACATTTATAATTGCAAGATTACGTGCGAGCTTATATTGCTTTATGCGCGGTTCTTGATTTTCAGGCTCGTTTTTATCAGCTTTTCCGGAATTATCATTGCTTGTATTTTCATTATCCTTGTTTTCTGAAGAATCTGCAGCTTCATCTTTTTCCTCGGGCAAGGTATATTCCGGATCATTAAGTATTAATCGTATTAATAACGTTTTGATTTTTTTGATTATCATTTTTTTACAGCTGAAATAATTTTCTTAAGTATTTTTGCAGAAATTACAGGAAGAATAATTGGAGCCGAGTATTTTAATACTGCTTTTGCAGCATCAAGTTTTACACTTGTACGGTCTCTTAAGACTTTTTCTGAGCCGTGAATAGATAAACATTCCGAACCTATAAGCTCACGGTAATACACCATTTTTGTAGAAATACTGTCGGGAGTATTTTCATTAATGTCAATTATTCTGACACCTTGCATCAAGCCGTCTCCGTATGGTCTGAAGCCTGCAGTTTTACATTGACCGAGCATAATACCGTCAACATAGCCTGCAAAATCGTTCATATGGTCGTGACCAAAGAAAGCAGCAATTACATCACCTGTTTTTTTCCACGAAGCAAACTGGCCGCTGTTATATGCTGATGTGCACGGTGCTTCACCCATATATCCTGTTGCCTTGGTTTTATCCAATGCGAAAAACTTACCTTTTTGCTCATTCTGACCTGTAACTCCGTCTGTTAACATTCTTGTAAATGAAAATTCTTTTAAAAGTTCAAATTCTTCAGGGACCGGTATATGCTGAATATTGATGGAAGGTATTGTTTTCCCGTACTGAGTTTTAAGTAATGCAGCTTTTTCTTCATACCACCTTATTTGTTCAGGCTTTACAAAATCATAATAACTGTGATATTCAGAAGCGGCTTTGTTTCCTGAATACATTAACCAGAAATTAAAGACAGGAGCCGTTGCGTCTGACGAATTAATCAAAATATTATAATCACCGTAGCTGTTTACATTTTCCGGTGTAGGCAAAATACAGCAGGGAAGTTCCCTGTAAATATTATATTGATCATTAATATTATTGATTTTGCATTCAAGATCGTGATTACCTAATACAAAAGCAAACGGAATATTGTTTTCAGCGTAAGGCTTTGTTATTCTGAGCAGAACTTTTTTAAATTCATCGGGAGTATCGCCATGAGCGTTGTCTCCCATAAGTATAACAAGATCGGGTTTCAGCTGTTCAACCGCAGCGTATTGCAGAGCAAGATAATCTTTTATTCTTGCTTTATCCTCGGGGGTGCTGTCTTTTGAGTTTTCATGCGGATCGCCGACTAACATTACTCTGAATTTTTTATTGCTAAATTTTAAGTTGTTTTCCATGATATTCTTCCTTTTTTATGAATAACGCTTAAACTGATGTTAATAATAATTGAGAAAAGATAAAGGAGTGTGAGTAGAGTGCTTGATAAGATAGCATTGATACTGGTAATTATCGGTGCATTGAACTGGGGTTCTATCGGCTTGTTTAAATTTGATATTGTCGGCTGGATCTTCGGCGGTCAGGGAGCTATAGTCAGCAGAATAATCTTTACTATAGTGGCTCTTGCCGGTATTTGGTGCATTTCTATGCTGTTCAGGGAAAATGAAGTCCTTGTAGAGAATAAAGATATGAAATAAAGTTATAAAAGGCTTGGTACACTTATAAACGGTATCAAGCCTTTTGTTAACTGTATTTATTTCACAGCAGATATCAATTCATCAATTTTATCTGTTTTTTCCCAGGTTAAATCAAGGTCGGTTCTGCCGATATGTCCGTATGCTGCAACATTGTGGTATATAGGCTTTCTTAATTCAAGATAGTCAATAATTGCTGCAGGTCTTAAATCAAACACTTTAGCTACCGCTTCGGAAAGCTTTTCGTCAGAAACTTTTCCTGTGCCGTATGTATCAATAAGTATTGATACGGGTTTTGCAACACCGATAGCATAAGCCAATTCTACCTGACAGCGGTTTGCAAGTCCTGCTGCAACTATGTTTTTAGCTACATAACGAGCAGCATAAGCTGCAGAACGGTCTACTTTTGTCGGGTCTTTACCTGAAAAAGCACCGCCGCCGTGACAAGCATATCCGCCATAAGTATCTACAATTATCTTTCTTCCTGTAAGACCGCTGTCACCTTCGGGGCCGCCTGTTACAAATCTGCCTGTGGGATTAATAAAGAATTTTGTGTTTTCATCTATAAGTGAAGGATCTATAGTGGGAATTATAACCTTTTCTATCATATCTTTTCTGATAGTTTCAAGTTCTGCATAAGCCTTATGCTGAGTAGAAATAACAACAGTATCTACTCTTATGGGTTTATTATCCTCATATTCAACCGTTACCTGAGTTTTTCCGTCGGGGCGAAGATAATCAAGAGTACCGTCTTTTCTTACTTCAGATAATTTTTTTGCAAGTTTATGGGCAAGTGTGATTGGCATGGGCATAAGTTCGGGGGTTTCATCACAAGCATAACCGAACATCATACCCTGATCACCTGCGCCGTGGAGATTATAATCATCAGTTTCACCGCTCTTTAATTCAAGCGATTTACTGACCCCCATATCAATATCAGGAGACTGCTTGTCCAGTGTTGTGAGAACAGCACATGTGTTACCGTCAAAACCTGCATCGGGTGAATTAAAGCCCGTATCGCAGATGGCTTTTCTTACAACAGCGGGAATATCAACGTTAGCTTTTGTTGTAATTTCGCCCATTACAAGTGCCATGCCTGTTGTGCAGACTGATTCACAGGCAACACGTGAATACGGATCCTGTGCAAGTAATGCATCAAGAACAGCATCAGATATCTGATCGCAAACCTTATCGGGATGTCCTTCTGTAACAGATTCAGATGTAAAAAAATGTTTAGCCATAATTAATTTCCTCCAAAAAAAATACTCACGGCATACCGTGAGTATAAATAACCTTATCTCTCGGTATAACCGCGGAATTAGCACCTTGCATAAGCAGGTTGCCGGGCTTCACAGGGCCGTTCCCTCAGCCACTCTTCATAAGGATTATGAATATAAATATATTATATTACAAAAACGGATAAAAGTCAACATAATATTATTAATTACGAATTAGCATGTTGGATTTTTTGAGAATTAATTTAAGCGGTTTATAAAGCAGTATTATAAGAAAAGAGTTTATTACTCCTTTGATGAAATTAAACGGAATGATTGCAGGTAACATCAGCTCCAACACAGCTTCTACGGGAACTTTCAGATACATAGGTGTAAATATAAGGTTTAACGGGATCATGATAAGTGTCAGAGCAACAGTTGCTACTGCAAGACCGGAGATCATTCTTTTAACTGAATCTGTCTTTTTTGTAAAAAGAGAAAGAATGATAATATAGCTTCCTGTTGAAAGCATATGCATAACAAAACCTTGCCAACTGCTTGCTGCGCTTACTGTTAAAGATTGTATAAGCGAAACGAAGAATAATACTATGAATCCTGCGGGAGTTCCGATGAACATAGTGGACAGAATTACAGGAATATCCCCCATATCATATTCAAGAAACTTTGCACTCGGAAGCAGGCTGAAGCGTATAACTAACATTAATACCACAGCAAGGGCGCACATCATAGAGGTTGACACCATTTTATATAGTGTAATATTTTTAGTTTTCTGCATAAAAAAACACCTCGATATAATTATATCGGGGCAATCATAAAATGATACTTCTTTCATCCGGACTTTACCGTCGGTTTCGGAATTGCACCGAATCAACCTTTAGTGGCTCGCGGACTTTTACCGCCGGTGGGGAATCTCACCCCGCCCCGAAGTATTTATAATTTAATTATAGCATCCGGTGTTGATTTGTCAATATTTTTTTTATATAATAGAATTATAAATTTGGTAAGGAATGATTTTATTGGCAGGTAAAAAAGATTCTAAATTAAAGCTGTTATATATTAAAGATATTCTTGAAAAGTATTCCGATGAAGAAAATGTGCTTAATGCGGGTGATATCGCACAGTATTTGTGTGATTTCGGAATTGAATGTGAGCGAAAATCCATATATAAGGATATTGATATTCTTACTGATTACGGGCTTGATATTATCAAGACATCAAAGCCCAAAACCGGTTGGTTCATTGCTTCGCGGGACTTTGAGCCTGCAGAACTAAGACTTATAAGTGATGCTATTCAGGCTGCAAATTTTATATCAAAAAAGAAGACACGTTTACTGCTCGAAAAAACAGAAAAATTAACGAGTGTTGCCTATGCTAAAAAACTTAGAAAACAGGTTTTTATTGACAACAGAAATAAGTGTAATAATGAGGAAATCTTTTACAGTATAAATTCACTTGATACTGCAATCAAGAATTTTAACAAAGTAAAATTAGTTTATGTAAAGCGTAAACTTGATAACAAATTTGCAACAACAAATGAAAAAAAAGAGTTTGTGCTTAGTCCCTATGCACTTGTATGGTCTAATGATCATTATTATCTTATTGCTAATAATGAAAAATATGATAATCTTATGCATCTCAGGATAGACAGAATCAGAAAAGTTGAAATACTTGATGAAGAGTCACGTCATTTCAGTGAGGTATCTGAATATAAAAACTCTTTTAACTGTGCTGACTATGTTTCTAAAATTTTTAATATGTTCAGCGGAAAAGCTGAGAGTACTGAGCTGAGATGTAAAATTGATATTCTTGAAGAAATGCTTGACCGATTCGGCGAAAAGGTTTCGATAAAAAAAGGTGATCCGGGGTGGTTTTATATTCATGACGATCTGTTTATCAATGACGGTCTTGCTTCATGGATAATGCAATTCGGAGACGGTATTGAGGTTATTTATCCTGAAAGTCTGAGACAAATGATAATAGAAAAATCCGAAAGTATAAATAGAATGTATTCCGAGTGACAGGTGGTGGCAGATTTGATATATAAGATTATGAATATTAATTCCCTTAATGATGAGATGATAAAAAAATATTTTCCTATTCTTACGGATGCACGTAAAAAGAAAATAGTTTCTATGGAAAATGTTGAGGATAGGGCAGTAGCTTTTTGCAGTGAAATTGTAGCAAGACAGTGTCTTTCTGAATTTTGCGATGCGCCTGAATTTTCTTTTTCATTACTGTGCAATCCAAATTCAAAAAGTGTTGTCGGGAATTTTGATGTGGAAATATGTATAGTTCGTTGTGGCGAATATGTTGCCTGTGCCGTGTCGGATAAAAATATCGGAATCAGTATAACACCCGTTAAACCTTTTACTTTCAGAGATGCCCAGAAACTGCTTTCAGATTCGGAAATCAGAAATGTGTTTTCTGAATCTGTATACGGTTTTGCTGATTTAGTCAATCTTAGTGAATGTACAGAAGATAATGTAAAACAGAAGTTTGCAGTATTCTTATCATTGAAAGAAGCACATTATTATGCATCGGGAAGAGGTATTCGTTCGGAAATCTGTAAAACAGTATTTGATATCAATCAAGGCAAAGTTGTTTGTTCCGATCCTAACTGTACCGTTGTAACATCTTACATAGATAATGACTTATTATTGGCTGTTTCTGTAATAGAAAGGAGTAAAATATGAACGAATTTCTGATTGGAAAAAAAGATTTTTTATTGAACGGTGAACCCATTAAAATTATTACAAATGCAATGCATTATTTCCGTGTGCCCCGAGAATACTGGAAGGACAGGCTGTTAAAAATCAAAGCATGCGGTTTTAATACCGTTGAAACATATACAGCCTGGAATCTTCATGAACCTGAAGAAGGCAAGTTTGATTTTTCAGGAATGCTCGATTTAAAAGCATATCTTGAACTTATAAATGAGCTTGGAATGTATGCTATTGTACGTCCCGGCCCGTATATTTGCTCCGAATGGGAGTTCGGTGGATTTCCCTGGTGGCTTCTTAAATATGATGATTTACACTTAAGATGTATGAATGACAGATATCTTGAAAAAGTAAATGCGTATTTTGATAAAATAATTCCTATAATAGCTTCTTGCCAGATAGACCGTGGCGGAAGTGTTATTATGGTTCAGGTAGAAAATGAATACGGAAGTTATGGCGATGATCTTGAATATATGCGGTATATTGCTGCAGGGCTGAGAGCGAGAGGTATTACATCTGAATTATTTACATCCGACGGAGATTGCGACTGTATGCTTACAGCCGGTACTATTCCTGAAGTACATAAAACCTGTAATTTCGGTTCAAGAGCCTCAAAATGTTTTGAAGCCCTTCGAAAACATCAGCCTGAAGGTCCTTTGATGTGTGCTGAATTCTGGAACGGTTGGTTCGATCATTGGGGCGAAAAGCATCACAGCCGCGATCCTTGGGATGCAACAAATTCGTTCAAGGAAATTCTTGATTGCGGCGGAAGTGTTTCGGTTTATATGATGCACGGCGGCACTAATTTTGGCTTTATGAACGGAGCGAATTGCACGGATAAAGAATATCAACCTACAGTTAACAGTTATGACGATGACGCTCCTATAAATGAATATGGCGGATTGACAGAGAAGTATTTCAATTTTAAACAGGCTCTGGCAGAACGCGGAATTGTTAATGATATTGAAGTTTCAGATCCTGTAACAGTTGCTTATGAATCTGTTAATTTAAATGAAAAAGCAGATTTGTTCGATAATCTTGATGTCTTATCAAATGTGTATTCTACAACATTACCTGAGCCTATGGAAAAGCTTAATCAGGGCTACGGATACATTCTTTATGAAACATTTGTAAGAGGTCCGCGTGAGAGTGATTATTTGTATATTGATGCACATGACAGAGCTTATGTTTATATTGACGGTAAATTTGCAGGTATAAAGTATCGTAATGATAAGCGTTGTAAAATTAAACTGAATGTACCTGAATGCGGTGTGAAATTGTCTATCCTTGTAGAAAATATGGGTAGAATAAATTACGGTCCGAAGCTCAGAGATCAGAAGGGAATTGTTTCACCCGTCAGGCTCGGAAATCAGACTTTGTTCCATTGGAAAACCTATACATTGCCGCTGGATAGTATTTCCGATGTTAAATTCAGTCGTGACCTTAGTCCGAAATTCAAACGCACTCCGATATTTTTGAAAGGTAAAATCCTGTTAGAAAATGATATTAATGATACTTTTGTATACCTGAATAATTTCAAAAAAGGTGTTGTATGGGTCAACGGTAAGTTGTTATCCCGCTACTGGGAGAAGGGACCGCAGGCTACTTTATATCTGCCCGCACCTATGCTGAAACAAGGTGTTAACGAGATTGTAGTGCTTGAATGCGAAGGATTTAAGAAAAATATTGTTCAGTTTAAGGATAAGCCGATTTTAGATGCTTGATTCATAAATCATTATGATAAAAAAATAGTTGTCACAGATTTTTTTCTGTGACAACTGTTTTTTTTATCAGAAACGATCAACTATATTTTTATAAGCCTGATTGCTTGCAAAATTATAGAAAAGAGCTTCTGTTGCAGTTTCTTCAATTGAAGCTTCAAGTTCAGCCTGTGCTTCTTCAAATGCTTTTGTTCCGAGTGTATTTCTTACATCACTTTTCCATGCAGGCTCTTCATGCTGTTTTACGAAATACATAATATGCCAACCGTATTCAGTCATAACCAAATCTACATTGCCGGGCTGACGTGCGGAATCATAAACCCAATCCTCGAAAGGCTTAACCATTTTACCTCTTTCGATTGATTCATAAAGCCCGCCGCTGCCGTTTTCACCGACAGAACCGGTATCTTCACTATATTCTTCGGCAAGTGCAGCAAAAGCTTCTTCGGTCATTTCGCCACTTACATATTTGTCGTAAATGTCGCGTGCTGCCTTGTAGGTTTCGTTAACAAGCTCAATTGAATATCCTGTGCCTTCGTTTGTGATTTCTACTTCATCTTCGGTTTTGCCTGTCTGAACTTCAATGTCATCTTTCTTAGTGACGTCAATAGTATTGCCTTCTGTTGTGCTGAGTTTGTTTGCTACACTGTCAAATGTTACAAGGATGTGTCTTGCATCAACAAGAGGTTCATCATTTCTGTAAGATGTTTTGAGGATATAAATTACATATACATATTCATCAGTTGAGAAAATTCTCTTGTCACCGACTGCTCTTTCTGAAGAATAGAGCCATTCTGCAAGTTCTTCACCGATATTTGTTGCAACTGCAGATTTCTTGATTGATTTTGCAAGTGTTGCAGTATCATCAGCAAATATGTCTTTCTCGTCTTCTGCTGCATATTCCTGTGCAAGCTTTACAAATGAAGCTTCATCTGTGATTTTAGCAAGCATTTCCTGTGCAAGGATTTCTGTTTTTGTGGGTTCTTTGTTTTCTTCAGCTTCAGCAGCAGTTGTTTCTTCTGCGGCAGTTGTTTCTTCTGCAGCTGTTGTCTCATCAGCAGCTGTTGTTTCTTCAGCAGTTGTTTCTTCAGCAGCTGTGGTCTCTTCAGCAGCTGTTGTTTCTTCTGCAACTGTTGTTTCTTCTGATGCTGTTGTTTCTTCTGAAGTTTCTTCATAATCAGCTACTTCAAAGCCAAAGAGACGAAGGTCAACAGACTCATAGTCTGAAGGATCAGCAGCATATGCTTCTTCAAGTTCTGCATCAGAGATGCTGTCGTAGCATTCCTGCTCAATTGATTCTACATACTGAGCAACAAGGAACTGTTCTCTGATAAGACGTTCAAAGGTTTTCTGAGAAAGACCCTTGCCGTATGCCAATGAGATGTAGCGAGACAAAGAAACATTACTGTTAGTAGCTGCATCTGTGAGGTCATGAATAAGCTGAGCAACCTCCTGGTTATGTTCGTCAGAAAGTACAATACCTTCAGCTTCACATTTTGCAAGATAATAATTTGTTGTTTCCATATTTTTGATGGCACCCTGTCTGAAGAGTTCATCATATGTAACTGTGTTGCCGTCTTCATCAGTTGTAGTCTGAGCAGCAGGATCTTTTGTATAGTCAAACATAGTATAGCCGATTGACTGTGAAAGTGAGCTTGACTGCTCTGCATAAGAATTATATACGGAAGAATAGAAGAATCCGTATTCGGCAGCAGTGTAAGTTTTATCGCCAACTTTTACAGCAGGTAAAATTTTGTGGGGAACACCGAATTGAATGAGCGCAAAGACTGCAAAAGCTAAAACAGCTATTACTATCAGTGCTTTAATGATTATAGTTGTTACAGCAACAGAGTCAATTGATTTTTTGTTGCTTTTCTTAGCATTCTTAGCTAATCTTTTTTTTCTTTCATCGCGATATACGTTCGCTTGGTTTTCATTGTTTGCCATAATTAAACACCTTTCAAATTATGAATAATATAGGGCGGATTTAACCACACAAAATTCATTATATAATAAAAATAATAAAAGTACAAGTCCTAAAATTAAAGTTATTACATTTTATTTGTTGTTTTAGTTTACAGTACCGCGTTTTATATTAAATGAAAATACTTTCTTTTCGCCGTTAAGCAGTGTTACAATTTCAATGTTTTCTTTGTCCGTGTATTCTGCAGAAAGAATTTTTTCATCAGTCTTTTTGAAGAATTTACGAAGAAGCTCCATTTGCCTTGAATCATAATCGCCGGCATTGTCTGAAACAAAGAGAACATTGCCGCAAAGATTGTTGATTTTTGCAAGCAACAGCTTTTGTTCTTCAGTAAACTTAAGATTGTTATTTCTGAGGAAGAATACATCGGGGTCATTCATAAACACTCTTCCGTTAAGGTGACGTCTGAAGATAGAATTGTTGATTGCGTGCTGTGCGCTGAGTATTTCATTTGAAACCTTAAGGAAATTATATATTTTACCCTTATATGTAAGATCAACGTCACAACTGATTCGGCATGCGTCTACAAGTCCGAAACAAGAACTCATAGGTACACCGCAGCCTAAGAATAATTTATCACCGACGAGTTCTCTGAGAAATTCCAATGATTCTCTCATAATTTCACCTCGGCACTTGCCGTTACGCGGAAGTATGCACTGGCTGTAGAGGAAATCAAGCTTAACCATATCGAATCCCCATACTTTAATAACAGTATCAAATACCTCTTTTAAATAAGCACGTACTTCTTCGTTATAGAAATCGAGAATATATGCGCCGCCCCAAGCAAGAACGCCCTGATAGGGTTTGCCGAATTCATCCTGAACGAGCCAGTCCGGGTGTTCTTTTGCAATTCTTGATACCTTCTGACAGCTGAAGGGAGCTAACCATATACCTGCCTTATATCCCTTATCGTGGATCTTGTCTGCAATATATTTCATGCCGTGAGGGAATCGGGAGGGATTGGGATCAAGCCAGTCACCGACGAAAGTTTCATATCCGTCATCAATCTGGAAAATAGAAACCTCTTCTTTTGCATCGTCAAGTCCGTTAAGGTCTCTGAGAATAATTTCTTCATTAATATCCTGGAAATAATTATACCAGGAAGTGTAACCGCTCATTGAGCCTTTGCGTGTTTCAGGCATTTTCATTAATCCGAAATATTTATCAAATACTTCATCATATGTTCCTGTAAAGAATACAAAATCAAATACTTTGTAAGGTTCGGTAACAAATTTACCGAGTACATCTTTTCTGAAGGAAAAATAATCATCCTTCATTTTAACTTTAAGATAAGAAAAACCTGTGTCTTCACAAAGTGAACCGCAAAGCCATACTTTTTCGCCGTTACGTACATAGGTATAGCCGTGACTGTGGAATTCTCCGGGCTTTTCGGAATACTCAACAATTCTTTCGTCGCTTGTCATAGTTGCAATATACTTGAGTTTCTTGTGTATGTTAGCAAGCTTAATGGTACCTTTCTGGATGTCATCAGCAGAATATTCACGTGTTACGGTCCATGACTGATAACCGGCGGCGAAGAATTTATCATTCTTTTTGAAGCAAAATGGCATATCAGCAAAAAAGTCTACAAGTTCAAAAGTCTTTTTTGGGTTAAGAACTACACTGAATCTGTCGGGAGTATCAATGATATCAAGATCATAAAAGCTATTTGAAGTTTCGTGCGTAGTTATGATCTTATTGCCGACTTTGTACTTGATTGTAAATTTTTTCATAAAAATCGTCTCCGTTTCTTATTTTTGTAATATGTGATTTATAAGTGCTTCGTAATTTTCAAAATCAGGAATAACTGCATCAGCTCCTGCCTTAAGCAGACGCATGCGTTTATATTCATTAACGCCGCATTGTGTTTTTTCATCGGTAGCTACCGCTATAGCATAACCGCCTACATTTTTAACCAATTCGATTTCAACAAATCCGTCACCGAAGGATAAAAGCTCTTCACCTTTAATGTTGTTTTCTTCTAACAGACGTTTTATAACCAATTCTTTTGAGCACTGCTGTGCATGCTCATCCAGAGCACCGAAAATATTATCTCCGAAATATGTATGAAGACCGAGAAGTTTTGCCTCTTCAATAACTTGCGGCTGATCAGTACCGCTGGCACAGAATATTTCAATTCCTGCGTTTTTTAAGGCTTCAAGAAAATCGGCTGATCCTTTTACCAAAAGCTTATCAGGTGAAAAGGAACCGTCTGCAAGACCAAGTCTTTTGTCCTCAATTTTAAGAAACAATCGTCTGAGATATTCATTTTTATAGTCCATTGCTTCTTTGGCTGTTCCGCCGCGTTTTTCAATTTCTGTTTTTAACTGCATACACTGAAAGATGGTTTGCTTGCCTGTAAGTTCATCTACAAAATCGGTTATCAGTTCCAAAATCTCTTCTTGTGTTTCAGTGTGAAGGGGAAGTGATGAACAGAATTCTTCTGCGAAATAAGGAATCATTATTTCCTGCCAGCCTTCACGGATCAGACTCAGCGTTCCGTCAAAATCAAAGAGTGCTATTTTGAATTTTCTGCCTGATGTGATTTCATTTATTATTTCCATATTCCACCGGTATTTATCGGTGTTTGTTGTATTCATTAAAATCCCCTCGCTTAAAACTAATATTACTGATTATATATTTTTTCTTGTTTTTATTCAAGTGATATTGCAAAAATTATTTGATTTTTAACATTATTATTTCTTAGATAACTTGAAATAATTATGATTTGTTGTATAATACCAGGTATGGGAGATGGTATTATGAAATTATGCGAAATGCTGAAATCAGAAAAATTATCCTTATCTTTTGAGGTCTTCCCTCCGAAAACTGACAGTTCTTTTGAAAGTGTTCAGAATGCAGTTTTTGAAATTGCAGAACTCAGACCTTCATTTATGAGTGTTACATACGGTGCAGGCGGCGGCACGAGCAAATATACTCTTAATATAGCAAAAGATATTAAAGAAAATTTCGGTGTTCCGTCACTTGCTCATCTTACTTGTGTTTCTTCTTCAAAAGATACCGTAAAAACGCAGATACAGAAGATTAAAGATGCCGGAATTGTAAATATTATGGCGTTAAGAGGAGATATCCCTGAAGATAAGAAAAATGATGACAGATCTTTATGGGATTATAACCATGCTGTTGAATTGATCAGAGATATCAAAGAGTACAGCAGTGATTTTTGCATAGGCGGTGCTTGTTATCCTGAAATTCATCCCGAAAGCACCGACAGAAAAACCGATATCAGGTATCTTAAAGAAAAGGTAGATGCCGGATGTGATTTTCTTACAACTCAGATGTTTTTTGATAATAATCTTTTATACAGCTTTTTATATAAAATACGGGAAGCGGGTATTTCAGTGCCGATAGTTCCGGGAATTATGCCTATAACAAACAGTAATCAGATAAGAAGAGCAAAATTACTTTCAGGATCACATATTCCTCAGAGATTTATGGCTCTGGTTGATATGTTTGGTACAAATCCTGCAGCAATGCTTCAGTGCGGAGTTGCTTATGCTACGGATCAGATAATAGATTTGTATGCGAACGGTATTACAAATGTTCACGTATATTCTATGAACAACCCTGTTGTTGCAAAAATGATATGTAATAATCTTTCGGAGATAATTAACAATGAATAATTGTATCAGTGCTGAGAAATTATGTCTTCACGATGTTAATTACAGAGAAGTCAGAAGATATATGCATGCATCGGATTCGGATGAAATAAATGCATTGATTAAACAGTGCATTGAACTATCCCGTAATATTATTGAGCCGAGAGTTTGTTTCGGTATTTTTGATATCAGTGTAGAGGATAGTATTGTAAAATCGGACTGTTTCTCTTTTGAATCTTCAGATTTATGTGTATGTCTTAAAAATTGCGATAAACTTGTTATGTTTTGTGCCACAATCGGTTTTGGTTTTGACAGACTTATTCATAAATATTCAGTCAGTGACAAAGCAAAAGCTGTTTGCCTGCACGCTCTGGGCTCAGAACGTATTGAAGCTTTGTGTGACGTTTTTTGTGAGAGAATTGCTGATAAATATAATAATGAATTTAGTCTCACCCCCAGATTCAGTCCCGGATACGGAGATCTGAATATCAGAATGCAGGAAGTTTTCTTTGAACAGCTCAGTATAAATAAATTACTCGGTGTTTCATTATCCGATTCGTATCTGATGTCGCCGCTAAAGACAGTTACTGCTGTTTTCGGAATTAAAAATAGTTGAGGTTGATTATATGAAGATAGAAAAATTTTTATCAGACAATATTTTGATTCTTGATGGCGGTATGGGGACAATGCTTCAAAAGGCAGGATTAAAACCGGGTGAGCATTCCGAGCTATGGAATGTTTCGCATGCTGATGAAGTTATTTCTGTACACAAAGCATACTATGATGCCGGCAGTAATGTAGTCAGTACAAACACATTCGGTATAAATGCAATTAAATACAGCATTCAGGAAATGGAAGATCTCATTTCAGCTGCAGTTGAGAATTGTAAAAAAGCAAAATACGAATCATCAGGTAATCAGGAAAAGTTTATTGCATTTGATATAGGTCCTCTCGGTAAAATGCTGCAGCCCTTTGGTGAGCTTGAGTTTAATGAGACAGTTGAAATATTTGCAAAGGCTGTCAGAATTGCCGTAAATTATGATATTGATTTGTTTTTGATTGAAACAATGAACGATTCATATGAAACCAAAGCAGCATTACTTGCAGTAAAGGAAAATTCTGAACTTCCTGTTTTTGTATCAAATGCATACGGTGAAGACGGCAAGCTTGTTACAGGTGCTTCACCTGATGCAATGGTAGCTATGTTGCAAAGCATGGGTGCTGATGCAATAGGTGCTAATTGCTCATTCGGACCCGAAAAGACACTGAGTGTTACAGAAAAATTAATTGAAGTTTCTTCTGTTCCTGTATTGATGAAGCCAAACGCCGGCCTTCCCGTGTTCAGAAACGGTGAGACATTTTATGATGTAGAACCTGAATCTTTTGCTGATGACATATATAAAGCTGTTATTTCAGGTGTTCGTATCGTAGGCGGATGCTGCGGTACTACACCTGAGTATATTTCTGCAGTTGCAAACAGACTTACGGGAATTAAGCCTGTAAAAGTTGATAATAAAGCTATTACTGTCGTATCATCTTATACGCATTCTGTTGTTTTCGGTGACAGTCCTGTTCTTATCGGTGAAAGAATAAATCCTACGGGTAAAAAGCGTTTTAAGCAGGCATTGCTTGAAAATGATATGGATTATATACTTAAAGAAGGCATCAACCAGCAGGATAAAGGCGTTCATATTCTTGATGTTAATGTAGGGCTTGCAGGTATCAATGAAGCTGATATGCTTGAAAAGGTTGTTAAAGAACTGCAGGCTGTTTCAGACTTGCCGTTACAGTTGGACTCCTCAGATCCTGTTGCTCTTGAGCGATCAATGAGAATTTATAACGGAAAGCCTTTGATAAATTCCGTTAACGGAAAAAAAGAATCAATGGATGCAATATTCCCGTTAGTTAAAAAGTATGGCGGTACTCTTATTGCATTGACTCTGGATGAAGACGGTATTCCTGATTCGGTTGAAGGAAGGGTCAATATTGCAAAGAGAATTCTTTCAGAGGCTTCAAAGTACGGAATCGGTAAAGAAGACATTATTTTTGATCCGCTTACAATGACAGTCAGTACAGCTTCTGACAGTGCATTAAAAACACTGGGCTGTGTTGCTCAAATCAGTAATGCTCTTAAATGCAAAACTTCACTCGGTGTGTCTAATATATCTTTCGGACTTCCCGGAAGAGAAATCTTAAACAGCACTTTCTTCAATATGGCATTGTGTAGCGGACTTTCTGCTGCAATTATAAATCCTTATTCCGAGTCAATGATGAATGTGTATTATTCATATTGTGCGTTAACTCAGTGTGATAAAGATTTCGGCAGATTTATTTCATATGCTGATGGTTTAAATATTAATTCCGCAACAGATCTGAAAAACACCGATATTGAGCTTTCAGAAGCAGTTTTCAGAGGAATGAAAGAGCTTTCTGCAAAGATTTGTGAGCAGATGATTAAAGAAACTGACGGTCTTGAAATAATAAATCTTCATATTATTCCTGCTTTGGACAGAACAGGTGCAGCTTTTGAAAGCGGAAAAATGTATCTGCCGCAGTTATTAATGAGTGCTGAAGCAGCCTCGTTCGCATTTGATGTTGTAAAAAAGCATAGTGTAAATGACGGTAAATGTAAGTGTAAGGTTGTTCTTGCAACAGTGAAAGGCGATGTGCACGATATCGGCAAGAATATTGTAAAATTACTTTTGGAAAACTACGGATTTGATGTTATTGATCTTGGTAAGGATGTTTCTCCCGAACGGATTGCTGAAGTTGTTATTTCGGAAAAAGCTCCGCTTTTGGGACTTAGTGCTTTAATGACCACAACATTGAATGCAATGTCCGAAACTGTAGCATTAATAAAAAGTAAAGCTGCATTCTGCAAAGTTTTTGTCGGCGGTGCTGTGGTTAATGCCGAGTATTCAGCTTCAATCGGCGCAGACAGATATACTAAAGATGCAATGGAGTCTGTGCGTTTTGCGGATTCAGTCTTTGAGTTACTTTGAATAATTTTTTTTTCGGCGGTCTTACAGCGAAAGCAAGGCCGCCGTTTTCAATTTATAAGTGGATTAATATATTTTTAATATGAATATTGAATTTACAGAAAATATGGTATATAATTATATAAGTTATTATGGGGTGATATTGTGCTTGTAAGTATGAAACAATTGCTGAAAGACGCTGAAGTAAACAATTGTGCAGTAGGTGCTTTCAGTGTTGGTAATATGGAGATGATAATGGGGGCAATCAAAGCTGCCGAGGAGACTGAAACTCCGATAATTTTACAGATTGCAGAAAAACGACTTGTAAATTCTCCGTTTGAGCTTATAGTTCCGATGATGGTTGCTGCTGCTGTCAATGCGAAAGTTGATATTGCAGTTCATCTTGATCACGGACAGACCCTTGAGTGTATATATAAAGCATTACAATACGGTTTTACTTCCGTTATGCTTGATTATTCATTGAAGCCGTTAGAAGAAAATATTCGTCTGACAAAAGATGTTGTTTTGTTAGCTCAGCATTTCGGGGCATCTGTTGAAGCAGAACTTGGTGTTGTCGGTGGAAATGAAGGCGACACTGAAGAACATATCATTACTTGCACTGATCCTGATGCAGCTGAAAGATTTTACAAGGAAACTGATGTTGACGCACTTGCTGTTGCTATAGGAAATGCACACGGAAATTATCCGGTTTTGCCTGAATTGCGTTTTGATATTCTTGCGAAAATACATAATAAATGCGATGCACCTCTTGTTCTTCATGGCGGAACAGGAATTACACCGGAAATGTTCAGAAAAGCAATCAGCCTCGGAATCAGAAAAATTAATATTGCAACTGCAAGCTTTGATTCGCTTGCCGGAGCTGCAAAAAATTATCTTGCAGATGAAGCTATCCCGGATTATTTCACCCTGTCGGATAAAATGGTTCAGGGTGTATATGAAAATGTAAAACGGCATATTAATATATTCAACAATAAGGAGAACTGATATGAATTATATTGAATTTGACAAAAGTAAAAAGTATGATCTCATCCTTGTCGGTCGTGTTGCTGTAGACTTCAATCCTGTAGACTATTACTGTCCTCTTAACGAAAGCACGACATTTAAAAGATATCTTGGCGGTTCGCCTGCTAATATTGCAGTAGGCCTTGCACGTCTTGGAAAAAAATGCGGTTTCTTTGCCAGAGTTTCAGATGACCAGTTCGGTACATTTGTAACAGATTTTTTTGACAAAGAAGGCATTGATACATCAAGAATTGTCCGTTGTAAAAACGGTGAAAAAATAGGACTTACATTTACTGAAATAAAAAGTGAAACCGAAAGCAGTATTGTTATGTACAGAAACGAGGCTGCTGACCTTAAACTTGAATGCGATGATATCGATGAGGATTATATAAAGGAAGGTGCCGCTGTTCTTATATCAGGCGTTGCCCTTGCGGAAAGTCCCTCCAGAGAAGCTTCGCTTAAAGCTATGCAGCTTGCAAAAAAGAACGGTATTCCGGTTATTTTTGTGCTTGATTACAGAGCATATAATTGGAAGAATAAGGATGAAATTTCAGTTTATTACTCAATTGTTGCTTCAAATGCCGATATGATTATCGGTTCACGTGAAGAATACGATCTTTGTGAAGGTCTTCTCGGACTTGACGGAACAGATAAAACTTCAGCAGCTTTCTGGCAGAGCAAAGGAGCTAAAATTGTTATTGTAACTCACGGTAAACAAGGCTCCACAGCTTATACAAATGACGGACAGGATTTTTCAATCAAGCCTTTCCCCGTAAAACTTCTTAAGTCCTTCGGTGGCGGAGACGGTTATACATCTGCTTTCCTTTACAGTCTTTTTGAAGGTAAAGAAATAATCGATTGTCTTGAATTCGGGTCAGCTTCAGCAGCTATGCTTGTAGCAAGCCACGCTTGCTCGCAGGATATGCCGACAGTAAAGCAGGTTGAAGATTTTATTGCTGCAGAAAAAGCTGAATACGGCGAAATGGTAGCACGTGTATAAAGGAGAAAAAATATGTTTGAATATCCGGATTTTGACAGCAATAATGTTCGTCTGCTCTGTGAGATGAACGGCAAAAATGCCGATATGAAAATGACAATATATGTCAAAAAATTGCTTAAAGGCGAAGCGTTTTCCCTTTGCGATAAAAATAATGAAACTGCTGTTCTTCTTTTATCGGGTAATGTGGTTTTTTGTTGGAATGAAGAATCGAGAGAAGGCAAGCGAGCCAATCCTTTTGAGAAAAAGCCCTATGCACTTCATGTTTCAAGAAATACTGAATTTACAGTCAAAGCACTTGAAGACAGTGAATTTATAGTTGAACAGACTGATAATGAAAAAGAATTTGAACCGCATTTTTATAATCCTGAACACTGTCTTTATCAGGAGTTCGGTCTCGGTCAGTGGGGAGGGGCAGGTCACAGAATAGTTTCAACAATGTTTGACTATGACAATGCCCCCTATTCAAACCTCGTTCTCGGTGAAGTGTTCACTCAGCCCGGAAAATGGTCGAGTTATCCGCCGCACCATCATCCTCAGCCTGAAGTTTATTATTATCAATTTGATAAGCCTCAGGGTTTCGGTGCTTGCTATATAGGTGAAGATGTTTTTAAAAGTAAGGATGGTTCTTTCTGCTGTATTCCTTCAGGTAAAGTTCATCAGCAGGCGGCAGCTCCAGGTTATGAAATGTATTATGTATGGATGATAAGACATATTGACGGTGACCCTTGGTATAAAACAACAAGATTTGTACCTGATGAACACCTTTGGCTTACAGAATGCTAAATTGATTTAAGGAGTAAAACTTATGGCTATAATGACAACAGCACAGGCTCTCGTTAAATTCCTCAATAATCAGTATGTTTCCTTTGACGGAAACGAAACAAGATTTGTAGACGGAATAT
Source organism: Acutalibacteraceae bacterium (assembly GCA_045538645.1). Classification (GTDB taxonomy): domain Bacteria; phylum Bacillota; class Clostridia; order Oscillospirales; family Acutalibacteraceae; genus RUG806. The sequence continues at coordinate 12,222 of JAZSRT010000048.1, read as the reverse complement.
TCACCGTGTTCGGTCACGGTATTGTTTGCGGACTCGGTCAGGCTCTTGATGAAGATCCCGGAGAGTTAAAAGTGTATCAGGGTAAAAACGAGCAAGGAATGGCACACGTTGCTGCTTCTTTTGCTAAACAGAATAACAGACGAAAAATTATTGCCTGTTCTTCATCAATAGGTCCCGGTGCTGCAAATATGATAACGGCAGCAGCTACAGCTACCGTAAATAATGTTCCTCTTCTTCTTTTCCCTGCAGATACATTCTCTTGCCGTCAGCCCGACCCGGTGCTTCAGCAGTTTGAGCAGAGTCACTCCCTTGCAATAACTACAAATGACGCATATAAGCCTGTTTGCCGTTATTGGGACAGGGTAGCTCGTCCCGAGCATCTTATGAGTGCCATGATAAATGCAATGAGGGTACTTACAGATACTGCGAACACGGGAGCTGTATGTGTTTCTCTGTGTCAGGATGTAGAAGGAGAAAGCTATGATTTCCCCGAATCCTTCTTTGCAAAAAGAGTACATAAAATTACAAGAATTAATCCCGCAGACGATGAGCTTCAGGATATTGCCGAAATTATCCTTTCTGCGAAAAAGCCTCTTCTTATTGCAGGCGGCGGTGTGAGATATTCAGAAGCAGGAAAAACTGTTGAAGATTTTTGTTCTAAATTCAATATTGCTCTTGCTGAAACTCAGAACGGCAAAAGTGCTGTTCTTTCATCGCATTCTCATAATCTCGGTGGTGTTGGTGTTACAGGCAATCTTGCAGCAAACAGAATCGCAAAGGATGCTGATGTTGTTATCGGCGTAGGAACACGATTCTCCGATTTTACAACTGCTTCAAAATCCCTCTATCAGAATCCTGATGTGAAGTTTGTAACAATAAATACCGACAGATTTGATGCATATAAGCTTGATGCCGTAAAATGTATCGGTGATGCGAAGCTTACTGTTGAAAAGCTTGATAAGATACTTTCCGATAAGGGATATAAAACTGCATATACAACAGAAATTTCAGATGCAAAAGCTGACTGGGCAAAAGAGATGGAAATCCTTTCCGCATATTCTTATGACGAGAATTTCGAGCCTCTTATAAAGGCAAGATACGAAAAGACTATACCCGAATTTGTTGATATGTATAAAGGTGCCGTTACTCAGACTGCGGCTCTCTCGTACATAAGAAATAATATTGATGATGATGCTATCGCCGTTGCCGCTGCAGGTTCTCTTCCCGGATGTATGCAGAGGATGTGGACAGCTGATGTTAGAGATACTTATAATATGGAATACGGTTATTCATGTATGGGCTATGAAATCGCAGGCGCTCTCGGATCAAAAATGGCGGAACCTGAAAGAGAAGTGTATGCTTTCTGCGGAGACGGAAGCTATCTTATGCTTCATTCTGAGCTTGTAACATCCATACAGGAAAACAAGAAAATTAATGTTCTTCTGTTTGATAATGCAGGATTTGGTTGTATAAATAATCTTCAGATGTCTAACGGTATCGGAAATCTTGCAACGGAATTCAGAAAGAGAGATGATAACGGTCAGCTTTTAGGTGAGCTTATGCCCATTGACTTTGCAATGTCAGCTGCAGGCTACGGTGTCAAAACCTATTCTGTAAGAACAATGGAAGAACTGGCAATAGCTCTCGAAGACAGTAAAAAGCAGACTGTATCCACTCTTATAGATATAAAAGTATTGCCCAAATCTATGACAGACGGATATGATGCCTGGTGGCATGTGGGCATTGCCTCAACTTCCGGTAAAGATTCCGTAAGGAATGCATATAAAAACAAAGCAGAAAATCTTAAAAAAGCAAGGAGATATTGATATGCTCGATAAAAACAAAGTAAAACTCGGTATTGCACCTATAGGCTGGACAAATGACGATATGCCCGATCTTGGCGCAGAAAATACTTTCCAGCAGTGTGTTTCCGAAATGGCACTTGCAGGCTTCACAGGATGTGAAGTCGGCAATAAGTATCCTAAGGATACAGCAGTTCTTAAAAAGGCGCTTGATCTTCGCGGTATGCAGATTTGTAATGCCTGGTTTTCAACATTCCTTACCACAAAGCCCTATGAAGAAACAGAAAAGGGATTTATAGAGCATATTACATTCCTCAAAGAAATGGGTGCAAAGGTTGTGGGTGTTTCCGAACAGGGACATTCCATTCAGGGTACCGATCTTTCAATCTTTGATGATAAATATGTTATGAACGATGAAGAGTGGGATATGCTCACAACAGGTCTTAATAAGCTCGGAAAAGTTGCAAAGGATATGGGTATCGCGCTCACATTCCATCATCATATGGGAACTGTTGTTCAGACTGCCGCAGAAATCGACAGACTTATGGAAAACACCGATCCCGAACTTTTCAGCCTTCTTTTTGATTCAGGTCACCTTGCATACTGCGGTGAAGATTATATGGCAGTGCTTAAGAAGTATGCAAAAAGAATCAAGCACGTGCACCTCAAAGATATCCGTCCCGAAGTTATAGCTAAAGTAAAGGCTGAAAAATTAAGCTTCTTACAGGGTGTTCGTCTCGGCACATTTACCGTTCCCGGTGACGGTGCAATTGATTTTGCTCCTATTTTTGATGTGCTTGCTGAAACAGATTATGAAGGCTATGTTCTCGTTGAAGCAGAGCAGGATCCTGCAATTGCAAATCCCTTTGAATATGCTGTTATGGCAAGAAAATATATTGCTGAAAAAGCAGGACTTTAATAAGGAGAATACAAAATGGCTGAAAAATTAAAGTATTTTTGCAACGGTCAGTATATCGAATCAAAGACCGATATTTACTACGATGTGTTCAATCCCTCAACAGGCGAGATAACAGGACATGCGCCCTGTTGCACAGCCGAGGAAGTAAATGCCGCTATTGCAGCCGCAAAAGCAGCTTATCCCGGCTGGAGTGCAACTCCCGCAATCAAACGTTCTCAGATTCTCTTTAAGGTCAGAGAACTTATCATTGAACACATGGAAGAACTGACGAGACTTGTTGCCGAAGAAAACGGCAAGGTATGGGCAGAAGCAGAAGGCGATGTTCTTAAAGCAAAAGAGGGAACAGAGCTTGCTATTCAGGTTCCCACTCAGATGATGGGTGAAAGCCTTATGGACGCCTCCAAGGGCTTTGACACTGTCTTATACCGTGAATCAATGGGCGTTTTTGCAGGTATCGTTCCTGTTAATTTTCCCGCAATGATTCCCTTTGGATGGATGGTTCCCGTTTGCGTTGCAACAGGTAACACTATCGTTCTTAAGGCTGCTTCTCTTACTCCCAGAACAGCGCTGAGAATTGCTGAGCTTTATAAGGAAGCCGGAATTCCCGACGGTGTTGTAAATGTTGTTACTTGCTCAAGAAAAGAAATTGATCTTATACTTGAACATCCCGATGTGAAGGGAATTACTTTCGTAGGCTCAACTCCCGTAGGAAAGCTTATATATCAGAAGGCTGCCGCTAACGGCAAGAGAGTTCAGGCGCTTTGTCAGGCAAAGAACCACGCACTCGTTATGTCAGATGCTCCCATTGAGAGAACTGTTGCAGGTATCATAAATTCCGCATACGGTTGTGCAGGTCAGAGATGTATGGCTCTTTCTTGCTGCGTGGTAGAAGAAGCTATTGCAGACGAATTTGTTGCTGAGCTTAAAAAGCAGGCTTCCCAGATTAAAGTCGGTCCCGCAGTTGATAAGACTTCAAAGCTCGGACCTATTACATATAAAAAACATTATGATGAGGTTATTGCCGATATCGATAAGGGTGTCAGAGAAGGTGCAACTCTTGTTCTTGACGGCAGAAACTGTAAAGTTGAAGGATTTGAAAACGGCTATTATGTCGGCCCCACAATTTTTGATAATGTTACAGAAGAAATGACTATCGGAAGAGACGAGGTATTCGGACCTGTTCTTTCAGTTAAGAGATGTAAAGATTTCAAGGAAGGTCTTGAGATTATGAACAATAATCCATATGCAAACGGCTCCGTTATCTTTACACAGAACGGTTATTTTGCAAGGGAATTTGTACGTCATACTCACGGTGGTATGGTCGGCGTAAACGTTGGTATTCCCGTACCGATAGGCTTCTTCCCCTTCTCAGGACATAAGGATTCATTCTTCGGCGATCTTCATTGTCTCGGCAAGGATGCTTACCGTTTCTTTACAGAAAGCAAGTGTGTAACACAGCGTTGGTTTGATGAAGAAGAAAAGACAAATAAGGCTGTTTCAACCTGGGACGGCACAATCTAAAATATAAGGAGTAATTAATTATGCTTACTATCGGTATTATCGGTGCAGGCCGTATCGGCAAAGTTCATCTTGAATCTATTTCATATCATGTAAAGAATGCAACAGTAAAGGCTATTGCTGATCCTTTTATGAACGATGAAACAAAAGCTTTTTGTGAGAGCTTCGGTGTAAAGGATATTTACACAGACTATAAGAAAATTCTTGAAGATAAAGAAATCGATGCTGTTCTTGTATGCTCTTCTACAGACACACATTCAACAATTTCCATTGAAGCTATTGAAGCAGGCAAGCACGTTTTCTGTGAAAAGCCCGTTGATCATTCAATTGAAAAGATTCAGGCTGTTGCAGATGCACTTGCAAAGCATCCCGAAATTAAGTTCCAGGTAGGTTTCAACCGCCGCTTTGACCATAATTTTGCCGCTATCAGAAAGGCTTATGATGCCGGTAAGATCGGTGATGCTCATATCCTAAAGATTACTTCCCGTGATCCCGAGCCTCCAAACCCCAAGTATATCGCTGTTTCCGGCGGTATTTTCCTCGATATGACCATTCACGATTTTGATATGGCTTGCTTCCTTACCAACAGCGATGTTGAAGAGGTTTATGTAAATTCTGCAGTTCTTGTTGACCCTGCTATCGGTGAACAGGGTGACGTTGATACAGCTATTATCACAATGAAGATGGCAAACGGCGCACTTGCAGTTATTGATAACTCACGTCGTGCAGCTTACGGATATGACCAGAGAGCTGAACTCTTTGGTTCTAAGGGTATGGTTGCAACTGCAAATGATACTCTTTCAACTGCAGTTATTGCTGATGAAAACGGAGTAACAGGCGAAAAGCCGCTGTTCTTCTTCCTTGAAAGATACATGGGCTCCTTCTCTGAAGAAATGCGTCAGTTTGTTGATGCCTGCGAAAATAACACTGAAGTTCCCGTTGGCATTCATGCAGGTATGCAGTCGGTAAAAATCGGCCTTGCAGCAAAGAAATCCGTTGCCGAACACAGACCCGTTCAGCTCAGTGAAATTAAATAAACAGGTTTACATCCCCGTGAAACAACGGGGATATTTTTGAAATATGATTTATATTTAACATTAATTAACTAAATCAAGAGGGTGAAATTAATGAAAACAGAACCTATAGGGAATACAGAAATTATAATTTCTAATTCCGCCGGTAAACATAACTATTTCGGTTGGCCGTCAGTAGTAAAATTTTCTGACGGAAAAATTATTGTGGGGGCTTCAGGGTTCAGACTCGGTCATATTTGTCCTTTTGGCAAGGGAGTTATTGCTTATTCTGAGAATGGAGGAGAAACTTTTACTCCTCCCGTAATAGTTATTGATACAGTGCTTGATGACAGGGATGTCGGGCTTTGCACTTTTGGCAAAAAAGGGCTTATCGTTACTTCTTTTAATAATACCCGCAAAATGCAAAAATACCATGCGAGAGGTCATAATGATATCCTAAAAAATTATATGTACTCATATCTTGATTCAATTTCTGATGAACAGGAAGACGAAGCAATCGGGTCGAATTTCAGGTTAAGTTCTGACGGGGGAGTGACCTTCGGGAAAATATTCAAGAGCCCCGTAACTTCGCCCCACGGTCCGATTGAATTATCAGACGGCAGTATATTATGGGTCGGGTCAAATTTTTACAGAAATAATAATGTTGAAGATTTTGACGAATATGTGGCAGCTTATAATGTTGATATCGCTACCGGTAATATGAATTATATGGGAAGAGTCCCCGATATTATTGAAAACGGTAATCTTCTCAAAGCCTGTGAGCCCTATGTTGTTGAACTTTCAGACGGAAAACTTGTTTGTCATATAAGAACAGAACCTAATTTTACTACTTACCAGTCCGTTTCAATTGATAAAGGAATAACATGGTCTGTTCCGGAAAAACTTCTTCCTGATGCAGGCGGTGCACCTTGTCATCTGATAGAGCATTCTTCAGGTGTACTTATTTCCGTTTATGGGTACAGGCAAGCACCTTATGAAATCAGAGCAATGTTTTCTTATGACAGAGGAAAAACATGGGGAGATATTAATACGATTTATACAAACGGTGTCAGCGGTGATTTAGGTTATCCTGCGACTATCGAACTTTCCGATGGCAGTCTGCTTACTGTATTTTATGCAAAACCTACTGCCGATTCGCCCTGCGTTATAATGAAGCAGCGATGGAAAATTATAATTGATTAGATAATTCCTTGTATTATCATAAAAAGAGCATCCGAAAACAGATTTGCTGTTTTGAATGCTCTTTTTTTATATATTCAAAAGTATCAGTGCCGAAATAATACCTGTTAATGCAATCCACTGAGTTTTTACTAATTTTTCTTTGAATATAATTATACCGATAACTGTTACAATAAGAATTGATGCAACCGAAAATGTCGGGTATGCCACAACGGCAGGCATAGTATTAAGAGACGCCAGCAGGAATTTCGACGAAAAGAAATTCGGAATTCCGATAACAGCTCCGAACAGTAAATCTTTGTAAGAGGTTTTTTCTCTTTTTATTAATACCAGAATCATACATAGTATAAGAGCAGTTAAAAATGTAAAGAACAGAAACTGATCTGAAAGCTCGGCCCGTCCGAGGCTTTCATAAATTTTTGACATAGCATCGGCACTGCCGCCAGAGAGCAGTAACAGAATCAGTCCGACCCCGAAGGATAAAGTCTTTTTACTTTTGTTTATATTAATAAGTATTATTGATGCAACAGATATAATAAAGCCTGATATTTGTAATATTGAAGGAATCTCATGGAAAAATAATACTGATATTATGATAGGAACAAGAAGACCGAGCTTCATAAAAATCGATGAAAGCACGATGCCGTGTTTATCTGTATTATGTTGTAACAGTATAAAACTTATCAGATAAAGAAAGCCGTTAATTATTCCGAAAACAGCAGGTGAACTGAAATTGCTTTGCTCTGCGGTAAAATTTAACCCGGCATATATAGCACCTAACACAGAACAGACAAAATAGTTTGCTGCAAGCATACTCAGTTTTCCTTTGACTTTATCTGAACTGATACGCATTATAACAGAAATCAAAGAAGTACTTATAATTGCAAGTAACAGAAAAAACATACCAAACCTCATATTATGAATTTACAGATAAATTTTCTGCAATATAAAATTGTACAGGTATTTAAGCTATTATTGAATTATATTATAAAACTGTAAAAAAGTACAGAGTTTAAATTAAAATCAGAGCAATAAAGTTACTTGTGCAGATTTATGTGTCAGAAATTCAATTATGTAAAAATGGCTCCTATGGCAGTTTGTAATTTGCCGTAGGAGCATTTTAATATATTTATCTCTGATTCTGTTATTGTATCGCATTAACAGCTAATGATGCAACAAGGGAATCCATTTCGTTTTTAGAATGCACGTTATGCGCCTTATCAAGAATGTTCTGTTTTTCTTTTTTTGATAATGATGCGTAGTGCAGCATTGCCGCCTCATTTTTCGCCAGCGCCATACTGAATCCGACAGGAACATCTGTGAAATCCATACAAACACCTCTTTATACATAAATTGGTTGCTAATTATATTTTGTTAATCAGCTTGATTCAGCATATTTTCAATTAATATACCGTATCCGGTTGTCGGATCATTTACCAAAACATGCGTAACAGCACCCACTAATTTCCCGTCCTGAATGATAGGAGAGCCGGACATACCTTGTACAATCCCGCCGGTCAGAGACAATAAATCTTCATCTGTAACCTTTATTATCATATTTTTGTTTTCTGTGGAAATATTAATTCTTTCAATTTCAATGTCATAGTAATCTTTTGCAGTGCCGTTTACGGTACAAATGATTTGTGCATATCCGGTTTTTACTTCATCATCTGTTGCCACGGGTACAGGTTCAGATTGAAAGTTGCAAAAACTTAAATTACCGTATATTCCGTTCTCGCAGTTTTTATTTATTGTCCCGAATGAACTGCCGTATATTGATCCTTTAAGCTCTCCTGCACAGCCGTTGCTTCCTTTTATAATGCCGTTCAGATTTGCCTGCAGGAATTCGCCGCTTTGAGCAGGTATAAGCTGACCTGTATCAACATCATAAATGCCGTGACCTAATGAGGCTATAATACCCTTTTCTGTGTCTGTGTAGGTAAGTGTTCCGATACCGCCCGTTGCATCTCTTATCCATAATCCGCCTTTATACAATCCTGTAACCTTAGAAATTTTAGGAAATAATGACAGCTTGAGGGGTATTCCGTCACGAAGTATTTCAATTTCAAGACAATTTCCCTGTGACAAAGAAATAATGTTTGCCAGTTCTGTATTGGTTGATATTTTTTTACCGTTAATACAAGTAAGTGTATCTCCAATCATTAAACCGGCTTCCTCTGCAGGATTGACCATTCCTTCTGATGATTCGAAGCTTTCGGTTCCGACTACAAGTACACCGTCTGTTTTAAGTTTTATACCTATTAATTCTCCTCCGGGAATTACATATTTTCTTTCGCTTTTGTTGATGGTTACATCTTTAACCGGTATAGCTCTGAGAAAGTTCAGGGTTGCAGGTGTGTTTTCGGAAGATTCATCTTCATAGCTGAATGCTGTTGTAACATTCTTATCAGGAATATCTACAGTGTAAATATGCAGAAATGAAATGTTATCATTAACAGTTTTAATTTCATCAGGAATGTATTCGGTGCCATATATAACAAATGAAAAAATTACTGCTGAAAAAACCGATAGTATTGCTGCTGAGAGCTTGAAAAATTTTTTCAAAAAATCACCTCCGTACATATTAATTTTTGACAGAAGCAATAAAAATATTAAATCCAAACAACGATACTTTTCGATTAAATTTCATTTTTTTTCAAAAATTATTTTATTTGATATATTTTTCTTAAAATTCATTCTTATTTATGATAAAAAAATCCTAATTTAAAAAAATAAAGCAGCACATCAAAGTGCTGCTGAAAACTAAGTTATTTAATGATTTCACCCATTGCATTGCCGCCGGCAAGAACTGCATTAGCTTCGTCAGTGTCGATATGCATTGCAAGAGCAAAACTATCATTTACTCTTACAACAACATCGCCGAATGTGAGTGAACGCTCGTCTGATTCAATTTTTACGCTGACAACCTGCTTATCTGTGAGACCAAATTCAGCAGCGTCTGCTGATGTCATATGAATGTGTCTTTTTGCAACTATAACGCCTTCACTGATTTCAACTTCACCCTTGGGGCCTACGAGTTTACAAGCACCTGAAGCTGAAATATCACCTGATTCTCTTACGGGAGCATTAACACCGATTGAACGTGCATCAGATGCTGAAATTTCAACCTGAGTAGCATTTCTTACAGGGCCGAGAATTGAAACTCCGGGGAATGAGCTTTTGGGGCCGATAACCTGAACTCTCTCTTCACAAGCATACTGACCGGGCTGTGACAAATCCTTTTTCTTTGTGAGCTCATATCCTTCGCCAAAAAGAATTGCGAGATCTTCACTTGAAACATGTACGTGTCTTGCGGATGTTTCCACGAGTACTTTTTTATCCATAATAGTGTCCTCCTAAATATTTTTCATACACATTATACATATGAAAAATACATTTTACAAGAGAAAAAAATTGCTTTTTCAAAAAATAACAAAAAAATTGTTAAAAATATAACAAAAAAACAATTTTTCTTTGTTTTTCCTATAGACTTGTAAAAATATTTGTGTTATACTTCATCGTGAATGGCTATGTGCCGTTGTATAAAATTTCACCAAAAATTGAATGGAGGAAATACAGAATGGAGAAAAAAATCAGTAAACTTCCTTTTGTTGATACCCCTGAACAGGCAGCAAAACTTGAGGAAGCCATTGCTTCAGCTAACGGTGACAAAAGTCGCCTTATGGCAGTAATGCAGGATGCTCAGGCAATATACGGATATCTTCCTTATGAAGTTCAGTGTAAAATAGCAGAAGGTCTTGATGTACCCGTAGAAAAAGTGTACGGTGTTGCAACCTTCTATGCTCAGTTTGCACTTTCTCCCAAAGGTAAGTACAATATTTCCGTTTGCCTTGGAACTGCTTGTTATGTTAAAGGTGCTCAGCAGGTTCTTGATAAGATCTGCGAAACACTCGGTGTTGAAGCAGGGGAATGCTCTGATGACGGTAAGTTTTCCATTGAAGCATGTCGTTGTATAGGTGCTTGCGGTCTTGCTCCCGTTATGACAATCAATGATGATGTTTACGGCAGACTTACAGCGGATATGATTCCCGGAATTCTTGCAAAATACGAATAATTATTATTTTTCTGAAGGAAATATATTATGAAAATCAGTACCTTAAAAGAATTACTTGATGCGGATATTCTTTGCGGTGAAGAGTACCTTGATAAAGATGTTCATTCAGCATGCGGAAGTGATATGATGAGTGATGTGCTTGCGTTTGTAAAAGATCAGGCTGTGTTGATGACTGGGCTTGTGAATTTACAGGTTATCAGAACCGCAGAAATGATGGATATGATTTGTATCGTTTTTGTCCGTTCAAAAAGACCTACTCCCGAAATGGTGGAGGCTGCTAAGGAAAGCGGTATTGCACTTCTTGCAACAGGTAAAAGAATGTATGATGCCTGCGGAATCCTTTATACTAACGGATTGACAGGTACAAAACTATGAGTGAATCACTTAATTTTCATTTTGATGTTGACGGCGATAATTTTGTATCCGCGGGTCAGGCATCAGTACAGACTAAAAAGAATCTCAGAAGACTGGGATTACCGCCTGAAATTATAAGGCAGGTGTCTATTGCTTTGTATGAAGGCGAAATTAATATGGTTATACACGCAGGCGGCGGTGAAGCCGATATTAATGTGTCTGAAGATAAAATTGAAATAATTTTATCCGATAAAGGTCCCGGAATCCCCGATATTGATCTTGCAATGCAGGAAGGTTATTCCACAGCTACCGAAAATGTCCGTTCTTTAGGCTTCGGTGCCGGTATGGGGCTGCCCAATATGAAAAGATATACCGACGAAATGAAAATTGAGTCAAAAGTCGGTGAGGGTACGACAATTACGATGTGTGTTTACCTCAAGTAAATAAGGTGATGGTTTGAATTCTTACAGACACTCTGTTGTTCTTGATGTGGACAAGTGTACAGGATGTACAACCTGCGTAAGACACTGTCCTACCGAGGCAATAAGAATTACTGACGGTCACGCAGAAATCAATACTGACAGATGTGTAGACTGCGGTGAGTGTATCAGGGTATGTCCTCATAAAGCAAAAAAAGCTATGTGCAGTAAATTTGAGCATTATCTTCATTATAAATGGAAGATAGCTTTACCTGCCCCTGCACTCTTCGGTCAGTTTGACGGTCTTGATGATGTGGACACCGTTTTACAGGGACTTTACGATATAGGGTTTGATGATGTATACGAAGTTGCTAAGGCAGCTGAAATTGTTTCGGCATACACAAGAATCTTTCTTAAAGCCGGAACAATCAAAAAACCTGTTATCAGCTCTGCATGCCCTGTAATTTCAAGACTTATTTCTCTCAGGTTTCCTTATCTTAAGGATAATATTTTACCTTTGCTTCCGCCTATGGAAATTGCTGCTATGGAAGCAAAAAAACGTGCAAAAGAGCAACATCCCGAACTTAAGGATGAAGATATCGGTGTGTTTTTTATCTCACCGTGTGCTGCAAAGGTAAGCTATATTCGCAACGGATACGGAGATTATAAGAGTAATGTTGATGTTGTAGTTTCTCTGAGTGATATATATTTTATGTTGCTTGGGGCTATGAAAAAGAGTATTACACCGCAGATTTCATCTGAAGCAGGAATGATCGGAATCGGTTGGGCTTCTTCAGGCGGTGAATCCTCTGCCATACTGAATGACAGTTATCTGTTCGCTGACGGTATAGAAAACTGTATTCAGGTACTTGAATCTATCGAAAACGGAAATATTCCTCAGATAGAATTTGTAGAGCTTAAT